>CAYIYZ010000004.1:0-210360 GCA_964367935.1 uncultured Oscillospiraceae bacterium
TGTAAAACCGCATTATTACTGGGTTTTCCGTTAAGTCCTATATCGCCAACCGCACACGTAAAAAGTCGACATATTTAAGCATGTCGACTTTTTTATGCCCTTTTTTTCTTCTATTTACTAGTGAATGCTCTCGTTTTCTTGCTTGCAGTTTTGCTAAATCCTATAAGAACACTCACCACTAGGGTGCGGGTGATAGAACTTTTCAGTTGAGATCAATCTTGTCTACAAAGTGATGCAGTAATTCAAATTATATTTGCAAATCATGGCGTAAGCGCAGTGTGTTGATTGGTCGGTATCGATTTAATGCTTCTATTTCACTATAAATATCTAATGTTTGGCTGACATCTTCTATTGTGACCACAAGTGCATATGGCACATCAATATCTTCCTCATCCCACCGAGAAAAAAGTTCTAACCAAAGTTGCCAATCTCCTGACTCAAATGTGGAGAATAGCTTAGTAAATTGATGACAAACATCCCATTTATGGCGACCTTCCTTAAAATTTGGTTGCACAGGTATAAGGTTTCCAGCTGAACTGCTTTTCTTTAAAGAAGCACGAATGTACGCTCCTAAATATTCTGTACCTTTTGTTCGATCAACAGGAGGCATAGACACGCATGTTACTGTAACTTTTGCGACATTTTTTCCTGATTGTGCCGCTAAAATTTCAGGCATAAAAACACTTACTCTTTCCTTAGTTGTTTTATTAAGGGTTCCTGTTCTGACAAAAGTTACTCTCGAAGTTGATGAAAATTTACTCTCATCAACATTAGATAGTCCTCTACCATATAAATTATGCGCAAAGGATAGTTCGTCATCTGTAATACTGTCTTCATCCCAAATCGGAATTGCATTATGGTATAGTAATGCTTTAGTTAGTAAAATATCTTGATTTGGAACAATGGTTAATATTTCTGCAAAGTCACCTGCAATTACGGGTGATGTGAAACTTGTCCCAGCATCAGGAGTTAATTTCCCATTTTTATCTAACATCAGGGAATATTTGTCTTGAGGCACTGAAACAGATCCAGCTATTGAAGCGATGGAGCCACCATAGGCAGTTAGGTCGGGCTTTGAAAATCCATTAAACCCAGGACCTCTACGACTATAGGAAGTTATCTGATTAACCGCAGATAAGCAGTTAGGATGTGTTTCACCGGAAGTTGCACCAACCACGATAGATAGCATTGAATCAGCAGGCGCAGAAACTCTAGAGTCATCATCATCTAATACATCCTCTAAACATATTTCGTTTCGCCATAGTTGATGATTACCAGCGGAAACCACAAATTGGATATTAAATTTCCGTTGTAGCACATCTAGTTCATAGCCCACGATACTCATCTCATCACCCTCTATGGGAATAGTTGCATTGGCGGATAGATTATAGTCCTTGGAAATTTCACCAAAAGTCAAAACCGCTTTTTGAATTCGCTTAATGAGTAGATTTACTGGAACGTTGCCATCTAGTATGTTGCAGTCAACTATACGAGTTCTTGGAACAATTTTGGTGTTAGTTAGCTGATCCGAAATATATTTAAAAGCTACTCTACTCGCAACTTTTGTACCATGTTCTGTATCTCCGCCAGTAGTTGCATCATCTCTCCAATGTTGTAAAATTAATGGCTGTAAATTTCTTGGGAAACTAACACCTGAGTCTAAAACAACCACGATAGGTAAATTTTCTATAGATACAGAATCATCTAACTCTAAATCATTCAAATCGATGGCTCCCTCAGACGCCGCATCAGCGCTAAAAAAATCAGTTTCCTCAATTCTGTAAATAGCTGAGTCGTTTTCATATCTATATAATGAGCATGAGTGTATAATAGCACGAATAACAGGGGTGCCGTCGGATAAAAAATATGGGTATTGTTGCACTTCGCCTTGGTCTTCAGAAATTTTTTCTACGATTTTCTTTATTGCCTGCTGATAAATATCCGTATCTAAATTCGGAACAAGCATCAATTGAATATCCAAAGTGACCGGAACTTCTTCTAAACAAGTAGTTCTTTGTAGTGCAGTTGAATTTTTCTCGTTACCAATATATGGTTTGAAATCTTCAACATAATCAAAATGAGTTTTTCCTGCTCCGGAGCGAGTGTACGCATCAACTCTTTTTTTTAGTGATTCAAACTGGCTCTTTGTGGTTGAAACTATAGCCTTATTTTCATTTTTCACTGCTTTAACTTGTAATCCTGTGGAATCAAATAATGCTTTTTTATCTTTTATTTTTTCGCCTTTCGGGAGCTCTATTTTGAAAATAATCAAATCCATATCAACAAGAGAGTTATCTTGTATCGAGCTTTCTAATGCAGTTTTGATTGTTTGTAAGCTTTGGCTAAGTTTTTGACCATGTTCAGATGCCAAAATATTCCTAGGCTTAGTACGTGCAGTGAGTTTTTTATCTAATCTTGAGACTTCTTCATCTGGAATCCATAAATGTTCTTTCTTGTTACTCATCGCTTATTCCCTCCTTTTTGAACCGATAATCTAAAGTGGATTTGGGTATATTAGTTATTTCTTCTAATGTTCTAAGTGGAACACCATTCTTCTTTAACTTATACAGGGATTTCATATAGTCATCACTGTTTTCGCTTATAAATAGAGTATTTTGTTGTAACCAAATTTCTGCTACCTCTTTTTGAGATATTGTACTCAATTCGTTTAGCACACAATGTTTTGCCAGAGATTGCATAAACCCTTGTAGTTCTGCTCCACTCATTCCATCTGATAAAATAATCAAAGTCTTGTAGTCTACATTTAATTCAGGTAGCTTCTCAGAAAAATAGTATTCTATCATTTGTTTTCTTTGTTCGTCTATTGGAAGCTCTAATAGTACAGAAGAATTAAAGCGCCTCCATATAGCCGGATCTAGTAAGTGGTGGTGATTGGTAGCAGCTACTAAAAATACATTGGCAGGCATTGCATCGAGGTTTTGAAGTAGTGTTGTGACAACACGTTTGAGTTCTCCCAACTCATTGCTATCATCTCTTTTTTTTGCTATAGCATCAAACTCATCAAGAAAGAGCATTATTCTTTTATTTTTGACAAAGTCAAAAATTTTTCTTATGTTAGTCCCTGTTTGACCTAAATACGATGATACTAAACCATCCAACTTTACGTAGGCTACAGGAATTTGCAATTCTCCTGCAAGGGCATTTGCAGTTAAAGTTTTTCCACATCCTGGAGGACCACAAAATAAAACTCTGTTTGATGGATAGATACCGCTAGCGGTAAGATGCTCAACTGATTTCTGTTCACCTATAATTTGTCTTAATGCCGCAAGTGTTTTTTGTGGTAGAGCAACATTTGAAAGTGTAACTTTTGGGTTGAAAACTTCAATTAAATCTAGAGTGCTATCTTTGTCTTTGGGCATAGGGATTGCACTTTGGGCAGAATAAGATATTTCTGTTATAGGGCTATCACTTAAATTAATAGCTTTCTTTTTATCATATAAATATGCATTGCGCAGTGAAACTGCTATTGCAGAATTCCCCTTTTTTTCTTCATCACTAGCTAAGGTATTCAATGCCTGTTTAAATGCATCCTCGCTACCTGAACTATGAGCTTCTATCAGTTTAACAACTAATCCTGATTTCATATTAGCACCTCTTCTTTGGACATGTTCGTATTTTTCTTTTAAATGATAGCATATTCGATCTAAAAAGTCAATAGTATTTTGGACATCATTGGACAAAACGAGTAGGTTCAATTGTTTCATTGTCATATTAACAATTTTTGAGTTAAGATTGTGTTTCAATACGCAGCGTCTTTCAAAAAATCGCAAGTATTTACTTCATGAGCAGTATACCATCGATATTTCGCTCTGCAGTAGCTAGTTTACTTATTCTTAAATTATTATTTAACAGCACATGGTGGCTAACTATGTTAATATATTTGTTTGATAGGTCTTATCGCTCATTGTGTTTGCCAGAGATGATTTCATACACCACAGTTTAATTTCATTGCACCGTTAGATGATTTGAAAGCACAAAGGACACCTCATTTTTCAATGAAATGTCCTTTGTGTTTTATTATTCTATTGTTTATAGCATAGCTACCCGGGGTAAATACTGCTTTTGAATGTCTGTAAAACCGCATTATTACTGGATTTTTCGTTAAATCCTATATCGCCAATCGCACCAAAAAGAGGATACCCTATAAGGGTATCCTCTTTTTGGTATGTGTATTTCGAGGTGGGGCTTGGAAGGCGGCTCTTGGCTGGGTGCCGGTGGCACGCCGTAACCAGCCGTGGCTTTTTCCGCAGAAAAAGAAGTCCCCTCTCTCCAGCAACGTAACCTTACATCTATACTCGCACTCTAAGTTATTGCTTAGGCGTGATTTTTTGCCCGCGTCCATGCAAATCTTCTATCTGATAGGTGTGTTTGTGATGGATTTGGTAGCTACTTGCAGGTATTTTGGGCATAAATACAGAAAAATGTCAGAAAAAATTGTAATTATTTTAAAACTTCTGCTTGTATACTACTAATAGCTGTGTTATACTACGCCTGTCGATATATCTTATTAAATCAAAAGGCAAGATGCGATGAGGCATCTTGCCTTTTCATGTAAATTAAAGGAGTCTTATGAGTACAACAAAGTTCAGCGAATTATCCATCCACCCCAGCATACAAAAAACCCTCGACGAACGTAGTTTTTTCGAGGCAACCGCAGTACAGGCGGAGACTATTCCGCTTACCCGTTCAGGCAAGGATATTCTGGCGCAGTCACAAACAGGAACAGGTAAAACCATTGCATTTGCCATCCCTGCTATTGAGCGCATACGTGAGGACATCCATGCCATTCAAGTATTGATCCTCTCACCCACAAGAGAGCTTGCACAGCAATGTGCTGACGAGGTACGTAAACTGTCACGTTATATGCCGCACGTCAGTACTGCCGAAATCTTCGGTGGTTCAGATTACCGTACCCAGTTTCGTGCACTTCGTACGGCAAACATGGTTATCGGTACGCCCGGCCGTATAATGGATCACATTGACAGAGGTACCATTATGCTACATAACCTTGAAATGATCGTACTTGACGAAGCTGACGAAATGCTGAATATGGGCTTTAAAGAGGATGTCGAAACAATCTTAAGTGATGTGCCTGATACTCGTCAGACTCTCTTATTTTCTGCTACCGTCCCGAGAGCTATTTTGCAAATTGCACAGCAATTCCAAAAAGATCCCATACAGATTAACCTCACTCAAAATAAGACTGTTATGGGCGAGATTAAGCAGTACTACGTCAACGCTCCCAAGCAATACAAGAAGAGGGCTCTCTCAATGCTTTTGCACCAATTGCGGCCTACGAGATCCATTATCTTCACCAATACTAAAAGCATGGTAGACGAGCTCGCTCAGGAACTTTGCGAAGAAGGATTCCTTGCTCAGGGACTACACGGTGACATGAAACAGCTACAGCGTAGCACCGTAATGGCAAGCTTCAAAGGTGGGCGCACCGAAATTTTAGTTGCTACCGATGTAGCAGCACGTGGTATCGATGTACAAGACATTGACTATGTTTTTAATTACGACTTGCCTAAGATCACCGAGCACTATGTGCACCGTATCGGACGTACCGGCCGTGCCGGTCGTAGCGGCAATTCTATCAGCATCTGCTGTGGTAATCAGGAACTGACCTCTATGAAAGCTTTGGCAAGGAAGTCACAGTCGCAAATTCAGGAGATGGATTTGCCCACTAAGGCGAGCATTCAGGCGCAGCAGTTAGAGCGCAATATCGTCAAAGTGAGGAAAGAACTGGCGAATGAACCAAGTGCGCAGAGCAGAGCTATTTTAGAGCGTCTGCTACAAGAGGGGCATGACGCGGAGACCTTAGCCTGCGCTATGATGAATTTGACTTTCGAGGCGAGTGAGCTTCAGATTGATGACATTCCGCAGAGCAAGGCTAAGCGCAGACAGGAAGTTATCGCACAAGTCGTGCCCGATAAAAAGGGTCAGAAAAAGTCGTCTTCAAGTGTTTTGGTATTCAATATCGGTTCATCCTCTAACTGCACTCCCAACCATTTGGTAGGTGCTATCACTGAGTATTCCGATATATCATCTAAGCAGATAGGGAAGATCATCATCGAGGAGAAGCGTTCATTTGTGTCTTTTGATTCAGATGTAGTTTCCACTGTTTTAGAAGCTATGCAGCAGGTGAAAATCTGTGGCAGACAAGTACAAGTCATCAAGGCAAGCGATGATATGCCTAAAGAGCGTTCAACTCGACGTGCTCCCCAGGCTGCCAAGAGGTACCCGAAGAAACAAGAAAAAAGGGGCAAGGACAAACGTAACTCGAAGTCAGCTCGATCTTAATTTATAATATTACCCGACAAACTGCGTCTAAACTTTTTGCAGTCTGTCGGGTTTTTATAATTCTAGCCTTACTGCACAAACTATGGATTATTGAGTTTTCTTGACAATATCACTGCACATCCATTATAATAGTGCATATAAAGGAGGTATTTACCATGAAATTCAAGAAACCATTGGAAATCGCGTTCTTAGTTGTTGGACTTCTGACTATCTTAGAGTTTATTTTCTTAAAAGGCTTGTTTACCTGGTTGATTGTAGTTGCCGCATCGATTATTGTCGGTACGCTGAACGTGGTATTAAACCTAAGGCAAAAAGAATGGACACTTGCCGGCCTTTATGCCATTTGTACGGTCGCTCTTTGCATGGGATACTTCGAGTTGTTATGAGCACTTACAGCCACTACGCACAGCGTAAATCGGCTACGAGAATTTTTCGCATTTGACAGATTTGCACTAATACTCTGTTGCAAATTTGCCCACTTTGTGATATACTGACTGATAGCATTTATTCAAATTTGATTTCCTTGTGAGGTGTTTACATGGACAATATCGCAGATAATTTTCACGGTATGCTCGATCACAGATTTGGCATCTTAAGCTATGAGCAGTACTTGAAGGATCTCCCTGAAAAGAAGTACAGTAAAATTTGTATGACAGAGATCATGAACGCTGATGTAATGATAGCAACTTTCGGCGAGGATGAGTATAACAAAACCAGTAGCGAGATTCTAAACATGGGCAATGAGGCATACAAAATGATGGGCTTAGACCATATTATCAAGGTATATGTCCACACCTACAAAACTTTTATGGCCGTTGCTAACGACGATATAAGTGATGATGATTTTCTGCACCTCATGAAGACAAATCATGAACAGTATGAGCTTGCAACAGCCTCACAGACCGACCTTGGAGGCGTCTCAAGGTTTGTGGTCGCTTTCGGTGATGATCTTATAGACAGGGTCAAAAGTGCATATTACATCAACAGGCATTCGCAGACAAATTTCATAGTTGCAACTGACGAGCGGGCGCGTCTCAAGGCTGAGCGTAGCACTCAAGTCAAAAAGTTTGAGCTTTTGAATTATGCGATTACAAATAATAAAGTCGTACCTTTTTATCAGGGCATTCGCAACAACGAAAGCGGTGAAATCACGAAGTACGAAGCTCTCATGAGAATATTCGATCAGGACGATAAAATGTATGCGCCCGGCATGTTCCTTGACGCTGCTAAGAGCCTCAAACTTTATTTGCCGCTGAGTAAGATCATGATAGATAGGGCTCTGCGTGACTTCGAGGGAAAACAATCTGATCTTAGCTTAAACATTTCCCTTTACGATATTCAGTCCGAGGAGTTTAAGCTCTGGTTCTTGGATAGGCTTGCAAAACACAGTGACCCTAGCAAAATAATCGTCGAGTTTGTAGAGACGGAAAACTATAACGACAATGACGAGCTCCGCGAGTTCCTCTTAGCTGTCAGAGACATCGGTTGCAAAATCGCTATTGACGATTTTGGCGTCGGTTTCGCGACGTATAACTCAATCATTTCACTGCGCCCCGACATCATCAAGGTAGACGGTGCCATCATCAAGCATCTTGCAAACGATGAAAACAGTAGACTTGTACTTGATGCTATCTGTTATATGTCAAGGCTTATACAATCAGGCATTGTCGCCGAATTTGTTGAAAATGAGGCTATTCAAGATCTTGTCATCAAAAACGGTGTTAAATTCTCACAGGGCTATCACTTCTCTAAGCCTGAGCCTATCGAAAACTTATCCGTAATTTAATTTAATATGCAAACCACCTCAAATATATCGGCAAGACCGATACATTTGAGGTGGTTTTTTTATTTCTTCTGTATTAGTAACCGAGCATATCTCTCAGACCTTCGGCTTCGCCGCCTGCTGCCTCGTGCCCCTGCGACGCCGCTAAGTCTAAGTAATATAGCGCTGTATCATAACTCTGCGCCGTGCCCAATCCATCCCTGTACAGGAAAGATACAAGGTATTGTGCGCCCATGTCACCATTATCCGCCGCCAAGGTATACCAGTACACGGCGTCGGAGTAGCTCTGACTTACGCCATTACCGCTTTCATAGAGTGAGCCCAGTCTCGTCTGCGCAGCCACTATGCCTTGGCTTGCCGCCAAAGTATACCAGTCCGCCGCTACAGCGTAGTCCCAAGTCCCCGTTAAACCGTAATCATAACTGTAGCCTACCCAGTATTGTGATGCCGCATGACCGTTTGATGCCAACATATAGAAAATCTCAAACGCCGCATCATAGTCGCCTTGTGAATAATATGAGGACGCTAAGTCATATTGTTCCTGTATATTACTCGAATTATTTGAGCTGCTTGTGTTGCTTGCAGAAGTGCCGCCCTCAAGCTCACGCAATCTCTCACTCGCCGTCTCACTACCATAGCTTTCCGCAAGCGAATACCAGAATATAGCCTCACCTACGTCCTGCTCCACGTACTCGCCACTACTGTATATCCAGCCCAAGCTCAACATCGAGTCAACCAGACCACTGTCGGCAGCTATCTCAAACATGTCTATAGCCAGTTCTATGTCCTGTTCCAAACCCATTCCATTGTAGAGCATGGAGCCCGCCCTGTGCATAGAAGTCGTATGATTATAGAATACAGCCAAATCACCATAAAGCTGGAAAGCCTTATTATAATCACCTTCTTCATAGGCATATTCAGCTTCCTCAAACAGGTTATCTATAGCATTTGTCCTATAGTTCGATTCGGATATTTCTTCAAGGCGATCCTCTGCACTTTCAAATCCAAGATCAAGTGCAGATTCGTACCAAGCTGTCGCCACATTAAGATCTATCTCAACACCGTATCCCTGGCTATAGGCATCTCCCAAAGCGAGCGTTGAGTCGTTTTCACCCATAAGAACCGCCTCATGGAAATATTCCACCGCCATTGCATAGTTTAGGGGAACACCGCCGCCACGCTCATACATTAGACCCAAGAAGTAAAGTGCCTCAGGCTCGGATTCTCCCAAAACTATCAGTCGTTCTATGCTCTCAACCGCACGTGAGTACCAGTATTGTGATTCGTCTTCATCTTCTACTACGCCGCGTCCGTTTGAATAGCACACCGCTATCCAAAATTGAGCCCTGTAATCGCCGTCTTCTGCCTGTTGAAGCATATTATAGCCCGCATCATCAAACAACTCATCTGCATAGTCATCGTCTTCTTCGACAGCATAACCATTAAGATAGCAAAAGCCCAACAGATACTGCGCCATACCGTGATCATTATTCGAAAGCGCCTGTAGCACCGGCGCCGCATCTTCGTATAGGAAGAGGTCGTACATCTCATGAGCATAGTCAAACGCCTCTTCCTCGGATGTAAAGCCCATAGCACCCAATTCACCTTCCAAAAGTACCGGCTCGGGTGTTTGCTCTGTTGTAGGCCGAGGTGTCGAAGTCGTAGACGGTGTACTTGTCTCGCCGGGCTTATCACCCGAGTTTATCACAGACGACAGTCCTCCGTCATTTGAACCGCCGCTGAAAATAAGTACTACTGCTAAAATAACAGCTGCTACCACGCCAACTGCTATGCCTATCATCTTACCCGGTGACTCGCCTGCCTTTTTCTCTACAGGCACTCTCGGCTTAGGCTCGGGACGTGACTTAGGCTCTACTTTCGGCTTAACTACCGGTTTCGCAGGTTCCGGCGGCGCTACCGGCGGCACTACCACAACTTGCGGCTGCGGTGTCTCCACCTGCGCCTGTGGCGCCTGAGTATAGCCCGTCGACGCCGCTTGTATGGGTTTCGCATTATAGAGCATCAGCATAAGCTCGTCAACACTCTGATACCTGTCCTTACCGTAAATCGACATACCCTTCATCATCACATTTTCCTTATGTGAATCCATGACTATGCCCATCTGTGACGGACGCTTCACCTCGTCCTCGTACACTCTATCACTGGCGTCATCGGGAACAACGCCCGTTATCGCCCTGTACATAGTCGCGCACATGGCATATAAGTCCGTCCACGGACCCTGCGCACCCTTACTGCTATATTGCTCTATAGGTGCATATCCCGGCTTTAGAAGTATAGATAAACTCTTATTATTTTTATCTATAAAGTCACGTGCCGCACCGAAATCTATTAGTCTCATGCGCCCGTCTTTTGAAATCATTATATTGTCAGGGCTAATGTCCCTGTGCATTATGCCCTCATGGTGCATTTTGCCCAAGGAATCCATAACCGGATACATAAGCTCAAATACCTGCTCCGAGGGTAGTTTTCCGCCCTTTTCCGCTAAGTACTGCTTAAACGTCACGCCATCAATAAACTCCATCACTATATACGCTGTGCCGTTTTCCATTATGAAGTCATTAACCGCCACTATGCCCGGCAGATTACGGAATCTTGCCAAACGGCGTGCCTCATGTATGAACTTCTCGCGTCCGCTCGAAAAGAAATCCGCCTTATCACCCACAAAGGGCGTTACCGTATTTGTCTTTGTATTCTCACGAGTAGCAAAGCCCGTAGGATAAAATTCCTTTATCGCCACCCTCAAGTCTAAATTGAGATCATAACCTATATAAGTTATACCGAAGCCACCCTCACCTATGACCTTGCCCACCAAATACTTTGCACCCAGAATAGTCTTCATGGGCAGCTGGTGCAGCACAGGTGCATACTCGCTCTCCTCAAAGCCGCAAAACGGGCATCTGCCCTCCACAGGCTTTATTTGCATACACGACATGCACAAATTGTTTACGTTCATACTCCTTGCCCCTTCCCATCACGCCGCTCTTTTATATCAATAAATATATATCTCAGAAATGGTCGTATCCTCAAACACAGTGCCCAAATACACCGTCACTATCTCTATATTTACATATTCGGTTACCACAGCTGTATCAAACTTTACTTCTTGACTGTCAAGCACGTCACTTAAAATATAAGTCTGACTTGTACCGTCCGAGAAATTGATGTTAACCTCCGCCGGCCGTGCATTCTCATTGTACAGACGCTCCGACAGCTGATATCCCGCCCTTATATAAAGGCCGCTAACCTCATATTCATCATCAAACATCACGGTAATACTCTCACCGGCACCGTTTCCGGCCACACCCTCTACCCATGAAGTGCCACTATCGCCGTCTGTCGCCCTACTCGCCACATGCGTAAGTCCGGGCTCAGCTAACTCCGAGCTCGCATAAACTCCTATGACATAGTCCATGCTCACAGGATCCGGCGTAGGCGTAGGCGTCGGCATAGGTGTAGGCGTCGGTGTAGGCGTCGGTGTGGGTGTGGGGGTCGGCATCGGCGTCGGTGTGGGTTCTGCCGTCACCTCTTGCGTTGCCTGCGGTGTTGGCTCCGTATTGCCCGACACAGACAAGCTATCGCCCTCGTCTTCTCCATTGCCGCCAAATAATATGGTAGACAATAGCACAAGTCCGCAGAGCACTCCTATCACTATAGCTATTACCTTGCCCACGGAAGTGCTTCCGCTCTTTTTCTCTGCAGAGGTATTTGCCGCCCTATTCATCACTTTCGATTTATCTCTTGCGCCGGCATTTTGTCCTGCAAGCGCTCTCAAATGCCTATCATAAGCATCCTCACTCAGAGGCACAGTTACATTTTCTTCCCTGTGTGGCTGTGTCGCTTTCTGTGGTTGAATCGGCACTGCCGGTGTCGCACCATAGAGCAAAGCTATAAGCTCCTCTACACTCTGATACCGGTCAGGACCGTAGACCGCCATGCCCTTCATGAGCACATTCTCGCTATGTGCATCTATTTCTACGCCCAATTCCGATGGGCGTTTCACCTCGTCACCATAAACTCTATCGCTTGCATCATCGGGCACGACGCCCGTAATCGCCCTGTACATGGTCGCACAAAGTGCATATAAATCTGTCCATGGCCCTTGCGAACTCTTACTGCTATACTGCTCTATAGGTGCATAGCCCGGCTTAAGAAGAATTGACAAACTTTTATTGTCCTTATCCGCAAAGTCACGTGCCGCACCGAAATCTATGAGTCGCATCTGCCCATCTTTCGAGATCATGATATTATCAGGACTTATGTCCCTGTGCATTATCCCTGCATGATGCATCTTTACAAGTGATTCGAGTACAGGGCGCATAAGCATAAACACCTCGGTGGGCGGCAATTTACCGCCCTTATCAGCGAGGTAACTCTTCATCGTCACACCATCTATGTACTCCATTACTATATACGCTGTGCCGTTTTCCATTATAAAATCGTTTACCGCCACTATGCCGGGTAGGTTACGAAACTTCGCCAAACGGCGTGCCTCATGGATAAACTTCTCACGACCGCTCGTGAAGAAGCCTTCCTTCTCACCCATAAAGGGCGTTACCGTATTTGTCTTCGTGTTCTCACGAGTGGCAAAGCCCGTGGGATAAAACTCTTTTATGGCGACACGCATATCCAAGTTGAGGTCATAGCCTATATAGGTTATACCGAAGCCACCCTCGCCTATAACCTTACCCATAAGGTATTTAGCACCTAAAATGGTGCGCAGGGGCATTTGGTGCAGGGACTGCTCGTACTGCGTCTCGTCAAAGCCACAGAAAGGGCAAACGCCCGCCATGGGCTTTACCTGCATACAGGACATGCACAAGTTATCAATACTCATCTAATCACCACTCGTTTCTAAGAACAATAAATCAAAAACAAATAAGCTTTTTCTTTGAAAAAGCTTCGTAACGGTCAAGACCGTTCTCTACGGTGCAGAGGTTTCGGGGCGATGTGGGCATCGCCCCCTACAAAAAAACTAATTCAGCTTAAAGCGGTTCTCACGACTGCCCAGCTCAATAACTGCGCCACGTGGCAACTGTGTCGCTATATTCGAAGGTAGCCTGCTGCCGCCCTCTACGTAGGTGCCATTGCTCGAGTGATCGGTTACGGTATATGCACCTCTCGCTGCCTCAAACACCACACTGCAATGCCTGCGGCTGAGCTTCTCTGCGTTTCTGTCCACGATGAGGTTACAACTGCCGTCACGACCTATGAGCAGAGGCTCATTTGCCGCCATAGGAATAGTCTGACCTGCGTACATACCGCTCAGTCCCGTTATCGTGCCGCCTGCACCCTCGTTCGCCTTAGGTACATTCACAAAGTTTCTTGCTCCTGAAGATATAGGTGTTGCCATAGCTGTACCTCCGTAATTAAATAGATCCGTGAATGCTATGAGGAAGTCCACGACAGTCGCAACGAATGCCAGCCCCGGCACCAATACCAATAGCGCCATGTGCTCTTTTATACCAAACGCCACATAGAACTTATAGCGCCAGTAGATATTGTAGCCTATTACTGCCAAATTGTAAATCGCTACTAGTATTATGGCAAACATCAGCCATGCGCCCGAGCTTATAGCCACTATGAGTTGGAACAGTATGAAGCTATAGAGTAAATTGTCACCCAAAAGGAACATCTTCCACCACTGCTCATCAACTACATGTAGCTGATATATAGTACGTGCTATGGGAACGAAGGGCATCCAGTCCCTGTCAAGCCCTGATTTTCTGCCTATGTACAGCCACACAAAGCCCGTCATCGCCCAAGCAGCCGCTACAAATATTAGACCTAACACCACTGTTAGCGCTAAATTCGCTACCGCTAATCCATAAATCTGCGATACAAAATCGCCACTCATTATTCCACCAAAAGGATCCATAATCTTACCTCCCCTTATTTATTACTTCTTTTCACTATCCCAGTTAAAGGCATCGGAACAACAGGGTATGAACATCAGCTCCGTCTTGCCCACTAAAATTCTGTCATTTACCTTCAAAGGCTGTGCGCTCAGAACCAGCTCACCGTTTAAGTAGCAAAGCTCCTTACTCTCACCCGCCTGCATCAGGAACACATTACTGCGTGGCTCATACACCACTATGGCGTGACGCTCACGGCTGACTGTAACATCCTTAGACACAGACACATCCATGTCCGCACCTCTACCTATGAAATTTCGGCCGCTCTTTAGCCTAAAGTCCTCACCAAAATGCTCGCCCTCCGTACAAACAAGCCAGCCCACGACAGGCTCCTTGCCAATAGCGGAGGAGAAAAAGCCAACTGTCTTATTCTCATCACGTGAGGCTGGTTGCACCGCCGCATTTACCGCATCTTGCAAAGAACCTCCGCTTCCCGATAAGGGCGCTGTCACCTGCGAGTCTTTCATTAGCGGCACCGTCACATTGTCATTACCCATAGGTGCGCCCTGTTGTCCCCCATTCACCTGTAAGGGCACAGTGAAACTAGCATCTCCGACAGGTCCCGAATCGCAATGCGGACACGCCCTATAACTCTCGCTGTCATAGAAATGGCCGCTCTTGCACTTTACCAAATTCATACTTTTCTCCCCTTTTTCTGCTTATTTATCAAGCGTCTCAGTCGCCTCACCCGCTCCCAAGTACCGCATTAATACAGCCGTTGTATTATCGTGACCCACCGAAATATCACTCACCGCCCTCAGCACCAAGTCACTCACCCTTTGCTCCACGTCCTCTACGTCCCTCAGCAAACTCAGTATCTCAGCATCCTCCAAAGAACGGGTCAAACCGTCACTGCAAAGTAAAACCATGTCACCGCTTTCTAACTTAAAGCCCTTGGGCGACAATTCCATTAACTCCAAGTACGGCGCGCCTATATAGCTGATAAGCGCCTCACGCTTAGGATCACTCTCCGCTGCCTCTCTGCTTATTTCACCCTTCTCAACCATATGCTCAAGCTGTAAAGCATAGTTATGATCTCTCGTAAGCCTCGCCATCTCACCGCCACGCAATAAATATATGCGGCTATCTCCTACCGATACCCAATAAAGCGTGTCGCCTCTTATAAACACACTCACCAAGGTCGTTCCTGCCTGCTTGCCCTCGTTTCGGTATATGTTGGCAAGCAGATGATTAGCGTCATGTGCACCCATCTCCAAAACCGTGGCTATATCCTGCTCCTCCGTCGGCACAGCGTCCAATATCTTCACAAAATGCTCCACCACCGTAGCACTCGCCATACCGCCGTCCGCCATTCCACCCATACCGTCACACAACACAGCATAAGCATCCTCGCCCTTATACGCATAATCTTTTACATAAGCACTGTCCTGTTGGTATTCCCTTGTACCAATGTGTGTGGACATTCCGCTCATTACTACCGGCATACCCTCAGGCGGTTCTGCACCTTCACTCTGCACTGTTTTGCTCTCACGCCTCTTCGTTCGCTCTTGCGGCAGATCCGGCTCAAAGCTCTTATCAAGCATTAAGGTAGGTGCCTCGGATAGCTCTGATTTCACTCGCTGCTTCGGCTTCTTCTTGAAATTCCCAAACATTAACCGCCCTCCACAATAAACACTATGCTCTGTGCGCCTGCCTCTATTCTGTCTCCGCTATGCAAGGGGCGCTTTGCCTTAACCGGCACTCCATTTAACATCGTGCCGCCCGTCTCACTCAAATTCGTCAAGGCAAAGCCCTCACCAGTGTCCTCTATGACAAAATGCTGTCTGCTCATACGTAGATCCTCAAACACCACGTCGCAAATCTCACTGCGTCCCACGAACATCGTGCTCTTTATCGGTAAGGTCACCCTCTTTGCGTTGCCCGACGCTCCGCTTATCTCCAAGCTAACCGTCTTCTGTACACCGCCCTGCACGAAATGTGCCCTGCCCGTTTCACCGCCGTTTAGCTCCTCCTTGACATACACATTGCCGCCCCACTCTTGCTCTTTAGCAGCCTTGCGTCGTGAGGAACTTACCGCAATTATCGCTATTAGACTGACTAAAAGTACAGCCACAACTACCCAAGCAATTGGTGGTACTCCGCCTTGCTCCACAGGCTCCTCTACCACGACTTCCGCCGCCGTAAACGATACGCTGACCGTGCCCTGTACGGCGTTCTCCTCCGCCGACACGTCGACTATGCCTATAGTGCCCACCTCAAAATCACCGCTGACTAATGTGCCCTCTAAGCTGAGCAGTACACTAAAATCACTCTCATTGTATGCAGCCGCACTTACACCGACAAGTGTGCCGTCTGCCATCTGCACCGTATAATTATCTCGTACATTCGCACCCGATACAGCCTCGGAGAACACAAGCTTTATGCCCGTATCACCCTCTTGCACCGCACTCACTATAGTCGGTGCTATATCGTCCTCAATGCTGTAATTAAAACTGCCGACGAAACTTGACGATTGCCCCGAGGCCTCTAATCTGAGCTGTGTCCCGTCTGACGGCAAACGATTCGTCTCTGCCGTGAAATGCGCTAACCACACCTCGTCCTGTGCCCTCGTGACAGTCTGCGTAAAACTCGTCCCCAAGTCGAATACACTGACTATCTCTATATCGCCACCTGTACTGCGTGCCATAGCTCCGAAATTATCGAGGTTTTCTTTCACACCGTTATCGAAGCCAAAACCGTACATGCTCATACCGGCATCTTTTAATAGTGCCTCTGACTCAGCTGCCGTATAGCCGCCCATATTGTCGTCCGCCATGTCAGAAAATATGTAAACGAGCTTTCTGTCCATAGCCATTTCCTCATTCGTACTGTTTGCCGCCATCGCCAAGGCATCGTATAAAAGCGTATACTGCTCATTTGCGACTAAGCCCGCAAGCGCCGTCTCTATGGTAGCTACGTCGTTAGAGGACTCCACAAGCATATTGAGCTCCTCACCGAAACTGATAAGCGTAAGCTTATCACTTGGCCCCATATTAGCCGCAAACTCTGATATCGCAGCCTTCACCGCCTCCATCTGCGCCTGACTTATAGTGCCCGAGACATCAACAAGAAAATAATGCTGAGTGAGGACCATGGACTCATTCCTACCCACAAAGCTCGACTCTATACCCTTACCCTCGAGCATTAATGTGACTTCCTCAGGCGTCTTATCGCCTGAAATATAAAACCATACCTGCATCTCAGGCATCATGGCTTGAAACTGCTCTACCACAATACCTCCACTTGCCGTCCCCGTCGATGTAGGTTCCGGCGCTGCTGTCAGTGCCACCACTGGTGTCGGTGTAGGTTCGGGCGCTACTGCCATCGTAGGTGCTACCGCCGTCGTAGGTGCTACCCCAGCATATGCCGTCACAACCAGCACACACAACATGACTATAACCGTTACAATATTTAAGCCTCTCTTTACCATACTCTTCCCTCCTTGCAATACGGAATAAACACAAACGCCGAAGCGCCTAATTCTATAGTCTCATCGCCACGAAGCTCCACCGTAGCCACTAAAGGCTCACCGTCCACAAACACATTAGAGCCCAAGCCCCGAGCTATGTAGTACTTGCACTTCTTAGGTTCAAACACCACAGAGCAGTGCTCCTCCCTCGTTATCATCTCATCATCCGGTACAGCTATATCAGACTTCACCGAGCGACCTATATGATTTCTTCCACCACGCAAATTATATGAGCGTCCGCATTCTGCACCCCTCGTGCACACCAACCATCCAACAACGGGCTCTATGCCGAGCTTCTCACGAAACATGCCCACTGTCTTCACATCATCCTTACGGTCACCCATCTCTATCTTTATCGGCGAATTCTTTGGCTTATACTCCGTTTTTGGTTCCTCTAAATTGAAAATTGCGGGCGCAGTCTGTGGTGATGCACAATGCGGACAGCCCTCGCTCTTAGTGTCATCATAGAAATGACCCATATCGCATCTCACTATCCCCATTATTTCACCTCACACTCGTCCGCAATATATACGCATATCGCTGATATGTTGTCCATACCCTTGCCTGCACCCTGCTTAACCGCCCTCTTAGCCATGCCTTTTAAGCACTCCGCCGGGCTACTCGCAACTTTTAATCCCTCTCGCATCTCGTCCTCATCTATCCATTCCCACAGACCATCCGTACACAAAAGAAATCGCATCCCCGCCTCTAAATCTACAGACTCCGACATACTGAATTTGGGCATTTCCGAACCATGCCCCAGCACACGTGTCAACTTATTTCTATCGGGGTGGAAGCGTATATCCTCATCTTTTATCTCACCTTGCATCACCAATAATTGAGGTACACTGTGGTCTACAGTCCTTGTCAGAAGCTCCGTATCTTTAAATACGTATGCACGACTGTCGCCTATATGCAAGTAACGGGCACTACCATTTTTTATATGTAAGAGCACCACTGTCGTCTTGTAATCGCTAAATTTATTTTCTTCACTCTGTATCTTATATAGTTCTGACTGTGAAAGCTCCACAATGCGACTGAGAAGCTGTTTCGATGGCAATATTTCACCGTCAAATACCTCCTTAGCACAGTCAACAGCTATTTTGCTCGCGACTTCACCGGCACCATGTCCGCCTAAGCCGTCGCATAGTGCGAAAAGATAGCCATTTGCACCCTCATAGCAAGCTACACAGTCCTCATTTTGTTCTCTCTCACCCTTTTCACTGAAAAATGCATACTCAAGCATAAACTAACCCCCGTCAACGCCTCAAACACCTTAAATAGACATATGTATACTTTATCACATTTATGTGCGGATGTAAACGACATTTTATAATAATTTGCTACTAAATATTATATAGACATATGTCAAGACATATGTTAATATTATTCGAGCAAGCTTTGCTTCTAATTTATTGTATCAAGGAGAAATTTTTATGGACATACTCGTAGTTGTTGATATGCAAAACGACTTTATCAGCGATGCCTTGGGTACTACCGAGGCGACTCTTATAGTTTCAAAAGTGGCTGAGAAGATTAAGAGCTTTGACGGCAAAGTCATTTTCACTCGTGACACTCACGGCACAGACTACCTCAGCACGCAAGAGGGCAAAAACTTGCCTGTAGAGCACTGTATTGAGGGAACTAAGGGGTGGGAAATCCATTCCGAACTTGAGACATTGCGCACTGAGCCCGCCTTTGATAAGCCTTCCTTCGGTAGTATAGAGTTTTCACTCATGCTCCGTGAGTTAGACAAAAAAGAGCACATAGACAGCCTCTGCTTCATAGGCTTGTGCACTGACATCTGCGTATTGTCAAACGCCATTATAGCTAAGGCAGCTCTGCCCGAGGTGCCGGTATACGTTGACGCTTCATGTTGTGCCGGTGTCACACCGGAATCCCATAAGACGGCGCTCGCCGCCATGAAACCCTGTCAAATTCAGGTTATAAACGAATAATTAAAGATCCCTCGTCCTTTGCCGTGTAAAGATTTTTCAAAATCACGGCGAGTTGCTTGGTCTGATTTTTGAAAAATGTTTAATCTAATCTGAGGCGGGGCGTGAACACACCGAAGATACCTATCGAGGCTATAAAGCCGAGAACCTCGAAATTGGCGAAAAACAGGTTTTTTCGCCAGCTAAAATAAGAGCAGAGAGCCCTCACGTGGGCTCTCTGCTCTTATTTTATTAGTAATTTGGTGGGTAGTAGTACAACACACCGGCACGCTCCTCACAGCTTATACGGTCACGCACGACCAAATACTCAAGATGCGCGCGCATCTCACCCACTGCGAATGTCTTCTGAGCAAGTGGGAAGTCCTCCCAGTCTCCGTTGTGCCTGATATTCCAAGTCACCTTACCGGCTATGTCATAAGCCGTTGCACCGGGCATCTCATACACCAAGTCCAAAGTCTCACGCACACGAACACCGTGATGCTCTATTATCTGATCTACCCTCTGCGCCAAAGAGCAGGTACTGCCTCTATGTGCAGGCAAAGCATATTTCACTTTATAGTCTCTTATCTTCACCAAGCTCGATATGTACATGCCCAAGGAGTCCGCCACTCGCATCCACCTCGATACATTCGGTGTGATATCGAACAGAACATGGTCACCGAGAAAAAGTATCTCGTTTTGTTCATCGTACAGGCACATATGTCCCGGTGTGTGACCGGGGGTAAACACCGCTCGCAAGGTGTGACCACCGTACTCAAACTCCGCACCCTCATCGAAGGTTATATAGTCCTCATACATGTCCTCTTTCCTCGGAGCCGCACCCTTAAATACAGGCATGTTGTATATCTGATCGTCCATGAATCCATTAGCCCGCTGTGTCACGTATGACCTCTGTGCTATATCGTCTGAATGCATGTCTATAACACGCCATTTATCCTCAGCGCTAATGAACACCCTCGTCGTAGGCGTCGCCAATGTATTAACCAAACCCGTGTGATCAGAATGCATATGCGTTATGAAAATATCCGTATTCTCCATGCTGACGCCAAGTTCGTCAAGCCCCTCATACATCGCCTCTCTGCAAACTCTATTGCTAAAGCCCGTATCTATGAGCAAATTGCGCTCTTCGCCCTTTATTAAATAGGCGTTCAAGTTTTTAAGAGGGTTATTCGGGATGGGTATGTATATGC
The DNA here is from genome assembly GCA_964367935.1 of uncultured Oscillospiraceae bacterium. Taxonomy (GTDB): domain Bacteria; phylum Bacillota; class Clostridia; order Oscillospirales; family Oscillospiraceae; genus Scatomorpha. The sequence continues at coordinate 20,655 of CAYIYZ010000004.1, forward strand.
TGTATATATTGTCTACTATCTGTGTGTACATTCGTTTCACCGCACTTTCATTTCCATTCTTATACATTATGCCATACGATTTGTATTTTCGCAAGGTTTGGATTGTAAATTTTTATTGAATACTCGTGCACTTGTGATATAATAATCTTATCACTTTATAGAAAGAGGTCGATTTAATGTCAAGAGCGAAGTCAAAAGTTCCCGGTTATGAAAATGCTGTTACCGAAGTCGGTGGTTTTAACAACTTAGACAGCATAGTAAACAAGACTCTTTGGATGGCATCTGGCCGTTCTACGGATGATCTGAACAGACCCATAATAGGCATAGCAAATTCGTTTAACGAGTTGGTTCCCGGCCACACGAATTTACGTAGAGTGGCCGAGCAAGCGAAAAACGGTGTATATCGTGCCGGCGGCACTCCCGTCGAGTTCGGCATCATAGCAGGCTGTGACGGCATAGCCGGCGGACACGTTGGCAACAATTACATCTTACCCTCGAGAGATCTTATAGCCGATAGTGTGGAATCAATGGCTCTTATTCACAAGTTAGACGGACTTGTACTCTTAGGCTCTTGCGACAAAATAGTCCCCGGCCTCTTGATGGCGGCGGCACGCCTTGACATACCATGTATAGTAGCCGTGGGCGGCTGTACGCCCGGCGGTATACCCATGGGTAGCCGTAAAAAAATAGACGCCACCACTCCTGCCGAGGCTCTGGGCATGTATCAGACAGGTGAATTGGAGTTCGGCACTTTGGATGATGTCACTTGTGGTGCAGGCATCACTTGCGGTTCATGTCAGTTCATGGGCACGGCGAACACCATGTGTTCTCAAGCCGAGGCTCTGGGCATGTCACTGACCGGCTCCGCCCTCATACCCGCACCCTATAATGAACGTTACCGCAGCGCCTTCCAGGCTGGTGAGGCTATCATAGATCTTGTACGCCGTGGCATCACTGCTCGTCAGATTATGACCGAAAGCGCCATACGTAACAGCATCAAAATTCTCATGGCTATAGGCGGCTCCACAAACGCTGTTATACATACCTGTGCTATCGCTCACGAACTCGGCATTGAAGGTGACGCTGTCATGCGTATGTTCGATGAAATAAGCGACGAGATACCGCATCTCGCACGTGTGAATCCTGCGAGCTACGAATTCGACTGCGAAGATCTCTACAAAGCCGGTGGCATACCGGAGGTCATGCGTCAGATACGTACGAAGATGGATCTGGACGTTATGACCGTCACGGGTAAGACCTTGGGCGAGAATATAGACGCTTACCGCTCACTTTATCCCGAGAACACGGAGATAATCAGGCCGCTCTCTAATCCGCACAGCACTTTGGGCGGTCTATCAATAATGCGAGGCAACTTAGCGCCCAACACCGGCGTGGCTAAGCCTGCCGCTATATCCGAAGAGGTGCGTGTCTTCACCGGTACTGCCGTCTGTTTCGACAGTGAAGAAGAGTGTGCCGAGGCTATAGCCGCACTGAAAATAAAGGCAGGCGATGTTGTTGTCATTCGCTACGAAGGCCCCAGAGGCGGCCCCGGAATGCGTGAAATGTTCCTACCGCTCAAACTGCTTTACGGACAGGGTCTAAATAAGAGCACTGCGCTCGTTACGGACGGACGTTTCTCCGGTACTAATAATGGCTGCTTTGTCGGACATATATCACCAGAGGCAGCAGCAGGTGGTCCTATCGCTTTGGTGCGAGACGGCGATAAAATTACCGTGGACGTATATAAAAAGGAGCTCACCCTGCACGTCAGCGACGAGGAGTTAGCTACTCGTCGAGCCGAGTGGACTTACACGCCGAAGCCGGCGGCAGGTTACCTGCGCAGGTACTCAAGACTCGCAGGCTCTGCCCATCAGGGCGGCGTACTCGACTGCTAAAATTTAAAAACAATACAGCTGGGGAGGGCATGGAAGCCCTCCCCAAAGCTTTTTCTGTTACCTTGTAGGGAACGGTCTTGACCGTTCCGAAACCATTTTTCTTCGGAAAAATGGTTTTTTGTTTTTTGTTTTGTTTTAGTCGGGGCTTCTCCCCGAGCCCCTTGGGGAGTTTCGCTTTCTTCGGAAAGCGACTTGGGGCTTTGCCCCAAGACCCCACAACTTTTTGAAAAAAGTTGATTAAAACTTTTAATTTGGCTTCGCCGTGTTAGACACGCACTTGCGTGGCGTTACTTAAAAAGTAAATTATCCGCTCCTTAACCGCCTTGCCGTATATACGCTCCATAGCATAAGAATATGCATCCATCTGCGTCTTGTATTGCTCGGCTCTCTCTCTCACCTGTGAAACTCGTACTCTATCTGTCTTATAGTCTATTATAACGAGCCCGTCACCCTCGTCTATAACGCAGTCTACAACACCTTGCAATAGCACCTCAGCACCCGTATTGTCCTCGAAAAACCGCCTCGCCGGGCACAATAGTGTAAAGGGAAACTCACGCAGCACACGCTCTGCACCCAGTATCCGCTTCGCTGTCGCACTTTGAGCAAAACTGAGTACGCTATCCGTATCCACTGCACTGTGCTCCTCTTCACTCAACAGACCCTTGGCTCTCAAATCTAACAACTCAGCGCTTAGACTCTCCGCAGTGATACATTTCATCAGGTCTATATGACAGAGAGCCAAATGTGTAGCAGTGCCCACAGCTGTCGCCGTCGGCCCAGCACTTTTATAGAAGTTCGGCATCTTAAATTCAGTGTCCGTCTCAAATACCAAGCTTGCCGCTTCGCTATCTCGCTCGCCTAGTGCTTTTAACTCCGTAGCACTAACCTTCGCCGGCAATGTTGCATCCACGGCATCATAACTGTGCTCAAAGCTTTCTCTCAGCACATCCACATACGAGCTCTGTGACATACCGGTTTCTTCTCTTTGCAGGTCGCTCTCCGCCTCCGCACCACTATCCGGCTCCGTTGAGACGAGTCGCAACTTCAAATTATCACCGCCATCTGCCACCGCCGCATATATAAGCCAATGAGCCGGCGACGACATAGTGAGCAAACTGTGCGACGACATGGGAAAGCTCGCCGACACCTCAGCACTCTCTACTAACTTTGCGCCGTTTTGTGGCATAGCAGTTATGAATAAACGTTCCCTTGCACGTGTCATCGCCACATACAAAAGGCGCATTTCCTCGCTCAATGTTTCTCTGAGCATACGCCGTGACAATGCAAGCCGTGGTAAACTCGGGTACTCCAAGCCACGCTCCGTATCCGTCACTTTAGGGCCAAGCCCCAACTCAGGGTGCACGAGCACAAGATCTTTCAGGTCGCTTTTATTAAATTTCCTCGCCGTATCACACAAAAACACTATAGGATACTCGAGGCCCTTAGAGCGGTGTATACTCATGACGCTCACAGCGCCTATCTGAGCATCACCCATACTTCGAGGTGGCTCTTCACCACGCTCATCCATGGCACGCAATCGCTCTGTAAAACGCCGCAGTCCAGTATAGCCCTCACTCTCAAATGCAGACGCCAATGCAGACAAAGTCGAGAGATTGCGCCTCGCTTCAGCGCCTTCCTTTTCCATGAAACAATGTGCATACACATCAAGTTCCCTGTAAATCTCCGACATGAGACGTGTTAGACTCACATCCGGCGCAGATATACGTAAGCGCTTAAGTAAGCTCAAAAATTCACGACTCTTTTCCATATCCTGTGACGAGAGCAGTAAAGCTTCGTACAGATTCGCATCTTTTGCGTACAGCCTTATTTTGCTTAGTTCATCGGCGGTAAATCCAAAATATGGTGAGCGCAGAGCTGATATCAAAGCGACATCTTGTCTCGGATTATCTATGATGGCGAGCAATGAAATTAGCGCACTCACCTCAGGTTCACGGAAAAATCCGCCACTCTGCTCAGCGAGTACGGGCACCCCCTGCTCCGAGAGTGCACGTCTGAACACCCCTCCGTTTTTGTTGGCTGAGCGCAGCAATATCGCTACATCACCGTAATTTGCTTTTCGCTCCTTGTCACCCTCAGTCACGGTAATACCCTCACGTATAAGCGTTTTTATTCTCAGTGCAACATACTGAGCCTCCATACGCATACGGTTTGGGCTCTCTTCAGCATCATCGTCACCCTCATCCACATCCTCAGATGGCATGGCCAATACATCCATTTCTGGGCAAGGTATATCTTTTATGGGCGGTAAGCCCGCTAACAGCGAGGCGTCACCGTCGTAATCTATTTCTCCGAGTGCTGACGACATACAGCAGGAAAACACCGCATTTGCAGCTGACAATATGCGTGGGTGCGAACGAAAATTCTCACGTAGAAGTACACGCCTTGCTTCGCCCTCACCGGCTTCATCCTCATTTTTAAAGCTCAGGTACTTCGATATGAATATGGTTGGGTCAGCGAGCCTGAACCTATAGACAGACTGTTTAACGTCACCGACCATAAAGAGCTTACGCCCTCCGTCCGACACCGCCCTTAATATACTCTCTTGCACGGCGCTCACGTCCTGATACTCGTCCACCATCACCTCTGTAAATCGGTGTGACACCTCACGCGCAACAGCTGTAAGTTCACCCTTTTCGTCCACAAGAAGCTTTGAAGCGAAGTGCTCTAAGTCGGAGTAGTCCACTAGAGCACGCCGACGCTTCATCATAGAAAATCTCTTATCGAAATCTTCTGTCAATTTTAGCAGTGCCGCCATAGGTAAAGAGCAGCTGTCAAAATCAGCCAATATCTTTTCGCTCGATGCGGAAAAACTCTCACCGATTTTCTTTGCCGCCGGCTTTGCGAGATCCCACACCGACTTTATGCGCTTGACAAGTTCAGCATCCGGTGGTGCACGCAAGGATCCCAGCCTCGGAAATTCTATAGGCAAAGTCGCCCTCGCCGCATCCCAACCCTCTTCGCAACATTTTGCAAAATGGCGTAAGGATGCGGAAACTACCTCAAACCTCGATCCGTACGCTTTGTAGATGTAGTCGTACTCCGGCAAGCTCATGGTCTTGCACTGACGCTCCATGCTCTGTGCAAGTTCAGTCGCCTCCAAAGCTGCACCACTCAAGAGCTCTTTGCCCCAAGGTGTGTCCTCTGCCCTCTCCCATACATGTAAAAACTCCGTTTTCTTCTCTGCCATCCATATATCGGGACGTGCATGACACTGTATCTTATCATGTAAGCTGAGCACTAACTTCTCAAGGCGTTTATCGTCACGCCCTGCGCCCACACTGTCGGCAAGCTTCAAAAACGACGGTTCACGCTGCTCATACCGCTCCTCCAACACAGCCTTTAGCGCTGAGGCACGAAGTTGCCTGCGTCTGTCCTCATCCACTATTTTAAAATCCGGCGACAGCCCGGCTATATGGCATTTCTCACGCAGTAAATCTGTGCAAAAACCGTGGATTGTTGATATCTTCGCACGTGTAACCAAGGCTGCCTGTCTACGCAATCGCTTGGAATTTGGTGAGCTGTCGGCACTCTCACGTAAACTCTCGCCTATGCGTGAGCGCAGCTCCGCCGCCGCCGCACGTGTATAGCTTATCACAAGAAAGTCTTCTATACTCCTGGGACTCTCCTTGTCATTTATATAGTCTAGTAGGCGCATAGTCAGCACACGGGTCTTTCCACTGCCGGCATTAGCAGACACCAAGAGTGCGCCGCCTCTGCTTTTAATAGCAGCCGCCTGTGCGGCAGTAGCTCTAATCTCAGCCACGCCTCTCGCCCCCTTCCAACATATTCCAAACTTTAGAGGCAGGTAATTTCTTCATATACCTGCGCCTGTCCTCGCCACCGTTCTCTGTGAAGCGACAAGCGTCCACATACTCACAGTATTGACAGGCATTCTCCTGCACTCCCTTATAATAAGGGTCTGCACTTATACTGCCGCCCTTTATCTCTGCCGCCATGCCACTCAGAAGATTATTGACATGCTTAGACAGTAATCCGAGCTGTTCCGCACTCGCTAAAGCATCGCCGGAGGGCTTGCCATCCTTCCACTTTATCGGTATACGTCGTGGCGTCTCACTCTTTTCCATGGCATAAAGTAGATCCGCTCCTCCATCAAGTAGCAGTCCAGAGCGCCTAAGATTCTTCTCTCTTTGCTTTAAAAGCTCCTCATCACTTAACTCATAATTTGCACTGATAAGATCATCACGGGTTGGCACATATAACACGCCGGCAGGCACAACGGTTTTGCCCCACAGCGCCTTGCCACGCTCACCTAATGAAAACAAATATATGAGCATCTGCATACCCATACCGTTTAAAACATCCGTCAAGGAGAAACTTTTTCTGCCCGTTTTGTAATCTATAACACGAATATACAGCCTGTCACCCTTTACCCATGCGTCAACTCTGTCCACAACGCCACCAAGCGCCATGTTTTCCGTACGAGGTAACACATATTCAAACTCCAAAGGCTCAAAGTCACTGTCGCAGAGCTCTGTCGCCATGTCCTCCACTATGCGACGTACACTCGCCCCCAAGCGCCTAAACAAATAAGTAAAGCGAGCGGACTTATCACGAAAATCCTCGAGTTCCTCTTTTATATACTGCTCCGTACACATATCGCTTATCTCATGCAAGCGCTCAAGCGTCACCTTCTTAAAGCCACCCTCAGCCGTAACCACACGTGCGACTTTTTCAAGTACATAGTGCATAAAGGTACCGAATTCCGGCGGCGAGAATTCCGCCGCACGCCTCGCCTTCGCTCGCAGTCCGTACTGCAAGAAGAAAGAGAAACGACAACCTGAGAACTTATCAGCACGACTTGCCGACAACTTCGGATTATCACCGTAAAGCTCACGTGCAACAGAGCGTGACAACCTACCCCTAATAAGCTTAGACGCTGACTCCAAACGTTCCATGCGCAGCGTCTGATTTACACGTAAAATACCATGTGCCGCACGAGTGAGCTCATCACTCTCACCGCAAAATTCACAGGCGGCGAGTTCAGCCGCCGCATATTTAGAACGCGCCTTGCACAAGCGCATATCCACACTCTCAAGTTCAACATCGAATATACTTCTCGCTCTCGTCACGAGCATGGATGCACGTGTGGGTGCGCCACCGGCGTCCGAGGACGGCACAACTATTGTGAGACCCTGAGACGGCAAAGATACACAGTTATAGATAAGAGAAAACTCACGCCATAACTCAGCATCCCCCGCATCGAGCACCAGCCCTTGCTCCGTGAGTACCCTGCGCTCATCCTCAGAAAACACACCACCACGCACCCGTGGCGAGGGCACACGTTCCTCAGACGCTCCCAGAATGATCAGCTCTTTTATATGGCGTCTGCGCATTCTATCCATGTCACCCGCCATGACGCAATCGGGCGATATGGGTATGGTGCCAAGCTCGTATTGTGAGAGCATTAGTATCAATAGCCGTATAAATTCATTTGAGTCCATGACTAAATCCGAGGCTATAGCCACAAACTGCTCCAAGGCCTGAGTGAACACGTCCCAGACCTGTTTAGATTCCGCAGCTTCCCTCGTTCTGCCCATCTTGTGCAATTTATCTGCTGTATCGCTCAATATCGAAGCCATGCGTGTTTGCGTCATAAACGCCACCAAAGCTTCCGCCTGCTCCTTTGCCGTGCGTGCAGCTCCGCTCGCTCGTGAGAGTGCCAACAAAGGCTCCGACACCTCTCTGCGCAGTTCGTTTATATGCTTTAACGCAGCTTCTGTCTTCTCGTCACGTGCCACTCCGTAACCATCGGGATGCATACCCCAATCTCTATGCGTCAGCCACTGTGCCGCTCCTATGTTCCATGTTATACAGTAGTTTTCCAAAATGTCGCAGTCGTCCTCGCTTATGTTCCCTAGACCTGTTCTCAGGTAGGCAAACACATCGCCGAGTTCCCACCCGCCGCCTATAATCTCATAAGCACTCTCTACAGCAGAGGGCAAGGGCTTTGTACATATCGCTGTCTTCGACGCCGTGTATAACGGTACGCCATAATATGAAAATGTCGCCTCAAGCTCCGCTGCATAGTCTGAAAAACCTCGTATAGCCACCGAGATGTCCGAGTACCTGCATGACTTTTCTCGCACCAGACGCAGTACCTCCGAGGCGGCAAACTCACATTCCTCCGCTATACCGCCCACTCGCCGTAGACGTATCGCACCCTGTGCCGATCGCCGCTCGCCACCATAGGTGAAAAGCCTGTCCGCATACTGTGCCGCCACTGTGCGTTGCTCCGCTTGTACGTAAGAACCAACCACTGTCATCCCCCTACTCTGTGCATCCTGTATCATACGAGTAGCAGTACGCCTTGACAGGGAGAAAACCTCACTGTCTTTCGCCTCATTATCTATGGTCAAGCACAGAGTAATATCCGCACCCTTACCCATGAGCGCCGTGAGCACTTTATGTTCCTGCTCTGTAAAATCTGTGAATCCGTCTATGTATATATGTCCCTCTCTGCCTATTTCACTGCGCTCCAAATTCTCCGCCAATATGCTGAGTCTATCCGAGGGCTCCGCCTTGCTCGTTCCCACAACCGCTTTATACGCAGCTGAAATAAGTGCTAAATCCCGCAACTTATCGGACAGGGAGTCCGAAAATCCTCCTGCCGTATCAATAAGTTCCTTCTCGCCCAATCCGGCTGTATTTAACATCTCCACAGCATCCAAGAGCATTTTCTTCATCTCAGCACTGCGCCGTGCCGTGTTATATACCGAAAGCCGTCCGTCCACGCTCTCCAAAGCCAAGGACATGCACAGAAGGCGTCCGCCCGCATCTAAATACATGCGTCGTCCGCCCGTTTCTGCCTCCACCCTGCGTGCTAATGTCCTAAAGCTCATAAGCTCACCGTAGAGCGACAGCCTATCGCCCGCCACTCGGGCAAGCTCACGCTCAGCCTCGAAGCTGTACTGCTCCGGCACTATCATCAAAGTAGAGCCCTTGCCTTGCCGTACACGCTCCGCTATACTCGCCATAACACTCGATGTCTTACCCGCACCGGCAGGCCCCGATAAAATCTCAAACCTCATTTTATCACCACATTCTCATCGCCTAACAGTTCACGTAACTCACGCACCAAGGCTTCATGTATCACACACTTTATACCTACACGTTTTTTTGTGTCCTCAAAATACACTATCATTTGACTATCGCCCGGGAACATCGTCATGATAAGCTCCAAACGCTTAAACTCTGCGCTGTCCGCCCTAGCTAAGCGTAACCAAATCTTTTTATCAGATTCGACTTCAGACTTAACTTCAGCTTTTTTCGGAACCACTACTTCTTTCTCAAGCTCTGTTATAACATCCACAGGCGCAGGCTGTATGCTGTCCGCCATTATCTGCGGATCTTTCTCGTCACGCACCGATATGCGGCCTTTCACCATGACTGCCGAGCCCTCGGCTATATACGCCGAGCACTTATCGAGCACACTCGCAAACACCAAAAGTTCTATGAGCCCACTCTCGTCCTCAAGCTCCACATAGCTCATGAGTGACCCGTTCTTCGTCGATCGTGTGCGCTGTGACACTATTATGCCACCCAACAGCACAACCTGCCTGTCTTTGAACCTGCGCTCTGCGCTCTCCTCAGTTTTAAAGTCTGCCAACACCGAGCCTATGCTCACAGCGCCCCGTGACTTAAGCGCCGCCCTATAATCGTCCGCCGGATGGCCCGACATATAAAGACCTGTCGCCTCCTTTTCCATCGCCATGAGCGTAATGGAGTCAAATTCAGCTACCTCTTTTATCTCCACACCAGTGACTCCGCTGTCAGCACTCTCACCGAATAGGTCAAACTGCCCTTCTATATTCCGGCGTTGGTCGCCCTGCACCGCCTCTAACACTTTGTCCACAGCCTGTACCAAACTTCGTCTATTGTGACCCAAGCCGTCAAAAGCACCCGCCTTCACCAGACTGTCAAGCGCTCTGCGATTTAAGTCACGCCCCGACATGCGCCTACAGAAATCCTCAAAATCCGTAAACTTACCCTTCTGCTCACGCTCGAACATCAGCTGCTCTATAAATTTTGCGCCTATATTTTTTATAGCCACCAGACCATAACGTATATTTTCGCCCGACACAGTAAAATAAGCGTCCGACTCATTGACAGAGGGAGAGAGCAAGGATATACCCACACTGCGACACTCCGCCGTATATTCAGCCACCTTGCCGGCACTGTCAAGCGCCGAGCTGAGCAGTGCCGCCATATACTCACGTGGGTAATGGCATTTCATATACGCTGTGCGGTAACTTATGACCGCATACGCAACAGCATGCGCCTTATTAAAGGCATAGCTCGCAAAATCGTATATCTCAGCATATATGGCGGACGCCGCCGCCTCGGGTACGCCGTTTTTCACCGCTCCGTCTATATTGCGTGAGGCATCGCCGTATATAAACGCCTCACGCTCCCTATCTATAACATCCTGCTTCTTCTTACTCATAGCACGACGTATATTGTCTGCCTGCCCGAGTGAGTATCCACCTATGCGCCTGAAAATTTCTATTACCTGCTCCTGATACACTATACAGCCGTAGGTTACGGATAGTATGGGCTTTAGTAAATCATGCTTGTAGCTAATCTTACGAGGGTCGACAGAAGACGCTAAAAATCGGGGTATGCTGTCCATAGGGCCCGGTCGATACAGGGCTATTACCGCCGTAATATCCTCTATGCTCTTGGGCTTTAGACCCTTACAAACGCCCGTTATACCCGTTGACTCAAGTTGAAACACGCCCGAAGTCCGTCCCTGCGCCAGCATAGAAAACGTCGCCTCATCGTCGTCCGCCACCTTCTCTATATCAAAGTCGGGACTGTGCCTCTGCACAAGCTTCGACGCATCGTCCAGCACCGTTAGGTTTCTCAGCCCCAAAAAGTCCATCTTTAGAAGTCCCAGCTCCTCGAGCGTCGTCATGGAGTACTGTGTGACCACCGACTCATCATTTACCGCCACGGGCACATACTCATACACAGGCCTGTCCGTTATAACCACGCCTGCCGCATGTGTGGAGGCGTGCCTCGGCATACCTTCAAGCTTTATAGCCGTATCCAAAAGGTGCTTCAAACTGTCGTCACCCTCGTATAATTCACGCAGTCCACGTGAAAGCTTCAAAGCCTCGTTCAGCGTTATTCCCAGTGCCTGCGGTATCTGCTTTGCAACCGCATCGCATTGGGCATAGCTCACACTGAGCGCCCTGCCCGTATCACGCACTGCCGCTCGTGCCGCCATCGTGCCGAAAGTTACTATCTGCGCCACGTGCTCTGTGCCATATTTCTTCGTTACATAGTCTATGACCTCGCCTCGACGGCGCACACAGAAATCTATATCTATATCGGGCATGGACACACGCTCGGGGTTAAGAAACCGCTCAAAGTACAGACTGTACTTCACCGGATCAACGTCCGTTATGCCCAAACAATACGATACCATGCTGCCTGCCGCACTGCCACGACCCGGCCCTACGGGTATGCCTCTGCGCTTTGCATAGTCTATGAAATCACCGACTATCAAGAAGTAGTCAGTAAAGCCCATACTCTTTATCATTTCAAGCTCATACACGAGCTGCTTTCTCTTCTCGTCCTCAGCTTCACCGTAGCGCTCCGCAAACCCCTGCTCACATAGCTTTTGAAGATAGACATAACTGTCCTCCTCACCCTCGGGGAGCTTAAACTTCGGCAATAAGAGTCTATCGAAGTCAAAATCAAACTTGCACTGCTCCGCTATCTTTACCGTATTATCCGCCGCTTCGGGATGATTTGGGAACAAGGCTCTCATCTCAGCCTCGCTCTTTAAATAAAACTCATCCGTCTCAAAGCGCAGTCTGTCCGCATCATCTATAGTTTTTGCCATTTGTATACACATCAAAACGTCTTGATAGTATGCATCGGATTTTTCTACATAATGTGCATCGTTAGTAAGCGCAAGTGCTATACCCGTGTCCTCAGCGAGGCGCAAGGTGCCCTGCGCTATTTTCTTTTCTGTTACCGTGCCGTGATCTTGAAGCTCTAAGTAAAAGTCCTCACCGAATATATCACGAAACTCAAACGCACTTTGCTTCGCCGCCTCATAGTCATCGTTTAGAAGATGCTTCGATATTTCACCTGCGGCACAGCCCGATAGACAGATAAGCCCCTCTTTATGCTTAGATAGCTTAGCCTTGTCTACCCTTGGCTTCATATAGAAGCCCTCGGTGAAGCCCGAGGACACCAAAGCACTCAGATTCTTATAGCCCTCCTCATTCTTGCAAAGCAAAACAAGGTGACTGTTTTCTCGTGTAGTCCTGTCCGTCATCCCATGAGGTGCAAGGTAGACCTCCGAGCCTATTATCGGCTGTATGCCTGCTTTTTTTATGGCTTTATAAAAACTCACCGCACCGTACATCGCGCCGTGATCTGTTATTGCTATTGCGCTCTGCCCTATGTCCGAGAGGCGTTTTGCCATCTCCGATATGCGGCAAGCGCCATCGAGCAAGCTATATTCGGAATGTACATGCAAATGCACAAAGCCCATCGTAACATTTACCCCTTTGCCATAGTCATAAGTTTCTTTAGTCTGTGTCCCAGTGTACTCTTGCTTACCCGAGGATCTGAGAGCAGTGACAACTCCGCCAAGCTCGCCTCAGGGTTCGCTATACGTAACAGTGCCGCTTGCTGCAAACCCTCCGTAAGACTCTCTAAACCCACACCTCGCTCTATTCGACGTATAGCCTCCAACTGTTCCTGCGCCGCTGCTACTATCTTGTCCGCATTGGCACTGTCACAGTTTACTTTCCTATTTATCTCGTTGCGCATGTCCTTCTCGACCTTAGCTGACATGATTTCAAGTGCCGCCACAGGTGCTCCTATGGCGGTGAAAAAATCCTCTATAGCTGCCGACTGCTTAAAATACGTTATATATGCACCCGCGCGTTTCGTCTGCTTCGGACTAAATCCCATCTCCAGAAGCAAAGAGTAAAACTCTCGACTCACATGTGAAAACATGGTGGACATCTCCAAATGGTAGCGCTTCTCAGGATCTGTCATGCTACCGCCGGCTAAGTACGCACCTCGCACAAAAGACGCCCTGCAACAGTCACTTTCCAATACTGCAAGGTTTATATGCATGATAAATGTCTCATCCGCCTCTGTGCCGAAACTACTGAATATCCTATTTATCTTCTCTTTATCGTCTATCACCATGCTGTACTTTTTACGTACTCCGCTCGGCTTCCGAAATTCCATATCACTCGAGAACGCACGTCGAAACAGGCGAGGTAAACGCTCCGCAAACTCCGCATTTGCTGTTATTATCCTAATTTCCCTCGGTGTAAAGCTTGTACAGTGCAACAGCACTCCATAAGCTTCCGCTAAAGCACAGCATTTTTTCTGTACCGGTGTACGGCATATCTCAGCCTTCACGCTTGCCGAAAAACTCATATTATCAATCCTTTGTCCCATATATCCTCGTATGGCTCTTTGTCCTGTAAAGTCGCATGAGCTCCGCCGCCAATGACTGCGGATCATGACGTACATACCCCGCCTGCCATGTCGCTATCGGCGCTTTGCACAGAGTAACGTGCATGTCCTCCACCCTGTCCTCATCCGTATACACGGGCTCTGCGCCCTCCTTTGCATATTCGTCAAGTACAGTATTCGGAAATATCGTACTGTTCGCCAAACACCAGTCGAACAATCGCTCGCCCGATATGCCAAACAGCGCAGATATATGATCTGCGGCAGTATACCCTTCCGTCTCACCATCTTGAGTCATCACATTGAGCACATATATCCTAAACGCATCAGACTGCGCCACAGCCTCCGCTATGCCATTTGTCACGAAGTTGGGCATTATACTCGTATACAAACTGCCCGGCCCTATAATTATCATATCCGCATTTTCTATAGCCTCAGTCGCCTCGGGCAAAGCCGTCGGACGTTTAGGCAATAGCTCGACTCTCAATATCCTCTTATCGGTACCCCTCTTAAAGTCAGCTATCTTAGACTCACCCACAACACGTGTGCCGTCATCAAACTGCGCCTCAAGCAAAACGTTCTCATTCGTTACCGGCAACACCCTGCCCGTTATGGCAAGTACATCGCTCATTAGACGCACCGCCTCGTCAAAGGTTTCCGTCATGCCGTTTAACGCCGCCAAGAATAGGTTGCCGAAGTTTTGTCCTGCAAGCCTACCCTCAGAAAACCTATAAGCAAGTAGCTTTTCCATTATAGGCTCCGTGTTAGCCAGAGCCTGTATGCAGTTTCGCACGTCGCCGGGCGGTGGCATACCCAAGTCCTCACGCAAGTAGCCTGAACCACCGCCATCGTCCGCCACCGTTACTATAGCCGTTATATTACTCGTATACCTCTTTAGGCCTCGCAACATCGTCGAAAGGCCTGTGCCGCCACCTATTACCACTATAGACGGCTCGCTCTGCCTCTTATTCTTCATAGCCTACTTCTCCATGTCCCTAAATATCGTTGAGACCCCATGACCCTTTTCGTTCAAGTATTCCGCTAAGGCGCATACCGTGGCCACACTACGGTGCTTACCACCTGTACAGCCTATAGCGACATTTAGCATATACTTCCCCTCCTCGCCGTATAAGGGTATAAGAAAATCCATGAAATCACAGAGCTTACTTAGCATTGTCTGCGCATCTTCAAACGAAAACACAAAGTCACGCACCGCCTTATCTTGACCTGTACCCTCCTTTAGCTCCTGTACATAAAAAGGGTTCGGTAGAAAACGAAGGTCGAACACTAAGTCGGCATCCATAGGCAGTCCATGCTTAAAACCGAAGGCAGTGAGCTGTATGCCCATCTTACGTCTCTCCCTGTCGTCCCACACAAGGTCACCTATCCTGCTCCTAAGTGCTGCTGTCGTCAAGTTACTTGTATCTATAATAAAGTCTGCAACATCCTTCAAAGGCATTAGGCGCACTATCTCCCTGTCTATAGCCTGATCCATAGACTCACCCTCTACCTGCAAGGGGTGCGGACGACGTGTCTCCTTATAACGTCTTATTATCGTCTGCCTATCTGCTTCTAAGAACAAAATACGGCACATTAGCCCTGCCAGTCTCAAAGTATCTAAAGTCTCAAACAAAAGTTGAGCATCTTCTAGGCCACGTGAATCTGTCACGAGTGCCACTCGCTCATATTTCCCTCGTGATGCCATGGTGAGCTCCACAAGCTTAGGCAATAGCGCAACAGGCATATTGTCAACACAGTAGTATTCAAAATCCTCCAGTATATCCATGGCACGGCTCTTACCTCCGCCCGACAGACCTGTTATTATCAAAAGTTCCATAGCTCACCTCTTATCTTTATCTCATCGTACAATTCTCACTTCGGGCTCAAGCATTACCCCGCTCGCTTTATACACCGTCTCTCTAACATAGTCCATGAGTGTAATGACATCTTCAAACGTAGCGCCACCCCTATTTACAACAAATCCCGCATGTTTAGTCGAGACCTCTGCGCCGCCGCGCCACTCACCCTTTAGACCGCAATCGTCTATAAGCTTAGCCGCAAAACCCTCCGGCGGACGCTTAAACGTACTGCCGGCAGAAGGCATATCCAAAGGCTGTGACGTGCGTCTACGCTCGGCTAATTCCCTATGAACTTTCTCTATCTCCACACTGTCACCCTCGCGCAGTTTAAACTCGCTGTCGAGTATGACATCGCCTGAATCCGAAAATCGACTGTGCCTATACGAAAATTCGTGGGCCGCAGCCTCTACTACTTGCACCTTCATATCCTCATCCACATAGCGTGTTCTGACACAAACCTGCGAGAGCTCACCGCCATAGGCACCGGCGTTCATGTAAACCGCGCCGCCCACAGTACCCGGTATGCCTTGCGCAAACTCTAAGCCACTTAAGCTCTCTTTTGCCGCCCTATTTGCCAAGCTGTATAAACTCGCTCCGCTATCCGCTCTCAAAATAAGCGGATCAATAAGCTCCACAGATTTCATGCTCTCCGACGTCTTTATTATCACCATATCTAAATCGCCATCGGAAAACAGAACATTCGTGCCTCGTCCAAGTATAAACGGACGCACACCCGCCTGCTTAAAAAATTCACAGAGCGCAATAAGTTCCACCACGGTTTTCGGCATACACATAAGCCTTGCCCTGCCGCCGATTCTAAATGTGCACTGAGCCTTCAAATCCGCATATTCCGTAAATTGAATTTGAGGTAATCGCTCTCTTAATCTTGCGGTCAAACTGTCCGCTACTACCATCTACACCATTCCCGCCCTTTCATCTATCATACTGTCATGCATATCTGCCAGTATCTGAGCCGCATTGAAGCCCATCTTCTTCTGCCTGTTATTCATAGCCGCAAGCTCCAATATAACAGCTAAGTTACGACCTGCCATTACCGGTATGGTAAGCGAAGGTATCTTAACTCCCAATATATCCATAAATTCCGTATCTATGCCCAGCCTATCATACACACTGTTCTTATCCCAATGCTCGAAATGTACACGTAAATCTATGCTCGTTTCGGGCTTAACAGCACCTACGCCGTACAAATGTCGTACGTCCACAAGGCCTATGCCTCGGAGTTCCATATAGTGACGTATTAGCTCCGGCGCAGTTCCCGTAAGAGTATTGCGTCTCGCACAACGTATCTCAACCGCATCGTCAGCTATGAGCCTATGGCCTCTCTTTATCAATTCCAAGGCTGTCTCACTCTTACCTATACCACTGTCACCCGTAATGAGAAGTCCCTCACCGTAGACCTCAACAAGCACTCCGTGTATAGTCTGTCGAGGTGCCATCTCATAACTCAAATAGCCTATCAGATTAGCAACCACGCTCGTTGTATCCTCAGATGTTATGAATAGATTCCTGTCATACATCTTCGCAAGCTTTACACATTCCGGGAAAGGCTGTACACCATGACAAAGCACCAAAGCGGCGATCTCATAGCGCATCAGTTCCTCAAAAGCTTTGTAGCGCCCTTCTTCCGTCAGGCTCTCCAAATATGTGCTCTCAACCCGTCCTATGACCTGTATACGTTCGGGGTCAAAGTAGGTATAAAAACCACTAAGTTGTAGTGCCGGTCTGTTCAGCGCCGCCGTACGCACTCGCGCTTTGTCATAGTTATCGGATTTATGTAATATCTCAAAACCCATCTCCTCAACAGCTTCGCTGAGCTTCGCAGAATACTTCTTACTCATATATCGTCTTCCTTTCAATCTTTTGTACTATATAGACATAAGCGCTCAATTTATACTATTCCTATTCTAACCATTTATTTACCTTTTGGCAATCGCTTTTTGCCATTTTACTTTCTTTTTGAAATAGTTCTTGCAATTTTGGCATGTCTCTGATATTATATTGTGGCTGTATGTAAGCTCACATGGTGTTTTTTGACACATTACGCACAGTATAGAAATTAAGCGGAGGTGCAACCCAATGGCAAAGTGTGATTATTGCGGCAAGGGCGTGTCTTTTGGCATTCAAGTCAGCCACTCCCATAGGCGCTCAAACCGCACCTGGAAACCCAATGTTAAGCGCGTGAAGGCCGTAGTTAACGGCACCCCCAAACATGTTCATGTTTGTACACGCTGCTTGCGTAGCGGCAAAGTCAGCCGCGCTGTGTAAATTTTATATTTACCTGAAAAAGCCCCGACGCTTAGCGTCGGGGCTTTTCATATTGTCGAATACAGATTTTCGCATATTAGGTTATAGGCGGTACTTTCCTTCCATCTTCGAATAGCTCAGACGCAAGGCGCTTATACGCCACAGTCCGTCCTCACCCTTGACGAAATCATTTACATAAACTGCCCATGAGCGCACTCGCTCCTTGTCGCCATCCACATACACATGGTCGTCCTCATACCGAAAAATACCTCGTGCCTCAGTAGCACTTTTTAGCCACAGCATAGGCTGATGGCCCATATGACTTGTCACCATCGGAGCATTCACGCTCTTTGAGCGCTCTATCTGCTCATCCGCACTTACATTCTGCGGCCCAAAACAATGATATGAAAATTCATCCGAAAACAAGTCCTTCGCACGTTCCTCTACCTTCATGTCCATGCACCACCAATAATAGTGTTGGGCATCAAGTACGCCCATATAGTCACAAAGACTCTCAGGCGTAAGGCGCTGTGCACGCGCCTTATCCATCGTTTCCAAAATCAAACTGCGAAGCTCCGCATCTTCTCTTATAAGCTTCACTGACATTTCCATCACTCCTCAATTATCCCAATATCTCAACTTCGCTCGCAGGGTGTATCGCACCTTCCTCCGTAGGAGTATAAGTGATCTTCACCTCATCACCCTCAGAGATTATTATAGAAGTCGGATATGTCGCCGCACTAATCTCATAGTAATCGTTACCGTACTCCAAGCGGAAATAATAGTGTGTGTTACCACCTACTACTGCACTAAGCTTCTCTACCACTACGCCCGACACCGTATCCGTGCCCATAGGTTCCGGCTCCTGTGTAATGCCATCTAATATGCCGTTTTCCACAAGTAAGCGTTCATAGTTTGCCGCACACTCGTCTACAGTCGTGCCCGTCGCTACTATCTGGTACTGCTGTACATTTACCATAGCATACATCTTAACAAGCTGTGACGCGTCCTTCAAGGACATGAAGTATGTCGGCTGGCCGCCTATATTGAGCAATAGGGGAGAAGTCGCCGTATAACTAAACTGCTGAACCGCACCCTCAGCGGAGCTTCTTGCAGAACTCTCCTCAGCACCGGCGGAGGGGTAGTACCTCGCCTCCTTCGTGCGCTGATTTACCAATATGAAGCCTATATTACCCTGATCCGAACCCACGGACGTTATACCCGTGTACAGCCAAACGTCATCGTCCTGAGCTATATAGTTAAAGTCGCTTGTCGTCTGTGTACAGCCACTCTGACCAAAGATAGAGTTTATGAATCCGCCCTGATACAGGCCGTGGAAGTTATATTGCTGTAGTATTAAGTCGGAGGTGAATACTCTGTCCACCCATGTGGGTATATCCGCTGTATCGTAGTACACAGATTCTCCCGTGACTGCGTCCACCAACACCGCTCCTGTTATATCTTCACCTGCAAACAGTCCTATACGCTTAGTTGCCACACTCGCCACCCAGTACGGATGACCTTCCTCGTCTATTTCAAAGTTTACGTCATTGAACATCTTCGTCGGGTACTGTAAGCGTAAATGCCTGTCAATGTCACGGAAGAAATACTCGCTCGGAGAGTACTTTATCCCCTCCTCTATGCGCTGTACCGTAACCTCCTGAGTTACCATATCTATGATCATATACGCAGGTATGCCCTCAGAAGTATTATTCAGCCACTTAAAGAAGTCGCCGTACTCCAAATAGGTAACACGCACGGGGCCACCGGCATAGTTTATCTGATACGAATCAGGGTATACCTCAAACTGGCTGACGAGATCCGACAATTCGCCAAGCTTACGGTTTGCCAGCACATTGGCAGAACCCCTGTCAACACGAGGAATCTGATCAAAGCTTATCTCCGCCACCTCAGTTGTAAAGTCGCCGTCTTCAACCTCAAGCAAGGAGGCGTACGAACTTGCCCTGAACACTTGCATACCGATTACAGAGCCAATAATCATAACTGCTATACACGCCACCACTAAATAAAACGGTAGCTTCGTACGTCGCCTAAGCTCCACTACATAGCTTCGAGGACTATCGCCCCTAAAGCCACCGAGCAAAAGCTCACACAAACTGAACACCACACATATGAGTATGATGAATACATAAAATTCCATGGCCATGTAGTTGAGTGCCGGTAGCTCCAAGTAGAAATATACTAACGCAAATATCAGCGTGATAACTATACTTGAAATCATCCTGCCTCCCTTGGAACGCATCTTCTTGCGCCCCATCTTCGGAGGCTTACCGCCGCCTGCGTCACCTGTTGCCCCGCCGTCGCTCGGTGTCCCGCCGCTGTTCGGCTTATTCACCTGTCTATATTCACCGCTCTCGGGATCAACTTCAAATTCGCCTATATTATATGCCATCTTGTCCTCCATCTTCTCTGCTTACTTCTGTACTTTTCACTATTACTTATATTTTGTATATTATACCATTTCCGCCACTTTTTACAAGCAAAAGTTTAGTTCGGCAAAAACAGCTTTTCCGCCGCTGAGTATAAGTCATTCCGTTTCTATTTTCGACTTACCCTTAGACTTTTCTTGCGCCCTGCGCATCGCTTCTCTGCCCTCAACAAACTCCACAGTTAGCTGATATCCTATAGCAAACACCGGTACCGATAGCAATGCACCAATTATTCCGGCTACATTACTACCTAGCAAAACAGCCGCAAACACAAGTCCACCCGGTAAGCCCACGCTCTTACCCACAACTCGGGGATATATGAAGGCACCTTCCAACTGCTGTAAAATAATCAGGAACAATAGGAACAAGAATGCCTGCAAAGGACTGATAAACAATATCAGTATCGCACCAATAACACCACTTATTAGTGCTCCGACCACAGGTATAAGCGCAAACACCGACACGAGTACCGATATTACCTCCGCATAGGGGAAATTGAATATTCGCATCCCCAAATAGCACAGCGTTCCCAATATAAGCGCCTCTGTCACCTGTCCTGATACAAAGCTCGAAAATGTGTCGTTGCTGACACTCGCTACGTGAAATAAAGTCTTCGCATGGCGCTCCGGCAGTACGACCTCAATAAGCCTTGCCAAAAACGCTTTCACACGCTCCTTTGTCGCCAATATATAGATGCCCAAGGCTATACCGAACAGCATGGTGGTTGTCGTACTCACTATCGTGCCACCCACACTTGTAGCTGTGTCTATGAGTCCCGTCATGCCCGAGGAGAAGAAGCTTGTAACACTCGCTATAGCCGCCTCCCAATCTATCTGCAAATTCTGTAGCATCTCCGTAGATAAATTGAGGCTCACGAACACCTCTTCAAGCCACACTACCAGATCCTCCATAAGAGAAGGTACCGTCTCCGATAATTGTACGAACAAGTTTCCTATCTGAGGTAAGGCAACGATCAGTACAAGCGCGAGTACCGCCAATACGACCAGTATGGAACAGATGAGCGACAAGGGACGTACCAACTTCCTCCTACGCTCATTCGGCGAATTTTTCAACCCTGCAAATACTCGACTCTCAAAGCCCCTCAAGGGTACGTTCAGTACCACTGCAACTCCGAAGCCCACAAGTATAGTTCCGAATACACTCAAAAAATAGTCAAAGGCGGTTAAAATAGCCCCAAAATTGTTGAACACATTAAAAAGCGCTACTGTGAATAGTATAATCAGTAAAATCGTCTTTACGTTTTTTCTGTTTAGTTCCATGCTATACCTCGTTTCTGTACTTGTTTAAATTTGTGGTAGGGTGTATAATGGTTTATGAAGGAGGTGCTGTTGTGTGTGCGGATAAAAAAACTTACGTAGTTGGTGTCGGCGCCGCCAATTCCGATCTACATTGTCGCAGTGACAAAAAACTTATCCTCCGTGACTCCAATCCCTCTCATATTTATGGGAGTACCGGTGGTGTCACAAGGAATATTCTCGAGAACATGGCCTTACTCGGCACGAATGTACACATGCTCTCTGCCATAGGCTCAGATGCTGTCGGACAGTCTCTCATTTCACGAACTGAAGATGCCGGGGTTGATATGTCATATGTTAGACGCATAGACGACACGCCCACCGGCTCTTATGTCGCTATACTGGATACTGATGGTGATATGGTAGTCGGCATGTCCGACCTTCGTATTTTAAAGTACATAGACTGTGCCTACATAAAAGAGCATACGGCTCTGCTTCAAGGCGCAAGTGCCATAGTCTGTGACAGTTGCATGCAACCCGAGAGCTTGCACACTCTTTTAGATGTGGCAGGTGATGTGCCAGTATTTTTAGATCCCGTGTCCACAGCGTATGCCGAGAGAGCTGAGCCTTTCGTTTCACGGCTTTATAGTGTTAAGCCTAACAGATTAGAGCTCTCAGCGCTTGCAAAAATGCCCACGGATACGGACGAAGAGATGACAAAAGCCGTGGATACACTTCTTGCACGTGGTACGAAACAGGTTGTTGTCAGCTTGGGCGCAAGGGGATGTTACATGGCCTGCGCTACCGGTGAACGAGGCTTCTATGCACTGTCGCCCTCTGATGAGGTTCTCAACGCCACCGGTGCTGGCGACGCCTTCACTGCCGCTCTCGCTCATGCGAAAGTGTCAGGCTACGAAACACAACGTGCTATATTTTTTGCACTTGCAGCCGGAAAGCTCGCTCTATCCTGCGAGCAGACGATAAACCCACTCATGTCCGTGGACAGACTTGAAGAAATAATCAGGAAGGAAGAAAATCATGAATTCATATCTTGACATAGCACCCGAGGTGCAAGACGCCATATCCGATAACTGGCCCGTAGTTGCTCTTGAGAGCACAATACTCAGCCACGGTATGCCCTATCC
This sequence comes from uncultured Oscillospiraceae bacterium, assembly GCA_964367935.1. Lineage (GTDB taxonomy): Bacteria > Bacillota > Clostridia > Oscillospirales > Oscillospiraceae > Scatomorpha. The sequence continues at coordinate 43,018 of CAYIYZ010000004.1, forward strand.
CGACAATTTAGCTTTCGCAAAAGAGGTGGAGGACGTAATACGCTCTGAAGGTGCCGTGCCTGCTACCATAGCCATAATAGACGGACGCTTAAAAGTCGGTCTTGGCGGCGATGCACTCAACATGCTCTGCCGTGGCGAGGGTGTCGGAAAAGTTAGCAGACGTGATCTGCCCGTTTACCTTGCTCTCGGTAAAAACGGTGCCACCACCGTATCCACCACCATGATAATATCTGCACTTGCCGGTATTCGTGTGTTCGCAACCGGCGGCATCGGAGGTGTACACAGAGGTGCTGAAACTACTATGGATATCTCCGCTGATTTACACGAGCTCGCCGACACTCCCGTTGCAGTCGTATGCGCCGGTGCAAAGCAGATACTGGATATAGGCCTAACCTTGGAGTACCTAGAATCGCTCGGTGTGCCCGTCATCGGGCTTGATACCAACGATTTCCCCGCCTTCTACTGCCGTAAGAGCGGCTACAAAACAGATTGTAGCGCACAAATATCGGAAATAGGCGAAATGCTACGTGTGCAGGACTCTCTCGGCGTCTACGGCGGTACACTGATTGCTAACCCCATCCCCGAGGAGTATGCAATGGATTTTGATTATATGGAATCCATCATCCAAAAAGCACTCGCAGAGGCAGACTCGCTCGGCATACGCGGTAAGGATAGTACGCCCTTCCTGCTCGGCAAAGTAAAGGAACTCACAGACGGAAACTCTCTCAAGAGTAATATAGCACTTGCACTCAATAACGCTCGTGCCGCCGCTAAAATTGCCGTTGCTTACCACGCTAAGTAGTTTATATTTTTAGTTGGCTTCGCCATTTATATTAAAGACTGTCAAATCACAAAACCTTTTGATTTGACAGTCTTTTTTTGCATTCTCTTAAGATACGGGCGGCTTCTCGTCCTCTATGACAGGCTCTATTACATCCACCGTCTCCGTAGCGTTCAAGGGGCAATCACAGTCCTCGCAATTGCACTCTGTAATCGCAGGTTCGGCTTCGCTCGTTGTGCAGCCGCAATCGCAATCGCTCTCGCTCTCGGGCTCGCAGCTTTCCACTACGCACTCAAAGTCTGCTTCCTCTTTCTTCTTTAGGTCTACAAGCTCCGCCTGTATCGCTACTATTCGCTCCTGTGAGAAATCTACCTGCTTAAACAGCTGTGCAAAAAAATCACCCGGCTCGTCCCTGTAAACTTCATAGTAGAGTTTACCGATCTCAGCATATATCTTCTCTGCATTTTCACGCTCGGCGCTAAGCTCCATGTTCAGTTTTGCTATTCTGCTGAGCTTCTTTGCCGTGTCGCCGGCTACGTTAGCAACGTCCCTCGCTCTATCGCCGGCCGCCGTCGCTAAATCCTTAGCCACATCCGCTACCTCTCCTGCCGTGTTCATCAACGCTTCTTTTAAATCCTTCATGTTAGCCATATGTCAATCCTCCTATTAATTCATTTACCCTAACTATTTTACCATACAACACTATTTTTGTAAACTCAACATTTCTACGTACCTTCGACAAATAAAGACTCTTTCTTACGCCTTACTATGAGTACGCAAAGTGCGATGAGTGCGGAAACAGCCGCCAAAGCCTGAGACACACGTATAGAGCTGTCCCATAAATACAAACTGTCCGTGCGCAAGCCCTCTATCACCGCACGGCCTATGCCGTACCACAGCACATAAAGCGTCATCATCTGACCATCCCACTTCCGCTTACCCATTTTTGCCCATATGCTGATAAGTATAAGTCCCAACAAATTCCACAGACTCTCATAGAGAAAAGTTGGATGTACATAGTAAGTCTCTCCGCCCGGTACAGTTAAGCCCATACGGCAGAATATGTCCGTCTCACCACCGAATGCTTCCCTATTGATAAAGTTCGCCCAACGACCTATTATCTGTCCTATCATAAGTCCACGACTCACAAGATCCAAGGGCACACCCACAGGTATCTTCTTAATTTTACTCCATATTATTATGACCAGTGCACCTGCAAGCACTCCGCCATATATCGCCATGCCACCTTCCCAAACCTTGAAGATGCCCATTAGGTCGTCTGCATAACGATCCCACTCAAATGCTACAAAGTACAGTCTCGCACCTATTATGCTAAACGGCATTATCCATATGGCTAAATCGAACATGTCATCTGATGTCATGCCGAACTTCGATGCACGCCATGAGCAAAATAGTATCGCAAGTATTGCGCCCATTGCAATTATCGCACCGTACCAATAGAGCGTTATCCCAAAGACCGTGAAGCTCGCCGAGGGATTTATTGTAAAATCCCCCAGCATAGGAAAGCTTATCACCGCATCTCTCAACATCGTCGGCATACTACACCTGTCCTTTCGTCACGGGACGTATTATAGCCTTAGCCATACGCTCGGGCTTTAATATATCGCATAAAAACGCCGCACTGTCTGCCGCCTTCACTTCGCCGATTAAATCATAGGCTTCAAAAGCACTGTAGCCGTGAAAATGAGCACTCGTCAAATCTCCGCACAGCCGCTCAAAAGACTCCAAAGCCCGCAAATTGCCGCCGTAAGAGGCACGTCGCACCCTGTCAAAGTTCTTCTCGTCAAAGCCTTCCTTACAAAGCTTTTCCGCCTGCTTCAGTATTGCTTCATTAACTTTTTCAGGCGAGACACTCTCACCCGAAAACTCTATCCATGCCGCTCCGCCCGAATAGCTGAGGTCATAGGAAAAATCCGTGCCCACAAGCCCCTCTGCGTATAGTTGAGTATACAGAGGCGACGAACGTCCGGCAAAAGATCGTAAGGCGAGCTTCGCCAACAGCTTTTGTTGCATAAGTGCTGCGCCATGCGGCGCAGGCTCAAATTTTGCGCCCGTCATAAATATAGGCGCAGAGACCTCCATATTGGCCTCAAAACTCGGCTTATACGGGTCTAAACCTTCCTTAGCACCGTAATCGGGTATAGGCACCTCCGAACGTGTCTTACTGAGTATTTTCTCCGCTATCTCCACTATCTCCTCAGGTTCCGTGTCACCGCTCGCCACACTAAGCACCATATTAGACGGTGCGTAAAACGCATTGAAGCAGTCGTGCAGGGTGTCCGCCGTTATTTCCGCTATGCTCTCTATAGTACCTGCCACTGAATCACGCACAGGATTTTTCTCAAACAGACACTTCAGCATCTCGAAATATATTCTAAAATAAGGGTTGTCCTCTGTCATCCGTATCTCTTGACCTATTATTCCCTGCTCTTTCTCCACACTCTCCGGCGTGAAATAGGGTGTAGACACAAAGTCAAGCAGTAAACTCAAATTTTCCTTAAACTTAGATGTGCTCTCAAAGTAATAGCAAGTCTGACTATCGGAGGTATATGCATTCGGCGACGCACCGTTTTGCGACAGACTCGTCAAGGCATTGCGCCCATCGGGCATATCGAACATCTTATGCTCAAGAAAATGCGCCACACCCGCAGGTGTATCACACATCTTTCCGCCCAAACTAAAACGTCTCATTGCCGATCCGTAACTTGTCGTAAAACTCGCATAGCTCTTTTTAAAGCCGGGCTTTTTAACCGCATATACCGTCAGACCGTTACCCAAAACCGTGGTATAAACCGACTCGCCTATGCGAGGATACTCTATCTTATTCATGCTCAGTTCCCTCCTCCGCTCTCAAGAAAAACAGAGAGTCACACTCCATGCCTTTAGCAATTTCACTTATTGTATCCGCCTGCACTGCCATGCACAACTCCGCCAATTCCTCCGGCTCAAGTTCCTCCTCCATCACAGCTCGTCCCTGCCAATAACTCTCGAGCTGTAGAGGACTGTCACCTAAGCTCAACAAATCAGAGGCAAGCCCCACCTTGGCACTCAGCAGCTCCTCATCGCTAATTTTGCCCTCACGCACAGCTTCAAGCTGCGCGAATATCTCATCTTTCGCCGCCTCGTACTTGTCGAAATCTATGCCGCTCGTCACGACCATCAGACCCTTATGCAAGTCCACAGACGAAGATGCATAGTAGCAAAGTGACAGCCGCTCACGTACATTCATAAAGAGCTTCGACATTACACCGCTGCCGTACACAGCGTTCATCACACGTATAGCCGCCTCGTCGGGTTCCTCCATGCAATCGCCTAAACGGAAGCCGATAGCAAGCTTACCCTGAGTCACATCCATACTCTCGGAATAGTACCTTGGTTCTTCCTCTAAGGCATTTAACCGTATATGCGTACCTATATCATAGTTAATTTCAGTTCGTTCCACGCCCGAAAGCGCAGCTTTCAACGCCGTAGCCACTCGATCGTAGTCTGCGCCACCACAGTAAAACAGCTCAATAGGTGCAGTCTCAAGAAGACTTGAATAATGTGCTGTCAAGCTCTGTGCATCTATTTCCTCTACTCGACTCTCATCACCGTAGGGCGAGGTGGAAAAGTCCTCAAAAGCACACATATGCTCTATAAGTCGTGTTACAGCCCAACTGCCCTTATCATTCTTACGTGCTTTTATCCTATCTATGAGCTTTATCTTCTCGCTCTCCACATAGTCCTCTTTGAACATACCCCTCTCTCTATTTGGCTTTAGCAGTAGTTCAAAGCACAGCCCTATGCCCTCTTCCAAAAGCCTTGGGCTCTCAGGCACAAAAGTCGAGCCTAAAAAGCTCATTATAAAGCCTGTACTTTGTATTTCACCGAATCTACGCACAAAGGGTACAAGCTGAGCACCGTACAAAGCTTCCGATGCCGCCGCTACCGCCTCCATGTCCGGATAACGCTCACTGCCACGCACCAGCACTCGTGGTGTCAACGCATTTAACGATGCCGTATCACGCTCTAACTGTGTCAGAAACGACACACTTAAGGTATCTGTCTTAAATCTGTCCGTCGTCAACGCTGTCAGGCACACTCCGGGCAGTATTTCCTCTCTTATCCTCGTCAAAACCCATCCTCCTCATCTTACGCATTTCTTCTGCACAGTATAACACATTCATCACACATATTACAATATTTCCCTACAATTCACATTTTCTTTACTTCTATCTTATCTCCACGTACCCGTACATGCCGCACTACACCCTCGCCGTCCGTCACATACGCATCATAGCCGTACCAATCTTTCGGCAACTTCGGCTTAACACTCAATTCGCCATTCTTTAGCATTATGCCCAAAAGATCTTCTGCCACTACTCTCAAAAACCATGCCGCCGAGCCTGTATACCACGACCAACCACCCTCACCGTACCTGTCCGTATTCGAGTATATGTCGGCGGCGATTACGAAAGGCTCAGTCAAATAATAGCTATCGGTGCGCCCGAACATGCTTTCTAGCATCTTCAAGCCCTCCATCGTTCGTCCTGTTTTCAGGCAAGCTGAGGCAAACCAGAGCGCCGCATGTGTATACTGTCCTCCGTTTTCACGAAAGCCTGTGCCGTAGCTTCTAATATACCCTGCGTCCTCCGTATTTTCATCAAAGGGCGGATCGAACAACTTAATTATACCGCTTTCCTCATCGTAAAGTCGCAGTAACGCAGTGTCCAGCGCCTTTTCCACCTGCTCTTTTGTCGCCCTCTTGCAAAATGCCGACCAACTCTGTACCAAACTGTCTATCTGACAGCCCTCACTGCGCATCGAGCCCAAAAGCGCACCGTCATCGTAACTGCCTCTCAAATACCTGTCATTCTCAAAGCAAGCGTCTGCCGCTCTCGCCGCTTCCTCTCCGCTCAGCGCCACCTCTCTTGCCTTATCGCTCTCGCCTCTGTGCTCTAAGAGCTTTGACATCCGCTCTGCCGTATGCGCATAGAACCAAGACAGCCATACGCTATCACCACGACCCTCTATACCAACCTTGTCCATGCCGTCGTTCCAGTCGCCCTCACCTATCAAAAACACACCCAGTTTACCCACACCACGCTTTTGCACTAAGTCCATAGCTCTCAGTGCATGTTGTAGCACACTCTCTGAGCCTACATGCTCACGCACAAGCTCATAGCGGCTTTTCTCATGCTCTGACAAAACCGCTGAACGCATATAGGGCACAGTCTCATCGCACAGACTCAAGTCGCCCGTCTTCTCGCAGTATTCACACAAAGCCCACGCCAACCAAAGGAGATCATCGGAGCAGCGTGTGCGAACACCCCTACTGCCCGTGGGAAGCTCATGCCACCAGTGCATGACATCACCCTCAGCATACTGATGCCTGCACGCTTCCAATATTCGATGACGTGCTATATTCGCATCGTACATTATCATGTTAGCCGCATCCTGTAGCTGATCCCTGTAGCCGTAAGCGCCACCCGATTGATACATACTGCAACGTGCCATAAGCCTACACGCCATCGCCTGATACGCCACATGTCCGCCCAGTGCCAAGTTCAAACGCTCTGAGGGTGTTTGCACCGTAAATGTCGTACACAGCTTCGTCCAATGCTCCTTTGTGCGCTCAAAGTACTCCTCCGCCTGTATTAAAAGCATCTCCAATTTCGTAAGCTCATCTGTTCCGCAAACTAGCACAAGCCGACTACAGTCGGAAAACTTCGCCGCAAAGCAAGCATATGCTCCGCTACGATCTTTTTCGTCGTAGTCCTCTGCCAATGCAGACGCTTTGTCGCAAGTATAACCCTCCGGCATTTGCGAAAACAGTGCACGGAATTTAAGACCCGTATACTCACAACAGGCATTGCTCGCAGTGAACACTCCATCCTCGTAAGTGGCACTCAGCGCTCGTGCATCAGACATATCTGCACCCATCACCAATGAGCTCTGCCATTTAAGATTCTGCACCGCACCGTCTATTATAAACACACGTGCGTCTATATCATGCGGTACATATGCACGCACACGTACACTTGCACTCGGGTCGCCCTCATGACCCGTCTCCCACATCGCATATCCCAAGCCGAACTGTACTCTGCGCTTCACTCCATCCTCGTCGCAAAAGAGGCTGACCCTTTTACCCTCATGAATGACACTGAGAGTCTCGTCACCATCTATGGCTCGGAGATCGTTATGCCATGCGTTTATGCGGCATTCTCTTGCATTCTCATACCACATGTTGCCACCGCCCGAGTCCGAGGCTATATAGCCGAAACGACCGTTTGTCAGTATGGTCGACCATGCTCTATGTGGCAGTCGGTGTTCTGTCACAAAGCTAAAGCTGTTTGGTTCTATTTCCCACTGCAAGTTTCCGCCACGCCGAGGCAGTTTAGGCGGAGGAAGTCGTAGAGCACGTGCTACACGCTCCTCCTCACCGCACACAAGCGCCGAATTCCCCTTTATAAGCATACCGCCCGACTGAACGTCAGCTATATGCACGCCGCCCCTTGCGCCTAGCACTCCCTCTCTACCTTGCGCAGTCAGAGAGTCAGTCACCGCACGACTCGTATTACGCAAGTAGTCGCCGCCCTCGTCTGTCAAAAAGCAAAGGTCGAAGTTTATACCCAAGGCACTAAAGAGGGCATGTCTTCGTACGAGCATTTCCATGCTCTTTCTGTCCGTGTCCTCTGTCACTGTCATCGTGACTATAGGCAGGTCACCTGATATACCAAAGCGCCATAAGGCGTCCTTAGCACATGTTACAGGCCCTCTCACATCGGGGTAAACTATATCCGACAAGGCATCCATTGCCGCCGCCACTTCCCTTGCGGTCATGCCCAAGGATGCGGCGCTTGCACCCAGCATATCCGCATAATCCGATGTCGTTGCAAGCAGTGCACGCTTCGCAGATGACAGTGCTCTGTCACCTTCTTCGGAGTATGAGAGCGTTAATCTACACATAAAGCTCTCATCTGCACCTGCCTCGAACGGCACTGAAACACGAATTCGAGGCGAGGACAAAGATCCTAAGGGACTGCCTGTATCATTAGCCGAAAACTCCGCCTCCGTATCACAAGCTACGCATAAGGTACTTTTACCCATCTCACCCCTCGCCGCACGCTCCAACATGAGTGCATTTTCACGCATACGAGCCGAGAGACCTAGACGCCAAAATGCCGGATGAGCTCTATAATCACTTAGAGGCGCAAGTACGGGTTCAAACTCAAAATTCAAAACGCCCTTCACAGGCTTTGCTGTTCTTATCTCTACCGTGCGCACCTCCGTACAGTCAAAATTACAGACTGCCGAGGACACTCTACTCTTAATTTCATCATTTTCGGCACTCACCGTGGCGGATGTCCCCGAAAATGTATAAGAGAACTCCAAGCCCTCAGAGCCCTGAGACGCCGGCAAAAGTCCTATACGCTCACTGTCCTTATTGACATATATATCAAAACCTATAGGCCCTTCAAGTTTAGACTCCGTACTGTTATACAGCAGCTTGTCACGTACAAGTGTGCGTGAAAATCCTGATTGTGTCAGCAGTAGTTGCATGACACCGTTAGACAGTACGGTGCAAGCAGGCTCCGTGAAGTTTACTCCTTCTCCGCTCTTTTCCCAAACAGGTGGTTTTATCCGTTCACTCTCAGCTCTGTACTGCACTTGCGTTTTACGCAACACCTTACTGCCCACAGGTACACGCTCTGCCAAGAGAATTTCAAAAGCGCCCATATCGGCATCAGCCATAAAGCGCTTTCTTAAAATGTTATCACTAAGTGCATTCGTTATGGCCGCCATACTCATACCCAAGTGGTGCGCCATAAAAGAACGTACAACTTCACCTCCGCCATTACTACGCAAAGGTGTGAAGTCCACAGCCTCATACAAACCGTACTCACCGCTTGCACCGTATTGTTCAAAGGCACGCACATTGGCTATTGCTGCCTTTGCATCCACAGCCAAACTCAGAAAAGCAGAATAGGGTGAGAGTACCTTGTCCGCCTCCATACCCCTTTTTAGGGCAAGTTCCGCTGAGCCGTGCGCTTTGTACCTATATGACAAGGAACTGTCAAGTGCATAAAACGAGCTTTCAGATGCACCCCACAACCCGTCCGTATTCTCTATATCTTTTTGCACGGCGAGACAAAAGTTTGCATTTTCCCAAAAAGCGCTGTGCCTCTTGAGTGGCAGAAACAGTTCGGGCATGAGGTACTCAAACATTGTGCCCGTCCAACTGCCCATGCCACGTCTACCCTTGTAGTCTAATTGTGAGCGTGACAGGCTGCGCCAATGCCTCGCTGTTACTGTGCCGTTTGCTATGGTCGTATAGGCTGTAAGTCTCGCCTCACTTGCCATAAGGTCATATCTGCTCTCGCTCAGCCTGTCGGCACTCACGTCGAAGCCTATAAAGTACAGATTTCTCGTCTCATCATAGAGCGGTGTAAAATCCATGGCCTTATAAAGGGCATGGGCACGCTCTGCCAAGTCCTCTCGCCCGTACTCTATAAGTCCTGCTCTCAATACTAAAAGACAGGCGGCAAAGTTACCGCTATCTACAGTCGAGACATACTCGGGGCTGAGAGTTTCACAAGTTCGTGTATCGTACCAGTTAAGAAGATGTCCTCGCCATTTTTTGAGTTTCTCCGTCGTGCTGAGCATATTCTCCAAAAGCTCAATTATCTTAGTACTCGTACCGAGGTTTAAGTCTAAGGCGCAGAGGGCACTTACCATGGCGAGACCTATATTTGTCGGTGATGTTCTATGCGCCACGCCCACAGGCGGTAGCACCTGATAGTTATCCGGTGGTAGATAATTTTCCTCTTTAGTGCAAAACACCTCGAAGTATCTCCATATAGCCGCTGCCTGCCTCTTGAGATACTTTCTATCCTCAGAACTCAATGCACTCTCAGCAGTATTTTTACGTGACAATCCATATGCCATAAGCGGTGTTAACATCCATAACGCAGCCAACACAGCACCCCACACGTTCGCCGCAAGCACGGTTAAAAGTGCGCCTATAACAGAGGGGAAAAACATAGAGCGTAGATAGTCTGCTCCCGTGCCCGATTGCTCGCTCTGTGCCGCAGTTTGCCACGACAAAAGTCCACGCCTTGAAACGCCCATACGCCACAAGGCACATACTATAGCAGAAAGGCTGACTGCCGCCTCAGCAGGCAGAAACAAAATGTCGTAGACACAGGATAAAACCGCTGACAAAAATGAGCCGGAAACAGCGCTGAAATAGCGTGCACGGCGCTCACCACCGCCACGAAATATACGTTCGCCCATGGCTATTAATATTCGCGATGCATAAGCTACACCAACTATAACAGCAGAAAAAACAGTTAGGGGCACAGGGTAAATTATCGCTATCACCACTGCAATAAAGTTTACTAACGGTAACAGACTAAATCTTAAGCACTCTATGAGTCGAAGTATATCGCCCCACGCCAACTTCTTCCCATAGCTTTGCAGAAAGCTCAAATTCTGCCAGTCACCACGTATCCAGCGATGCAGACGCTTATAATATGAGGTGGGTGTCGTCGGAAAGCCATCAACAAATATACAATCACTCATATACGCTCCACGCAATAGTGCCGCTTCTACAAAATCGTGCGACAGTATACGACCTTCAGGCAGACTCTTGCAACACTCGAGTAGCATCTCGGCATCTATTATGCCCTTTCCCGAAAAGCCTCCGCAAGCCCACACATCATTGAAAATTTCGCCCGATGCAGAGCAATAAGGGTCCACGCCACCCTGTGCCGACTTCATACGTGAAAAATACGTCGCCGTCGCAGAATCTAAGCTGACGCACATGCGTGGATGGATAAGGCCATGACCGCTCACCACACGTCCCAAGCGTCTGTTTAAAACCGGCCGATTGTTAGGGTGCAGCATAGCTCCTATAAGCTCACGCAAACTATTTGGCGTGAGCTTTGTATCGGCATCTAGGCTTATAATATAACGTACAGACCGCAAGTCCGACTTTGTACCGGAGGCGCAGATGAGCGCACTGTCTCCCTCGCACAACTCACGTGCTAAGTCCATGATAGCGCCACGCTTACGTTCATGCCCAAACCATACACCCTCTGTTTCGCTGTAAGTGCGAGCTCTGTGCAAAAGATAAAAACCACCGCCGTATTTGGCATTTAGACCGTCCACAGCATTTTTGGCTGCCGTCAAAGCCGCTTGATCCGTGGCCGTCAGCTCCCTCTTGCTCTCGGGCAGATCCGCCAACACACCGTAGAGTACATTTTTGCCGCAGTCACGTGAGATTAGTGCAAGCTTCTCCAAGGACTCCGCCAACGCCGCCGCACTGCGCTCATCTGTGAGTAGTGTCGATATAACGCAGATACTGCGTCCTTCAGAGGGCACTCCACCCTTTAGCTTCAGGCGTAGCACTTGCCGACTTTTTACAAAATGCAGAAGTACATAGTCGCTAAGTCGCTTCGCAAGTTCCGATAAGGCAAATGCAGAGAGCAAAAACGCAGCTAAACCAGCTCCGAGACTGCCCGTCACCGCATAATATATAATTATGGGTAGAACTGTGACCGCCGCATACATCAAAATCTGTACAAGCGCCGCGCACCTATTGACGCCCATATCACCCTCAAACAGCAACTTGCCTATGTGCACCCTTTGCGACTCCGCTCTTTCCACTATCCCCGTCGCAGTGCTTATATCGTCCACCTTATTCTTTTTCGATATCTGCGACAGCTTACGCCTGTAGTATTCACGACTGCGCTCGTCCATGGACGAATACACACCGCTTTCCTCGTCTGACAGTATCTCTTCAACTTTGTCTATACGCCTGCGTAAGGAGCTTAAGTCCAGGTTACCCAAAAGGCGCAGAGAGCCTATGGCTTCTATTAGTTCGCCCGTACGACTGCGCATTTTGATATCCTTACATATTTCGGCTATGAGCGCTACCAAAGCGGCACGCACACAAGCTATGAGCACCGTCTGCTCATCACGTGTAAGTGCCGTCACAGTCTGAAACGCCTTGAAATACTGCTCAATACGTGCCTCATCCACTTTTCCGCCGCCACTACGCACCAAAGCGGCACAGGCTTCAAATACGAAACTACCACCTTCCGATTTTCGTAGCTTTGCATCGCCTTTTAACTCGCTAATTGCCGAGAGCGCTTCCCTTTTAATAAGATAATGGTTATCCAAAAGCCAAGCGGCACATTCAGGCACATCCCGACGCCCTACATAACTCGCTTCAAACGCCGCATATCTACTATCTATATCGGCTATATAACCGCGGACACTCGCACCCAAAGAGCGTGTTGATTCTTCCTGCATGGCTTTAAGCGAGTTTGCTCTATCACGTGCAAATCTCGCCAACTCTTCTAACTCTATACGATTATCAGATTCGGACATAGGCTCTTACATCCTCCGCAACGACATATTTTAAGATAATATGCCCACTTGCGGTAAATTTTATGTAAGTAGGGGGCGAACCTATGTGTTCGCCGAAATCCTTTTTCATGCCCTGTAGGGCAAGGGCTCTGCTCTTGCCGAACCATTTTACTGCGGAAAAATGGTTTTTTGTTTTTGTTTAGTCGGGGCTCTGCCCCGAACCCCTGAGAGTTCCGTGCGTTGCGACGCACTGGCAAGGGCGTTGCCCCTGCCCCCACGATTTTTTGAAAAAAATCGAGTAAAACTTTTAATTCGGTGCTCTGCGCCAGCGCCGCAAGTGCGGCGTCACAAGTATTTTGCGTCAGCAAAACCTTGATGCCGTCGGAATTCACTTCCGACGAGCAGATTAAATCAAACAGGGGTCCCCAAGTGGCGTAGCCACTTGGGGAACTATCTTACCCGTAGGTGATGTCGCCCTGCGCCGTGACCGAGATCACACTTGTGCTCTCACGAATGTCAAGCGCCAATGCATCGACCGAAAGCACCTTAGTATCATAAGTGTACACAGGTACCATCGCTATCTCCTCCTCAAACTGTACAGAAATTGCCGTCGGCTGGGCTCGCATTGCAAGCATATCCATTAACACCTCTCCCAGAGCCGTAGGATCAGGGCACATGCCCTTTCTATCGCCGTCCACGCTCACATACCAAGCCTGCATGACTCCATCCGCTGTGCCGAGTAGAGCACGGCGCAACTCATCCACATCGCCGTCTGCCTCTGAAAAGCTGAGTCGCATCTCTCGTTCAGCTGTATTGATAACAGTAGATATCTCTCTCGTTATCTCCTCCGCACTCTCATTTGCCGCCGCCTGCGCCGTTTTCAACTGCTCACTTGTGAAGCTCCCCTCTAATTCTCTGCCATCTACACTGACTGTGTACACAACATTCAAATTAACCATCAGCACCAGAACCAGTGCCGCCACCAATGCCAAATATCGCCCTCGTCTCATGTTTTCATCCTCCTTGCTACTATTATTAAGCACGTTCTATGAGTTAACATAACATATTTTTCTTGACAGTCAACACCTTCGACAAAACTACCCAAAACATATATCATTTTGTCATGGGGACGGGCATATAGTGTACTATATTAATGTAACGGGAGGATAATTATGGCATACGAAGAAAAGAACAGGGTGGCGACTAAGCCACATAGCTTAACTTTGGAGGAGCGTGGAAAACTGAGCGTAACCGGTGTCATGGATGTCGAGCGCTTTGACGAGGACGAGATAGTTATGATAACCTCGAGAGGTGCTCTGATAGTGCGAGGTGCGGATTTACATGTCGGTAAGCTGAGCTTGGATCTAGGTGAGATTAGCATTGAAGGTATTATGAACGAAATTAACTACGAGGAAACTACACAGACCGGCAGTCTGTGGAGTCGACTATTCGGCTGAAATGGGTAATTACACACCGACGGAGCAAATCGCTCAAGCGATACTGCTTTTCGGCGGCGGTGTCGCCTTAGGCTTGATCTATGATATCCTGCGCACTTTGCGGCATCATGCTCGCAGCCTTCTTGTGACTGTAGTCTGTGACCTTATTTTTTGCACTATATCCGCATTCACCCTGTTCGTCATGATCTTAGGCCCCGGTGGCGGGCAACTGCGTGCCTTTATGCTAGCCTCACTCATTTTCGGGTTTTTTATATATTTGCGCTTTCTCGCGGACACTACCGAACGGATTTTGCGGCCTTTCACTGCATTTTTTATCAGTATTTGTACTCCATTTAGCCTTATATTTCGTAAAAGTGTATCATTTAGTAAAAAAATATTAAAAAATCAAAAAAAAGACTTCCAAAAAGCGTCGACATGGTTTACAATGAAGTTTATCGAACGAAAATGCGTAGATAGAGGCACTGCCCATGTGAATTCGGGGCAGGTCGGGAGGCAGAGTGCTTGTGAAGAAGAGGAAAAGAGCAGGCGTACTTACGAGCCTAATTATTCTAATTCTGTGCGTGTACGGTCTGGCGAGCACCGTGGGGACGGTGTCGGACATAGTACGAGCGAGGGAGCAAGAGCAGATGCTCGAGCAAGAGCTACTTTCAGCAGAGAGCAGAAACGCCGAGCTGAGGTACAGCATAGAAAACGCAGACAATCCGGCACTAATAGAAAAAATCGCGAGACGTGAACTTGGTTTAGTTTATCCGGATGAAATTTTGTTTTACGATTTGAGCGATTAAGTTTGGGGGGAAATGGGTAAATTATGCAACTTGAAGTAGGCGCAATAGTACAAGGTAGGGTTACGGGTGTGACAAAGTTTGGCGCGTTCGTCGCCTTAGAAAACGGAAAGAGCGGACTCGTACATATTTCCGAGGTAGCTAACACCTTTGTCAGTGAGATACGTGATTTCATCACCGAAAATCAAGAGGTCAAAGTTAAGATAATCGGTATAGGTGATGACGGCAAGATTAATTTGTCAATAAAGAAAGCTGAGCCACCTCGTCAGGAGCAGCGTAGGAGTTCACCAAGGCCGGCGTACACACAGAGGCCGATGCAACAGGGCGATAATAACGTGCATAGTCATCGTCAGCCTGTACAGCAGGCGGTGGCACCGAGTGCGGACGCAATTTTCGAGGACAAGTTAAAGCAGTTTATCCTTGATTCTGACAGTAAGATGGCGGGCAATAAATTGTATGCTGAACGTCGCAACAATCGAAAGAGAAAGTAAATACATATTTTAAATAGCAAATCCCAAAACCTTCGGTTTTGGGATTTGCTATATTATTAAGCCTTGAAAAGCGAACGCTTTTCAAGGCTTAAATTTTATTATATTATAACTCGTCTTTTATGGTTGCCTGTGCCGCTGCTAGTCTTGCTATAGGCACTCTAAAGGGTGAGCATGACACATAGTCAAGTCCTATCCTGTGGCAGAATTCCACAGACGATGGCTCGCCGCCGTGCTCGCCGCATATGCCGAGCTTTAGGTCACTGCGCACGCCACGCCCTAACTTGCATGCCATCTCCATGAGTTTGCCCACACCACGCTGGTCAACACGCTCAAATGGATCATTCTCAAATATACTGCGCTCAAAGTAGCTTGGTAGGAACTTGCCGGCATCGTCACGAGAGAAGCCGTAAGTCATCTGTGTCAAGTCGTTCGTGCCGAAGCTATAGAACTCACAGTCCGGCGCTATCTCGTCAGCTGTCAATGCCGCACGCGGTATCTCTATCATTGTTCCGATCAGGTACGAAAGCTCTGTGCCACGCTCTGCTATTATAGCCTCTGCCGTTGTCTTTACTATCTCTCTGACGAACTTAAACTCCTTCGCCTCACAGGTCAGCGGTATCATGATTTCCGGCTTAACGTCAAGCTTCGTCTCCGCTTTTACATTCAATGCGGCTTCAATGATTGCTCTTGTCTGCATCTCGGCTATCTCAGGATAACGTACGGGTAGACGGCAACCTCTAAAGCCCATCATCGGGTTACTCTCATGCATGGAGCGTACAGTACCCATAAGCTCATCGAAGTCGAGACTCATCTCCGTCGCCAAAGCACGTATATCATTCTCTGCAGTAGGCAGGAACTCATGAAGGGGCGGATCTAAGAGCCTAATAGTCACAGGCAACTCACCCATGGCACGGAATATGCCCTCAAAGTCGCCTCTCTGCATAGGCAGAAGCTTATCCAAAGCAGTACGTCTCTGCTCCAAGGTCTCTGACACTATCATCTCACGCATGGCAGGCAGACGCTCTGACTCAAAGAACATATGCTCCGTCCTCGTAAGGCCTATGCCCTCAGCACCAAGCTCAATAGCCTTAGCTGCATCATGCGGTGTGTCCGCATTCGTACGCACCCTAAGTCTGCGCACCTCGTCAGCCCAACCCATTACAACAGCGAAATCGCCGGAAATAGTGGCAGGTACTGTTGGGATGCTTCCTATGTATACATTGCCGGTCGAACCGTCAAGGCTGATTAAATCGCCTTCGTTAACTCTCTTATCGCCTACCGTGAAGAACTTAGCCGCCTCGTTTATACGAAGAGCTCCACAACCTGCAACACAGCAGGTGCCCATACCGCGTGCCACAACCGCCGCATGACTCGTACGACCGCCCGTGGCTGTCAGTATACCTGACGACGCAGCCATACCTTCTATATCCTCGGGGCTGGTCTCGTTACGCACAAGTATAACAGGCCCGTTCGCCGCTGCCACCGTCGCTGTTGCCGCCGTAAAGTACACAGCTCCGCAAGCCGCTCCCGGTGATGCCGCTAAGCCGCTCGCTACCGCTGTCGCTGTCTTCAACGCTTCTTGGTCAAATTGGGGGTGTAACAGCGCATCAAGCTGGCTCGGATCTATCTTTAACAGTGCCTCTTTCTTTGTGCACACGCCCTCTGCCACCATATCCGACGCTATCCTGAGCGCCGCTTGAGGTGTGCGCTTTCCGTTTCTCGTCTGCAACATATAAAGCTTACCCTTTTCTATCGTAAACTCCATATCCTGCATATCTTTATAGTGCAATTCGAGTTTCGCAGCCGCTGCTGCAAAAGCCTCGTAAGCTGCTAAATTCGTCTCTTTCATCGTCTCAACAGGTAGCGGTGTACGTGTTCCGGCAACTACGTCCTCGCCCTGCGCATTCATCAGGTACTCACCGTAAAGTACCTTCTCGCCCGAGGCAGGATCACGTGAGAAGCCGACGCCCGTTCCGCAGTCGTCACCCATGTTACCGAACACCATCTCCTGTACGTTAACAGCCGTACCCCATGAGGCAGGTATGTCGTTCATCCTACGATATATTATCGCTCTGTCGTTCATCCAACTACCAAACACGGCTCGTATCGCCGCCATCAGCTGTACCTTCGGGTCCTGAGGGAAGTCTTCGCCCTTCTCCTCTTTATATATCTCCTTGTATCGTACGACTACCGCCTTCATGTCCTCAGCCGACAGCTCAGAGTCAGTCTCTACGCCGCGTTTCTCTTTACATGCTTCCAAGACTTCTTCGAACTTCGCACGGTGCACACCCATGGCTACATCTGCAAACATCATAATAAATCTGCGATAACTGTCATACGCCCAACGCGCATTTCCACTCAGAGTAGCCATGGTCTCGGCCACTGTATCGTTTATTCCCAAGTTCAACACAGTGTCCATCATTCCCGGCATAGAGGCGCGCGCTCCGCTACGCACTGACACTAACAAAGGATTCTTCGCATCTCCGAACTTCTTTCCGCAGATTTCCTCTGTCTTTGCCAAATAATCAAATATCTCGGACTCTATCTCCGGCGATATCTTCTCACCATCTTCGTAGTAACGTGTACACGCTTCCGTTGTAACAGTAAATCCCTGTGGTACCGGCATGCCTATTATCGTCATCTCCGCAAGATTTGCACCTTTGCCGCCCAGTATGTTCTTCATACCGGCATTGCCCTCCGAAAAAAGATATACGTACTTTTTCCCCATCAGTATCAGCTCCTTTTCACTTTTTACTACTTCACCTCATACTATTATTTTCTAAACTCTAGACTATATTATCACGTAAAAACTATACACGCAAGAGTATTTTGACGAATGCTGTATAATTAATCAATCTATATATTACGTTTGTTCAGCATCCCTAAGGCTCTTCTGAGTGGTCTAAGTAACACAAAGCACAGGACTCCGTTTCCCGCACAATGCAATATATCGAAAGGTATCCCACTCAACCAATACACAAAAGCGGTCTCTACTCCACCTAAAAATAG
This sequence comes from uncultured Oscillospiraceae bacterium, assembly GCA_964367935.1. Taxonomy (GTDB): domain Bacteria; phylum Bacillota; class Clostridia; order Oscillospirales; family Oscillospiraceae; genus Scatomorpha. The sequence goes on from CAYIYZ010000004.1 coordinate 60,914, forward strand.
GTAAGGAATGGCGCACAACGCCCCAAACATCAGTCCGAAAACCGCCGAAACCGTCACCCATACCCACAAATGGTCCTGTTGCCGGAGCAGTAATACCACAGCTATCAATATCGGCCACACATAAAGATAATTAATAAACCAAAAACCAAAGCCGTAGATTAATCCCTCCAAAAAAACAAACACCGCACAGGCATAAAAAGCCTTTGCGCCGTATACTAAGCTCAGACAGATTAAAATTGTCGTTACCGGTTCTATATTTGGCAGTGGCGCCATTATCACTTGCGCCACCATGCTCATCGTCCCCAAGAAAGAAAGCTCCGCGAGCTCACGTACAGTGAGCTCGCGCTTTTCGCCATTATTCCGTGTAAATGAAGAACTCATAATGCTCCCCATCAGCTATAGGAGTAGTATCAACAGATGTCATCACCCACTCCTCGCCTTTTGTAAAGAGCCAGTACTCGCCCTTCGCTTCGTCAGCTGCATAGCCTTCTACAGAAACTATCCACTTGCCATACTCACTGTCCGTGGCTTCTATGAGCTCTGCTTCCACCATTGCATCATACAAAAATTCCGCATCGGTACTAAGCTCATGCTCAGTCACCGTGCCGTCGGCAAACGTTACGCTTACGCCCACAGCCTTAGATCCAACACTCGTGCCTTCACCCATGCAATAGTACAAAATACCCATACCCAAAGCCAGTGCAATTACTACTACCGCCGCTATTAACCCCTTTTTCTTTCCGCTCATTTTATATCTCCCACAATTTTTCCGGATATAGTCCCGACTCCTGAAGCGCCCTTACAGACGCACTCACCGCCGGCTTATCCTCTTTATATGTAACACCATGCCACTTATCACCGCTCTTTAACACCTCAACACTGCAAGCACCCTCACGTAGTAGAGTGCCTACAAGATTAGGTATGTAAAACTCCGCACCCAAGGGATTAGCCTTTAAGTCCTCCGCCAAAAACTTCGGGAAACGCTCCGCTATCTCCTCAAAGAGCTTAGAGGTAAAGCCCCAGAAATTCATGGACACGGGACTATCCGTACTCACCGCTGTGAAAGTCTCACCCTCATCTGTACTAAACTTTGCACCTTCCGCTGTCTTCACTATATGCGTGCGCTCCACTATGCTCTTGAGCTTTGTACCCTCCGTCTCACACACGCCTCTTGCCACCTTGCCGTGATCTGTCAAGGTGTTTCCCAGCATATACCCTACCATGGAGTAGTCCTGCGAGTCCTCCGGCGTTTCACACAGCTTCTCATACATCTTCCTGTACGCCTCTGGTCCATAGTAATCGTCGGCGTTTATCATTGCAAAATTGCCACCGACCGCCTCACGACAACACAAAACCGCATGCGCCGTACCCCAAGGCTTTACCCTGCCCTCGGGCGGCGTGAAACCCTCAGGCAAGTACATATGACCCTCCTGATACACATAGCTCACATTCGCATGTTTTGCTACCTTACTGCCTATTATCTGCTCCACATCCGCACGCATGGACTCACGTATCAAAAACACTATGTTCTTAAATCCTGCCCTAATAGCATCGTAGCAGGAAAAGTCTATTATTATCTCACCGTTTTTGCCTATGGGGTCTATCTGCTTTGCGCCCCCATACCTACTGCCCATGCCTGCCGCTAATATTAACAGTGTCGGCTCTCTCATCTCTTTCTCCTCCTTTATGGTAGCGTAACCGCCTCGTAGGGGCGACCCTATGTGTTCGCCCGAAACCATTTTTCTATGGGAAAATGGTTTTTTATTTTTGGTATTTGTTTGGTCGGGGCTTCGCCCCTGCAAAGTCGAGCGAGTGCTGTTTTTAGTAGCCGTCGGGGTTCTTGCTCTGGAAATTCCAGGCATCCCTGCACATATCGTCCAAGTCATACTCCGCTTTCCAGCCCATCTCCCTATACGCCAAACTGCTATCAGCATAGTACTCCGCAAGGTCGCCCTCACGCCTATCCGTTATCTTGTAAGGTATGGGCTTACCGCAGGCACGCTCAAATGCCGCAACGACCTCTAGCACGGAATACCCCCTGCCGCAACCTAAATTATAGGTGTACACACCAGTCGCCTCCTCAAGCTTATTCAGAGCAGATAAATGCCCCCTTGCGAGGTCAACCACATGTATGTAGTCACGCACACCAGTGCCGTCAGGCGTATCATAGTCACCACCGAACACGCTGAGCTCAGGCAAGCGGCCCACCGCCACCTTCGCCACATAGGGCAAAAGATTGTTCGGTATGCCGTTCGGGTCCTCACCTATAACGCCCGAGGAGTGCGCTCCTATGGGATTAAAGTAGCGTAGTAGCGCTATACGCCACTCGCTTTTCTCCGAGGCATACACATCACGCATTATATCCTCTATCATACGCTTAGTCGAGCCATAAGGGTTCATGGACTCCTCTAACCTAAAGTCCTCACGCATAGGCAAGGTCTCAGGCTCACCGTACACCGTAGCACTCGAGGAAAATACCATGCGTCGCACATTATTTTCCATCATAGACATCATGAGATTTATAGATGAATATAAGTTATTCTCATAGTACTTAAGCGGCATCTTCGTGCTCTCCCCAACCGCCTTTAGTCCGGCAAAATGTATTACCGCATGTATATCGCCCTCGGCAAAGAGTGCATCGCACTGTTTCTTATCACGCAGATCGCAGAGCATGAAGTCAACCTTCGTCTTACACAGACTTCTTAGCCTTTCCAAGGCCTCGGGCTTAGAATTTGAGTAATTGTCTGCTATGAGCACGTCATACCCCGCTTCGCTCAACTCCACCACCGTATGACTGCCTATATAGCCCGTACCGCCCGTTACAAGTATTCTCATTTACCACACCTCTATCTCAATTTTTGGGCACCATTATTTTTATCGCCGCTTGTAAATTCTCTATTGATAGGCACTTATAATCGCCACCGCTCTCACCGTCTATAGCCAAGGGTGCCACATCCTCAAACTCAATTAACAACTTTGAGGTCTGAAATACCTCTATGAAATTGCCCGCCTCGCTCTGCGCTATCAACTCCATGGCTATGCGGTTATAGTCTAAAATATTTGAGGGACTGCGTACAAGATGTACCTCGAATTTGCCGTCATCAAGCTCCACCTTCTTAGGTGATATGCGCAATATACCGGCAACGGAAGTCGAATTCGTGATCGCTCCGAAGGAAAACTCGCCCCTCAATTCCCTGTCATCAGCCACTATATGTGCCTGTGCACGGGGTAGTCGAGACAGCCTCGACACGCCCTCAAGTATATACGCCATATGCCCTAAGTTGTTCTTGAGCACCTGCTTTGTCTCATAACTTACGTCCGCAAACGCACCGAAGGCACACACATAACTAAAAAACTTATTGTCGCCTAAACTGCCGACATCCCATGCCTTCGGCACACCCTCGGTTATGATACGTGCCGCCGCTACCGGATCATTTCTCGGTATATGCAGTGTACGTGCCACGTCATTTGTCGTACCCAGAGGGAAATAACCCACTATAGGCTTCTTGCCGTCTATGCTCATAAGTCCGCTTATTACATCGCTCAAGCTACCGTCACCACCGGCGCAACACACGAGCTCGTACTTTCCGCCCTCAGTACGTGCTATCTCCTCACATTCTCCAGCCGCACTCGTGAAGTGTACCAGCGTGCGTATGCCGCCTTGACTGAGCACATGCAAGGCCTCGCCCAAGCCGTCCTTATACGCACCACGTCCTGCTGCCGGATTTACTATTAGCAACGCCTCTGTCACACACTCACCTCCGTTTAGTGCAGTTATATCACACTCAAATAGCGTTCGCCCGTGTCCGCTAACAGGCAAACTATGGTTTTATTGTCATATTCCGCTCTTTTTCCAAGCTCACAGACCGCCGCAAGCACCGCACCCGAGCTTACACCGCACAGTATACCCTCCGTTCGTGCCAAAAGACGCATACACTCAAACGCCCTCTCATTGTCTATGCACAGCACCTCATCCACCACAGTAGCATCGTAGTTTTTCGGCACGAAATTTGCACCTATGCCCTGTATGGCATGTGCGCCCGACACGCCTTTTGTCAGCATGGGCGAAGCCGAGGGCTCCACGGCTATTACTTCTATATTAGCGTTTTTCTCTTTTAAATACCTGCCCGTACCGCTCAAGGCTCCGCCCGTTCCCACGCCGGCTACATACACATCAAGCTCACCTTGTGTGTCATCCCACAGCTCCGGTCCAGTACTCTCGTAATGTGCCTTAGGATTTGCGGCATTCTCGAACTGACCTACCATTATACTTCCCTTTGTAGCCGCACAAATGCGCTCCGCTTCCTCTATAGCGCCCTTCATGCCCAAAGCGGCAGCTGTAAGCACTAAGTCAGCTCCATAGGCGGCTATGAGCTTTCTGCGCTCTTCACTCATGCTCTCCGGCATGACTATGCAAGCCTTGTATCCTTTCGCCGCCGCATAAGCCGCAACACCTATACCTGTATTACCGCTTGTCGGCTCTACTATCAGTCCGCCCTGCGCCAAGCGACCCTCACGTTCAGCTTCACGCACCATCCACACTGACGCTCTGTCCTTTGTACTACCCGTGGGATTAAATCGCTCGAGCTTCGCCAGTATCCGTATATTCTCCACTCCCGACGCAGCCGCAAAACGGCCGAGTTCCATCAGTGGTGTATTGCCTACTAACTCATCGTATGACTTATAAATCCGTCTCATGTATTCCTCCTGCATAAAGTGCTTGTAAAATATGTCCGTTCTATAGTATAATATCCAGACCGCCATATTTCAATAAGCTTTTGTAAATTATGCATCATATTATCAGTTTCGACATATTTACGGGCGGTCTATTCTATTTTAGGGGTGTCGCTATGAAACGACAGAGAATTTCACAAATTTACACTGAGCCGCAGAGCTATGCGGACAAGGAAATCACAGTGTGCGGATGGGTTCGCACAGCTCGTGACATGAAGAATTTTGGATTCATCGAGCTTAACGACGGCTCTTGCCACAAAAGTATTCAAGTCGTGTTCGAGCGTGACAGCTTATCGAATTATGATGAGATTGCATCTTTAAACGTCGGTGCGGCACTTATAGTTAAGGGTACGCTCGCACTCACGCCCGATGCTAAGCAAGCGTTTGAGCTCAAGGCTTCAAATATAGAGATAGAGGGTCTGTCTGCACCTGAATATCCCATGCAGAAGAAGAGGCACAGCCTTGAATATCTGCGCACGGTACAGCATCTAAGACCACGTACGAACCTATTCTCCGCCGTATTTCGTATCCGCAGTGTAGCTGCGGCTGCAATACATGAGTTTTTCCAGTCACAGGGCTTTGTTTACGTGCACTCACCTATCATTACAGGCTCTGACTGTGAGGGCGCCGGTGAGATGTTTACGGTAACTTGCCTTGATATGAAAAATCCGCCACTGACGCCTGAGGGCGACATTGATTATTCTAAGGACTTTTTCGGTAAGCAGACGAGCCTTACTGTTTCAGGGCAGCTAAATGCGGAAAACTTTGCGACGGCTTTCGGTGATGTTTATACCTTCGGACCGACATTTAGAGCAGAGCGTTCGAACACCGCACGTCACGCCGCCGAGTTTTGGATGATAGAGCCGGAGATGGCGTTTGCGGATATCCACGACTATATGGATAATGCCGAGGCTATGATAAAGTACATCATCAAAGCTGTGCTTGAGCGTTGTCCGCAGGATATAGATTTTCTCGGCAATTTCGTAGACAAGGGTCTTGTTCAGCGTCTGACGAGTATAAAAGATTCGGACTTCGAGCGTATTAGTTACACTGAGGCAGTTGAGATTCTCAAGAAGAAAAATGATAAATTCGAGTTCAAGGTCGAATGGGGTTGTGATCTTCAGACCGAGCATGAGCGTTATTTGACCGAGGAAGTCTATAAGAAGCCCGTGTTCGTTACGGACTATCCCAAGGACATTAAAGCGTTTTATATGCGCTTAAACGATGACGGTCGCACTGTTGCGGCGGCTGATTGTCTTGTACCGCTCATAGGTGAGATTATTGGCGGCAGTCAGCGTGAGGAGCGTCTTGAGGTTCTTGAGAGCCGCATGAGAGAGTGTGACTTAGAGCCGTCGGACTACGATTGGTACCTTGACCTGCGCCGTTACGGCACTTGCCGCCACGCAGGCTACGGTCTGGGTTTTGAGCGTCTTGTGATGTACCTCACCGGTGTATCGAACATCAGGGATGTGTTACCGCACCCGAGAACCACGGGTAACGCCGATTATTAGAATATTATAAAATAACCCCCGACGCATAGCGTCGGGGGTTTTAGACTGTCGAAAAACAGGTTTTTCGACAAAAGGGGGGTTCTCGGCTTGCGAGCCTCGATAAGAATCTGAGGCATGTACACGCCCCGCCTCAGATAAAATCTAACATTTTTCTAAAATCAGACCAGGTAGAGGTATGCGGAAGCCGCATACCTTGTCGCCGTGATTTTAGAAAAATCTTTGCTCGGCAAAGGACGAGAGTTTGTTGCCATGACTTTTTTGACAAACTGTAACCCCCGACGCATAGCGTCGGGGGTTTGTTCTGTCTTTTAGCCCTTTAGGATATCCAGTGCCGCTGCACGGTTCGCTTCCATCAGGTAGGGGATCTTCGTCACGTCCTCACACTCGCGTGTCAGGGACATGATATCATTTCTGGAGATGCTCTCTGTATTGAAGCAACGAGCACCAGCCATCATCTGCTGCAGACCGACTTTTATCTTATCCGCATAGCTGTAGATACCAACAGCGCCAAGCGGAATGTTCTTTATCTCATCCGAGCCAACCAGCTTCTTTACATCCTCGTAGTTTACGAAGATCTCTTCAGCTGTGTGACCGAACTCGCTTACTGTCTTGGGTAGGTTGCCGTCCTTAATCCACTGGTCAATGTTCTTACCGACCATACCGGGGATCATGAGTGCGCGTCCCATGCAAACAGCCTTAGCGAAAGGTGCGCCCAATGCAAGTGCCTTGAACACGCCGTCCTCACTCGAGAAACCGCCACCAAATGCAAAGTCGGGAACACGTTCGCCCTGTGCCTGCAGTATGGATGCAAACTCGTAAGCTGCACTATGCAGGTATATGGAGGGCATACCCCACTCTTCCATCATACGCCAGGGGCTCATGCCCGTGCCGCCCGGTGCGCCGTCTATGGTGATAAGATCAAGCTTCGCCTTAGAACCGAACTTCAATGCCTGTGCAAGCTCCTTCAGACCATATGCGCCCGTCTTCAAGGTGATACGCTTGTAGCCGAGCTTACGTAGACGCTCTACCTCTGCCATGAAGCTCTCCTCCGTCACGAAGCCCAAACGACTGTGACGCTCAAACTCTTCCAAAGCGCCTGCCTTGAAAGCTGCCTGGTTAACAGGATCCGAGGGATCAGGTGTTACTATATAACCCCTGCGCTGTAGCTCAAGTGCCCTATCGAGATCTCTAACCTTTATCTCGCCGCCTATGCACTTTGCGCCCTGTCCCCACTTTAGCTCTATTGTCTCTATCTTATGCTTATCGATGATATACTCAGCAACGCCCAAACGTGTGTCCTCAACGTTTATCTGTATGAGCATCTCACCGTAGCCCCTGTGATACTTCTTATAAGCATTTATACGCCTATCCATATCGGGTGCCAAGGTCACCTGACCGTCCTTATTTCTCTCCAACAGAGGATCTATACCACATACGTTCTCACCGCAAACGATGGTTACGCCGGATATAGCCGCACCGACTGCAAAATGCTCCCAGTTCTTACGTGCTATCTCAGTCGAGCCCAATGCACCGGTATAGATGGGAACTGCCATCTTCACCTTAGAATCCCAACCGTAAGATACCTCAGTATTAACGGCAGGGAAACGTGCCGTGTCAGGTGAAGCAATTACGCCCTCAGGCAAGCCCTTAGCGCCGTTTGCATAGCCCTGAATATTCAAATGCGAGTAGTCCACGGGATAGTTCTTATCCGCACCGGACGTTACATCACCGAAAGGACCCGGATATATTAGTTCTCTGCCACGAAATGTTGCTTTGAACACCTCGCAGTTACCACGACATCCGTCCACGCATCTAGAACACAAGCCACTGCAGGGCACTATGCTCTTAGAGCGATTAAATGTACGTGTTGCATCATTTCCATTAGGTACGCCTAAATTCATATTTACACACTCCCATTCTTAGAATTTTACTATAATATGTTAGCAGTTTTATTAAACTCTGTAAAGAGTAATTAACGATTTTTCTCATTTAACCCGCTAAAATAGTGTATTACACAAAAAAGCGGTTAATAACTCACGTTAATTACCGCTTTTTGACATAAGTTTTCAGTCTTGTCCGTCACCCATGCACATTAAAGTACTTGCGGACACACTCCGCATCTTTCAATATTTGTTCTCTCAACTCCTGAACGCCTTCAAACTTGCGCTCTGACCGTAAAAATGTATAAAATTCCAATCGTACCCTCTGTTCATATATCATAGCACTGAAGTCTAGTATAAAACTCTCTACACTCACAGCGCTGCTGCCTGACACTGTGGGACGCACCCCAACATTCGTGACCGCCATACGCTCCGTGCCATCGGGTAAATACGCGCGTGTAGCATACACACCATGTCTCGGCACTATCACACCAGCTTCAAACTTCATATTTATAGTAGGTGTCCCTAACTTAGAACCCAACTGCAATCCATATCCGACCGTATCCGTCAGGCTGAAGGGATGCCCAAGAAGTACATTCGCCCTATCCATCTCACCGTCTATCAAGAGACCCCTTATCAAAGTCGAACTTACGGGTGTCTCACCCTCTTTGACCACCGGAATAATATCGCAGCCCAAACCACGTTCTGAGCAGTACTCCGCTATTCGCTCAGCCGTACCCTGACCGCCTGCTCCGCATTTGAAATCGTGCCCGATAACGAAATGCGACACGCCCAATTCGTCAACGACCGAATCTAAAAACTCACGCCAAGGCATGTCACGAATCCTACTCACAAAATTTATAAATATCACATTCTCTATACCATAGAGGCGCCTTATCAGCTCCTCCCTGTCAGAACGTGAACAGATAAGAGGTACCTCAGCACCACTTATCACGCTCAAAGGATGCACGCTAAATGTTATGACTGACGGAAGTGCTTCAAGTGACTCTGCAAGCTCCGCCGTCCGCTTTAAAAGCTGTCCATGCCCTCTATGTACTCCATCGAAAAAACCCATTGCCGCTACTCTATTTGTGACCGACATATCATACCTCAAAAAAACTCTTTATTGATTTCGCCCTGCCACTTTTCATCTCGTACAGAGCTAAAAATTCGCCGCTCTTAGCATATATCCTATACACGCCGTCTTCAATTTCACAGTCGAATGTTCCGCCATTGCGCACCACTCGTTCCTTGGATGCCGTGACCGTGACCTTCTCATGTTGCCCGAATATACTCTCAACTCCGAACATCAAACTAACAGCCTTGTCACGTTCCAAACCCTCTAAGACCGAAGCATTCGTCACAGAAAATGCGCCCACATTCGTGCGTCGCAACGCCGACATACACGCACCGCAACCCAAAGCTTCACCTATATCAGCACACAAACTGCGTATATAAGTACCCTTAGAGCACTCCACATCCAAAATGAAATCGCCCTTATCATCCACACCTACGAGTTCAAGTAGGCTTATATTTATCTTACGTGCTTTCCGCTCTGCTGTCTTGCCCTCACGTGCAAGCTCATAGAGCTTCTTGCCATTTTGCTTTAGCGCCGAGTACATTGGTGGTATCTGCTCTTGCTCACCACGGAAACTATTAAGTATATTCCCTAAATCCTCACTAGTCACTGCTGAAGCATCACGCTCACTCAAGACCTTTCCGGTCGTATCCAAAGTATCAGTCTCCAGACCCAAACGTATAGACGCCCTATAGCGCTTTACATCCGATTCCGCAAACTCCACAGCTCTCGTCGCCCTACCCACAAACACCAAGAGCAGACCCGTCGCCATCGGGTCCAATGTACCCGAATGCCCGATGCGCCGCTCTCTCAATATGCCCCTCAGCTTTGCCACTACATCGTGGCTCGTATAGCCCTCGGGCTTGTCTATTAACAATATGCCGTTTAGCTTATCTTCCATACTTCATCTATCGCCTTCATCACCTTAGAAAGTGACGTCTCTATGTCGCCTCTTATAGTGCATCCTGCCGCAAGCTTATGTCCGCCGCCACCTAACATCGTACATATAGCGCCACTGTCTACAGGCGGTGCTGAACGCAAGGATAATTTGCATAAGTCCGGTGCCAACTCTTTTAGTGTTACTGAAAGTAAGCAACTCTCCACCCTGCTCGTAACGCCCGAAATGTCATCACAGTCATTCTCTGTTGCCCCTGTCTCGTCCATGTCTTTCATAGATATGACAGACACCACAAGCCGGCCCTCTCTGTAGTACTTCAAATTCGTGAGCATACGTGCCTCCAAAGCGAGCCTTGCCCTTGAACTCGAACGAAACAACTTCTTATTGAGTCTCGCACTGTCCGCACCGTAACGCACCAAATCGCCCGCCGCCGTAAACGTATCCGCCGTTGTATTCATGTACTGGAAACAACCTGTATCGGTCGTTATAGCCACATACAGTAAATTCGCTTCCTCTGCCGATATCGCATCTGACATCTCACGTATAATCTTGAGTACAACCTCACCGCAAGCCGATAACTCAGGTTTATTGCAGACCAGATCCGCATAGCCGGTATTCGATATATGGTGATCCACACACAAGTCAACTTTCATATCCCTACACGAACGAGGCAATAGCTTCTCATCCGCCGTATCCGCTGCAATTACAAAGTCGGCCTTATAGCCCTCAGGTGCAAAGTACGGCTGCGCATACTCCATGTAGTTTTCCGTGATCTCCTCATTTGCATGGCAGTACGCCGTCTTGCCCAACCTACGCAAGGCCGCACAAAGTGCACCGCCACTTCCTAAGGTATCGCCATCCGGACGTTTGTGACTCAGTATTAGGTAATTATCATGCTCCAGTAGCCAATCGGCGCATTCTCTAATCTCTATCGCTCTCATCTGTTTCTCCGCTCTCCGTGGGCGTTTCGCCCATATCCAAGCCCTCAAGCACCTTGCTTATATGCGCTCCGTACTCTATGGAACGGTCGAGCACAAAGCTAAGCTCAGGTGTATGGCGCAACGGTAAGCTCTTGCCCAGCTCGCTTCTCAGCCAACCAGAACAAGAACGCAGCCCTCTATTGAACTCACGCTCATCAAGCTCACCCAACACGGATAGATAGACCTTCGCATGACGTAAATCGCCGGTCGCATCTACCCTCGTTACGCTTATCATACCCTGATTTACACGTGGATCCTTTACTCTGCGCAGAAGGTCAGATATGACCCTCTGTATATCATCGTTTGTCCGTCCCTGCCTATTTGATGCCATCTGTTCTCCTCGTACTTGTCTTTTGTTTTTTGTGAGTTTTAATCGGGGCTTCGCCCCGATTAAAACTCATGGGCAGTGTATTTCTACTGCTCTATCTTTTGCATTATATATGCTTCAATTATATCGCCTTCACGCTGGTCATTATATTTCTCGACCTGTATACCGCATTCGTAGCCGTGGTTTACTTCCTTAACATCGTCCTTGAACCTACGCAATGACGCCATCTCACCCTCGAACACAACTATACCGTCACGCACAACACGCACCATGCTACCACGCTGTATCTTGCCGTCAAGCACATAACAACCGCAAACTGTGCCGACCTTGCTTACCTTGTAGAGTTGCCTAATCTCTGCGTGTCCTGTCACCTTCTCCTCAAACTTCGGTGCAAGCATACCCTTCATAGCAGCCTCTATCTCATTTATGCAATCGTAAATTACTCTGTACATGCGCATCTCGACGCCAGCACGTGTCGCACTGTCTCTCGCTGCATTATCAGGACGCACGTTAAAGCCAACTATCACAGCATTACTCGTTGCCGCAAGCATAACGTCTGATTCCCTTATAGCGCCAACACCGGAGTGTATGACCTTTACTGCCACTTCCTCGTTCGTCAGCTTCGCCAAAGACGCCTTGACCGCCTCAGCACTGCCTTGCACGTCCGCTTTTACTATGATATTGAAGTCCTTGACCTCGCCCTGCTGTATACGCGCAAACAGATCGTCCAAGGTTACCTTCTTAGTTGCTCCTAAAGTCTCGTCCTTAGCCTTCTGCTTTCTCTGCTCCACAAGCTCACGTGCCATTCGCTCATCTGCGACCGCATTGAAAGTATCGCCGGCTCTCGGTACTTCGCTCATGCCCGAAATCTCAACAGGGATGGAAGGTCCAGCCTCCGTTACACGCTCGCCCTTGTCCGTAACCATAGTACGCACACGTCCTACCGCTGTGCCGGCTATTATTATATCTCCCTGCTTCAAGGTGCCGTTTTGCACCAACACTGTCATTATAGGGCCTCTACCCTTGTCAAGACGTGCCTCTATAACCGTACCCTTAGCTGCCCTATCAGGGTTGGCTTGCAGTTCCTGTATCTCTGCAAGTACTACCAAGTTGCTGAGCAGATCCTCTATACCCTGTCCGGTCTTCGCCGATATCGGGCACACGATGGTCTCACCGCCCCACTCCTCACTTACTAACTCGTACTCAGTGAGCTGCTGCTTTATACGCTCGGGATTAGCGCCCGCCGTATCCATCTTATTTATCGCAACAACTATGGGAATGCCCGCAGCCTTTGCATGGTTTATTGACTCTATCGTCTGCGGCATGATACCGTCATCCGCTGCTACAACAAGTATAGCTATATCCGTTACAAGCGCACCCCTTGCACGCATGGACGTAAACGCCTCATGTCCCGGCGTATCAAGGAAGGTTACGGGCTTATTGTCTATCTCTACTGTGTACGCACCTATATGCTGAGTAATACCGCCTGCCTCGCCGGATACGACATTCGTCAAACGTATCCTGTCGAGTAAGCTCGTCTTACCGTGGTCAACGTGTCCCATTACCACTACGACGGGTGCACGTGACACCAGCTCCTCAGACGTGTCCTCACGCTCGTCTATCAGACGCTCTTCCACAGTCACTATTATCTCTCGCTCGACCTTACAGCCAAGCTCCACAGCTACAAACTCAGCTGTATCGTAGTCTATAACATCAGACATAGATGCCATTACGCCGTTCTTCACAAGCGTACGTACAAGCTCTGCACCTGTCTTCTTCATGCGTATAGCAAGCTCTCCAACAGATATGCTGTCAGGTATGCGCACAGTGAGTTGCTGTTTCTTTGCTATCTCAAACTGCAACTTCTGCATACGCTCACGTTCCTCAGCACGCTTCTTTGCACTTGCCGCCGCCTGCTGTTGACGCTGCTTTTGCTTATTGGGGATCTTCTCTTTACCTCTGGGCGCCTTATCGGCAGTATCGCCTGCCATATTATCAAAGCGCTCATCATACTTGCCCAAATTCACGTTGCCGCCGCCACGTGTATCTATAACACGCTTCTCCGCTACCTTACGTGAAGTATGGTGCTGCTGTTGAGGCTGTTGCGCAGGCTTCGCCGCCTGTCCCTGCCCTTGGCCTTGTATAGGTGCTTTATTTTCTGTCACGGGTCTTTCCTGCCTCACTTTATCTGCCGCCTGTTGCTCAGGCTTTTTCTCTGCCTTTACCTCTGTAACTTGCTCTGTTTTCTGCTCGGCATTCTTCTCCCGCTCGCTTGCAGCCTTAGCCTTGCGCACCGAGACCTGTAAATCCTCAGCATTCTCACACTGATTATTCTGAGTATAGTACTCAAATACAATAGTCAATTCCGACGCCTCCAGAACCTGCATATGGTTCTTTGGTGTCGTTGCATATTTCGTTAATATCTCCGTTACCTGCTTTGAGCTCGAGCCCAAATCCTTTGCTACCTCATGTACCCTATATTTTTCGTAAGCGCTCATCACTTATTCCTCCCCGATTTGCTTTTTGGTCCCATCGCCTTGCGTCGTACCGCTTTTTCCTTGCGTCGCTTGATTTCACGCTCCGCTTCATCATACCTGCCCGGTTCCTCCTCGCTTAAAGCTTCTAAAAACGCCGAAGCTAAGCCTATATCCATCACGGCCGCCATGCTACATCCGCCTTTACCCAGCAGCTCACTCAGCTCACCCTTCGTATATGGCAACTCTATAAGTAGTGTGCGCTTGCCGTACAGAAACTGCGTTGCCCTCTTACGTGCATTATCCGACGCATCTGCTGCAAGCAAAAGCAACTTCGCTCCGCCCGTCGGTACCGCACGTGAGCAACTCAACTCGCCCACCTGCAATTTCCCCGCCTTGCGCATTATTCCCAGGTAGTTCTTTGACTTTCGGATTTCGTTATTATACGTTGGAACCTTCCTCCATTTCCTCCGTGAGCCTCGCTAAAAGCTCGTCGGGAATCTTGTGCTCCAGCGCCCTATCAAGTGCACCGGATTTCACTGCTTTCTTCAGACACTTTGCGTCACGACACACATACGCCCCACGCCCGGGTGCCTTCCCCTTTATATCCACGGTGACTTCGCCCTGCGGTGAACGTACCACTCGCACCAAACTAGGCTTCTCTCGCATCTCGCGACAGCCCACACAGCGCCTTAAAGGTATCTTCTTTTGCATAGCTTATCACCTACCTTTCACAGATATCGCCCCGTCTGCTTAGTACTCCGACTGAGGTTTTATATCTATCTTGAAGCCCGTCAGCTTTGCTGCCAAACGAGCATTTTGTCCCTCTTTGCCTATAGCAAGTGACAGCTGATTATCCGGCACACACACTCGGCAACTCTTGCCGTCCTCATGCACCTCAACCTCCATTACCTCAGCCGGTGCCAAGGCAGCCGCTACATACTCACTCGGTGTCTCACTGTACTTGACTATATCTATCTTCTCGCCACCGAGCTCGTCAACTATAGTTGCAACACGTCCGCCTCTCGGGCCTACACATGCGCCTATGGCATCTACGTCCGGCTCCTCGCTCCAAACAGCTACCTTCGTACGACTGCCCGCCTCACGTGCTATGGACTTTATCTCTACCGTGCCGTCAAATATCTCAGGCACCTCAAGCTCAAACAAACGCTTGACCAATCCGGGATGTGTACGAGATATGATGACCTGCGGGCCCCTTGTGGACTTGCGCACTTCCACTACATAGACCTTCAGCCTATCACCGTCATTTAGCTCCTCGCCCTTTATGCGCTCTCCCGCCGCCAACATCGCGTCTGTAAACTCAGCATTCGAGCTTATCTTTATAGAAACCGAGCCCGTACGTGGATCTATCCTCGACACCACACCCGTCAATATCTCATGCTCCTTCGAGGTGAACTCCTCAAACACCATGCCACGCTCTGCTTCTCGTATGCCCTGTATGATTACCTGCTTCGCAGCCTGGGCCGCTATGCGTCCGAACTTCTTCGTCTCTACCGACAGAGCAATCTCGTCTCCTAAACGTGAGGACTTCTTAACCGCGCGTGCACTCTCTTCGTCTATCTCACGTGTCTCGTCCTCAACCTCAGATACCACCTGCTTCATTATAACCAGATCTATCCTCTTCTTGCCCTCGTCGAGTATCACGGACACATTCTCTCCGAACTCCGGATTGTCCTTACGAAAAGCCGCAAGCATAGCCTGCTCTATCTTCTCGTACATGTACGCTCTCGGTATGCCCTTTTCCTTTTCTATTTCTCCTATTGCATCGAAAAACTCCGCGTTCATCTTTAGCTCTCCTTATTTGCCAAGTCGCAAACGTACCTGTGCGACCTGTGCTTTATCATATTTTACAGTCGTATCGCCCTGCTCTATTGTCACTGCGCCGCCGTCGTAACTCATTAAAGTGCCCACATGCGCCTTCGCACCGTCTATGGGCTGATAATGCCGTACCTCAACATTTGAACCCATGAAACGCTCAAAGTCACTCACACGCTTAAGCTCACGCTCCGCTCCCGCCGAACTGACTTCAAATGTATAGCTGCCCGGTATAGGGTCTCGCTCATCCAATACAGGGTCTAAGGCTCGTGAAAACGCTTCACAATCTCCTATGCCCACTCCCTCGTCCTTGTCAAGGTAGACACGCAGGTACATTACCCCCGCCTCTTTCACGTATTCCACGTCCCATATGTGAAGTCCAAGCTCCTTAGCTATCGGTTCCGCCATATCCCATACAGCTTGTGTTATCTTACTCATCCGTACCGCTCTCTCTTATTATTTCTTCATTCATCAATAAAAGAGTGGGCGTACCCACTCTTTCACTGCCTCTTACTTCATTACTACACTAATATTATCACCGCTCTGTACCTTTTGCAAGCTTTTTTTCAAATATCGCTCACTTTTTTTAGCTAATTGATGCTCTCGACAATCTTCACGCTTTTTCTATTCGTACAGCTCCACAAATTCCTCTAAGCACAGGTTGTTTTCCACCATAAACTCCGCAGCCTCCACGCCAACATACCTGAAATGCCACGGCTCGTCCCAGCCTGTCTTGCTGGATTTTCCGGGCGGATACCTCTGCACAAAACCATAGACCCAACTGTTCTCACGAAACCATAGTATGAAGTCATCATCCATGCTCTCCTCATTTAAACTACCGTACGCAGCATGCCACAGATCTACACCCAAGCCCGTCTGATGATCGCTCGTGCCGGGATACGCCACCGTCTTACGCGCTATCTCTACCGCTTCCTCATATGTATACACATCGCCCCAGGCTATTTGGCTCGCAGCTCCATTAAATATATACTCCTGAGTCGAATACGGCCTATACGCCGTATATATATATGGACTAAATCCCACATCGGTCGCCGCCTGTAAAAGCGCATCCAAACTTTCCACCGCTTCCTTATGGAAATAGTGCACTGTATCACCATACTGAATTACGTCCGGCGTATAGTTGCCCACGTTCTTCTCGTCACTCGCTATGACAAATTGCCATGAGTATATGTCTACTTCCGGCAAATTCGGTGTTTCCTTAGGCGTCGGAACGGGTGTAGCATTTATCGTAGTATCACCAACGCCTGTAACTGACGTGCCTGCGCCCGCATCCAACAATAAACCGTTGCCGTAATCTACCCAACGCGCCTTCTCCGAATTACGCGACATTATAAGTAAAATGAGCACAACAAAAAGTATTACAAATATTAGCATTTGTAACCTACTCGCTGTTCCGCTTTCTCTGTAGTGTCTCAATCTTTTCACTCCTAAAACGACACAAGGTCCGTGTACACAGCAAAGTATAACACAGACCTCCACACTTTTCAAGTTCCGTAAACTTCAGGCGCGCTCTAGCCCTTGTTCTAGATATTCAAGCTACAGTTGCCTATATAGAGCAGGTGCCTCAGACTTCGTCGCACGCTCGTCCACATTCACAACCTCAAGTTTCAATGTGCTCTGTCCGAAAACAATCTCAAGTTCATCGCCAACCTTTACCTCATAGGAGGCCTTTACCACACGTCCGTTAGCGCTTACTCGCCCTGCATCACAGGCCTCGTTCGCCAAAGAACGACGCTTAATTATCCTCGATACCTTTAAATATTTGTCCAGGCGCATATCATTTATCACTCCACATCCTCGTTTTGATACTCATCACTTTGCATCCATGAGGATAACTGTACCATAACTGTGGCCTTCCCGTCCAGTCTATATTCTGTTTTCGGACCTCTAAAGCTGATACCGTTGGTCTGTTCTTTCTTCGGATATAGTACCCTAACCGAAGTTCCCACAGTCTCTCGGCTCTCTATTACCAAATGTCCGCCATGCATATCCGCTATCTTCCGCACGACCTTTAGGCCTATGCCCATATCCACTTGCTCACGCACAAGTCCCATTTTTACAGTTCCGTTTATTATCGAAACCAAGTCACCGGCCGCTATACCTTTACCTGTATCGTCAACGGAAAGAATTATATTATCAGACACTTTCCGCAGACCCACGCTTATCTTGTCTCCCTCACTTGAACCCATCAGGCTGTTCGAGATCAAATTCAAAAGCAACTGCTCCGTAAGCGATCTATCGACATGCATATACAGACACTCAGCATCACTCTCAAAGTTGAGAGCTATACCTTTGGTTTTTGCAAAATACTCACAAGCCAAACAAATGTCCCTACACAAAACCACCATATCCGTGTAACTTGCTTCAAACGGAGTATCAACACCCTCGCTAACCTTTATATTCGTAAGCATACGCCGAAACTGTGCAATACTGTGATTTAACACGCCCTTAGGGTACACATCACCTTTTTCAGGCGTACCCCCTGACATATTAAGCCTATCAGCCGCAAATCTCATGTTAGTCAACACTGAATTTGCCAATGGCAAAAACCTTGACGCAAAATCAGTAGTCTCTGTAGCGTCGAGTGGTCGAATAATATATACACGATGCTGATCCACATGCACAGATGACAAAACCAAATCCTTATCACTATGACGCAAAGTCGCGCACAAAAGTTCCCTCTCCGCAGAGGCTACATGCTCCGGCAACAGCTCTTTTATCGCCGTCCCTATATAAAAGGCGCCAAAAAGTTCACGCGCGGAATTATTCATATATTCAATTTTACCTTCGCTCACCGTTATGGCAGCCTCCGAAGAAACTGACAAAACACGAGCCAAGTCTAAATCATTTATTCTCATACCCATACCGCTTTCGCAATAGTTTATTTCATATTAGCAGACGCATCAACAAATTACAATTACTTTTGTCGAATTTTGTCGAATTGTGTAAATAACTCTGCTCATCACTCTTTCTTGCCCCCTTATCTTATGCGTTTTTTGAGCTTTTGGTCATGGAAAAAAATTATTTCAGCATATTGATTATGGCGTTGCTATTTTGTTAAAAATGTAGTAATATAGGGGGGAGGAAATCCTCATCAAATTATTTATATACGGAGGGATTATTAAATGGGTATTAAAGTTGGTATTAATGGCTTCGGCCGAATCGGCCGTCTGGCACTTCGTTCTGCTATGGAGCGTGACGATATCTGTGTTGTGGGCATAAATGCGCCCGACAAGACCCCAGATCAACTCGCCTACGCTCTTAAGTATGACACAGTGCATGGACGCTTTGCCGGCACGGTCGAATATAAAGATGGAGACAGTCCGGCGCTCATTATAAACGGCGTCACTGTCCCTCTGCTAAACTCACGCAAACCCTCGGAGCTACCTTGGGGTGCTCTGGGCGCTGAGTATGTAATGGAGTGCACTGGTAAGTTCTTGACAAAAGAGAGCGTACAGGACCATCTTGATGCAGGCGCTTCCGTTGTAGTGCTGTCAGGCCCCTCGAAGGACGATACACCCATGTTCGTTTGCGGTGTTAACCTTGAGAAGTACACACCGGACATGCAGGTCGTATCGAACGCATCCTGCACCACAAACTGCCTTGCACCTTTAGCTAAGGTAGTACACGAGAAGTTCGGCATAGTTGAGGGTCTTATGACCACCATACACGCAGGTACAGCTTCTCAGAACGTAGTTGATAACTACAGCAAGAAGAACTGGCGTTTAGGCCGTTCTTGCTTTGACAACATCATCCCCACAACTACAGGCGCGGCTAAGGCTGTCGGCAAGGTCATTCCTGAGCTTAACGGTAAGCTTACCGGTATGGCACTGCGTATACCTACAGCTAACATCTCTATAGTTGACCTCACTTGCCGCTTGGAGAAGCCGGCAACTTACGCTGAAATCTGCGCAGCTGTTAAAGAAGCTTCCGAGGGCTCTATGGCAGGAGTACTGAGCTACACAGAAGATCAGGTTGTCGGTTCCGACTTCCGCACCGATCCACACACCTCTAACTTCGATGCGAAAGCCGGTCTTGCGCTCAACGATAACTTCGTTAAGCTCATAAGCTGGTATGATAACGAGTGGGCGTTCTCCTGCAAAATGCTCGATCTCGCCTTGCATATAGACGGAGTTCGTAAGGCAAAGTAAGCTAAAATATTATAAAAGTGTTAAAAATCAAGGAAAGATACTCTTTTTCCTTGATTTTTTCATACACTTATTGTAGGGTATTATATGCACGGCTTCAAGAAGCTGTGATTTTAATGTGCCGTGAGTGCTGCTCACTTAGCCTGTGAGCGTTTTAAGGAGGTCTCCTATGTCCGAAAAAAACAAGCAGAACTATTTGCATGGCGCCGCCATCTTAGCTTTTGGCGTCGTGATCATGAAGATACTGGGTGCTATATATAAGATACCCTTGCGCAACATCTTAGGTGATGCCGGCTATGGGTACTTTAATGCAGCTTATATGATATATAATGTGTTACTGACCGTTTCAACTGCGGGACTTCCCGTGGCACTTTCAAGGCTTATCAGCGAGGACGACACTTTGGGTCGTGGTAATCAGGCGAAGCGCACTTTTCGTGTAGCCTTCTTTATGCTGACTGCCATCGGCGCTGTACTTACCTTAATTATGATGTTATTCCCTACAGATCTCGCCATACTCTTAGTAAGTACGCCTGAGTCCTCTCAGAGCATATTCGCACTTGCGCCGGCTGTTTTATTAGTTTGTATATGTTCGGCGTTCAGAGGCTACATTCAGGGCTATTCGGACATGAAGCCCACGACCGTGTCCCAGGTACTTGAAGTGTTCATAAAGGTTATCATCGGACTTGCGCTTGCAATTTTCCTTCTGAGTAGCGGTTACAGTATTCCTTTGGGCTCTGCCGGTGCCATGTTTGGCGTTACTGTAGGCGCACTCGCCGCTCTGATTTACCTGTTTTCTAAGTATAGGCGCTACAAAAGTGAGCAGAGTGAAAAAAAGTTTATTGATGTCCCCAAATCTAAGTCGGAAACGGCATCACTCTTTTTGAAAGTGGGCATACCCATTACCTTGGGCGCCTCCGTTATGAGCATCATCAGCTTACTCGACACGAAGCTTGTCAAGGAACAGCTTTTGAGTAATATGAGCAGCGAGGCAGCCGATACGCTCTATGGTTCATATTCGGCAATGATGACTCTCTTTAACCTGCCTGCGGCATTTATTACGCCGCTCGCTATCAGCGTTGTTCCCGCTATTTCGGCAGCTGTTGTCGCAAAGCGCCACAACACGGCAGGAGAGATTACAGAGTCCTCCATGCGCATAGGCAGCGTGCTCGCGATGCCCATGGCGATAGGTCTTGCGGTACTATCTTACCCCATAGTCAATGTGTTGTACTCAGGCACGCACGAAGTTGGGCCTACTCTACTTACCCTCTTAGGAATCGCTTCATTTTTCGTATGTATGGCTCTTATCACAAATGCCATACTACAGGCAAGCGGTAATGAGAAGTTCACCGTTTTTTCTATGCTCATAGGCGGCGTGGTTAAGCTTGCAGTCAACTGGGTGCTTGTCGGCAACCCCGAAATCAATATTATAGGTGCACCCATAGGCACCATTGCTTGCTATGTGGTTATGTGTGCATTGAACTTCACATATCTCAAAAAATGCCTTGTGAAGAAGCCCAACTATCTCAAGGTGCTCGTAAGGCCGCTAATATCCTCCGCTATTATGGGTGGCGCCGCATGGGCTACTTACGGGCTTGCCACACGACTTGTGGGCGGTGTTGATGGTTCTACCCTACTCATGTTAATTTGCATGTGTGCTGCCATAGGCGTCGCAGTGCTCGTCTACCTTGTGCTCATCATTACCACTCGTGCTGTCACAGCCGAGGACATGAGTTTGATCCCCGGCGGCAACAAACTCGCTAAGATACTCAGAGTAAGATAAAAATCATTGATAATCTTATTTTTTGTAATCAAAAAATATTAAAAACACTTGCAGAAGGTATAAATGTATGATAGATTTTGGTATAAAAGAATTTTACACTCTTGAAGATTATATAGCGCTCGTTGCATTTTTACGTTCTGAGCGCGGCTGTCCTTGGGACAGAAAGCAGACGCATGAGAGCTTGCGCAAAAATCTCTTGGAGGAGAGCTACGAGTGCTGCGAGGCCATAGACGAAGGCGACGCAATGCATTTGCGCGAGGAGTTAGGTGATGTACTATTACAAGTACTCCTACACGCTGACATAGCTAAGGGCGCCGGACACTTCACTTTAGACGACATAGCGGATGCGGCTTGTAAAAAATTAGTTTCACGGCATACTCATGTATTCGGTGATACGGTAGCGAGCAGTGAGTCCGATGCCTTGTCGAGTTGGGAGGCAGCGAAGAAGGCAGAACGCTCGCAGACGACAGTCAGCGCTACTATGGACAGTGTGCCACGTGCTTTACCGGGACTTATGCGTTCACAGAAGATTCAGGACAAGGCTGCAAAGGTCGGATTCGACTGGCCTATAGTCGACGGCGCACTTGAAAAGTTACGCGAGGAAGTTGACGAGCTATCGGAGGGTATGCAGAACAATGACCTTCCCAACATAGAGGAGGAAATCGGCGACATTCTTTTCTCGGCTGTTAATGTAGCTCGTTTCTTTGATATTGACAGTGAACAGGCCATGCACAAGTCCTGCGAGAAATTCACACGTCGTTTTGAGTACGTTGAGCGTGGCGCCGCCGCTTTGGGCAAAAGCTTAGACGAGATGAGTTTAGATGAAATGGAACATATCTATCAAGCAGCTCGTCGTGACTTAGAAGGCAAGGAGATTGCTTCAGCATTCCCAAAGGAGAGTTGAGCACACTTCGCCCATATTTACTTTGCGAGATTTTGCCCCACGATGGGCAGAACCGATATAGAATTTAGGAGGAACATTAAGATGAACAAAGCAGATTTAATCGCCGCTGTCGCAGAGAAGAGCGGTCTTTCCAAGAAGGACAGCGAGCTTGCGGTAAGCACTACATTTGATGTAATCGTCAGTGAGCTTGCAGCGGGTGGCAAGGTATCCTTAGTAGGTTTCGGTAGCTTCGATGTCAAGGAGCGCAGTGAGCGCAAGGGTAGAAACCCCAAGACAAACGAAGAGATCACCATCCCTGCTTCTCGTGTACCTGTCTTCAAGATCGGCAAAGCGTTTAAAGACGCAGTTGCGAAATAAGCTTTTCGCACAAAACAGCCACGACCTGACGGTCGTGGCTGTTTTTATTATTTGTTTTGTTTTAGTCGGAGCTTTCGTCCCAAACCCCGTGGGGATTTCGCCGTCTGCGGACGACAGACGCCCTCGTCATTGACGAGGGCGTGTGCAACTGCTACGCAGTTGTCGTTCTGTTAGTTTTTAAGTTGGGGCTTTGCCCCAAACCCCGTGGGGATTTCGCCGTCTGCGGACGACAGACGCCCTCGTCATTGACGAGGGCGTGTGCAACTGCTACGCAGTTGTCGTTCTGTTAGTTTTTTAGTTGGGGCTTTACCCCAAACCCCGTGGGGATTTCGCCGTCTGCGGACGGCGAGCAGGGACGCCGTCCCTGCACCCTGCAACTTTTTGAAAAAAGTTGATTAAAACTTTTAGAGTGGCTTCGCCCCTAATGTTTTAGCCTATGCTGTCGGTGTACGCCGTGCCGAACGCCCTATCCATCACGATCTCCATAGTGCCTGCCTCTAAATCATACAGTGCCGACCACTGAGTACCGCTCGTCGTGCCGTCCGGACGCACATTGTCCTGACTGACCGCCTCCAAAAGCTCCATAGCATACTCACGTGTCATTACGCCGCCCGTCTCTTCCATAGCCGCCTCAAGGATCTCGTACCTGTCGTGACCCATGCCGAAGCTATACCATTCACCCTCGGTTAAAAGGAAGTTCGTGCTGATATCACTTTCCACTACGCTCATCTCATTCTCGATATACTCAACAACAACAGTGTGCCCCGACTTATCCGTTATCATAAAGTGATAGTCATTGCCTGCCGATGCGTGCATATCATACTGACCAAGCATATCTATTGCTTCCTGTGTCGTCGCCGCATAGTCAAGTATCATACGTATCGCAGTCGTCGTTGTGATGTCTATCTTGTCCGTGTACTGATGCGTCGGCTCGGTATCTATAAGCATAACACCTATAGCCACACCTGCCTCGTTTACGCCGTCAAGCGGTGTAAACGCCGCAGCAAGCGTCAAGATGCTGTTTGCCATACTATCGGGCACGTACTCGGGTGTATAGCCCAAGAAGCCCAAGTCTACCATTGATATGGACGCATATCCGTCCTCAGGATCTGTCTTTACCAAAAGTCCCGGTGTCTCGTCCAAGTCGTAGTTTCTTCCGAATATCGGTGTACCTTCCTCTGTTGTCGCAGAGAATGTACTACATCCTATTGTCGGTACCTCTATCTCTAAAGGTAGACCCTTCAAAAGCTTTGATATGATGTATTCGACAAGCTCTGAATCGTTCTCCGCACCTACCTCCAAAAACGCCGCCATATCATAGTCCGCCGTGTAGTCCATTACATACAGATCGCCGTACTCAGCCTTATGCTCCACGCTCGCCACCGATGCGATCTCCTTGCCGAACATGAAATATACCACCGCCGCCAACACCACAAGTATTGCAGCTATCACTATTAACGTGACTTTTAAACCCTTCTTTGCCTTAGTGCTCATAATTGCTCCTTTCAAATATCAAACTCGGAACATTATGCCACTTTTTTGTTGCCGTGTCAACAATTATTTTCGACTTTCTCCTACTTCAACAAAAAGTTCGCTAAATCGTCAATTACATAGTCGGGTATGCTGTTCGGCGTGTCGTACTCCGTCAGATCTATAGCCTCGCCCTCCAACACTTGCGGCATGAATAGATGATTTAGCTCCGCATATGATATGAACTCTATATTCGCTCTCTCACTAAGCGCCGCCTGCATCATAAGGTAATCTTGCTCATAGTAGATCTGAAAATCCTTCTCCCCCTGCATTATGAGCACGGGAAGCTCTGTGCTCTGCAGTATCTCCATGCCATTTAGCGTAGCTAAGCTGTCCGCATAACTCTGCGGCATACCGAAGGCGGACTCGCCGTTTAAAAACTTCTCGTACTCCGTCTCTACATAGGCTAAGGCGGCGGCACGCTCTAAGTCACTCATATCCATATACTCTATAAAGTTCATGTTCTGATCGTACACTACGTCCGTCAGGGCTCGTGTCGTGCCTGCAAGCATGACAAAACCCGAGAGCTCTCCGCTCAGCTCCGATATCTTAGGTGCTATCATGCCACCTAAGCTATGACCTATAAGATACACTTCCTCGCTCACATTCTCACTCGCCCATGTGATAGCCCATAGCGCATCATCTATAGCCTCATCATATATGCTGAGCGTATCCTCGTCTGTAAAGAGTTCAGGGTGCTCATAGTTTCTCTTATTGTAGCGCACTGAGGCTATACCACGCTCTGCCAAGCCGTGCGCTAAGTCCTTGAACGGCGTATTTTGTGCCGCACCTATGGTTTCATTATAGTCCGTTGCGCCCGAGCCCTGCACCAGCACCACCACTGGGTAGCCCTCTACATCACGGGGCACGGTCAGCACGCCCTTTAAGCCGTACTCACCCACGGCTATCTCCGTCTCCGTGAAGGCTTCCGTCTGCTCAAGTCCCGTCGCTATGGGCGCTATAAATACGCCCTGCACTACGCCCTGTGCATCGTAGTTTAAAGTTAATAACATAGCGGCGTTCTCGTACATAAGCTCCACAGTTGCCGTCACACTACCCTCACTATCCGTCAGCGTCACTTCACCATAGCTTGAAAACGCCCCTAAATACTGCACGGACTGCTCCCATGTATTCTTCAAAATATCATCAGCAAGTGCCTCTTGCAGACCCACAGAGCCCTGCTCCAAAAAGGCATTGAAGTCGCCGTTCACAAGCATCTCGGCATGTTCGTCCCTCAGAGCTTCAAAATCTATGTTCTCTACCTCCGCTGTCGCTTCCGCCGTAGGCACGGGCGTAGCCGTCGGTGTAGGCTCCGAGCTGCACGCCCCGAGCATTATGAACATCACACACAACAAAGCTAATTTCATATATTTTCTCATAACTATCCTCCTACTCATATTTACTCATTATACCTCATTCACAGTCCATTCGCAAGCACACTCAAAAAGAGGTAGCATCTCAGTCGATGCTACCTCTTTTAATTATATTTCTATTCAGTTATTTGTATTAATAATAGTAATAAAATTCATCTGAGAGTGGGAAACCAAGACCTATCTCCGTTACCCAAAGTCCGCTTCCTGCATTCCAACCGTTATCATCAGGGCTGGAATTCGTTCCTGCAATCTCTACAGCACCGGTATCAGCATCCAGCCTGAATATTAAGCTCTGACTTTTACCTACCTCAGATACAGCTAGAATAGTTTTGTCACCCATAATGGCCTTTATCTCATTTGTAAGATGTGTAGCTAAGTCTGTGCCGTTTGAGTGCTTTAATCCTCTTAAATTTGAGTCATGCGCTGAACCTACTGCAATGGTACCATTGCCACCTGTAGTTATCCACGCCACACGAATAAGCGCATTGCCGGGTATTTCATTCTTGGGGTCTGCTACAGCAACTATAGTCGCATCTATTATGGATGACGCTATTTGCAAGTCGTTAGACTCTCTCGATTGCTCTACATATCTTGTATACTGAGGTGCCAACACTGCCACCAATACCATTATTATCGCTATGACTATGATTAGCTCTACCAAGGTAAATCCCTTATTATTTCTATTTAACTTTATCATCACTATACTCCTAAACCTTTTCTAACCGTCAACGCCCATAGCTACCCACTCTGCAGGTATTCCGCTGATTTCGCCCGTAGAGGTTCTTATCGTAAACTGAAAGTCTGTCCCTGACGCCACAGCTGACTCTCCCAGTTTTCCAACCCACTTATCACGTGGTTCTTCCGCGTCATACCATCCCATCACTTCAAGCAGGGGCTGGCGCAAAGCACTATTTATCGTCGAAGAGTAGGATATGACATCGGCATCTACTTCTATTGTTCCTTCAGAACCCCAGCCTGCAACAGATGAGCCATCATCCACACTATGCCATGTTATCGTTATATCTATACCCGAGGGTATATTGTTTGACGGGTCATTCATCGCCGCTGTCGTTGCCCTCATTATAGAGGTCGCTATTTGAGCGTCATTAGCTTCCCTACCGCTCTCAACATACTGCATATACCGTGGTGCTAATACCGCTGCAAGTACTGCTATAATCGCTACAACAATGATTAGCTCTACCAAAGTAAATCCGCCATTCGCCCCTCTTTTTTGCTTTTCTTTCATCTTTGCCTCCTATTTAGAAAGTCTCTTGTTTCATAACAATAGTTTACCTTAAATGTCACGGAATATTTAATAACGATTGCTCACTGCGTTATGTTATCACACGGCATTTCCCCTGTCAATATGTCGCAGTAAATTGGTAGCTTTTTTTACGAAATTGCAACATTTTTCGTTAATCATACTCCCAAAATTATATTTCTTCATCCTATTTCATAATATACTTTCCGATTTTCTTGTATTAACAACAAAAAACCGACGCTCGTACAGCGTCGGTTTTTTTGTAATGAACACTAATTAGTATAGCCGGCTTCCTTAAGCACCATATCCTTAACCTTCATGAGCCTGACCTTAGTCGAGTTCTCATTCTCCTCGAGCTTCATTCGTATATAACGTATACTCTGCTCCAAGTCCGGGATCATGACGTACTCCAAAGCATTAACACGGCGACGTGTCTTCTCTATCTCCTCTGCAAGTAGCTGCATGGTCTTTTCAACCTGTGCAAGCTCCAACATATCCTCGAACACACGTGCAAGCTGTGCCAAAGCATCGTCGAGTTCACCGGAGGTCTGTGCAAAACCATAGGGGAAGATTTCGGAAGCGTCCTTATTAGAGGTCGTAAAGCTGTATTCCGGCACATTTACACTCATGATATTCTTAAAGTTCATGCCCAGCTCCACTCGCTGACGAGGGTATAAAAGTGCCTGCTCCAACATCTCCGGTGACATTATGGCACTCGCCACTGTCAATGACGCAAATGCTGCCGTCAAGCCTTCCTCTACCTTTTCTCTAAGCACCCTATTATGGCGTACTATATCCATGAATTGGCGCATCAGCTCATCACGCTTATCCTTGAGGAGCTTATGTCCCCTACGTGCCGTTTTGAGGCGCTTCTTCATCTGGTTCATGACCATTCTGGTCGGGGTTATCGCGGTCTTCGCCATTTAATTCACCGCCTTACTTTTCGCTCTCAGGCATGTACTTTTCTATGTGCTCCTGCTTTATTCTCTTAAGCTCGGTCTTGGGTAGTATCGACAATAGCTCCCAACCTATATCCAAGGTCTCCTCTATCGAACGGTTTACCTCGTTAGACTGGCTTACATAGTACTCCTCAAAGCGCTCTGCAAACTTTGCAAATTGCTTATCGTCGTCAGACAACGCAGCCTCACCCAAGATCGTCATGAGCTCCTTAGCATCCTTGCCTCGTGCATACGCCGAGAACAACTGGTTCATCGTGCCCGAATGGTCCTCACGTGTCTTGCCGTCGCCTATACCCTTGTCCTTCAAACGTGACAGGCTGGGTAGTACGTCAACCGGCGGCACAAGACCCTTACGGTGAAGTTCACGTGAAAGTATGATCTGACCCTCTGTTATATAGCCCGTCAAGTCGGGTATCGGATGAGTCTTATCATCTTCAGGCATCGTCAATATGGGTATCATCGTAATTGAGCCATTCTTGCCCACACGACGGCCAGCACGCTCATACATGGTCGCAAGGTCAGTGTAGAGGTAACCCGGATAGCCACGGCGTCCCGGTACTTCCTTCTTCGCTGCCGATACCTCACGCAATGCCTCTGCATAGTTCGTGATGTCCGTCAATATGACAAGTACGTGCATGTCCTTCTCAAACGCCAAGTACTCAGCAGCTGTCAGCGCCATACGAGGTGTTGCTATACGCTCAACCGCAGGGTCATTGGCGAGGTTCGAGAACACAACCGTTCTGTCGATAGCGCCTGTGCGCCTAAACTCCTCAACGAAGTACTCGGATTCCTCAAACGTTATACCTATAGCAGCAAATACAACGGCGAAAGCCTCGTCCGTGCCACGAACACGTGCCTGACGTGCTATCTGTGCCGCTAATGCCGCATGAGGTAGTCCCGAGCAGGAGAATATAGGAAGCTTCTGACCACGTACCAAGGTATTCAGGCCGTCTATCGTCGATACGCCCGTCTGTATAAACTCAGCAGGATAAGCACGTGCCGCAGGGTTCATCGGAAGTCCGTTTATGTCCCTGTGCGCTTCAGCCAATATTGCAGGTCCGCCGTCTATAGGTTCACCCATTCCGTTAAATACACGGCCGAGCATGTCCTCAGAAACCGAGAGCTCCAAAGGCTTACCCAAAAAACGTACTTTCGTCTGCGCTAAGTTTATGCCCTGTGCAGACTCAAACAACTGCACAACAGCCGTATCCCTGTCCACCTCAAGTACCTTGCAACGGCGCTTCTGACCGTTCGGAAGCTCAAGCTCGCCGAGCTCGTCATAAGTGACGCCCTCAACCTGACTAACGACCATGAGAGGGTTCGCCACCTCTTTTATTGTCTTATACTCTCTGATCATTCTTCCTCACCTCCACGTGCTATCTCCGCTATCTCAGCCTTCATCTGAGCCTGCATTGCTGCAATCTCAGTATCAAACTTATCGGGATCTATCATCTTCGCACGGCCTATCTTCTCACGTACAGGTATAGCGAACAACTTCGCCATCTCCGCACCCTTTAATAGCGCTGCACGGCACTGTACATCGTACTCAAGCACGATATCCAAAAGTCCGAACTGCTTGCCGTATGAAGAGTAAGCATCCTCGTCAACGAAAGCGTTCTGCTGCAAAAAGTCCTCACGGATCATCTTCGCTGTCTCCATAGTCAAACGGTCATCAGGTGATAGTGCGTCCTGACCAACAAGTCGCACAATTTCCTTCAACTCGTCCTCCTCCTGAAGTATCTGCATCGCCTTCTGACGATTCTTCATGTACTTTGCTCCAAACTGCTCCTCGTACCAGCCGCTCAGCATGTCAATGTAGAGCGAATACGAAGTCAACCAGTTAATCGCAGGGAAGTGACGTGCATACGCCAAGGAAGCATCAAGCGCCCAGAAAACCTTTACTATACGCATCGTCGCCTGTGATACAGGCTCGGACGTGTCACCGCCCGGAGGCGATACTGCGCCTATAGCCGTTACAGAACCTCTGCGCTCGCCCTGCCCCAAGCACTCTATTACGCCCGCACGCTCATAGAACTGTGCCAAACGTGATGCAAGATATGCAGGATAGCCTTCCTCACC
The DNA here is from genome assembly GCA_964367935.1 of uncultured Oscillospiraceae bacterium. Taxonomy (GTDB): domain Bacteria; phylum Bacillota; class Clostridia; order Oscillospirales; family Oscillospiraceae; genus Scatomorpha. The sequence goes on from CAYIYZ010000004.1 coordinate 91,045, forward strand.
GGGCATCTCCTCAAGACGACCGGACATCTCACGCAAAGCCTCCGCCCAACGTGATGTCGAGTCCGCCAGAACTGCAACGTCATAGCCCATGTCACGGAAGTACTCAGCTATAGTGATACCCGTGTATATGGACGCCTCACGTGCCGCAACAGGCATGTCCGAAGTGTTTGCTATCAGTACCGTACGCTTCATGAGTGGCTCACCGTTACGAGGGTCAGTCAGCTCCGGGAACTCCATAAGAACGTCCGTCATCTCGTTTCCACGCTCACCGCAGCCTATATAGACAACGATGTCAACGTCAGACCACTTTGCAAGCTGGTGCTGTACAACCGTCTTACCCGAGCCGAAGGGGCCGGGGACAGCCGCTGTACCACCCTTTGCAATCGGGAACAGCGTATCTACTATTCTCTGTCCGCTATTCATCGGACGCGCCGGCGTATACTTGCGCTCGTAAGGACGAGCTATACGTACAGGCCAGTACTGTATCATGTTTAGTTCCCTGTCAACGCCCTTATCGTCCGTGAGCACAGCAACGGTGTCCGTTACCTTGAAGCTGCCGGCGTTTATCGCCTTTATCGTGCCCTGCATATTCGGAGGTACCATTATTTTATGCGATATCGCACTCGTCTCCTGTACCGTACCGACTATGTCGCCGCCCCTGAGCTTATCGCCTACTTTAGCTACAGGCACAAAGTCCCATATCTTCTCACGGTTAAGCGCAGGTACCTCAACACCACGAGATATCGTCTCGCCCGTAAGCGCACGTATCTCGGGTAGAGGACGCTGTATGCCGTCGTAAATATTCTCGAGCATACCCGGTCCCAATTCCACTGACATGGGCAGTCCCGTTGTCTCTACTGTGGCACCCGGACCCAAGCCCGAAGTCTCCTCATACACCTGTATGGATGCGGCATCGCCGCTCATATTCAGAATCTCGCCGATCAGTCGCTGGCTGCCGACACGCACAACGTCCGAAACGTTCGCATCCGCCAGACCCTCCGCAACTACCAGCGGACCCGATACTTTTGTTATTGTTCCGCTCATTTACAAACCCTCTTTCGGTTTTTATAGTATGTCGGTGCCCACGGCCTTCTCTACCGCCGCACGCAACGCTGATTGACCCAGACCCAATGAGCCCTCCCTGCCCGGTATTAATATTACCGCAGGTGTCGGTCTGCCCTTGAACTTTGACGTCTCCTCTTCCAGTGCCATCGCCAAGTTCTCCTCTAAATAGATTATCGCATATTCCTCGCCGCCCGGCTTCGTGATCTTCTTAAATGTCGCCTCCGCAGCTTCCACACTCTCGACAGGAAACACTTCCAAGCCCAATGCCTTGAAACCCATCACCGTCTCTCGTGCGCCTATTACAGCTATCCTAAGCATTTATATCACGCAGCCTTTCCTTTATAGCATTCGGCGCTATGCCGGCAAGCTTGCCCGACAGTATCATTCGTACAGCAGTCGTCTCCGTCTCCACTAAGCTTAAATACTCAACCAAAGCATCCGCTCCGAACGCCGTCAGCTTCGCTTCATTTAAAAACTTAGAGATTGCATTGTCACAGCTTAGCTCAAAGCGTGTCATTGACCCGCCCTTCATCGCCTCTGCTCCCAACACCGCCGCATCCTTTAGAAATGTCGGCGCGAACACACTCACTATCTCCTCGCCGGTCATTGCCGCCTGCGCTACTCGTGCCACACTTATCTCGCCCTGCTCGAAAAGTGCACTGTTTAAAAACTCCTGGCTGCGTCCCATGCGTACCGTCCTGACAGCCGTGCGTAAATTCGCAGCGTCCGTTAAGAGCTTCGCATACTTTATGAGAAATACCCAGCCGGTCTTCTGCGCTATTTCCGCCAGCTCCTTGAAGTACACTTCGTCAAGCACAAAGTCAGCAAGCTGAGGATTGCCCGTACGTGCGAGCACACCCTTAGCCTCTATCATCGCCTTACCCAACTCTAAAGGTACAAAACGATAATCCTCCTCTGCATACGCCTCACTGAGTTTCTCAAAGCTCACACGTCCGGAGTCGGAAAACAAATGCGTACCCGATACGCCGGCACCCTCTGCTTTTATGATCACCTTCGCATTGTGGTAATCGTACTTCAGACGAAAAAGCTCAACCACTCTCGGATCCGGTGACATGCCGTCAACATCCTCGAATATGGCACTCCTGCGCCTCGCCAAGGACTCATCCACACCTCGTGCGTCAAGACTCGACATGTCCTCAAAACCACAGTCTGTGAGTATCTTTGCCGCATCGCCAAAGCTGTTTGCAGCTAACATCCTGTCCATCTTATCACGATCGGGCATCTTCATCTGACGTGCCCTTAGCATAGCGGACAGTGCTAAATAGTCTATCTGCTGTATTTTCTCGTTATAATTGTATCTTACCGACAAAGCCTTACCTCCTTCCCTTCTCCGACTAAACCATTTACCATGGCTTAGCCCTCAAAGAGCAGTTCAGCCACCTGTGCGGCGAGCTCTGAACGGCTCAGCTCCAACAGAGTGTCAACACTGCAGTTTACGCCTATGTCACCCTGCTTCAATAGCAGTCCGCCCGATATGTCGCCCGCTTCTGCCGACAATCCAAGCTTGCCCGATATACCACGTGCCTTCAGCTTCTCGTTCGCTAAACTCTGCACCTTCGAACCCACTGCAGACCTGTCTTTTGCATTCAGTACTATATCCTCGTCGCCGGTCACAACAGATTTCGCCGCCACCGTCGCCAAAAATTCCACATACTGCGCCTCAGGCAAGCCGATGATTCCCTCTCGCGCCATTGTGAACGCCTCTGTCACCATGTCCTGCTTCAGACCCAAAAGTCCTTTACGTGCATCGAGTTTCGCTGTACGTTCCACACTGGATGCGCGCTGCTCATTGGCGTCAAGTCCCTCTTTTAAGAGCTCCTCGTAACGTTCCGCCGCCTTCTTCTCGTACTCCGCACGAATACGCGCGCACTCCATATCGCTCTCACGGCGTATCGCCGCTACCTCAGCCTCAGAGTCTGCCGCTATGCGTGCTTTTATCTTTTCTATTCCATTCATACACTGTCACCACCTGCACGGCTGCGGATTATATCCACAGCAACATGAGCATGGAGGCAAGCAGAGAGAGTATAGCATAGAACTCAACGATGCCGCAGAGGATAAGACCACGTGACCAATCCTCAGGCTTCTTTGCCAGTATGTTTATAGAGCCGGCTGCAACGCGACCCTGTGCTATAGCTGAAAGCAGTCCACCGAATGCCATCGGTAAGCAAGCTGCAAAGTAACGTGCGCCCTCTACTACCGACATTCCTGCCGCTGTGCCATCAAGCATGCCCATCTGTATGAGTGCAAAGAACCATACAACCAGTCCGTACAGACCCTGTGTGCCGGGAAGTAGCTGCAATACCATGACCTTACCGAACTTTGAGGGGTCTTCACTTGTGAGTCCTGCACCGGCCTCACCGGCTATACCTGTTCCCTTTGCCGAACCTGAACAAGACAGTCCTACCGCAAGTCCCGCACCTACCAGAGCCAAAGCCAATCCACCGAAATCTTCAAACATCCTAATTTCCTCCTTTAGTCTTTCCTTTAGTCATTTTTTATGTCTACGAACACCGTGTTCGTCGCAAGTGGCCTAAACGGCTTTCCACCGTCCTCATAGAACTTCCCAAAGAACTCCAAGCACTGCAAACGCAAATCATGCACGTAACAACCCAATAGGTTTAGCGCAAAGTTCAAGGTATTGCCTACCATTGATATCACGAAAAACAGTATCACATTGCCCGTTATGCCACCCAAGGTATTAAATACCTGTGCTATGACAGCTCCTGCAAGCATCAGCGCCATCAGACGTGAATACGACAATATATCGCCGAAATATCCCGTCACGTTGTTGTATAAAGAGCCGCCGATCGCCGTAAGCTTGCCGCCTATGCCCTTCGCTCCGTAGCCCTGAGTTAATACGATGAGTACCAATATGCCAAGTAGGATCTCTGTCCACATACCCGTCACTCCAGCTACTCCTAAGCCAACAAAGACCAAGAACCACACGCCTTCATTACACAGCGCCGCCACAGTCTCTCCGCGCTTGACCTGCTTCGTGAAACTGATAGCCATACCCGTCATTATCTGCACAAGTCCCAAGGCGCATGAACCTATGAGTATCATAAGCGCATCCTCAAGTGGGCTGATTAATGCAGGTATTCCCGTAAAGGTCGTTTCGGGATTTAACATAATTGCCAACTGATACGGTAGATCACCAAAGAAGCTACCCGTAGCTGCACCCCAGAGTATAGTCGTTATTCCACACATTATGAATAACTCTCCAAAGTTTCGCAAACTCGGCCTTGGGCGCATCTTCTTTGTTATCAGCAAGCCCGCCAATACCATCAATATTCCGTACGCCATGTCCGCCATCATCATTCCGTAGAAGAATATGAAAAACGGTGCCATAGCAGGGTTTGCGTCCACTCCGTTATACGCAGGCAAGCTGTACATCTCCGTCACCATGTTCATAGAACGTGTAAACAGTCCGTTCTTCAGCTTAACCGGTACGACCGGAATGTCCTCTTCTTTAGGATCTTCGGTTTCCCAAGCACAGTCGAACTTACTGAGTACCGCTTCTACCTCCACTAAGTTCTCCGCAGGCAACCAGCCCTCCAAGAATGACACCTTTTCGGTAAACAACAGCCTATTGTCTGCCTCGGCTCCGCCTAACTTAGTAAGCAAATTATCCGCACTCAAACGCAAGGTCGCACGATTTCCCGACTGCGCCACTATCTCAGCTTCCAGAGTGGCCTTCTCATTAGCCATCTCCGCTAACTTTGTTTCACGGTACTTTATGCAATCCGCCGCCGCACCGCCAAACTCCTCCATGCTCAGCACAGAGAAGCCCCAAGGACGCAACACCGTCATCGACTCATCAGACTGTTCCCTGTGACTGACCAAAAGCAAGTAACGAGCCTGCTTGTCCTCAGACACTACGAACAGTTCTGCCATGTCCGACTTCTCATTCAAAGCTGCTTGCGCCGCCTTAAAGTCCTCTACAACCGGCATTGTGCCAAAGAAAATGACACTCGTCTGTGAGCCTCCGAAATTCAAAGGCACATCGCAAGCTCTCCAAGGTTCCAGACTGTCTATCTCTGTTCTCAATCTGCCCTCTTCGGATGCCAAACGTCTCAGACGCTCGTCCAAGTCTCCTAACTTTTCCGCTAACTCCATAGCACGAGGTAATTCACTCTCATCCAAGAGCTCTCCCACGCTAACCATAGGTAAAGCAGACAGTAAAGCCTTCTTCTCGGGTGCATACCTATCCAAAACGGTTAGTCCACCCATCAGAGAGTTATACTCCCCACGCAATTTGCCGAGCGCTGCGCCATCTCCTCGACGGAGCTGCACTCCCTCATCTTCAGGAACTGTCGGCGGCTCCGACACCTCCACACAGCCCTTAAGCATCAGCTCAGAGAATAATGTCTCGCGTTCCGAGGACACGACCATGAGCCTTAGCTTTTTCATTTTTACGATTGCCATTAGCCGCTCACAATCCTTTCCACGATTAGCGATGAGGCCTTTTGCAGTCGAGATTCCGCCCGTGCACGCATTGCAGCTTTCTTGTTTTCCACGCCCTCGGACAAATTCTCAGACTCCGCCTGCGCCGCCGCATCTGTTTCAGCACCTCGCTTTCGGGCTTCTTCGGCTGCGCGCTTCTCCGCGTCTCGTATTAGCGCCTCGCCTTCCTCTTGTGCGCGTAGCGCCGCTTCACGCGCCGTTGCGACCGCTGTCGCCTTTTCCTTCCTTGCGCTCTCCTCCGCCTCGCTTATCGTTGCGATAGCTTTAAAAGACATTGACACACCTCCTCGGCATTCTTGCAAATTTTATTTGTTTTCCCATTTATTGTATCGCACTATTAATAATATCAAACACTGTTTACTTTTTCAAGTCTTTTGAAAAACTTTGCATAATTTCCTTTATGTATGTTAATTTTTATGTGCATATATGCTATCTAATTAACTATCTTCCTGTTTTCTACCCTTTCACTTAAAATTTTCTTGCCAAAATGCTGCTGTTGCGTTTATAGTATATTATGAATATGTATGTCTTTTATAATTTTTGCATCGGGAGCTGAATTTATTAATGAGTGTTTCAAAATATAATCCACGTATAGGTGATAGGCGTGATGGCAGAATTTTGCGATCGCTTAGTGCCGCACAGCGTTTTTCCGCTTACATTGTCAAGAAGCGCAGCGAGTCATCTGCACGTATTTCCGACTCTTTAGAGCTCGGCTTGGCGGAGAATTGGCTGCGTGACAAACGCACTGAGGGTTACAAGGGCATGGGCGCTCTTCACCTCTTTATCGCAGCTTATGTGCGCACCGTCTCTGAGTTTCCGGGTATTAACCGTTTTGTAGCAGGCAGACGTGTTTACTCACGTTTCGACATCGATATCATTGTGCCTGTTTTGCGTGCACGCACCACAGAGTCCGATACCGTATACGTAAAAATGCGTTTTTCCCCTATGGACACTGTACTCGACATCTACAACGCACTAAACGACGCTGTGCGTGAAGTTCGTTCCGGTGACACGGACAGAGCTCTCAAGGTCGCCGAACGTTACATGCGTGCACCTCGACCCGCACTTCAATTCGGCCTTGGCATTATGCGCTTCTTAGATTTCATTGATAAAATACCACAGAGACTTTTGGATATCAGTCCCTTCCACGGCTCGCTTATGATCAGCGATATGGGTATAGTCGGTATACCGCCCGTACTCCATTCGCTCTCTAACTTCGGCAATCTTACCCTGTCTCTATCTTTAGGTGCCAGAAGGAGAGCCACAGAGCTTAATGACAGCGGAGTCATAGTAGCAAATAAGTATATAGACTATCACATTAACTGTGACAGTCGTGTCTGTGACATGAACTATTTTGCCGAGGCATTTAAGCGCATGCAACATTATCTTGATAATCCTACGATGCTTGAACTACCTCCCGAGGAAATAAAAGAGGACATCTACTAAACAGAGGTGATTTTTATGAGGATTGGAAATGCTCGTATATTTAACGGCGTAGGCTTCGACGAGGCTACGCTTACAATTAAGGACGGGCTCATAGCGGACATTTCACCCGTGGCTACGCCCTTTGACATAAATGCCGAGGGCGCTATGCTCGTGCCGGGCTTCATAGACATACACACGCACGGCACCGCCGGAGGCGATGCCTCAGATGGCGAGGTATCGGGTCTTGAGCGCATGTCTTTACAGTATGCAAAGTCGGGAGTAACTTGCATTGTGCCCTCTGTCATGACTCTATCTGAAAAGGACACAATTGCGGCCGTGCGTGCCATAGCAAGCGCACACATGCCCGACGGCGGCGCTTTGTGCGGCGGCATACATCTTGAAGGCCCTTTTCTCGCACCCTCTAAATGCGGAGCTCAGGACAAGGCGCACATGCTGTCACCAGACTTTGATTTTCTTTGCCGTTTAAACGAGCTTGCAAGCGGCAACTTACGTATGATTACGCTTGCGCCCGAGCTTGAGGGCGCTATGGAGTTTATAGAAAAGGCGTCAGAGCTGCTGACAATCGCACTCGGGCATACCGCAACTGACTATAACACGGCGGTACGTGCCTTCGATATAGGCGCTTCGCATGTGACGCATCTGTTTAACGCTATGCCGTCTTTACACCATAGGGACCCCGGGCTTATCGGTGCCGCTTTCGATTGCGGTGCTACCGTTGAGCTTATTTGTGATGGCATACACATACACCCCTCGGTTTTACGCGCCGCTTACAGTATGTTCGGTGAGCGCTGTGTATTTGTGAGCGATAGTATACGTGCCGCCTCCATGCCTGACGGGGGCTACAGTTTGGGCGGTCTGCCCGTTATAAAGTCGGGTGACTCCGTTCGCACGACGGACGGCGCTTTGGCAGGTTCTGTGACGAATTTACATGAGACGCTTAAAAACTCCGTAGACTTCGGTATAAGCTTAGAGGACGCTTTGTACGCCCTCACTTATGCGCCTGCTCGTGCTGTAGGGCTCTTTGAGGAGCGCGGCTCTATTGACATAGGTAAGCGAGCGGACTTTTTGCTCATTGACGATGATTTGGACATTAAAGCCGTCTACATTGGCGGTAAGAACGTGGGGGTATAGATAATGAGAGTGGTAAAGACAGCCGACTATAAGAGCATGAGTCGCAGTGCGGCTAACCTTATTTCTGCGCAGATAATATTAAAGCCTGCCTGTGTTTTGGGCTTGGCGACGGGCAGTAGCCCTCTGGGCATATATGCACAGCTCATAGAGTGGTACAAAAAGGGTGATTTGGACTTTTCCGAGGTGCGCACGGTCAACTTAGACGAGTACACGGGTCTGTCCGCCGAAAATGACCAGAGCTACGCACATTATATGCGCACGAACCTCTTTTCTCAGGTTAATATCAAGGCGGAGAACACGCATCTGCCTAGTGGTACGGTACCCGACTCTGTTGCGGAATGCGCTCGCTATGATAAGCTCATACGTGACTTGGGCGGTATAGACCTGCAACTACTCGGCATAGGCGCAAACGGGCACATAGGCTTTAACGAGCCTGCCGATGCTTTCGCCTGCGGCACGCAAGAGGTTGACTTATCTTTGAGCACTCGTGAGGCAAACCGACGCTTCTTCAATAGTCTGGAGGAAGTGCCTACAAGAGCACGTACCATGGGCATTAGGGACATAGTGCAGGCACGTCAGATAGTCATGGTCGCAAGTGGCAAGGAGAAAGCCCTTGCGGTGCGTGAGGCTCTGTTTGGGCCTATCACGCCCAAGAACCCCTCGTCCATACTGCAGTTTCACCCCGATTTTATCTTGGTTGCGGACAAGGACGCTCTTTCCCTCTGCGAAGACCTGCTCTAAGGTAAAAGAAAGGGAGGTATGCTACGATGAAGACAAAGAAAGTGTTATTCCCTTTTGAGCCTTATGAGCTTAGTGCCAACGAGAAGTGGCTAAGCGATATGATAAAAGAGGGCTATGTCATAGGTGACGTAGTCGGCAACAGAGTGATATTCGAGGAGCGACGCAATTTTAACCTGCGCTACAGCCTCGTCTGCCTGCGTGATGATTCGCCCGAATTTTATCCCGACAGCGATTTTGTAGTCGGCAACTTTGTCATCTACAGTTCCGAAGCACATGACCCACTGCCGACACGGCGCCCTGATGATGAGCTTGCTGTAGCGAAGTTCTCGACTACGCGTCAGAAGCTAAAGGGGATAGGTTTTTTGATTTTGCCTGTCGCTATATTTGCGTTTCAGACATGGTTTTTATTCTCAGGGGTTAAAGAGCCTCCGAGCGGCACTGCTTTATATACCCTCGTGGCATTTTGCGCCCTTTTCCTTATAAACATTCTCTTGGGCCTGCTTGGTGATTTCTTGACCTTAGTCCGCAAGTGGCGCTTTTCCCGACTGTCCGACGCCGAGCGCAGAGACAGAAAGCCCGACAGGGTGCTTAATCTCGATTTCATAAATGTCATCTGCCTTGCCCTTATGATAGCTGCCGGAATAGCGCTCTATGTACTTGATCCTTCATACTTTAACTAAATAAACGATAACGTAAAACGGGCGACCCGAGAGGGTCGCCCGTTTTGTGCTTTTATTTATATCTTTCGTCGTAGAGGTAGTTTGTCTCATAGGCATTTTCAACTTGGAATAGCGGCGGGAAGTTAAACTTCGTAGTTTCCGCCCAGCGTGCGAGCATCTGATAGTTAGGTGCCTCCGCATTGCAGATATCAAGTGCAGCCTGAGGATCCCATTCCTTATCGAGTATCGCCTGCATCTCGTCGATGATAGCCTTGTGCTCGGGGCTACGTCCCAAATCATTTAGCTCCGTGGGATCGTCCTTCAGGTTATACAGTGAGGGATAGTCGTAGCCGTAGAAGCTGATGTACTTGTAGTCGCCCTTTTTAACCATGCCCGAGGGCTTATCCTTAGACAGAGGATATGAGCCGAGCTGGCCAATTACCGTTCTACCCTCCTCGGCAGGCTCCTTGCCCTCAAGCACCTTCAATAGGGACTGACCCGTCCAGTGCATGTCGGGTATCGCTTCTGCGCCACCGATCTCGTTTATAGTATGCGTGATGTCCATCAGATTCGTCGTCGCATCTATGGTCACACCCTCACCGAAGTGGCCGGGGAAGCTGAAGATGGTCGGGATCTGTACGGAAGCCTGGAAGAAATGCGTCTTGTAGTAGAAGTCATTTATTCCTATGCTATCACCGTGGTCTGTGGAGTAGATGATAATGGTGTTCTCAAGACCCAAGGTACGCTCTACAGCATCCATTACCTTGCCGCACTCAGCATCCATGAACTCAGTGAGAGCATAGTAAGCTGCACGCATCTTGCGCTTGTCTGCAGGATCTATGTTCTCCATACCACGTCCCTCAACCCACACCTGCATCGCAGGGTGCAATTTCTCCATGAAGTTGGGGTCGGACTCTATCTCAGGCAGAGTCTCGTAATAGTAATCAAAGAGCTCCTTCGGTGCTACATAGGGCGGATGCGGGCAGAAATAACCGACTGTCATAAACAGAGGCCTATCGTCTTCCCTGTTTTCAAGGTACTTAATTGTGGTGTCTGTCACTGCCTCGTCGAACAGGTAACCGCCACCGACGCCGGCGCCGCTTCTCTCTACTGCTACTGCTCTCTGCTTTACGCTCTCCACATGATCTCCATAAATACCCTTAAAGGTGCTCGGGCGGTGGAAAGGAGGTGTCGCATCGAACATCTCGTGCTTCTCAAAGCCACGATACTGGTCATGTCCGCAGAAGTGCATACGTCCCATCAGCACTGTCTCGTATCCTGCAAGTGTCATTGTGTGTGCCATTGTAGGCGCATCACTTGACATCTGTATGAAGTTGTTGAGACAATTTGTCTGCTGGGGCAGTCTGCCCGTCAGCATGGACATTCTGCTCGGCACGCAAAGAGGACCGGGTGTATAGCAGTCTGTAAGCCTTACGCCCTTAGCTGCAAGCTTGTCGAGGTTCGGTGTGCGTATGTAGGGATCTCCTGCGCAACCCATAACCTTAGCATTATGCTGATCGGAAAATAAAAACACTATATTGGGTTTCTTACTCATTTATCATTTCTCCTTAATTATTTCTTAGGGTAGTGGCGGGAACCAAGCCGGAACGTTCATAGCGAGCATATTGAACACTATAAGCATAGTGCCTATAGCAAGTGCCATGATAAATCCGGTCTTAAACATTTCCTTAATGTCAAGGTGGTTACTTCCGTAAACTATAGCTGCAGCCGTACCTGCCCAAGGCACCATGACGCCGACCGTCATAGTCGAAATGAGCTTAACAACGACAAGCGGATGTATGCCTGTAGTCATAACAAGCGGTAGCAATAGTGTAGACAGTGCCGCAGCTGTTGCAAGACCCGCCAAAAGGTTCGTCATAAGTACGGACAGGAAGGTCGCAAGTACGAGTAGCATGATTCCGTTTAGGCCGCCCAAGCTCTGTGCCATCCAGTCGATTATGCCAAACTGAGTCAAAAGACCAGAGAAGCCTATAGCGCCCGTTACGAGGAATATGGAATCCCAGTTAAGCTTGCCCACATCCTGAGGTGTGACAAGTCCTGCCGTATTGCCCTTCTCCGCAGGCACCAAGAACATAAGTATTAGTCCGAGATAAGATATGGAGTAGAACTCAAGTCCGGGTATCGTTATGAATGTAGTTACAACCCATAGAGTCAAAACTATACCCAAAACTACAGCCATACGCTTCTCAGTTGTGCTGAACTTGCCGAGTGCCTCTTTCTGAGACTTAAAGTACGCCGTACCACCGGGAATCTCCGTTACGGGGAACTTATAGATTATATGCAGGATAAAGTAAGCAAGAATTATAGTCAAAGTGCCGCTTATCAGTCCGGGAACCATCCATGCGAAGTAGCCTATGCCCTGTCCCGTCAGCTCTGTATATGTACCCATAACAGCGACGTTCTGAGGGAAGCCCTGTATGGTCATCTGACCGCCGGCTATCATTCCGTAGGTCGCTGCAAGTATGACGTAGGAACCAAACTTCACCTTGTTAATAACTATGCCCTGCTTGTCAAATTCGCTGTATATGTACTCAATAACCGAAACACCGATGGGGATAGCCATAGCCGCACCCGAAGCGCCGAATATAGCCTGCAACACTGCAGCAACGATGAAGTACACAAAAACGAAACGCTTGATCTTACCGTCAACCCATCTCGTAGACAAAAGACTCATAGCAATTCTCTTTGCAAGACCTGCTCTCGTAACCGCCATACCCATGAGGTACAGGAAGATGAAGAAGAAGAATATCCTCTGCCCGAACATATTCTTTACAAGATCCGTTATGCCCATAAGTCCGAGCATAGGGAATATAACAAGCGGAAGCAAAGATGTAGCCAACCAGGGAACAGGCTTCGCCACCCACCATACTATCATCCATGCGTACATACCTAGACATACTTTACCGTTAAAGTCCAAGCCCTCGAAAGGTAGTACAAGGAATAAAGCGAATACCAGAGGTCCAAGTAAAAGAGTTAAATAGTGTTTGCCCATTGCGTTCTTTTCTGTCTGTATCTGTGTGCCCATTAATAAACTTCCCCCTTATTGTATGTTGTAATCAATATCAATTTCGTGAGTTCCTACTCGTCTTTCCTCCCCCCTGCCTTGCCCTTGTTATTTTGCATAATTATCTCTATTTTATATGTGCATACTGTATATGCACATAAACTTTTTATATTGTACCAAATACTTATGCACTTGTAAATGCACAATACAACAAGTATTCCCAAATTTTTTTATGCAACATGCTATATATGTTTATTTTTTATATTGTTTTCTTGTTCACACTGTTAAATATATGTCAATGTACTTTGCTAAACAATAAAAGACCACCGCTATGTTATGCATAGCGATAGTCTTTTATTGTTTATTTTCTATTACATGCGCTCCGGTGCAGCAATACCCAGTATGCTCAAGGCTATACTCAATACCGACTTCGTGACATGCGCAAGCTTAAGCCTTGCTCCGAGAAGATCGTCGCTCTCACCCTTTAACCTACAACTTGTATAGAACCTATGAAAGCGTGTCGCCGTCTCCGTAGCAAACTTATTTATCCTACTCGGATCATAGTTTAACGCAGCTGCTTGCACCTCAGACGTCAAGCATGCAAGTTGCTTAATAAGCTCCTGCTCCGACTCTGTCTCCAAAAGCTCATAGCGTGCTTCATCACCCTCACTCACCCTATGCCCCTCTTCCGCTAAATTTGCGATGAGTGAGCATATCCTCGCATGTGCATACTGCACATAGTACACCGGGTTCTCACTGTCCTGACGCACAGCTAAGCCCAGATCGAAGTCCATCTGTGAGTCTGGCCTAGAGTTAAAGAACCATCTCGCCGCATCCACCGGAATTTCGTCAAGTAAATCAGATAAAGATATCATACGACCTGTACGCTTTGACATACGTACTGTCTCACCGTCACGCATCAGCTTGACAAGCTGCATAAGCACTACATGTAGCCTATGTTCACCATCTAAGCCCAAGGCATCCATTGCGCCCTTTATTCTTGCCACATGTCCATGGTGATCTGCGCCCCATATATTTATCGCCATATCGAAACTGCGACGCTCTAACTTGTCCCTATGATAAGCTATGTCTGCCGCAAAATACGTATATATACCATTTGCCCTGCGCAACACGTCATCTTTTAGCTCAAGCTTCTCTATGTCCTTCTCGCTCTTGCCCGCACGTCTCAGCCCCTCTGCCAATATAGCAGATGTATTTAGCCATAGTGCTCCGTCCTTTTCATAAGTGTGGCCGCTTTCCGTCAGCTTGCTTGTCGTCTCCTCCACGTATGCGCTCTCGTGTAAACTCGACTCACGAAACCACACATCATAGCGTATGCCGTAGCGCTCAAGGTCACTTTCCATAGCAGGTATGTTATGCGCTAAGCCAAAAGTTTCCATGCTCTCTTTTCGCTCTTTTTCACTCATATCCTCGGCGGTCTTGCCGTATTGCTCAAAGTACGCCTTTGCTATGTCCTTTATATCTTCGCCCTGATAGCCGTCCTCGGGAAACTCCACCGCATCTTCACCGTGGATAAGCTGTTTGTACCTCGCCTCTATAGACTGCGAAAACTTATTGAGCTGATTTCCCGCATCATTTACGTAAAACTCACGGCACACCTCCGCACCGCAACGCTTAAACAGCTCTGCCAAGGTGTCGCCTAACACGCCACCTCTCGCATTGCCCATATGCATAGGGCCTGTGGGGTTTGCCGACACGAACTCCACCATGACCTTTTCACCGTTCATTATATCCGAACTACCATAGCCCTCGCCCTGTGACTCTATCGAAGCTAAACTGTCCGCATACCATGTCGGTGACAGCCTGAAATTTATAAAGCCGGGGCCTGCTATCTCAATCGTAGAGAACCACGGGTTCTCTAATTCTGCACACTCCACCAAGAGCTCAGCCAGCTTTCTCGGCGCCATACCAAAGCCCTTAGCACTCATCATCGCATGATTTGCCGCAAAGTCACCATTTCTTGTGTCCTTCGGTATCTCCGCTATGCCACGTAGCTCCATGCCACCATTTAAATTACCCTTCTCAACATTCTTATTATACGATGCTATCAGTATATCGCATATTGCCGACTTCGTTGCCTTTATTATATCTGCCATTTGCCACTACCCCTGTTCTATCACTTTGATTTTAAAACTATTATAGCCCACCATAGCATGATCGAAATCCACTACATAGTCAATGACCATATCGCCACCGCCCGGCCCTAACTGAGTCTTGATGCACCTTGTATCAAGGCCCATGGTCGTTGTGCCGTAGGGCGTATTATACACAAAGGTACTCTTTATCCCTTGCTTAAAAACCATACGACTGTTTAACATTCCCTCACGCACCAAGGTTATCTCCGCCGGCCCGAACACAAACGAGGTCTTAGTACCCTCCATGCCCGTTATTTCGCTCTCCTCATAGCTAAACTCGCCTTCTCCGTCATTATACTTATATGTGCCCTCCGTAACAAACTCGAGTGTTTCCAAACTATCAGGCTCACCTGTTCTCTGCTCTGCCTTTATCGATATTATTACGTCTTTTGCGTCGCTCAGCATATCCTCTACTCCCTTTTATTTATCTTAGGTCTGCCACATGCTCAAATTCACAGTCACTCACATCGCCTAACATTTGCTCTGCCGCCTCTTTGAAGCTGGTCACATCGCCCGTCGTGAAAAACCGTAATTTGCCCTTATCTGATCCCTGTGCTCTCTCTGTCGGTCTGCTCTCAAAATACGCCGCCAACTCCGCAGCTCCTGCCGCCCCCGAGTCTATCAGTCGCATACTGCCACCGGTATACGTATTTATTGCTTCTTCTATCAAAGAATAATGCGTACAGCCCAATATGAGCGTATCCGCTCCGTTTTTTATTATATCCGCTAAGGACTGTTCTATATCTTCTCTCAGATCACTGTCCTCTATACTTGTCTTTCCAAGCTGTGCCAAATGCGCAAGGGTCGGACAGCCTACGCCGATGGCTCGCACAGTCTCATCTTCATTTTCTATCCCTCGCTCATAGGCTCTCATGCGTGCTGTCGCAACTGTACTTATAACACCTACCGTCTTATTCTCGGTCGCACGTACCGCAAGCTTTGACGCCGCACTCACGACTCCGAATATAGGTATCTCATGCAGTGTTCGTAAATGCTCCGACGCTGTCGTATCTATGGTATTACATGCTATCAGTAGGCACTTCACATCTTTTGCTGCTAAGAAGTTTGCAAGACGTGTCGATAGCTCTATGAGTTCCGCTTCCTCACGTCCGCCGTAGGGCATGCGCTTACAATCGCCCAAATAGCAAATATCTTCAGTCGGCATAAGTTCACGCAGACTGCGTACCGCCGACAAGCCGCCACGCCCTGAGTCAAATACACCTATCGCTCTTTTCTTCATTTTTTCACCTTTTCTCACTTTGCTTTTCACACTATAATATATCTCTACGATAATTTCAAGGAAAATTGTGTGGAATTTCCCATGCCTTATTGATATAATGGTTATAGGCGGCTATATTCTGAACCACAAGGAGGTTTTGCCTATGACTTTTGAACTTACCGATTTAGAATTTCGAAGACTACTTGACATGGTCTATATAGGTAACTGGGTGCTAAACTCAACACGCCCGAACGATAGATTCGCTGACTATGACCTCGTACAGGAGAAGTTGTTCTCTCTGTGCGCTAAGGCGAATATGCCTGAGCTCTTCCAGACATGGCGCGGTCATATTTTCCCCTCAAAAGCTTATGAGCAAGGTGGTATACACGAGGCAATAGCCGATTATGAGGACTCTGTTTTCTTTGACATCCTTGCAGAGGAGCTCGCCTTACGTGACATGCAATTTGAGAACACTGACCCCGAGAACCTCATTGAGCTCACTAATCGTATGGATGAATATATAAGCGAGTTCGAAAAAAATGGTATCCAAAACCTCACTGTAGACATTTAAATGTAAGTATAAATTAGCCCTTGCGGTATAAACTACCGCAAAGGCTTTTTTTGTTTTTTATTTTTTAGTCGGGGCTTTGCCCCGAGCCCCTTGGGAATTTCGCTTTCTTCGGAAAGCGACTTGGGGATTTGCCCCAAGTCCCCACAATTTTTTATAAAAAGTTGATTAAAACTTTTATATTGGCTTCGCCCCGAAAAATTGCGTCTGGAGTGATATCATGAAAATGACCAATGCCGAGTACTCTAAGCTCGTCGACAAACACACGCCTAACTCGCCCATAGCTAAAAACATGCTCTTCGCCTTCTTAATCGGCGGAACTATCTGCTGTATAGGTCAAGCTTTTTGTGACCTCGGTCTCTACTTCGGTCTCGAAAAGGACCTTGCTGTCTCCCTCAGCTCCATGGGACTTATCTTCCTCGCCGCTTTACTGACAGGTCTCGGTGTCTATGATGACATAGCCTCTATCGCCGGTGCCGGCACCCTTGTGCCCATCACAGGTTTCTCTAACGCTGTCGTCTCTCCCGCTCTCGAATTTAAAAGCGAGGGATTTATTACAGGCACCGCCTCAAAAATGCTCATCATCGCAGGACCTGTCATCATATACGGCATCTCCGCAAGTGTAATATACGGACTAATCCTCGTCTTGCTTGAACATCTCTAAGAGCTCTTCTACATTTTTTCTGTCAAGTTCACGCATAGGTACAAAAGGCGGAGGTGGCGACTTAAAGTCGCCTATCTCCAAACTGTACTCCACAAAATCCAGCCATCTGCCGTTTTTATAGCCTACCTTTTCCATTCTACCCTTGTACTTAAAGCCTAATTTTTCGTGCATTTTCGTGCTCGCTACATTATCGCCTGTTATAACTCCTATGGCAAGCTGAACATTCTGCTCCTTTATTATGCTGAGCACAGACTTATAAAGGCTCGTGCCAACACCCTTACCCTTGCTCAACTTGCTGATATACACTGACAACTCTACGCACCAATCATATGCTTTTCTTTGCCTAAATCTCTGCGCATAGGCATAGCCTCTTATATTCCCGTTCTCCGTATATACTAAGAATGGATAATCCGCCGCTATAGCACTTATACGCTCTTTATATCTGTCTTCGTCCGGCAATACATATTCAAAGGTAGCATTACTGTCTATATGTTCTGCATACACCGCACGAACTGCTTCCGAGTCTGTCTCGGGGCACATTAATCTTATCTCACCCATAGCGCCTATCCAAAACTAAGCGACAGCTGTAATGATATACAAAGCGTAACAAGCAATTAAGACTATACCATTTAACTTAGTCGCTCTGCCTTTTATGAGTAGTGGTCCTAAGGCTAAAGCTATTACGCCTATAGCGACCGGTATATCAACAGACAGCACATTGCCAACCACATCAAGCTCCTTACCGGCAACAGCCGTAGAGACAGGCAGTATGAACGCTATATCTATAATATTTCCGCCTACTATATTGCCCACTGACAAATGTGCCTGTTTCTTCTTTATCGCTGTCAATGTCGTTACAAGCTCCGGTAGTGAGGTGCCGAACGCCAATAGTGTTATTCCTATAACTCGCTCTGAAACACCAAAAAGAAGTGCTAATTCACTGCCGTTATCAACCATTAACTGTGAGCCCAAAACGACCATAGCCGCGCCAACCACGAAAAGTCCGGCATCTTTAAATATACCTTTTCGGTCAATGACCTCCTCAGTGTGCGCTATACTCTCTCTGCGTCCATTGCGTATATTGATGAACATAGACGCAGCGTAAAGTCCAAGCAAAATCGCAACCGCTACAATGCTCAATGTTCCCTGTATCGAGCCTACAAACAGTACAATTGCACTGAAAAGAAGTATTAGACATTGAGGTGCATATTTTGCACGCTCTATACGCACATCCAAAAACACGAATGCCAAAGCCATTATGAAAGCTGTGTTCGCTGTAACTGAGCCTACAGCATTTCCTATAGCCATATCGCTCTTTCCCTGAGCCGCCGCCACACTCGACACGATTAGCTCAGGCATAGTCGTTGCTATGCTAACTATAGTAGCTCCTATGATAAACGGCGGTATCTTCAATGCCTTCGCTATATTGCTTGCAGCATCTACAAAAACATCTCCGCCCTTAATAACCAAAATTATACCTAATGCCATGTTTATAAACAATAATGCAGTTTCCATTTTATCCTCCTATAGGTAAACCAAGGGGAGCGCATAATGCACTCCCCGTTATTGCATAGTTATACCAACTCTAAAACAGCCATCTCCGCTGCGTCACCGCGGCGGGGTCCTATGCGTGTTATGCGTGTGTAACCACCGTTACGCTCCGCGTACTTCGGTGCAACTTCGTCAAACACCTTCTTCGCCACGTCCTCACGTGTAATGAAGCTCAGTGCCTGCCTGTATGCAGCCAAGTCCTTCTTCTTACCCAATGTTATCATCTTCTCGGCCATGGATCTTATTTCCTTAGCACGGGTTACTGTTGTCTCCATGCGTCCGTAATCCAAAAAGTCCGTTACCTGCTGACGTAGCATTGCCATACGTGCTGCAGTCGGCTTTCCGAGTTTTCTTGTTCCCGGCATCTCATATACCTCCTTTCAGGTCTTACTGGTTCTCGTCGCTCGCCAATGAAAGTCCCATCATCGCAAGCTTATGCTCAACTTCTTCTAAGGACTTGCGACCCAAGTTACGCACTTTGATCATCTCGTCCTGTGTCTTGTTGATGAGATCTTCTACAGTATTTATATTAGCTCGCTTCAAGCAGTTGAAACTTCTGACAGATAGATCCAGTTCCTCTATCGTCATCTCAAATACCTTACTGCGCTCCTCCGCCACACGCTCTACTACTGTGGACTTTGCGCCCATGGACTCTGACAGGTCAGTGAACAGTGCAAAGTGATCCACCAGTATCTTCGCGCCCAAGGACAAAGCATCTCTCGGAGTTGTGGTCTTATTCGTCCACACTTCCATTGTCAGCTTGTCGAAGTCTGTCTGGTTTCCTACGCGTGTGTTCTCCACCGCATAGTTAACCTTAAGGACCGGCGTATATATGGAGTCTACGGGTATCGCTCCTATTGCAGGATTAACGCCCTTATTCTTGTCCGCCTGTGCGTAGCCTCTGCCATGTCCCAAAGTTAGTTCCATGGACAGAGAGCCATCTGCGCCCAAACTCGCAATATGGTGGTCAGGATTGAGTATCTCCACTTCAGCATCTGCTTTTATGCTGCCTGCTGTGACTATGCCCTCGCCCGATGCCTCCAAATACACTGTCTTAGGCTCATCTGTGTGCAAAAGCGCTACTATGCCCTTTACGTTAAGCACTATCTCGGTTACGTCTTCCTTAACACCGGGTATAGTCGAAAACTCGTGCTGTATGCCCTGTATTTTTATAGAGGTAACCGCCGTGCCCGGCAAAGATGAAAGCAACACTCTGCGCAACGAGTTGCCCAAGGTCGTGCCATAACCACGCTCCAGTGGCTCTATCACGTATTTTCCGTATGCACCGTCCATAGGACTCTCGATACACTCTATACGCGGCTTTTCTATTTCTATCATTTTATAACCCTCCTTTAAGTTACGGCGTGTTTCAACACCTTGATTTTCAGCTTACCAATTTGAGGGTTTCCCGCTTACTTAGAATACAGCTCAACTATCAAATTCTCTTGTATCGGTAGATCTATATCGTCCCTAGCGGGCATTCCTACTACCTTAGCTATCATGTTTGATACATCGAACTCAAGCCATCTGGGAGCCTGACGGAATGCATTTGCCTCTACATTTGCCTTGAACTTATCAAGACCTCTGCTCTTCTCGCGTAATGCTATTACCATGCCCGGCTTTACCAAGTAACTCGGGATGTTTACTTTGCTTCCGTTTATTGTGAAATGTCCGTGGTTTACAAGCTGACGTGCCTCACGACGTGTCATTGCGTAACCCAAACGGTACACCACATTGTCAAGACGACGCTCTATCGTTGTCAGTAGTACCTCACCCGTTGCGCCCTGAGCCTTAGCTGCCTTGTCATAGTACATTCTAAACTGCTTCTCCAGTATTCCGTACACGAACTTGACCTTCTGCTTCTCATTTAGCTGGATAGCGTACTCGCTCTGCTTCCTGCGCGTCTGACCCTTAGGGTTTCTTATTGTGTCTGCCTTTGTTCTGCCCGTATAGCCCATGAACGCAGGAGAAATGCCCAGCGTCTTGCAACGCTTTACTATGGGCTGCATATTTTTAGCCATTATTCTTCCTCCTTCTCTGAACTAAACGCGACGGCGCTTAGGCGGACGGCAGCCGTTGTGAGGTATGGGTGTAACATCTTTTATCATCGTTACTTCCAAGCCTGCTGTCTGTAGCGCACGTATTGCCGCTTCACGACCCGAGCCGGGACCCTTTACAAATACCTCAACGGACTTTAAACCGTGCTCCATTGCTGCCTTCGAGGCCGTCTCCGCCGCTGTCTGCGCCGCAAACGGGGTGCTCTTCTTGCTGCCCCTAAAGCCCATACCGCCAGCTGATGCCCACGATATCGCATTGCCGTTTGTGTCTGTTATCGTTATCATTGTGTTGTTAAACGAGGAGCTGATATGAACATGGCCTCGCTCAATGTTCTTTCGCTCTCTGCGCCTTGTTCTTACCTTCTTCTTAGGTGCTGCCATTCCATATCCCCCCTTACTTCTTCTTATTTGCTATCGTGCGCTTCGGTCCCTTACGTGTACGCGCATTCGTCTTGCTCCTCTGTCCACGCACAGGCAGTCCCCTCCTGTGACGTAGGCCGCGGTAGCAACCAATCTCGTTTAGGCGCTTTATATCAAGCGCTACGTTCCTGCGGAGGTCACCCTCCACTGTGTAGTTTTTGTCGATCAGTTCTCTGATCTTTGCTTCCTGCTCTTCTGTCAGGTCCTTCACTCGTGTACTCAGGTCTATGCCTGCCTCCTCGAGGATCTTTATTGCGCTTGTCCTGCCGATTCCAAAGACATATGTGAGGCCTATCTCGATCCTCTTGTCTTTAGGCAGGTCTACGCCGGCTATACGTGCCATCTCTTGCAATCATCCTTTCGTGATTTTCTCCGCGTTATCATAAGCGAAACTTGTTCCCGCCGGAGGGAGCCTCTCTTATGCGCGGGTCTATTTTTTTTGTGTGGAATCAGCCCTGACGCTGCTTGTGCTTCGGGTTATCACAGATCACCATGACTTTGCCATGACGCTTGATTATCTTGCACTTTTCGCACATGGGCTTCACGGACGGTCTTACCTTCATGTCCTTAAACCTCCTATTTGCTTCTCCAAGTGATGCGGCCTCGTGTCAAATCATAGGGACTCATTTGAACCGTTACCTTATCACCCGGTAGAATTCTGATAAAATTCATCCGGAGTTTTCCGGATATATGCGCTAATATTATATGTCCGCCGCCTATATCAACATTGAACATAGTATTCGGTAGTGACTCTACTACCGTGCCTTCTAACTCGATCACATCGTCTTTTGCCATTTCATTTACCTCCATATCGGCCTCGCCGCTTTCTATTCCAAGGCTGTCAACACCTCTGCAGCTCCGTCTGTTATCAAGATCGTGTTCTCATAGTGCGCCGACAAACTTCCGTCCGCCGTTATCACTGTCCAACCGTCCTTTTTTACCAGTATCTCGTGCCCTCCTGCATTTACCATCGGCTCTATCGCCAATGTCATCGACTTTGCCAGCCGTGCTCCTCGCCCCGGTGCACCGAAATTCGGTACCTCCGGCGATTCATGCAGTTGTGCTCCCACTCCATGTCCTACATACGCCCTCACCACAGAAAACCCATGGCCCTCAACGTACTCCTGTATCGCATGTCCGATGTCCGACACTCGCATCCCGGCTCGTGCATACTTTATGCCTTCGTAGAAGCTATCATGTGTTACTTTTATTAATCGCTTTGCCTCGTCCGTCACCGTTCCACAAGCGAACGTTGCCGCACAGTCGCCCACATACCCTTTATATGTCGCGCCCAAGTCAAAACTCACTATGTCACCGTCTGATAACTTCCTATCGCCCGGTATTCCGTGTATTACCTCGTTGTTTATTGATATGCAGACGCTCGCCGGGAAGCCATTGTAGCCTAAAAACGTCGGCTTTGCGCCCGATTTGAGGATGAAATTCCTTACTTCCCTGTCTATATCACCGGTACTTACACCCGGTGCTACCATCTCGCCGGCCAGCTTACGTGCTGCTGCTGTGATCTTAGCTGCTTCACGCATGAGTTCTATCTGCTTCGGGGTCTTTATGACTATCATAGTTTATAACCCCAATGCGCTCTCTATTTGTCCGGTGATTTCTTCTATACCGCCTTCGCACGCTAAAGGAACAAGCTTTCCGCGCTCTGCAAAAAAGTCTATCAGTGGTGCTGTCTCTTTATAGTACACCTCAAGTCTTCCTCGCACTGTTTCTTCTGTGTCGTCCTTACGTATCACCAATTTACCGCCACAGTTATCGCATTTCTCCGCCTCTTTCGGCGGCGCGCTCACTATGTGGTAGCTTGAGCCGCATGTCTCACACACTCTGCGCCCGGCTATTCTTGCTATTACCGCTGCGTCATTGACCTCCAACGATATTGCACTATCCAACTCCACACCGGCCTTCTCCATGGCCTCTGCCTGGACTATTGTCCTCGGTACACCGTCGAGGATATAGCCATTAGCACAGTCGGGCTCCTTAAGCCTTTCCGTAATGATGCCTATTATTACCTCGTCGGGTACCAGCTTGCCACTGTCCATATAGGACTTTGCCTCTATGCCGATCGGAGTGCCCGCCTTAACAGCGGCTCGCAATATGTTGCCTGTCGAGATTGTTGGAATATTCAGTTTCTTACTCATTATCTCCGCTTGCGTACCTTTACCCGCGCCCGGTGCTCCCAGAAATATCAGTTTCATCTTTTCATCCGCCTTTCTCGATGCGCTTCTTAGTCTAAGAAGCCCTTGTAGTTTCTCATCATGAGCTGTGCTTCTATCGTGCGCACTGTCTCCAATGCCACACCAACCACGATTATTACGGACGTGCCGCCCAAGCTTATGCCATAGGTCGCCGCAGTATCGGAGAATACTCCGAGCAGTACGGGTGCTACAGCTACTATGCCCAAGTACAGTGCGCCTGCCAAGGTTATCTTGTTAAGCACCTTCTGTATATAATCGCTCGTCGGCTTACCTGCACGGTAGCCCGGAATAAATCCACCGTTCTTCTTTAGGTTGTTTGCTATCTCTATCGGATTGAACTGTACCGTTGAGTAGAAATACGCAAAGAAGATTATCAGTAGTAGATATATTACAGCATAAGGCAACGCAGTTATATCGAATATATTCTTCATCGCCCATGAATCCTGCCACGAGGGTACAAATGCTGAAATTGTTGCCGGCAAAGACGCGATGCTCTGTGCGAAGATGACAGGTAGTACACCTGACATATTCAGCTTTATAGGCAGATGCGTACTCTGACCGCCGTACTGCTTGCGTCCAACAACTCTCTTTGAGTACTGCACAGGTATCTTGCGCTCGGAGTCGTTTACTATTACAACCAATACTATGATTGCAAGTCCGCCTACGAGTACTAATACTAGCAGCCACCAAGGTGTTAGTGAATTCAAGGTATTCGATATTAGTGAGCCCAGTGAAGTCGGGAAGCGTGATACTATACTTGCAAACAGGATCATGGAGATACCGTTGCCTATACCAAACTCAGTTATCTGCTCACCCAGCCACATGATAAGCGCCGAACCTGCCATGAAGGTCATTACTATGACCACTGCAGGCCACACGCCTGTCGCGTCAGCTGCTAATAGGTTGTTTGTGCTCATTAGCACGTAGTAACCGAAGCCCTGAAGCAGTCCGATAGCTACTGTACTGTAACGTGTTATAGCTGCTATCTTCTTCTTGCCCTCTTCGCCGCCCTCTTTCTGAAGACGCTCAAGTGCCGGTATTGCTATTGTCAAAAGCTGAATTATAATCGATGCGTTAATATACGGCTGTATGGACAGCGCAAATATCGTCGCAGTTGAGAATGATCCGCCCGACATTGTGTTCCACAATCCCAACACCGTATTTTGTAATGTGGAGAAGTAAGACATAAGCTGTGTCCTGTCCACATACGGTACCGGAATTGCGCTACCCAATCTGTAAAGCAGTATTATGAGCAGTGTGAAAAGAATCTTTCTACGTAGCTCATCAATACGCCAAGCATTTCTGAGTGTAGCGATCAACTTATACCACCTCGGTCTTTCCGCCTGCCGCTTCTATCTTCTCCTTAGCTGATGCAGAGAAAGCATTTGCCTTTACTGTCAGCTTCTTCGTTAGCTCGCCCTTGCCAAGTACCTTCACGCCGTACACACACTTCGAAAGTGCGCCGCACTCCAATAGTGCCGTAGCGTCAACCACTGCACCGTCGGGGAACTTCTCAAGAGAGTACAGATTGATCTCCTCAAGGGGCTTTGCAAAAATGTTGTTAAATCCACGCTTCGGTACACGTCTGACCAAGGGCATCTGACCGCCCTCAAAGCCTATACGAACGCCGCCGCCTGAACGAGCATTCTGACCCTTGTGTCCGCGTCCGGCTGTCTTGCCGTTACCCGAACCGTGGCCTCTGCCCTTGCGCTTTACTTCCTTTGTGCTACCGGGCGCAGGTGATAACTCGTGTAGTTTCATTGCGTCCCCTCCTATTCTACTTCCGTGACTTCCAGCAGATAAGCTATCTTCGCTATCTTGCCGCGTGTCTGCGGGTTGTCAGGCTGTACTGTTATACTGCCTATCTTCCTTAGCCCCAAGGACTCAGCCGTGGCTATGTGCTTATCAAGCCTACCGTTTATGCTCTTCTTGAGCTTTATCTGCAGTTTCTTTGCCATCGCTCACGCCCCCCTTATGCCTTTATCTCTTCCGGGGTCTTGCCTCTGACTGCTGCTATCTGCTGCGCATTACGCAGAGATCTCAGACCAACCATCGTCGCCGCGACCACGTTCTGAGGATTATTCGAGCGCAAGCACTTAGTCCTGATATTCTTTATGCCCGCTGCCTCTACTACCGCACGGACAGCTCCGCCCGCTATAACACCCGTTCCTTCGGGTGCAGGCTTAAGAAGTACACGTCCCGCGCCAAACTCACCAATGATTTCGTGCGGTATGCTCGTGCCCTCAAGTGTTACAGTTACAATGTTCTTCTTCGCGTCCTCAAGACCCTTACGAATCGCTTCTGATACCTCGTTTGCCTTGCCCAGTCCGTAGCCTACGCGGCCCTTGCCGTCGCCTACTACGCACAGTGCGGAAAACTTCATCACGCGTCCGCCCTTAACGGTCTTGCTAACACGGTTGAGGGATACTACCTTCTCGGTGAACTCCGAAGGCTCCTCCTCACGGTTACGGCGATTGTCTCGCCTGTCGTTATTATAAGCCATTTCGTCTCCTCCCCCGCTTAGAACTTCAGGCCGCCCTCACGGGCACCTTCTGCTAGAGCCTTCACGCGACCATGGTAAATGTAGCCGCCACGGTCGAATACTACCGTGTCTATGCCCTTTGCCAATGCGCGCTCCGCTACCTTCTTGCCTATCTCCGTTGCCGCTTCTATATTAGAACCGCCCTCGAAGCCCTTCTCTACCGATGAAGCCGAGCACAATGTTACGCCCGCTACATCATCTATTACCTGTACGTAAATGTTCAGGTCGCTTCTATACACGCTCAGACGAGGCCTCTCCGCTGTGCCGGAGATCTTTCCGCGCACCCTCTTATGACGCCTTAAGCGCTGAGCCTTTGAATTGGGTCTCTTTATCATTCAGGCACACCTCCCCTTACTTAGCGCCGGTCTTGCCTTCTTTACGGCGTATTACTTCATAATCGTACTTGATACCCTTGCCCTTGTAAGGCTCCGGTGCACGCTTATTACGTACATCTGCCGCAAACTGGCCGACCAGCTGCTTGTCTATTCCGCGTATTATTACCTGGTTTGCATTCGGTACTTCAATCTTGATTTCATCCGTCTCATCCACTATTATATCGTGGCTGTAGCCGAGCTTCATTACAAGCTGATTGTCCTTCTTCTCTGCTCTGTAGCCGACACCGTTTATCTCCAAGGTCTTCATGAAGCCCTCGGTAACGCCTACGACCATGTTGTTGAGCAAGGTGCGTGTCAAACCATGCAAGCTGCGCGATTCCTTACCATCGTCAGGACGTGCTATCTTTATTGTGCCCTCGCTCTGTTCGATGATCATCGTCGGTGCAAATGTCTGCTTTAACTCGCCCTTCGGTCCCTTTACCGTTACAAAGTTGCCCTCGGCTATTGTTACTTCTACTCCGGCTGGTACCACTATTATTTCTCTTCCTATTCTCGACATCTTCCGGCCCCCCTTACCATACAAACGCAAGGACTTCGCCGCCGACATTCGCTTTGCGAGCTGCCTTGTCGGTCATGACACCCTTGGAGGTCGATATTATTGCTATGCCCAAGCCCTTAAGAACCCTGGGTAGCTCGTCTGCGCCTGCATATACTCGCAGGCCCGGCTTCGATACGCGGCGTAAGCCCGATATCGCCTTTTCCTTGCCGGGTAAATACTTCAGTGCTATGCGAATTACGCCCTGTGTGCCATCGTCTATGAGCTGATAGCTCTTGACATAGCCCTCATTGACCAAAATTTCTGCTATAGCCTTCTTCATCTTCGAAGCCGGGACATCCACTGTCTCGTGCTTCGCGCTGCCCGCATTTCTTATACGTGTCAGCATGTCCGCTATTGGATCTGTGATCTGCATCTTTCTTTTCCTCCTATTTTCAGAAGTTACCGCCTCTCAGCGGTTCGTGCGGCGAGGTTCCGAACCAATTGAGCACATAGCACACGATTGCCTCGGCCTTTCGACGTCACTTTTATATATGAATCCGCTTGCACGGGTCCACTCTTTATTATCGGCGCTTTGTAGTACTTTGAAACGCCCACGCCGGGCGACTTTTTTGCCGCCCGACACGTTCATTTTACCAAGACGCCTTGCGTACGCCCGGAATCTGACCCTTATATGCCAGCTCCCTGAAGCATATTCTGCATACGCCGTAATCACGAAGATAAGCGTGCGGGCGACCGCAAATCTTGCAACGGTTATACGCCCTCGTCGAATACTTCGCCGGCCTCTGCTGCTTGAGTATCATTGACTTCTTTGCCATTACGCTCTCCCCCTATGCTTTCTGAATGAACGGTGCGCCCAGTAGACTTAAAAGCTCTCTCGCCTCTTCGTCTGTGTTCGCAGTCGTGCATATCGCCACATTCATGCCGCGTAGCTTCTCTATCTTATCGTAGTCGATCTCAGGGAAGATTATCTGCTCCTTCAGTCCCAAGCTGTAGTTGCCACGTCCGTCAAAAGCATCTCCGGAGATGCCACGGAAGTCACGTACTCTCGGTAGTGCTATATTGAACAGCCTATCCAAGAACTCCCACATCTTGTCCTGACGCAAAGTTACCTTCACGCCGACATTCTGACCCTCACGCAGCTTAAAGTTCGCTACTGACTTCTTCGCAGCAGTAGGTACTGCCTTCTGGCCCGTAAGTGCAGTGATGTCCTTCATTACAGCGTCAAGTCCCTTTGCATTGTCCTTGCAGTCACCGCAACCGACGGATACTACTATCTTGTCGAGTCTGGGTATCTGCATTACGCTCTTATAGCCGAACTTCTTCATCAAGGAAGGTGCAACATCCTGCATATAGATTTCTTTCATTCTTGTCATGTTTGTCGCCTCCCTTATAAGCTTGCGCCGCAGTGCTTGCACGCACGGAACTTCTTGCCGTTCGCGTCAAACGCATGTCCGACACGTGTCGGCTTGTCGCACTTCGGGCACACAACCATCAGCTTGCATGTATAGATGGGTGTCTCCATCTTTACGATCTCACTCTGCTGGCCCTGCTTTCTTGCTTTGCGGTGCTTTGTCGCTACCGATACGCCGGATACTACGGCCTTCATTGCCTTAGGGTCGACTCTCAGTACCTCACCGCGCTTGCCCTTGTCCTTACCGGACAGGACTACTACTTTATCTTTACTTACTATATTCATTCTCGTGCCCTCCTATATGACTTCCGGAGCCAGCGACAGAATCTTCATGAATTCCTTGTCACGCAGCTCACGCGCCACAGGCCCGAATATGCGGGTTCCTACGGGATTGTGATCCTCTTTTATCAGTACCGCAGCGTTCTCGTCGAAACGCACATACGTTCCGTCTGCACGACGTACCGACTTCCTTGTCCTGACGATTACGGCCTTAATGACATCGCCCTTCTTTGCCGTTCCGCCCGGTGCCGCCTTCCTTACCGAAGCAACAATTATGTCGCCTACGCTCGCATACTTGCGCTTTGAACCGCCCAGTACACGTATACACTTTATCTCCTTAGCGCCGGTATTGTCGGCAACCTTGAGATAGCTTTCCTGTTGTATCATTTAGGTGCCTCCTTACTTGGCTTTTTCTATGATTTCGACTACTCTCCAACGCTTGTCCTTAGACAAGGGACGTGTCTCCATCACTCTTACTCTGTCGCCGATGCCACACTCGTTTTGCTCGTCGTGTGCCTTCAAACGATAGGTCTTTCCGATTATCTTCTTGTATCGCTTGTGCGCCACCCTGTCTTCCACGATTACGACTACAGTCTTATCCATCTTATCGGATACTACCTTGCCCACGCGGACCTTACGGGAACTCGTTCTCATCTCACTCATTCTACCATTCCTCCTCAGCGCTTAAGCTGCTTCTCGCGCATGACAGTCTTTACTCTTGCTATATCACGGCGTGTCGCGGATATCTTCGTAGGATTGTCAAGATGATTTGTGGCGAGCTGCATACGGAGCATGAACAGATCCTTCTTTAAGTCCGTCAGCTTCTGCTCGAGCTGGCCCTCGGACATTGCACGTATTTCGTTTGCCTTCATCTTATTCACCACCTGTCTCTGACTCGGCACGGGTTATTACCTTTGTCTTGCACGGCAGCTTGTGACTCGCAAGACGCATCGCCTCACGTGCAACCGCCTCAGGGACACCCGCTACCTCAAACAAAACTCTACCCGGCTTTACCACCGCTACCCAGTACTCCGGCGAGCCCTTACCTGAACCCATGCGTGTTTCTGCAGGCTTCTGTGTTATGGGCTTGTCCGGAAATATCTTAATCCAAACTTTACCGCCACGCTTTGTATAGCGTGTCATCGCTATACGTGCGGCCTCTATCTGATTTGATGTGATCCAGCAGGGCTCTTGTGCCTGCAGACCAAATTCACCGTAGGTTACCTTGTTGCCACGTGTCGCCTTACCCTTAAGGCGGCCGCGGTGTACTCTGCGGTACTTAACTCTCTTCGGCATTAACATTAGCTACGGCCTCCTTCCTTGTTCTCGGGACGAGGCGCTGCTGCATCGTTGCGTGGTCCACGGTTAAACGTGCCCTGACCACCTTGGCCAGCCGGGCCTCTATTGTAGCCGCCCTGACCGCCCTGTCCGGCAGGCCTATTGTAGCCGCCCTGACCGCCCGGTCCACGATTATCCCTGTTGTAGCCGCCCTGGCCACCACGATTATCCCTATTATAGCCGCCACGGTTACCGCCGCGCCTATCGTCACGCCTATTGTCACGACGCCTGTCCTGAGGCTTGCTCAGATCCATTGTACGAGGTGTCGTACGAAGGGTCTGCGACAGAACCTCACCCTTATAGATCCATACCTTGACGCCGATACGACCGTAAGTCGTTGCAGCCTCTGCAAAGCCGTACTCTATGTCGGCTCTTATGGTCTGTAGGGGGATTGTGCCCTCGTGATAGCACTCACTACGTGCTATCTCAGCGCCGCCCAAACGTCCGGATACCATAACCTTTATGCCCTTAGCGCCCATGCGCATCGCACGGCCTATCGCATTCTTCATCGCGCGGCGGAAGCCGATACGACGCTCTAACTGAGCTGCAATATTCTCTGCTACGAGCTGTGAATTCATGTCCGGTGTGCGTACTTCTACTATCGACAGCGCTACAGGCTTGCTTATCATCTTCTCGACCTGCTGACGCAGACGCTCGATCTCTGCTCCACCCTTGCCTATTACAACACCGGGGCGTGCGCAGTGGATGAAAATGCGCACCTTGTTACTGTCACGCTCGATCTCTATCGTCGGTACTCCTGCCGAGTACAAGGTCTTCTTCAAGTACTCACGTATCTTGTAGTCCTCGACTATCAGATCGCCCACTTTATCGTTGCGGGCGTACCAGCGGGAGTCCCAATCCTTAATGACGCCTACTCGGAGTCCGTGAGGATTAACTTTTTGTCCCATATTCTACGCCCCCCTATTCCTTCTCCGCAACAACCACTGTGATGTGGCTGGTACGCTTGTTGATGCGATACATGCGCCCGTGTGCACGGGGCATTCCGCGCTTTAGTATCGGCCCGGCATCTACATAAGCCTTAGCTATATACAGCTTATCCGGATCCATCTCGTGATTTACTTCTGCATTCGCACACGCGCTCTTAAGCACTTTTATAAGATGCTCACAACCCGCTTTAGGTGTGTGCTCCATCAATGCCTGCGCATAGCCAACTTCCTTGCCGCGTATCATGTCGCAAATGATCTGCACCTTGCGGGGTGATATGCGGATGAACTTCGCCTGAGCAAATGCTGTCTTTTGATTGTCCATGCTCTCTCCCCCTTATCTGCCGGTCTTGCTTCCCGCATGTCCGCGGAAAGTGCGCGTCGGCGCAAACTCGCCCAGCTTGTGTCCTACCATGTCCTCAGTGACATACACAGGCACATGACGACGTCCGTCGTGTACTGCTATCGTGTGTCCCACAAAAGACGGGAATATCGTGCTCGCACGCGACCAAGTCTTTAATACCTTCTTCTCGCCTGCCTCGTTCATTGCATCCACACGCTTTAGCAGCTCGGGTGCCGCAAACGGGCCCTTCTTAACACTTCTGCTCATCTACGTCCCTCCTTACTTAGCGTTACGACGCTTGACAATATACTTGTCCGTCGGATTCTTCTTCTTACGTGTCTTGTAACCCAGTGCCGGCTTACCCCAAGGTGTTACAGGGCCTGCACGTCCGATCGGGCTCTTACCCTCACCACCACCGTGGGGGTGATCGCAGGGGTTCATGACAGAACCTCTGACTGTAGGCCTGATGCCCATGTGGCGCTTACGTCCTGCCTTACCGATCGTGATGTTGCCGTGATCTGTGTTGCCGACCTGTCCGATGGTAGCCTTGCACTCCATGCGCACCTTGCGATACTCACCGGAGGGTAAACGTACCTGTGCGAGCTTGCCCTCTTTCGCCATCAGCTGTGCCGCAACGCCTGCGCTACGTACGAGCTGTGCACCTCTACCGGGGTAAAGCTCTATATTGTGGATTACCGTACCCACGGGAATATTTGCGATGGGCAAGCAGTTGCCCGGCTTAATATCAGCTGTCGTCGATGCCTCTACCTTGTCACCGGCTGTCAATCCAACAGGTGCCAAGATGTAACGACGCTCACCGTCTTCGTACTCGCAAAGTGCTATGAACGCTGAACGGTTCGGGTCATACTCCAAACGAAGTACTGTTGCAACCATATCCGTCTTATCGCGCTTAAAGTCAATTATACGGTACTTCCTGCGGTTACCGCCACCTCTGTGACGTACTGTGATGCGGCCGTAGCTATTACGTCCGGATTTCTTCTTTAAGACCTCTACAAGTGCCTTCTCCGGCTTCACATGCTTCTCTACGCCTTCAAAGCCCGATGAGCTCATGTGACGCCTCGACGGCGTAATGGGTCTGTAAGTCTTTAATGCCATCTTCTACTCTCCTCCTTACACACCCTCGAAGATTTCGATGCTCTTTGAGCTTGCACTCAACTTAACAACGGCCTTCTTCCAGGTCTTTGTATAGCCCGCAGGATGTGCTCCTGTGCGCTTTTTCTTCGGCTTTACTATCATGGTGTTTACGTTTATGACAGTTACGTCGAATATCTCTTCGATCGCCTTCTTGATCTCTATCTTGTTGGCGTCCTTGCGTACCTCAAACACATACTTCTTGATGTCAAGGTCTTCCATCGACTGTTCTGTGATGATGGGGCGTATGATGATATCGTATGCTGTCATCATCATGCGAACACCTCCTCTATCTTCTGCAACGCAGCCTTGTCCACTACTATCGCGCCGCTGTTAAGCAGCTCGTAGGGGGACAAAATTGTTGCCGTTGTGGTAGAAACGCCCGGAATATTCCTTGCGCTCTTTATTACCATCTCGTCTACGTTCTCCGTTATTACCATCGCTTTGCCATTTACACCGAGCTTCGTCAGAAACTCAACGAAAGGCTTAGTCTTCATTGTCTCACACTTCAAGCCGTCGATCACTATTATATCGCCGCCCTGCGCCTTGGAAGACAACGCACTCTTAAGCGCTAGCCTACGAGTCTTCTTCGTCAAGCTGTAGCTGTAATCACGGGGCTTCGGTGCAAACGCCACACCACCGTGACGCCATACGGGTGATCCCGCATAACCGGCTCTTGCGCGGCCTGTGCCCTTCTGACGCCAGGGCTTCTTTGTGGTATAACTCACTTCGCCCTTTGTCAGTGCACTCTGTGTGCCCTGTCTCTGGTTTGCCAAGTAATTCTTCACAGACTCGTGAAGTACTGCCTTGTTCGGCTCTATTCCGAACACTGCATCGGAGAGCTCATACTCGCCGATCTTCTCCGCTGCCATATTATATACTGTTGCTATAGGCATCTATGCTCTCTCCTTTCCTTACTTTCTTGCAGAAGCCTTCTGCGGGTTACGTCCCGAAGCCTTCTGCGGGTTGAAGCTTACGCCAGCCGGGCCGGACGCAACCTTGTTGTTCTTAACTGTGTTCTTGAGGTACACGAGTCCGCCCTTAGGACCGGGTATCGCACCGCGTACCACGATCATATTGAGCTCTGCATCTACCTTGACTACATCGAGGTTCTGAACAGTTACCTGCTCAACACCCATGTGTCCTGCACCGATCTTGCCCTTAAAAATCCTCGAGGGGTCAGTACCCGAACCCATTGAACCGGCGTGACGGTGAACAGGTCCACCACCGTGGGTCATCGGTGTGCGCTGTGCGTTATGACGCTTAATTACGCCCGCAAAGCCCTTACCCTTCGATATGCCCGTTACGTCAACTTTGTCTCCGGCTTCAAACACATCAGCCTTTAACACGTCGCCCACGTTCATATCAGCACTGCCTTCTAACTTGAACTCATGCAGATACTTCTTGTAGCTCACGCCACCTTTGTCGAGGTGACCCTTCTCCGGCTTTGTCAACTTGCGCTCTGCTATGTCTTGATAGCCGAGCTGTACTGACTCGTAACCGTCTGTCTCCTCTGTCTTTTTCTGCGTTACCACGCAAGGGCCGGCCTCTATTACCGTTACCGGTACGACCTTGCCCGCCTCATCGAAAATCTGCGTCATGCCGACTTTCTTGCCGATGATGGCTTTCTTCATTGCCTTTCCTCCTTCGGTTATTGGTTGACCACACTTTCTGTGCCGCCAACATTGACCCGTCCGTCCCATGTAGCCGGACTAAGGTATTACACTAATTAAATATGTGCTTAGAGCTTTATCTCGATCTCTACGCCTGCCGGCAGATCCAAGCTCATCAGCGCCTCTACCGTCTTCTGTGTCGGACTCATTATATCAATAAGTCTCTTGTGGGTCCTGCGCTCAAACTGCTCACGGCTATCCTTGTACTTATGCACCGCACGCAATATTGTCACAATCTCCTTCTTGGTCGGTAGGGGAATGGGTCCCGAAACCTTTGCCTCTGTGCGCTTCGCGGTCTCAACTATTGTCTCAGCCGCTTTGTCAATCAACTGATGGTCATATGCCTTCAGTCTTATGCGTATCATTTTCTTTGCTGCCATTTTCTTTCCTCCGTCTTTTTCGTACTTCACAGTCACCCATGATTGGTACGGTGAGTTTTTTCATACACGCATCCGTGCGTATCAGACCTCGACCGAAAAACAAACCGGCTCCTTGGCCGGTCTCCTTCCCTCACAAGCGATATACGCTCGTGCACGAAAACACTCAGCCGCCCGATTACGTGTAGGAACTCGCCCCACACCGGACATACTCCGCGAAAGTTACCACCTTTCGGTGCAATCTCCCACATCATCGCATACTACGCCCTAATCTGCTCAAGGCGCTATAGTAGATTATCAGAATTTCCCCGCTCTGTCAAGATATTTTTGCAATTAATTTAAATATTTTGCGGTACCGATTTTCACGGTACCGCAAAAGCTAATTTTACAAGACTTTAACCGAAGAATGCCAGTATCTGCGCATATAACACGAACGCCATACCTACCGGTACAATAAACTTAAAGCCTATATCGTAAAACCCAAACGCCTTAAACTTATGACCCGACAACTCGCATTCGTCCTTTATCATCTGAGTCTTTATCACCCAACCGATAAGCAAGCTCATTATCAGTGCTCCCAGCGGCATCAGTATGCCCTCAGAGATCATATCGTAGAAATCAAGCCATGACGCATTCCACGTCCTATGTGCCTCCGAACCTGCTTCTATACCTAATATAGTATGCGGTGAGGGCATGGTCGATCCGCCGCTACCCAGCGCATCTAAAGCTACGGGCAGTCCCATCAAGAATACAAAGACTCCGTATATAAGACTTGTCACCTTACGCTTCGGCTCTGCACCTTTTTTAATGTTCTTATCTACTTGATACGAGATTAGGACCTCGAGTAGTGAAATCGAAGAAGTCAAGGCCGCTATCACTACAAACAGATAGAACAGGAAGCCTATAATATTACCCAAGGTGCCCATATTGATAAATACTTGATGCATGGACACAAACAGAAGTCCGGGGCCACCACCGAAGTCAACACCAAACGCCGCACAAGCCGGCATTACCACACAACCTGCGAGCAGTGCCATCAATGTATCCGCTCCGGGTATGATTAGTGCGTTCTTCTGTAGATTCTCACTCTTCGACAAATACGAGCCGTAAGTTATCATACAACCCATACCCAAGGACAAGGAGAAGAACATCTGTCCTGCCGCCGAGCGCAACACTTCCATGAAGTCATTTTGTAATGGCTCAAAGTTCGGCGTGAACATAAAGGCATAGCCTGCTGCTGCGCCGGGCTGCAAAGCCACATATATTATTATAACGAGCATCAATACCACAAGCACGGGCATAGCGATTGATGTAAAGCGCTCTATTCCCTTCTCAATGCCACCCATAACTATTAGAATAGTAGCACCCATGAATATTGCATTAAACAGTACTACACTGCCTGAATCATATATAAGGTATCCAAAAAATCCCGTGCCCTGTCCGGCAAATCCATCCATCCCGAATATCTCAAGCATGAACGCCATCGCATAACGCACCACCATGCCACCTATGACACTGTAAAACGCCAAAATGAATACGCCGGCAATTATGCCCATCATGCCTATCCACTTATACTTCTCCGCAAAGTAACCGTAGGCCTCAACAGAGCTTTTGCCTGTCTTACGTCCTATGGTCAACTCACCCAGCATTACCGCAGCACCTACAAGCACTGCCAATACAAGGTACACAAGCAAGAATGCAAAGCCTCCGTTAGCACCCATCTTGTAGGGGAACCCCCAAATGTTTCCGAGTCCCACCGCAGATCCTACCGCTGCCATCAAAAATCCCCAGTTACTCTTCCACGAACCTCTCGTGCTGTTTTCCATTACTTCCACCCTTTCCAAGCCTATGTTCGTTCATACAAACATGGTACTTAGCCTATACTATACACCTATTTCGCTCTTGATTCAAGCATCGGCAAGACTTTCGTTCACATTTCAGTAACAATTACAAATACAAAAGCTTCATTGCTTTAAATTGTAGTCCATTTGACATGGTTTCTACGATATTTGGGCGCTTTTTTCTATTTTGTTCTTGATTTATCACTGTATTGCTGTATAATCTTAAGGTGACAGTAGTGTATATTTATTATTGGGAGGAATCCATCCACATGACTTATGAAATTGACATAGCGGGTTTAAAACGCAATTTACCCATCTGCGCACTTAACGACAAACTCAGTATCGGCGCCTTCGTAATGTTCGGTGACGTTGAGCTTACCGTTCACAGTGCGGGCGAGCTTTTAAAGCGTGCGCCCGACTACGACTACTTACTCTCACCCGAGGCAAAGTCGATACCTCTTCTCTACGAAATGGCTCGTCAGAGTGGTGCGGAGAAGTATTTTGTAGCTCGCAAGGGCACGAAGGCGTACATGCAAGAGGTATTCGAGATTGAGTACAACTCCATCACCACTAAGGGTAAGCAGAAGCTTTATATGGACGGTGTCGAGGCGAAGCTCATGAAGGATAAGCGTATACTTATTATAGACGATGTCATTTCAACAGGTGAGTCGTTAAACGCTGTAGAGCAGCTTGTATTAAAAGCCGGCGGCATGGTAGTCGGACGTATGGCTGTTCTCGCCGAAGGTAACGCCATTAACAGGGAGGACATCATCGTGCTCGCTCCCCTGCCTCTGTTTAATGCCGACGGTACGCCCATAGAGGGTTAAATCTATATGAATTAAAACAAGGGATAACTTTTAAGTTATCCCTTGTTTTAGAAAATGGAGGAAAGTGCAATGAAAAAGTTATTAACTTTAGTATTAGTTTTCGTTCTCACATTCTCTGTGTCAGGCTGTTCTCAGGACGAAGCGTATGAAATGTCTGTCAAGCCGAGTGAGTTTTCCGCAGAGACTACGAAGGTATTGGACTTATTTGCTCAGGACTTGCAGTTTTATGATATTAAGCTTGACGAGACCGCAAAGTCGTTTGAAATCACTCTTTGGCTTTATAAAGATGGGCAGTGGGAGTCATCGGGCGGATCTATGGGCAATGTTGAGTGGTTGGGCGATCAGATTGCCATAAGGCTCACGGAGACCGAGTTTGAGCTAATTACGATTACAGAGACAGGTAACGGTCGTTCTACACACCCGATAGTAGATACCGATTTTGAAAATTCCTTGGGAATTTTGTATTCTCGAATAGACTATGAAGCCCCGATAACACTGAACACGGAAATTCCTCTTTGGGTCGTATACGGGAGCACAGAGCCCGAAACGGCGAGCATTAACCTTGCCGAAGATTTCAGGGACATTGAGTGCAACGCCGGAATGGCGGTTACTCTCACCGTCTCCGACGAGCTTGTGGGGTAACCCCCTCGTCCTTGGCGTACAAAGATTTTTAATATGAAAAAGACACTGCATTTAAAATGTAGTGTCTTTTCGATTTTTATTCCTATTAAATATCAACAACAGAAGCAAAATGGGTATCTACAACACATCTGTGCCGCACAGAGTCCCAGACACAGTCTATCAACCCTCAAAGCACCGCCGCTAAAACCTCTGCTGTAACCTGTATACACATTGCCACCGTGCTCTATACTGTTTAGCAGTTGGCGATACTCCATATTACCCGGCTCCATCTCAACCGCACGTTTAGCGTACTCAAGTGCACTTATCTTATTGCCTACACCCACATTAGCAAGTGCCGCCAAAAAGAACCAACGTGCATTTCTATCGCCTACACTCACGCCCGAGAGTGCGTTCATCGCCTCCCTATAGTGCCCTACTCTTATATAGTTCTCCGCCGCTCGCAACTCCGTGCGCTCATACTCACTTGAACTTGTACCTCTATACGAGTATGCGCCCTGCCATGGTGTTCCGCCATAAGCTCCCCAAGCATTGCCACTACTTATATCGCCACTCTTTATCGCATCGTATGCCGCATTTATCTCATTCATACGCTGTGCAGCTTGCTCATTGCCCGGATTTACATCAGGGTGATATTTCTTTGCCAACGCCCTATACGCTGACTTAATCTCATCGTCACTCGCTTCACGAGATACACCCAACACCTTATATGGGTCACTCATCGGACTCACCGCCTTCTTTGCGCTTTTTCTCTCTTTGCGCATTATAACGAAGCCACACGCCCGAGTAAAGCACATTCTTCATTATATCCGTGTCCTTCACGAGTGGTAGTCGCTCAAAACTCCGTGCACATTCCGCTATATACATAGTTAATATCGAGCGAAGCTCTTGCTCGCTCTTGCCCTCCGCTACTTGTGACATGGCATTGTAACTTCCGTTTTTCTCGTCTTCTTCCAAATCCGTCACAGCATCTAATATATAAATAAAGGCGCCCAGCTCCTCGCCGAATTTGCGTAGCTGTGGTCCCCACACACTGTCTGGCACATATGTGAATATCTCACCCATGACCTCGCCGAATAAGCGTGCACCTTCGTCCGGTTCAGCTCCGCCCTCACGCTCATGTGTATACAGTTCTGTAAGCTTTTCTTCTATTCGCACACTCAGCTCCGGATGCCGTGACCTCGCGCGCTTGTACGCTCCGTCCAAGGCCGCCATCTGCGCCTTGCTTGACAATCGGCGCTCATCTCGCCTATCGTCCTCCATCTTTAAATACGCCATGAGCACATTAACGTCCGCAGCATAGTCCGTTATTGCATTGCGTGCATACACATGTGACTTTAAAGGATGCACAACACAACGCTCCTCGCCCTCCGTCCACTCGTAATTGTCATACATAGACGAAAGTAACATTATAAGGAAGGTCATATCATAAGTCAGTGTCAGCCGAGCTATAGTACCATACCTGTCCCTGAGCGCTCCGCACAGTCCGCAATAATACGCCCTGTACCGTATAAACTGCTCATCGTTCATTAAATCTCTGTTCGCTATTATATATCCAAACATTTATACACCTTACGTAGTCTTCTTAAAGGAATTGCCGCATTTCTTACACACTATCTTTATCTTACCCTTGCCACGAGGTACTCGCAGCATGGTATGACATGCAGTACAGCGGAAAAACTTATAGTCCTTTCTCTGACTCCTACGTTCCTTCGCACCTGCAAAATACAGCGATAGCTCCACACGTATCTGCCTGTACCGTGCATTCTCCGCCCGACGTTTTCCCACATTGCGTGATAGCATGCGAAAATACGTATATGCTATGCCCAACACAGCCACTACCCATAGCATACGAGATAGTATCGGCGGTATAAACATTGATACAATCATAGTTATTGCCGAGGCCATTGACGCAAAGCGTGCCAGCTCATCCATGCCGTTTCGCCCTGCCATAAATTCTCTTAGTTTTGCTCCCATACGAACAAGCTCCATTCAATTTCAATCGTCTCATAATAATATCACATTACTTTTCGCTAATTGTCACAAAATTGTTAACTGTACGCTTTTTCCGTATGTTTCATCATATTTATTTTTTGATTTATGATTTCAAGCCTTACTCAAACATAGTTTGCGCTATCTCCTCAGCATTTATAGCTCCAAACATTTCGCTTAAGTCTATGCTTTTCAGCCGAGCTAACACCGCATCTTTCTCAAAGCGTACTCCACGCAAAGCACTTACCATATCATCCGATTCTCTGCGTGCCATAAAATCACCCCATACGCTAATGTCTGCTATTTCACCCTCTCGTACATCCACACACACTTCTAAGGAGCCGCCTTCAAATCGTCTCTTATTCTTATAACTGTAGTCCGGAGATTTCCTATAGGTCCAATCCCAACTACCGTACTTCTCTCTCGCTATGCGCTCTACTTCCGCTAACTCCCGCTCATTTAGCTCTACTCTCAACATGCCTTCGGCAGTCAGCTCATTTAGCAGACGTATTTTAAATTGTTCAAGCGTCATTTCGTCAGACACATAGTCCTTTATAAAACCTACCCTACTACGTACCGATTTTGCACTCTTTGACTCAAACTTCGTGGGATCGGCTCGCAAACTGCCTGATATCATATTCGCATCTGAGCTATATAGCAAAGTGCCGTGATGTAAAATGCGCTTTCTGAATATACGTTGCGCTACTCCCGAAATTTTCTTGCCATCCACTGTAATGTCATTTCGGCCGCTCGTCTGTGCTTCTACGCCCATACTGTGCAAAGCCTTGCACACAGGTCGTGAAAAGCGCTCTATGCTTAGTTCTTCTGTATTGCCTGCATCCTCGATAAAAGAATAGTTTAAGTTGCCCAAATCCTGATACACCGCTCCGCCGCCTGTCATGCGTCGTACAACGGTGACTCCCTTTTCCTCAATAAACTCAGGATTTATCTCCTCGTGCGCATTCTGATTAAGGCCTATTACGACCGTGTTTGCGCTCTGCCACAGAATCAGCCAATCGCCCTCCGACTTATTCTCAAGCACATATTCCTCAAACGCTAAGTTGTAACGCGGGTCTGTACTGCTTGTCTCCAAATACCGTATCGCCATAAATACTCCTATTAAATGTTCATTAAATCGGGCAGAGCCTAAGCTCTGCCCAACTTGTGTCTTGAAAAACGTCCTAGATGTGTACAGCCTTTCCGTCAGCTGCGAGCGCAGCCTCACGCAAGCCCTCTGCCACTGTCGGGTGCGGATGTATTGTATCTGTCAACTCATCCAAAGTAGCCTCAAGCTTTATGGCAAGTGCAGCTTCGGTTATCATGTCCGTCGCCTGCGGTGCAAGTATATGCACACCCAGCACCTCGCCGTAACGCTCGCCCGCAAGAACCTTTATCATGCCCTTTGTGTGGCCGAGCACCAAGCTCTTACCATTAGCAAATGTCGGGAACTTGCCTACCTTATATGCTATCTTGCGCTCCTTAAGCTCCTCTTCTGTGAAGCCCACTCCGGCAAACTCAGGACCGACATAAGCGCAAGATGGGCTCGTATGCTCATCGAACTTTGCCTCATGTCCCATAGCATTCTCTGCCGCCACTTCGCCCATTACCATAGCTGCATGTGCGAGCATCAACTTGCCGTTACAGT
The DNA here is from genome assembly GCA_964367935.1 of uncultured Oscillospiraceae bacterium. Classification (GTDB taxonomy): domain Bacteria; phylum Bacillota; class Clostridia; order Oscillospirales; family Oscillospiraceae; genus Scatomorpha. The sequence continues at coordinate 132,345 of CAYIYZ010000004.1, forward strand.
CACCTATAGCATAAACGCCGTCTATATTCGTCTCCATCTTAGCATTCGTTTCGATGAAGCCCCATGCCGTTCTCATACCTATTTTCTCTAGGCCAAGCTTCTCTGTGTTCGGTGTACGTCCCACGCAAAGAAGTATCTTCTCGTACTTCTCCTCCATGGTCGTGCCATCAGCCTTCAGTATCGTTGCGAGCGCACCCTTCTTCTTGTCCTTTATAGACAATACCTGTGTGCCTGTCATTATATTCATGCCACTCTCTTCAAGTTGTGCTATAAGCATATCGGTAAGTTCACCGTCCATCGTCGGTAGGATGCGAGGCATCATCTCAACCAATGTTACCTTCGTGCCAAAACGAGCGTAAACGCTACCAAGCTCAACGCCCGATACACCGCCGCCCACGACCAACATGCTCTCGGGTATGCGATCTAGCTCCAAGCACTCTGTCGTATCTATGCAAGCTTTCGACTCGTCGGAGCCGGGTATAGGTGCTAGCTTCGGGCGACTTCCCGTTGCTATTATTATCTTATCCGCAGTCAATACCTCGTCGCCGACCTTAACTGTCTTGGGGCCTGTGAACACAGCCTCACCGGCTATGTGCTTTACCTTATTCTTCCTGATAAGACCCTTTACTCCGCCCGTGAGTTGCTCTACGATCATAGCACGATTTTTCTGAACCTGTGCCCAGTCAACTTCGACATTCTTCGCAACTACACCAATGTGCGCCGAGTTCTTCGCCTGCTCATATACCTCGGAGCTGTGTAGCAGAGCCTTCGTAGGCATGCAACCCCTGTTTAGGCAAGTGCCGCCGACCTTATCACTCTCAATAAGTGTTACGCTCGCGCCCAACTGAGCAGCTCTAAACGCCGCAACATAACCGCCGGGGCCGCCGCCTATTACTATTACACTGTTTTCCACCGCTGTCGGTGCTTGCTCCGTAACCTTAGTTTCCGTAGCCTCCACCGCTGCTGCAGGTGCCGACGCAGTCTCTATTTCCTCACCGGCCTCGCCTATATACGCTACCTTCGTCAAGCAAGGCACAGTATCGCCTACCGGTACAATTATCTTCAACAATACGCCGCTCACATCTGACTCACGTGCAGTCGTCAGCTTATCCGTCTCCACGTCAAACAGAGGCTCTCCTTCGTTTACGTAGTCGCCCTCAGCCTTATACCAACGGCTTATGCGTCCTTCCGTCATTGTTAGTCCCAACTTGGGCATCAGTATCTCTGTAGCCATAACCTTCTCCTTTAAATCGGAGCGGCATATTCTGCCGCTCCTACATACTAATATTTAGGCGAGCATTAATGCAGGATTCTCCATCAGCGTCTTTATGCGCTGCATGAACTCCGCCGCAACTGCGCCATCTACTACCCTGTGATCCGCCGTCAAGGAGATGTTCATCATAGGACGAATTACCATCTCACCATCACGTACTACCACTTTGTCTTCCATGGTGTTTATACCAAGTATAGCCACTTCGGGCTGATTTATTATAGGTGTAAAGCTATCTATACCGTACATACCTAAATTCGTTATAGTGAATGTTCCGCCTCTCAGACGATCGGGTGATATGGCTCCGCTACGTGCAGCATCCGCAAACTCTCTGATCTCCGCGGAAATTTCAGACAAGGTCTTCTTGTCCGCATTGGGTACGTTCGGTACCATTAGTCCGCCCTCAAGTGCTACAGCCACGCCAACATTTACATAATTTTTGTAAATTATGCTGTCACCGTCCACAGAGCAGTTAAGGTCAGGATACTCTGTAAGAGCCTTCGCTACGAACTTCACTATAAGATCTGTATAGCTAACCTTCACTCCGTTAGCCTTGAGCTGTTCCCTATACGCACGTGCCTGACTCATATCTATAGCAAGGTTGAAGCTGACCGTGGGACTGGTCTGCGCTGAGTATGACATGTTCTTTGCTATCGCCTTTCTCATGCCACTCATGGGTACAGTTTCCTCAGACTGAACTGTCTCAGTCGGTGCGGAGCCGCCCTTAAGGTATGCCAAGATATCCTGTGCAAGCACACGACCCTTAGTACCTATTTTATCTAACTCAACTCCTATATCGGCAGCAATCTTCTCAGCCAAAGGCGAAGCTTTAACGCCCTTAGCCGCAGTTGCCGACACACCATCTAAGTCCTTGGCTACAGCCATGCCCCTCACACCCGTGCCTTTCACGTTTGCGAGGTCTATGCCACGCTCGTTTGCGAGCTTCTTCGCATAGGGAGTAGCTGTTACATACTCACCTGCCGCACGCACAGGTGCACTCGCACTCGTCGCACTCTCTACAGGCTTCGCTTCGGTCTTAACTTCAGCAGCTTTCTCAGGCGCAGCCGCCTGAGTTGCACCTGTCGGTGCAGCTTCACCGGCAGCACCAACATACGCCACTACTGACTTGCAAGGTACTGTCTCGCCCTGTGCTACTACTATCTTAAGCAATACGCCATCTTCATCGGCTTCAACATCGTTTGTGAGCTTATCCGTAGCAACCGAAAACAGTATGTCACCCTTCGATATGGTGTCACCCTCGTTTTTCTTCCATTGCTCTATAGTGCCCTCAAGCATTGTAAGTCCGAGCTTAGGCATTAAAATCTCTGTTGCCATATTATCTCTCCTTATTCAATTACATGACTTCCTTAATGCCCTTTACCAAATCCTCAGGGAATATTCTGTACATTTTCTCTAGTGTGGGTGCGAAGGGGATCGGAACAAAAGGTGCACCGTAACGAAGGATGGGTGCATCAAGATACTCCAGTGCCTCCTCAGCTACTGTTGCCGCTACCTCTGCCATGAAGCCACCCTGCTTAACAGCCTCTGCTACCAAGCAAAGCTTATGTGTCTTCTTCACAGAGTTTATTACAGTCTCCTTATCCCAAGGTGTAAGTGTTATGAGGTCTATTACCTCTGCACTTATACCCTCTTTCGCAAGCTCGTCCGCCGCCGCACGTGCATTAATCATAGCAGTTGAATATGAAACTATTGTTACGTCAGTGCCCTCACGCTCAACGCGTGCCTTGCCCAGCTCGTAAGGTACCTCGTCTGCCTTCTCAGGCACTTCGCCGCTCCTCGGATACAGAACCTTGCTCTCAAAGTAAAGCACGGGGTCATCACTCTCTATAGCAGCCTTGAGCACCATCTTCGCATCATAAGGATTTGAAGGTGTTACTACTATTATGCCGGGGATGTGTGTGAACCATGACTCAACAGACTGTGAGTGCTGTGCCGCACCGCCGCCTGCAAGACCGTCAGGTGCACGAAGTACCAACGGAAGCTTTGCCTGTCCGCCGAACATATAACGCATCTTCGCCATCTGGTTGAAGACCTCGTCCATGCTTACGCCTATAAAGTCTGCAAAGTGCATGTCTATTACGGGCCTTGAACCTGCCAAAGCCGCACCTACACCGCCGCCGACCAAAAATGTCTCGGATATCGGTGTATCTATTACCCTACCGGGAAACTCGTCCGGTAATCCCTTGAACTGACCGAAGATTCCGCCCTGACGTGCTATGTCTTCTCCGTACACAAATACGTCGGGGTACTTCTCCATCATTTCTACCATCGCCTCGCGCGTGGCTTCAGAAAATGTTATATTACGCATTATTTCGTACCTCCCTTAGTCTACATAGACATCCCTGTAGAACTCGGACGAATCCGGGTACTCACAGGAAAGCGCAAATTCCTTGGACTTAGCTATCGTCTCACGGCAGTTTTCCTTCACAGCCAAAAGCTCCTCAAGTGTAAACGTGCCGTCTGCTGTCTTCCTCTGCTCAAACAGCGTGATGGGGTCAGTTTCCTTATAGATGCTCTGAGTCTCTTCCTTCTGACGGTAAAGCTCAGGATCGCCTACATAGTGACCCTCAATACGATAGGTCTTGCACTCAATAAATGTCGGACCATCGCCCCTACGTGCACGCTCAACTGCCTCAACAGTTGCCTCATACACTGCAAAAACGTCCTGTCCGTCTACAATGACAGCAGGCATATTGTAGCCCTTTGCCCTGTCGGAGATGTTCTCCACTGCCGTTGTTGTACGGTAAGGTGTCGTGGACGCCCAGCAGTTCATCTCATTTAGGAATATCATCGGCAGATTCCATGCAGCCGCTACGTTTGCAGCTTCGTGGAATGTTCCTCTGTTAGAAGCACCGTCACCGAAAAACGCAACCGCTACCGAATCATTCTTCAGTATCATCTTGTTTGCCATAGCAGCGCCAGCAGCTATATTGAAACCGCCGCCTACTATGCCGTTTGCGCCCAACATGCCCACGCTGAAGTCAGCTATATGCATGGAGCCGCCCTTACCCTTGCAGAGACCGTCTACCCTGCCGTAGATCTCCGCCATCATCTTAAATACGTCTGCGCCCTTTGCCACACAGTGACCGTGTCCTCTGTGTGTGCTTGTTATGAGATCCGTATCACGCAGAGCGCCGCACACGCCTGTCGCTATTGCTTCCTCACCTATATAAAGGTGAACAAAGCCCGGAATCTCGCCGTTTAGAAAGTCTTTTTTAACAGACTCCTCAAAGTACCTGATGGTACACATTGTCTCGTAGAACTTCATTGCCTGCTCTCTTGAAACAGCCATAATTTTCCCTTCTTTCATCAGTCTTTTATCATAATTAGCCTCCACGCCTTCTATGTGCGTAAGAAACTATTATCTACACATTTACGATTTACTACCCTACAAAAAATTGCGCCGCAACCTTATTTCTACGGCTGCGGCGCATCGTTCACCGTTTACCTAAGTGCGATAGCTAAGCCGCCGCACTTAGGTATATTTTGTTTTATACGCTATGCTTTACTTACTCGCCTGTGAATGCTGCTATGTAAGCTGCTGCATCTTCTGCTGTCATGCCGTTCTCTACGAGCATGTTCTGGTAGAAGTCATATACAGGTGCGGAAAGTGTACGGAAAGCCTCTGCCTCCTCAACTGTCAGCTCGTGTACTTCTACACCGAAGTCAGCTTCCCAACGAGCGATGATCTCGTCGTCTGCTGCACGGTTGATCTCGCGCTGGTACTCAACTGTCTCCTGAGCTGCCTGCATTACGATCTCCTGCAGTGCCGGATCCAAAGAGTTGTAAAGATCCATGTTCATTGTGAACATGATGCAGTCATATGCGCCTGTCCACTTTGTTGCGTAGGTCTGTACTTCCTGTACGGATGCGCTGTCCATTGTGGGGAAGGGGTTCTCCTGACCGTCGTATGTGCCGGTCTGTAGACCTGTGTAAACTTCAGACCAGTTAGCAGTCGTGTAGTCTGCGCCCCATGTGCCGTATGCCTCAAGCAGTACGGAAGAACCTGCTACGCGGATCTTTAGACCTTCCATATCAGCGGGAGTAGTGATGGGGTGTGAGCTGTTCGTTACGTGACGGAAGCCGTTCTCGCCCATGCCGAGGTACTGTAGGCCGTTCTCAGCCAAAAGACCTGTCATAGCCTCGCCGCCTGCACCGTCAAGTACTGCATCTGCTTCTTCAACTGTCTCAAACAGGAAGGGAAGAGATACGACGCTGAAACGATCGTCAAATGTTGCGTAGATCAGGTTAGATGCCATGGACATCTCGATTGTGCCGTCCATAGTGCCCTGAATGCCGTCTGCCTGGCTACCGTTTGTCAGCTGATCGCTGGGGTAGATGTCAACTGTGATTGCGCCGCCTGTGCGCTCGTTCATCAGCTGTGCAAAGTGATTACCAGCTGCTGCCCATGTGGATGTCTCGCCACCGGACATGCCCATCTTCCAGGTCATCTCCTCAAATGTCACGTCGCCACCCTCGTCAGGTGTGCCGGACTCTGCGGGTTCTGCGGACTCTGCAGGTGCTGCAGACTCTGCAGGTGCCTCGTCGCCGCCGCAAGCAGCAAGAGCAAACACCATGCTCAGGCAAAGTAGGATTGCAAGAAACTTTTTCACTAGATTTTCCTCCGTTATTTTTATTAATTTAACCGCCATGCGGATAAATCCATTACGCTAAGCAGCCGCGCCGCTCTCAAACAAGCCCTTTATTCCATCGGCTATCGCTGTTACCATATCGCCAAAGCCCGTGGATACAAACGGTACGTAGGTTACTACGAGAAGTACCACTATACACATCACTATCATCGGCCAGACCGCCTTTGATATCTGTGTGACAGACACTGAAATATTATCTCGTATCTTGAGGCCCGATGCAACAAAGAGGTTTACGCCAACAGGCGGTGTTACCTGTCCTATAGCAAGGTTAACCGTTGCTATTATACCAAACTGTACCAAATCTATGCCCAAAGTACGTGCAACAGGCATCATGATCGGAATGAATATGTACATCGCCGAGTTTGCATCAACAAAACAGCCGGCTATGAGGAATATAATATTTACGATTACAAGGAACACATACTTATTGCCCGACACATCCAAAAGGAGATCCTGTGCGGACTTCGCTATGCCCTCTGTCATCAGTACGTAGCTGAAAAGGCTCGCCGTCGCTATGATGAACATGATTCCACCTGTTGTCTTAGCTGAATCAACAAGTATATCAAACAGATCCTTTACCTTCAGCTCCTTGTATATGAAGAAGCCGACAAACAGACCGTATACAACAGATACCGCCGCCGCTTCCGTCGGAGTGAACAAGCCGCCGTAGATACCGCCGAGAATTATGATCGGCATCAAAAACGCCCAAAACGCAGACTTAAATGCTGCTCTACGCTGCAGACGTGTTGCTTTCTCACGGCTGGGCTGTATGCCCTTCCTGCGACACTCCCACATTACAACTACTACAAGTGCAAGACCCATCAAGATACCCGGTACTATACCTGCCATGAACAAATCACCGACAGATTGTCCCGTTATGGACGCATACACTATAAACGCTATTGAAGGAGGTATGACTATTGCTATGGACGAAGATGTTGCCATAAGTGCTGAGGCAAACGGTGCCTCAAAGCCGTCTCTATCTATCATAGCGGGAATGAGGATTATACCCAGAGCCGCAACCGTAGCCGGACCCGAGCCCGAAACCGCACCGAAGAAGCAAGCAACTATAACGCAGACGATAGCCACGCCACCACGCTTATGTCCCACACAAGCATCAGCGTAGTCTACAAGCCTCTTAGATATGCCCGCTTTCGCCATGATATTACCCGACAACACGAAAAACGGTATGGATAAGAGCAAGAACTTGCTCATGCCTGTATATGTATTCGTTGCAATTATATTAAGTGGCATGCCGGCATATATGAGCGTCGCCACAGATGAAAGTCCCAAACATACTGAGATAGGTACATTTAATAGGAGTAGTGCAAAAAAGCTACCAAACAGAATAATATTTTCCATTATGCACTCACCTCTCCCTCAATCTTATCGAAACCCTCGCCCTTTACAAGGTGCATGATATTATCTATAGCGAACTCAACAAAATGCAAGGACATGAGCGCCGCACCCACAGGCACCGCAAGCTCAAACATCCATGCGCTTATACGCAAAACGTCCGTCCTCTTGCCATTTTCCATCAGAGTCATTACTCTGTCAAGCCCGTTCTGGAACAATACAACACAGAACACTATGCTTATTACTACCACAAATATATTCAGCACTCTCTGCGCCTTACGAGGTATAACCGAGTTTATCAGCGCCATGCTCACAAGTCCGCCCTCTTCTCTTGCACACATCGCTGCGCCTACCATACTCATAAGAACGAATATGTTAACAACAAGTTCCTCAGTGAACGAAAGTTGTCCTAAAGTCGATACACGTGCCACCACGTTCACAAAAGTTAGTGTAGTTACCACTATCATGACCAACACTAACAACAGTTTCTCAACCGCTACTAAGCCGCTCATCACTTTCTTAAATCCCTTATAAGCTCCCATCGTCTTCCCCCTAACCTTTCTTAGGACGTACTATAGGCACACCCAATTCTTCGTCCATGCGCCTGTCCATCCTGATGCCTTCAAACTCCGCTATAACTATATCCGCTGTCATCAGTATAGGGTTTCCCTCCACAAGATGACCTGCAAATGTATTGCCTTCACCATCTGCATAGCAACTATGTATGTGTAGTGACGCAATGCCGTCCGCTCCCTCGCAGATACTGCCCGACATGGATATTAGCTCTATTGCACCTTCTTTTACTATAGGGTCACTGTAGCCGTAGCCCGCCTTAGTGTCCGGTAGTTCCACAGGATCGCAAAACTTTGCTACTGCCACACTACCTATGCCACTCAAAATCACGCCATGCCGTATTCCGCATTCCTCGCATACTCTCTCTATGCCCTTGTACAAATCCTCGCCCGGCGATAGCCTTATCGCTACCGTGCGACCTATCCTGCCCTCAGCGTAATCTATCATGCTACACCCTGCCCCCAGTTTTCTTTTTTGCAAAAGCGCCCTTTGGTATGACCATGCGCACATAAAACAAGTTACCACGTTCTACGAAAATGTCAAGTATTATTGCCATTTATCCAATCCATTGCAACAAAAAACAGCGTATTATACTAAATTATTTTCATTTTTTGGACGTTTTCACAAGCTCTTTTTCTTGCCTTATCCCAACTTCAGCATCGTGCTCGTTCGCATCTTCGAAATAATTCTCTATCATACACAAGTGTGAATCCATCGCCTGTGCCGCCGCTGCCGGATCTCTACTCTTTATCGCTTCGTAAATATGCCTATGTGCCGCCACCGTCTTTGCATGGTAGTCTGCACGATTATGAAACTTTGTACGCAAATCAAGTATCATGTAGTTAACAAAGTCAAGTATGGTCGCAAATATCATATTATGACTCGCCATTGCCAAGTCCTGATGAAACTGCACGTCCGCCGCCATATCCATTTGATTTCTCTCAAGACGTTCCACCCCCAAGCGCAAGCGCTCCAAATCCTCTTCCGTTGCACGCTCACTCGCTAAGCGTGCTATCGCAAGCTCTACACAGCGTCGAAACTCCATGAAGTCTCCATGCACATTCTCTCGCTCCGATAGACGAATTAGAGATTGCGCCTTCTTAAAATAATCTGCGTCCTTCGACACTATCTTTCTGTTACCTCGTGACTCTATGACACCCATGAATTCCAAAACCGCCAAAGACTCACGTACGGAACCTCGACCTACCCCTAAGGTCTCAACCAACCCTCGCTCAGGCGGAAGCTCTTCGCCTACTTGCATGTGACCACTCTCAATCTCGCCTATCAGACAATTCATCACCTTCTCAGGTATCTTTGCATTGCTGACATCAATCTTGTATAAGCCCATCAGTTTCCCCTCTCCCACATTCTTTTTGATGATGATACTATGTCATGCATTCAATTTCAAGTATTTTTATATCTTTTACCTAAAATCATCTTACAGCCCTATACACGTGTTAACAGCCGTGATACAATAGCACAAAAAAGATTGGAGCTTTTTATGTATAGTTTCTTCGCCCTTCTCTCGGGCGTATTCACCTCGGTGCTTGTTATGGCTAATGGTAGATTAAGCGCATTTTACGGCTTACATTCTGCCGCCTTTATCGTAAACGTAGTCGCTTTGCTCATCGTTACTGTTATTGTATTAATAAAAAAAGTAAGCTTGAAGACTCCGCTGACACCACTCTATCTCTATGCCGGTGGCTGTTTGGGTGTATTGGTTACGTTTTGTAACAACATGTCCTTCGGCAACATCAGCGTTTCTGCACTGCTTGCGCTTGGGCTTCTCGGACAAACGCTAATGGGGCTGACCATAGACCAGTTCGGACTTTTCGCTATGCCTGTACACAAGTTCAAGCCACGAAAGCTCCTCGGCCTGGCTGTTATGCTCGTCGGTTGCTCTGTCATGATTCAAGACTTCCATTTGGTAGCTGTTTTATTGTCTATACTCGCAGGAATATTGCTTTCTATTATCCGCTGTGCTAACGGCGCTCTCGCCGCACGCACCAATGTGCTCTCAGGTGTATTCTGGACTCATGTCGCCGCTATTATTTGCTCGCTTATCGTCTTTATCCTACTCGGGCGCGGTGAGCCTGTCACCTACGGCTTTACCATTTCCACGGACTTTGTCATGTACTTGGGCGGTATCTGTAGTATAGGCATAGTCATTTTATCTAATATTTGCGTCAGTAAAATTGCGGCATACTCGATGGCTATATTCATATTTGTGGGTCAGATATTCTCCGGGCTCGCCATTGACGCTATACTTGAAGGCAGTGTATCGATTACAAACCTCACCGGCGGACTTTTTGTTGCGGTCGGTCTTGCGCTCGATACGCTACTCGAACGCCGTGCTCAGAAAAAAATGGCATAAGTTACATTATACGATAAAGGCGATGTGAAATTCACATCGCCTTTATATATTGTATTGTATATACCTATCTATTATTACAGTCCCAGAGGCATTAGCACAAGCTTAATGAACAGGGAAAAGGGTATGACAGCCGCTGTAATCGCTATCATGACCAAGGGGAAAACGCAGTACTCGCCCCTGTAGTTTGTCACTTTGAACACCCATGCCGTGAGCGGCACGGGCACAACGGCCGAGTACAGCACAGCCATGGCGACTATAGGCCATGAGGTTGAGTATGTGACCGCAAACGCACACACGGTTACCATACTGCCGAAGGACAGCACGGGCATCTTATCGTAATAGGGGTAGAAAATGAATATGCAGAGCGCACCGGTGGCAAGCATGACAAACAAGGTCATGGGCAAGAGTCCAAGCCCCAGACCCGTACTACTCGGGTTTAGGCAGTAGGAGATGATGCAAAAGCCTATAAGTCCTATAGACGAAATTGAACTGCCGCTTACCGCAAGCTGTCCCACATCTCCCAAGAGCTGATTTATAAACCATGTAAACTTAGAGGTCTCGGGCTTCTTAACGGGTGGCTCCGACGCTTTGTCACGGGGTGTCATCCACGGCAGAAGCTTAAATATCATATTGCCCACGGGCATGAAAAGAAGTGCGCCCGTCGCTACGGAAATGAACATGGGCATACCGAGCGTGTCGACTACGAGCATACGTGCCAAAAGACATGCAGGCGTAGAGAGCAGTGAACATGCCACGCCTATGGTCACTATCTTCTTGGCGGAAACGCCGTAGAACATTACATAGTGCTGGAAAAACAGATAGGTCGATAGCGTGGGCACAAAGCCCAAAGAGCCGAACACTTTGCCGTACAGGAGCTGACCTATCCATGTGAAAACTATGCTGAAAAGCAGTTGAGCGGTGTAGATTTTGCCGTTACCGTCAACGCCTGTGCCCATATACTTAGAGCCCGTGCGCTCTAAATGTGCGGCTATAAGCGCAAGGATGAACATGACAAAGGTCGCAAGCGGAGTAAAAAGGAAGGTAAACTGTGAAATGTCGAATACGAGGTACTCAACTTGCGCAAAAAGGTCGCCGGCGGCATAATTTGCCATGAGGTCACCGAAGCCCGTTACAAAGCTGTTGTTTGCAACGGCAGGGCTTATGGCGACAAGCCCGAAGTAAATGGCAAACGCCGCCGCTAAAGAAACGAGCAGAGGTAAGAGGATTTCCTTACGTGATACCGTCTTAACTTCATTCATATTTAATATTACTCCTTTAAAAACGGGGGAAATCCGTACGGACTTCCCCCTTCGGTTTATTTCTTAATATGCAGTCGGAGGTCTATGCTATATTTTGAGTGCGGCGTAGTAGCCACCGCTTGTAGCATCGCCCACACGTGCAACCTTGACGTTATCGCCTGCCGAGAGCACCAGCGGTGCCGCATTGTAGAAGCTCGCTGTGAGATCCTTATTCTCGCGCATACCCGCTGCAAGAAGGATGCTGTCTGCCTCATAGAACACTTCGCCCTCAGGGCCTGCGCAGAGAAGTCCGTTATCCTTAACCTCTGTAGCTCTGGTGTTGACGTTGATTTTTATGTTCGTGCCCCTGAAGTAGATATTCATCGCCTCATAGTGCATGAAGTAGGAGTCTGCCGCATACTCGGGCATCATTTCGACTATGGTGACATCCTTGCCCAAGCTGTCGAGGAATACTGCAGAGTCGCAAGCTACGAGACCGCCGCCGATGATGACAACCTTCTGTCCGAGCTCGGGGTTCGGGCAGTGCAGAGCCTCAAGCGGAGCAACTATGCTCTTGTCTATGCCGGGGATGGGGGGAACTATGGGTGTGGCACCGACTGTGACTATGATAGCGTCGAAATTCATCTTCGCTGCCTCTTCGCCCGTTATCGCCGTGCCGAGCTTTAGCTCTATGTTGCTGTTATTTTTAATGCGTCTCTCCATAACCTTGACGAAGTTGAACATGTTAGCCTTGTGGGGCATGTGCTCCTCGGCGAGTAGCTTGCCGCCGAGTCTGCTGTCCTTTTCGTAGAGAGATACAGTGTGTCCGCGATCTGCCGCTGTGACTGCCGCCATCATTCCTGCGGGGCCACCGCCGACTACGAGCACCTTCTTCGGTGTGGTCGGGGGGAAAGCATTTGTATGTGCGAGCTCGTTGCCCACGACGGGGTTAAATGCGCAGGAGAACGTTCTGTTTGTCAGGTAGTTATAGAAGCAGGTGAAGCAACGGCAGCAACGAACTATGTCATCCTTACGTCCGGAAAACGCCTTGTTAGCTGTTTGGGGATCACAGATGGACTGACGTGCAAGCTCTACTATGTCTGCCTTGCCTGAAGCTATGATCTCCTCCATCTGGTCTATGTCGTTTAGACCGCCGACCGTAGCAACAGGAGTCTTAACGTGCTTTTTAACTTCCGCCGCAAACTTTACATTGCAACCCTCGGGAACAAACATAGAGGGGTGAGTGATAGCAAAAACCTCAGGATTCTCGTGAACACCGACGGAAACGTGGATGAGGTCTATTTTGCCGTCGAGCATCTTAGCTATTTCGATACCTTCTTCGATGGTGTAGCCACCCTCGTCGAGCTCAGCGCCGCTGTAACGAACCTCTATGGGGTAGTTCGGGCCTGTGTACTCACGAATTTTCTCTATTGCGAGCATGAGGAAACGCATACGGTTCTCGAGACTGCCACCCCACTTATCTGTTCTCTTGTTCATAGCCGGTGAGATGAACTGGTGCAGAAGCCAACCGTGACCTGCGTGTATAAGTACCATGTCTATGCCGGCCTTCTGACATAGAGCAGCTGCCCTACCGAAGCACTCGGCCGTCTCAAGGATTTCGGCCTCTGTCATTGCACGAGCTGTCTGAGTTTTAACACCGTCTATTACCTTGTACTCATCGTTGGGGCTGTAAGCGAGCTCCGCCTCTGCGTCACCGTGACCACGTGCATTTGCGTACTTGCCGCCGTGCTGCAGTTCCATTACCGCATTTGCGTTTTGTCTGTGTATTGCCTTAGCGTACTCTGTCATGGAGGGAAGTGACATTGGATCGTAGAGTTTTACTTCCTTCGTGTGTGTACGTCCTATGGCCTCTACAACACCGAGACCTATGCAGACGCTTGCGATGCCGCCCGATACACGGTACTCATGGAAAGCTACGTCCTCACGACGCATTTGCGCATTTATGTCCATCTCAGGGTTAGACATGGGTGAAGCGAAGATCCTGTTCTTGAAGGTCAACCCGTTAATGGTGATGGGCTGGGCGAGATTTGGGTAGTATTTGTTTTGCATTGACATTTCCTCCGTTTTGTTATATTTTTAACCTTGATGGCATTCTATTACAAAAAATGACACAGGGGAATAACCGTTTTCATTGTGAGTTTACAACAAAAACATTGTGACCTTGGTGTTAATCTGGAATTTGGGGTGATTTATTGTGACATTTAGACAGATGGAGCTATTCTTAGCCGTGTGTGAAGCTAAGAGCATAAGCAAAGCCTCCGAAGAAAATTTCGTATCGCAACAAGGTATATCTAAAATGATCAAAGATCTTGAGGAAGAACTTGGCTGCAAACTACTCATAAGGACTAAAACCGGCGTTCAGCCGACTGAGTGCGGCGAGTATTTCCAAGCGGAATGTCGACACATGCTAAACAGAAAAAATTACTTAAGCAGTAATATTTCACGCATAGCCGACGCTCCGCATGAGCTTCTCAGATTAGGCATGGCTTTTGGTGTTATTGCTGCAATTCCATACAGCATTATTGTGGAATTTGAAAGGGATTACCCCCGTGTCAAGGTAGATTACAGTGACAGAATTGATATGCACCTTGAAAGCCTTTTAAAAAAAGATGAGTACGATTTCGCCCTCACAACAGGTGTTTTTGACGCTGATGAACTCATAGCGGAAAAGCTCGCAGAGGAGACCGTTTTCCTATGTGTACCTAGAACCCATGCGCTGTTTTCTGCAGATAACATAGGCATATCCGACCTTGAAAATGTAGGTTTCGCCATGTTCGGAACGCAGTTTTTTATAAGGCATAACTTCGAGGAAAGTTGCAGGCGCAACGGCTTTTCCCCTAAGATAGAGATAAGCTCAAATGACTTTAATTCGCTCAAAGAAGTGGCATATCAGAACGGTCTTTTATTCATTGTGCCCGAACACACTCCTACTGATGACACCTCAGACTTCAGATATTTCCCTTTCCCCGACCCTCTTTTAAAATGGGAAATATTCTTTGTGAAAAAGAAGAACAAGGTGATGACAGAAAATTCCGAGGCGTTTTACAGACATATCAAAAACAGAACCTAAGGTATCGATCTCAGTTATAAAAGCAACGGATTTTATCATATTATTTTTTTCTCGGGGTGTTATAATTGTTTAAAAATGAACAATCAAAAAAACATATAGGAGGAACAATATGCTTAAATTCAATTCGGGTACCTATGAGGGTATGGGTCGAGGTTTTCGAGGCAAGCTGTTTGTAAGCGTAACTGTGAGCGCTGATCGCATCGAAGATGTGCAGATCACAAAGCACAAGGAGGTGCGAGGTATCGCTTGGGACCTCAACACCACGCCCATAGAGCTACATCCTAAGCACATTGTGGAGTACCAGTCACTTAACATTCCTACTGTCTGCGGAGCCGATGTCACAAGTCAGGCAATACTTGACGCTGTAGCGGCGGCGCTCGTTGCCGCAGGTGCTACCGAGGAGATGATAGCTGCACTTAAGGCAGCGCCCGGCCCCGTACTGCCTAAGTTTGAGGACGAGGTACGTGAGGTTGACCTTCTCGTCATCGGTGCCGGTATAGCCGGTCTCGGTGCCGTTATTGAGGCTAAAGAGGGCGGTCAGAACGTACTTTTGATCGAAAAGCAGGGTATAACAGGTGGTGCTACGGCACGTTCGGGCGGTAAGCTCTTGGGCGCAGGCTCTAAGTGGCAGAAGAAACAGGGTATATACGACACGCCCGAGATGGTCTACGACTACCTCGTAGAAGTCGGTAACCGCCACGGTGACTTTATAGACAAGACTAAGGTTCGCTATTGGGTCGACCACCTCAACGAGTGCCTTGACTGGCTTTGTGAGCGTGGCTATCAGGTGCAGGACGTTGAGCAGATACACATGAGCTTACAGCCTTGGCGTGTGCATAACAGCATGGGTGGCGGTGGCCAGACTAATGGTCAGGGCGGCGAGATTACCACCGTGCTCACTCAGCATTATGAGAATGTCTTGGGCGGCGAAGTCGCATACAACACCGCTCTTAAGTCACTTATTCAGGACGAAACAGGTCGTGTAACGGGCGCTATCTGCGAGCGCAGCTGTGGCGCTAAGCTCACCGTTTACGCTAAAAACGGCGTTGTCATCACTACGGGCGGTTACGCTCGTAATGAGGAGATGTTAGCCATGTACCCCGTGAAAAACTACTTCTCTAACACACCCAAGGGTAACGTCGGTGACGGTCTTATAGCAGCGGAGAGCATCGGTGCAAAAAACTTCAAGCACCCCTCTGTGCAGGTGGTTTACACGAGCATGACCTGTGGTATTGGCATTAACGACGAGTCGGGTCTTATCGTAAACGAGCGCGGTGAGCGTGTCGTGGACGAGTTTACCTACCAGTACACGGTAAGTGATGCGCTGGCACGTTCGGGATCTAACTGCGGTTTCTACATAACGAGCGGTAAAGATCCATACGCCGGCGTGCAGTATGGCTACCAGCAGGCGATTGAGGGCAAGAGCCGTGACAAGGTCGCAGACAGCATAGAAGAGCTCGCGACTATGATTAAGTGTGACCCTGCAGTTTTAAAGGCTACTTACGACAGGTACTGCTCCTTTGTTGAAAAAGGCGTGGACGAGGACTTCAACAAGCCTGCAGAGTTCTTGCACCCCGTGGACGGACCTAAGTATGTCGCTCTGCGTATGCACCCTTGTGCTGTCGTTACCTACGGCGGTTTAGATATTGACATTTCGGCACGTGTCCTTGACAAGGACGGCAAGATTATTGACGGTCTGTACGCCGCCGGCGAAGTTGCCGGTACTGGCCTCTACGGCACCCAGTACCCCTCTTGCGGTACGTCCATCGGCTCGGGACTGTTCTACGGTCGTGTCGCAGGCCGTGTAACCGGCGGTCTGCCAATGTTATAAAGTGTAATAAAATAACTAAGCTCCCTCGTCAATGACGAGGGAGTATTTTTATAGTTATTGTAGGGACGACCATTGTTCGTCCGAAACCATTTTTCTGCGGAAAAATGGTTTTTATATTTTATTTATTTCTTATTTTTTATTTTTTGTCGGGACTCTGCCCCGAACCCCTCCGCCACAAGTGCGGCGTCACAAGCGTTTTACAAAAAGCGAGCGACCTCGTTACACGAGGTCGCTTTGCAATTGCTACGCAATTGTTCTTTTTTAATTTTTTTAGTCGGGGCTCTGCCCCGAGCCCCTAAGAGTTCCGTGCGTTGCGACGCACGGGCAAGGGCGCCGCCCCTGCACCCCGCAACTTTTTGAAAAAAGTTGATTAAAACTTTTAATTCGGTTGCGTCCCTAGGCCCTTAGGGCGGTGTTAAACTTTGCGCAGTCTTTTCGTCAGCGTCGGCAACACCGCACAGTAGGCGAGCGAGGTGAGCACTCCTGCCGCTATACGCGGTAACACCGCTCCAAACACAAACACAAATGAATAGTAGCCGTATATCTTACTGTCTATATACAGCACCACCGTATTAAGTACCGTAACCACAAGCGCAGATAAAATCACAACGCCCACAAGGCGCTTAGCGTCAAGCTCAAATCCACGACGCATAGCATACGCACCGACTATAACGCCACGTACCGCCGCAGGCAGTACCCACAAGATAGTCGTGGGCGTGAACCCAAACGTCAACATTTGGTTCGTAAAGCTACCCAAGAAACCTATAAGCGCACCCTCCACAGGTCCAAACAAAAGCGCACCTATTATTATGGGTAATCCATCAAAGGTCAGCTTCATATTGCCTAAATTAAGTGAAAGCAAGCTCAGCACTATATACATGGCAATAAGCATCGCACAGGTAGACAACTTTCTCACCGACATACTATCCCCCCTATTGCAGTCTATAAATGCAAGTCCATCAATATCATATCATAGTAGGTTTCGCCTACCATGATGTGATCTTTATGCCTGCCCACTTCCTCAAAGCCCATCTTCTCATACAGACCTATAGCCGCTGCATTATCCGCCTTCACGCCGAGCTGTACACACTTACAGTGTTCCGTAATACGACAGTAATCGAGTACCGCTATCATCATAAGCGTACCTATGCCATGGCCCCAATAGTCCTTGAGCACCGACATGCCTATGCTATAGTTATGCGCCACTCTCGGCTGTGCACCCGATGTTATTGCCACTGTGCTCACTATCTTGCCCTCTATCCTGCCCACAAGAAATATCGAGTACTCCGCATTCTCATACTCCTCTATAAAACGCTCCTCGTCCTCCACCGTCATGCTAATATCCTCAGCGCCGAACATGAGATTATCACTCTCACCGCACACCGCCTTGAAATACTCCAATATCTCCGCCGCATCTTCCCTCACTGCCTCGGATATGTCCAAAGTTACCTTCTTCTCCATTTCTACTTCCTCCTGTTATTTAATGGTGTGACCGCATCCGTAGGGGACGACCTTGACCGTCCCAAACCTTTTGACGCTCTCGTAGGGGCGAACCTATGTGTTCGCCCGAACCATTTTTCTGTGGAAAATGGTTGTTCTTTTTTAGTTTTTTAGTTGGGGTTTCACCCCAAACCCCATTGCGAGGGATTTAGAAAACTTTTTCTCTTGTAAAAAGTTTTCTCTTTCCGCACTATGTGCGGAAATTCACTTTCAAAAACACGCTTTTAAGGCAAAAGAGTTTCGCCGTCTGCGGACGGCGACTTGGGGCTTTGCCCCAAGACCCCACGATTTTTTGAAAAAAATCGAGTAAAACTTTTAATTTGGCTTCGCCGCTGAGTTTTTTGCCGCCGCCACCGTCTGCGCCGCCAGCACTGCCGTCGTCACAGAGCCCACGCCGGCAGGAACAGGCGTTATATGCGCCACACATTCGCTAACCTCAGAAAAACGAACATCACCCACCATGCCATCGCCCGTCTCACTCTCATGTATGCCCACATCTATGACCGTCTGGCCGCTCGTGAAGTAGTCCGCACCCACAGACTCACGTCTACCGGTTGCTACTATAACTACATCCGCCACCCGCGTCAAGTCCCTAACATTCTCGCTCTTACTATGACATATAGTCACCGTCGCATTTTCGTGTAAGGCTAACATGGCTACAGGCCTGCCTATGACCGCACTTCGCCCCAAAACCACCACATTTTTACCGCAAAGCTCCACACCATAATGCTTCAAAATCTCCACGCAGGCTCTCGCCGTGCAGGGCGCATATCCCTCACCCGCACCTAAATACACAGTTGCGGCAGACGTTGACCTTATGCCGTCCACGTCTTTTTTTGCGTCCAAAACCTCACACACCGCTGTTTCATCTATATGAGCCGGTAAAGGCCTAAACATCAGCACCCCATGTACAGTCTCGTCCGCATTTAAGTGTTCAAGCTCCACCTTTATTCTCTCCGTGTCCGTGCTCAATGGAAGTTCTACACGCTTCACGTCTATACCGAGCTTCTCCATCCGACGCACAGCAGCACGTTCATACGACAAATCATCCTCTCTCTCTCCCACTCGCACTATAGCCAGACAGACTCTCACGCCCTGTGCGCTTAATTCATTCACAGCCACTGACGTGTGCTCATCCAAGCCCTTTGCCACCGCAGCACCTTTTAACAGTATAGCCGACATTATTTCGCCCTCATTTTCTCAAAAACTTCTTCGTACACGCTGATCGCCTTAGGCTCATACTTACTCATCAGCCCGCTTACTTTCTCATCTAAGCTCTCGGCATATGCCCTATCTGCCATGAGTTTCGTATTGACCGCCACATTGAGTGCCGCGCCCTTTAGCGCCGCAAGGCAAAGCACAACCGCCGTGCCGGCATCGCTCACAGCAAGCACACTGCCCTTTTCTGAAAACTCCGCACAAAGCTCTATAGCCTCAGTACAACGCTCCATTATACTCAGCGGCACCGCCGCCGCAGCTCTAAGACAACGCTCCATGATCTCGGCTCGGCTCGGGTCATCTTTCGCTATGCCATACGCTTCGGACAAAGGCAAAAACGCCGCCGCATCCTCATCCGTTAAACGTAAAAATTCCAACCTTATGCACTCCGCTTTGTCCATGAGTTCTATTATGCGTTCCTCGTTATGCACATACTTCTTTTTGCCCACAGTCAAGTTCCCGACCATAATCGCAAGTGCAGTGCCCAAGCTACCCACATACGCACACGCACCGCCACCGCCCGGCACCGCCGCCTTAGACGCAAGCACATCCGAAAAGTCCGCCAAGCTCATATTCTTAAATGACATACACTCACCCACCATCTCTAAAACAGCCCCGATATGCGACCGTCGTCGTCCACATCTATCTTCTCCGCAGAGGGCACCTTAGGCAGTCCCGGCATGGTCATTATATCGCCTGTCAGCGCAACGACAAAGCCCGCTCCCGCCGACACTTTCAAATTCTTTACCGTTATCGTGAAGCCCTCGGGCGCTCCTAATTTCGTAGCATCATCGGAAAAACTGTACTGCGTCTTTGCCATGCACACGGGCATAGCTCCAAATCCTTGAGTCTCAAGCTGTACAAGCTGTTTTCTCGCCGCCGTCGTCAAAACTGCGCCCTCCGCTCTGTACACCCTTTTTGCTATGGCATTTATCTTCTCCTCTATGCTCATCTCCGATTCATAGCAGTACCTAAACTCAGACTTTTCATCACAGAGGCGCACAACCTCCTGCGCTAAGGCAAGTCCGCCCTCCGAACCCTTGCCCCAGACCTCGCTCAAAGCCACATTCACTCCAACAGCACGTAAGTTATCCTCTATGAGCTTAAGCTCCGCCTCCGTATCCGTCGGGAAACGGTTTATAGCAACCACCGCAGGCAGACCGTACACGTCCCTTATATTTTCCACATGCCTCATAAGGTTCGGCATACCCTGCTCCAGAGAAATTAAATCTTCCGTTCCCAAACTCTCCTTTTTGGCACCGCCGTGATGCTTAAGAGCACGAACCGTCGCCACTATGACGACCGCCGAAGGCACAAGGCCTGCCATTCGACATTTTATGTCCAAAAACTTCTCAGCACCCAAGTCCGCCCCGAACCCAGCTTCTGTCACCGTATAGTCCGAGAGCTTCATCGCCATCTTTGTCGCCGTCGCACTGTTACATCCATGTGCTATATTCGCAAACGGCCCACCGTGTATAAACGCCGGCGTGCCCTCCAAGGTCTGCACCAAATTCGGTTTTAAAGCGTCTTTTAGCAGTGCCGCCATAGCGCCTGCCGCCTTTAAGTCCTCCGCCGTGACAGGTTCACCTTCTTTATTGTAAGCGACGATTATGCGCCTTAAACGTGCCTTCAAATCCGCTATGTCCGACGCAAGGCACAGCACCGCCATAATCTCGCTTGCCACCGTGATATCAAAGCCGTCCTCACGTGTAACACCGTTCACCTTGCCGCCCAAACCGTCCACCACGTTTCTAAGCTGTCTATCGTTCATATCAACAGCACGTCGCCACGTAATGCGGCCTAAGTCTATATTAAGTTCATTTCCCTGATGTATATGGTTATCGAGCATAGCCGCTAACAGATTGTTTGCCGCACCGATAGCGTGGAAATCACCGGTAAAGTGCAGATTGATGTCCTCCATAGGCACTACCTGAGCATAGCCTCCGCCTGCAGCTCCGCCCTTAACCCCGAACACGGGACCCAAGCTCGGCTCACGAAGTGCAACAAGCGTATTCTTACCCAATGCGCGCAATGCATCCGCCAAACCTACTGTCGTTGTTGTCTTGCCCTCACCTGCAGGTGTAGGATTTATAGCCGTCACCAAAATGAGCTTTCCATCTTTGTCCGACGCCTTATCACGCATAAGTTTTAAGTCCACCTTAGCTTTATACCTGCCGTAACGCTCCAAATAGCGCTCAGCTACACCGGCACGCTCCGCGATCTCGCCTATCTCACGCATCTCACAGCTCTGTGCTATCTCTATATCGCTCTTATAACTCATAAATCCATCCTCCCAAAAAATAAGTGACTTACTCGTAAATATAACACGAATAAACCACTTATACAATACACTAATTAAATTTCACTGCCTAGCATCTGCCCGTAAAGTGAACAGGCGTTTAAATGCGCATAACCCGTAGGCAACATCGGCGCTCGCATCTCAAATCCGCAATTTCTTGAAAACAACATTACTATATTCGAGCCACCGAACAGAAAATAACCCATGGGGTCACCCCTTTTTACCTCTGCCCCCACCTTTACATGCCTCTCAAAGTTCACAGACGACACCTGTGACATGCCCACAGGCAACACCGCCACCGTTCCGCCCTGCTCCGTCTCCAACACCACACAGCCTCTCGTCTCTATCATCTGCCAGCCGGGTTCTCTACAGTCTAACTCATAGCGCCCATTCGTCCTATCGAATACCATCACACCGCCTGAGGCGACCTCCTGCGGTATTATATTTACCTCACGCACCGTACCGCTCACAGGGAAATGGTACCTGTGATAGTCATGTACGTCCAAAAAACTGTGCGTCAGCTTACCCTCTGCAAACCTATCCTTATACCTACTGCGTGGCCCCATGAGCTTTTCTACCGAGTAAAACGCACGTGACTTAACTTCAACACCGTCACCCCTTGTAATTAGCTCCGAGTTTCTATCTATCGCCCACAGCCCCTGCGGTACAGAGTCGGCCGGCGCCGACACCAACGCAGATGCATCTTCAGCCATCTCGCCCTCCACAGGCCTCTTTGACGGCTCGTGTAATCGTCTTGCAAAAAAGTCGTTGAAGCTGTTCCAATTCGATGGACTCTCATAAGTGTCGCTCTGCAGACCAAAGCGTGCATCCTCGTACACCGTCTCGTAGCATTTTGCGTCCCAAGACTGCGGCGTACTCAAAAACTGTCCCCAGTTTTTCACAAAGTCGTTTAGCCACTGTCTGTAATGCTCTGTATACTGCAAAGAATTATTATATAGGCACAGTCCCTCCAATTCGGGTAAGCGCCTGTCATTTAGAAAGTAAAAGTAATTGAGTCCCTGATCTATCCTCGCATACACACTGTCAGCCTCAACACCCCGCAGAGTATTCCAAGGTAGCGCCTTTGACGCCCAATCTACGTAGTCATAATACTCCTCAAGGCTCTGCGCCGGATTAGTGCGCCTATCGGGGTTTTCCCGACGTGCCGCCTCTATCGACTTTCGGAGTAGTACCTTAAGTTCCGGCCTCGCTTCCGTCAAATCTATGAGCTGCTGCGTAACCGCTTCCCTTTTCTTGCCTTTTTCGGCGTTCATGATAAATACCTCCCCTATACTTTGTATTTATCATGAACAAAAAATGTGAATTTAAAACGTAGTTTGCCCTATCTATTTTCCGTAAAATATAAGGCTCTCTTTCGGTATAACTGTGTTGCCGATATGAGCAAAGCGCAACCTTCCGCAATGGGTAATGCCAGCCATACTCCCGAAACACCTATTATCTGCGGCAAAATTATCAGAGTGCCGGCTATAAGAACAAATGTGCGCAAAAACGATAGTGTGCCTGAGATAAGCCCGTGCGACAAGGCAGAAAATAGCGTCGTCGTAAAAATATTTAAGCCTTTCCCGAGTAGACAAAACGAGAATATACGCATTCCGTCCACGGCGATATCGTAAACATTAGTGCCCTCTGCCGCAAACACCGCCACAACCATGCCCGATATGAGATACGCAGCGCCAAACACTAGCACAGAGGCACAGGAAACGAATTTAATACTAATTTTAAAAAGTGCTTGCAGATGCGCTTTCTCGTTCTTTCCGTAATTATAACTAAAGAGCGGTGCAACGCCGGCAGAGTACCCACCGAACATCGCAGAGAATAAATACTCGGCGTACAGCACTATGGTAATAGCGGCAACGCCGTCCGATCTGAGCAAGTCCATCATAGTCACGTTATATAAGTAGGTCGTCACCGCCACTGATAAATTCGACACCGCACCGGCCGCTCCGTTTACAGTACACTCACGTATTACATAAAATTTAGGACCTGTACGCACATACCGCAGACCGTCCTTAGACGAGAACGAAAAGTACAAGGCTCCCACTATCGCAGGTATGGTAAAACCCAATCCCGTAGCGTAAGCCGCGCCTTTTATACCCATATCAAGCGGTACTATAAAAAGATAGTCGAGGAAAATATTCGCCACACCACCACTAATGACACAGATCATACCTAATACTGGTCGACCAGCTGTCACAAAGAAAAACTGATACAGTATCTGGAATATTGCCATACACACAAAAGGGAGCAGCCCTGAGGCATATTCATAGCAGTAGTCAAACACATTTTCGTCCGCTCCTAAAAAGATAAGTATCTCATCTAAAAAAGCATAACAAATAAGCCCTATAGCTAAGCCGACTACAAGTGCCGCCATAGATATAAAGCTAAATGCTTCCCGTGCCTCTCTCTCCTCACCCATGCCCATTTTGCGACCCACATAGGCGCTACCGCCCATAGCAAGCAATACAGATGCAGCTATCACTACATTTAATATCGGATATACAATATTAACTGCAGATAGCGCGTCCGTGTTCACAAATCGTGACACGAACACGCCATCTACCATGATGTAAAAAGACATGAACATATTCATTATTATCGTAGGTGTAGAAAACTTAAGTATACTCGCTATACTTATTTCACGTGATAAAGGATTGTTCATACTACACACCAGCAGCGCATATTAGGCCCAGAACTTCTCTATATACGCCTTCTTACATTTTTTTATTATCGCCATAGCTGCTTCACGAGGCTCAACGTCACTAACCACAGTCTCACGACCCTCAAGGCTCTTATACACCCTGAAGAAGTGACGTATTTCAGACGCCACATGCTCGGGCAGCTCCGTTATGTCCTTATACGTATTGTAGGTAGGATCCTGAAAAGGTATTGCTATTATCTTCTCATCCACTGCTCCGCCGTCTTCCATATTGATAACGCCTATGGGATAGCAGTGCACCAAGCTGAGCGGTAAAATGCACTCACTGCAGAGCACCAAAACGTCCAAAGGGTCACCGTCATCTGCCCAGGTGCGGGGTATGAAACCGTAATTTGCAGGGTAGTGTGTCGAGGTATATAGTATCCTGTCAAGCATCAGCGCCCCTGTCTCTTTCTCCATCTCATACTTATTCTTCGAACCCTTCTCAATCTCAATAACCGCCCAAAAATCCTCGGGCTTTATCAGTGACGGTGATACGTCATGCCATAAATTTGCCATTTTCTTCTCTCCCTGTACTCTTTATATTTTAATTTAGGAAATCTCTTAGTTTCTTAGAACGGCTCGGATGCCTTAGCTTTCGCAAGGCCTTCGCCTCTATCTGTCTTATACGTTCCCTCGTGACATTAAACTCCTTGCCCACTTCCTCAAGCGTACGTGTGCGCCCATCCACTATGCCAAAGCGTAGTTCAAGCACCTTTTTCTCGCGTGGTGTCAAGGTATCTAACACATTCATAAGTTGCTCCTTGAGCAAAGAAAAACTCGCCGCCTCCGAAGGCTCGGATGCATCCTCATCAGGTATAAAGTCGCCCAAGTGACTGTCCTCTTCCTCGCCTATCGGCGTCTCCAAAGACACGGGTTCTTGCGCTATCTTCAATATGTCACGTATCTTCCCAACCTTATCTTCCTGCTCTTTAGGTGTCAGCTTATCCCATGACGACCTCCCGCCGTTCATGTCTATAGCGACCTCCTCCGGTGAGGGGTCATGCCCGAGTTCCTGTAGCAGCTGACGTGACACTCTTATTACCTTATTTATTGTTTCAACCATGTGTACAGGTATGCGTATCGTACGTGCCTGATCCGCTATCGCACGTGTTATCGCCTGCCTTATCCACCATGTTGCATAAGTTGAAAATTTGTAGCCCTTAGTATAGTCGAATTTCTCGACCGCCTTTATAAGGCCCAAATTACCTTCTTGTATCAGATCCAAGAACAACATGCCTCTACCGACATAGCGCTTTGCTATGGAAACGACAAGACGTAAGTTGGCTTCTGCCATGCGACGCTTCGCTTCCTCGTCGCCCTCCGCCATCATCTTAGCCAGACGCTGCTCATCCTCCGCTGTCAGCAAGGGCACCTTGCCTATCTCCTTTAAATACATGCGGACAGGGTCATCTGTGGAAAAACTGTCGAGCATAGCTTCCGTATTAGCTATCTCCTCCTCAGTTACCGCTTCCACATTCTCTATCTCGTCCATATCCGGGACGATATCGTCGTCCAAGGGCAGTATCGCTTCCTCCAAGCTAACATCTATACCGCTGTTTGCTAGCTTCTCATAGAACTTGTCCATGCGGTCACTATCTACCTGCAAGTTCTCCAGAACCTCAAAGTCAGCAGCAGAGAGTTTCCCGCTCTGCTTGCCCTTTTCAAACAGACTCTTCAAGCCGTCCTCTATGCGCTCTTCCTCTGTCTTCTCAGACTCCTCGCCCTCAGCAGTTACTTTGCTCGCCGCCAGCTCATCCTTCAGAAAATCTTCCACCGACAGCTTTTCAGCTATCTCATCCTTGAGCTCCAACTCCTTGCCGCTACCCTTAGCTTTCTTGCTTGTACCCATCTTATCCACCATATCCTTTATTTTCTTGCTTTCGTCTTTGATTTACATATTCTATAAGTGCCTCAGGACTGTCCGCCCCTTGCTTTCGACTTCGCTCCTGCTCCATAGTCTCTATGTAATTTCTCAAGGCCGTCGCACCGTTTGCAAGCACCACGGGCCTATCGAGTATCTCCGTTAATATCTCCGTCTGTTCAGGGGATAATTGCGCTGCCAAAACCGCCATGGACGACTCTGTGCCGCAAGCACTCGTATGTGAATGTACCGCCTTATATATCTCCCACAACAACTCCGAGGAAAAAAGCTCCCTCGACAACTCGCCTAAGTCCTGAAACAAGGAGCAGTCGTAATAGGCAAGCTGTATGACTCCCTTTTCCGCAGATGCCGAACGCATATTCTCAAAACGTACGCCCTTCTGCCTCGGTTGC
The DNA here is from genome assembly GCA_964367935.1 of uncultured Oscillospiraceae bacterium. Classification (GTDB taxonomy): domain Bacteria; phylum Bacillota; class Clostridia; order Oscillospirales; family Oscillospiraceae; genus Scatomorpha. The sequence continues at coordinate 158,761 of CAYIYZ010000004.1, forward strand.
TCATTTATCACAGGACGCATCGCCTTAGTATCTCTACGTGCCTTCTCACGCTTCATCGCCTTATTATACAGCTTCTTAAGCTCCGACATCACTGCTTCTACACTAACAGTGCAGTCCGCCGCAATTCGCATGGCATACAGCTCACGCTCCACAGCATTCGAAAAGCCCGCCACAAGCTCCGTCGCTTCTCGCAAATATCCTAACTTGCCCTCGTCAGTTGTCATGTCGTACTGCGCCTTAATGCGCTGCAATCTATAGTCCACATGGTGCTCCGACTGCGATAACAAGTTCGCAAAAGCGTCTGCACCGAACTTTTCTATATACTCATCCGGGTCCTTTGCACCCTCCATACTGAGTACCTTTACACCTAAGTCAAGCTTCTCCAAAAGACCTATGGCTCGCTTTGCCGCCGACTGTCCCGCCTTGTCCGCATCAAAGGCTATAACTACCTCCTGCGTATACCTTGACATCAACCTCGCCTGCTCACCTGTCAAAGATGTGCCCAAGGACGCTACCGCAGAGTCAAAACCCGCCTGATGTAAGGCTATCACATCTATATTGCCCTCAACTAAAATTATATGTCCGCTTTTCGACTTTTTAGCCAGATTTAGCCCAAAAAGATTATGTGTCTTACTAAATATCGGCGTTTCCGGACTGTTTAGGTACTTTGGCTCGCCATCGCCCAAGGCTCTGCCCGAAAATCCAATCACATTGCCACGTACATCTATAACAGGAAACACCAGCCTGTCCCTAAATACATCATAGAAACCGCCGTTCTTGCCCCGACGCACCAAACCGCCCTGAAATAGTTCCTCCTCCGTATACCCCTTCGCCTTCATGGCTCGCAATAGCGCATCCCATGAGTCCGGCGCCGCGCCTATTCCGAAGTTCTTTGCTACCTTCTTGCCTATGCCCCTGCGTTGCATATACTCACGTGCCGCATTCGACCGCTCTCCACTCACAAGCTCTCCATAGTAAAATCGTGCCGCCTCCTTATGTAAGGCGAACAGCCGCTCACGTTGCTTTGAACGCTCATCCTGCTCACGTTCCGGCATAGTCAGTCCCGCACGCTTTGCTAAAAACTCGACAGCCTCAGGGAAATTCAGATTCTCTATTTCCATAACGAAGTTTATTACACTGCCGCCCTTACCACAGCCAAAGCAATGATATATGCGCCTCGACGATGACACCGAAAACGAGGGTGACTTTTCACTGTGAAACGGACACAGTCCAAACATATTCTGCCCCGAACGTTTTGTAAGCGACACATAGGAAGACACAAGTTCCACTATGTCATTGCGCTCCTCAACCTCACGCAAAAAACTCTCCGGTATCACAGTCTCACCCCCTCAAAGCTTCGCTACACACTCTCTCTACTTTACAGACCATGCACTCGGGATAAATATATTTTTAAACATATCCACCGCATACACATCTGTCATGCCGGATACATAGTCCGCTACCGCTCGCTCCAAGCCCTCACGTTCCGCTATTAGCCTATACTCGGGTGGCAGACTGTCCGCATGTTTTATATAGTGCTCCCATATACCTAAGATAATATCCCTTACCTTACTCTCCTCACCCTTTGCACCCGGGTCTTTATACACCCTCGCAAACATAAAATCACGAAACTCAGTAACCGCCTCCGCAACATCATAGGACAAGGATATCTCGCCACCTACACTGTTACTTATCAAATCGCACACTATAGCATCTATTCGCTCACTGTTTTTCAAGCCCAAACGTGTCCGTACCACCATGGGCTCCTCGCCCTTTACCAGTATGCCGGCACGTACCGCATCGTCAAAGTCATGGTTTATGTAGGCTATGCGATCCGCTATACGCACTAAATCCGCTTCAGCACTCGTCTTCGGCTCGCCCGTCTTATGGCTTAATATGCCCATGCGTGTTTCATAGCACAGATTTAAACCTCGTCCGTCCTTCTCTATTACGTCGACTACTCTCAGGCTCTGCTCATAATGCCTAAAGCCCCCTACATATATCTCGTTTAGCGCGCGCTCACCTGCATGTCCGAAAGGCGTATGCCCCAAGTCATGCCCCAAGGCTATGGCTTCCGTCAAATCTTCATTTAACATGAGCGCCCTCGCCGCTGTGCGAGCTATCCTTGCCACCTCCAAGGTATGTGTCAACCGTGTCCTGTAATGGTCACCCTCCGGTTGTAAAAACACCTGTGTCTTATGCTTTAGCCTCCGAAAAGCCTTTGAATGCGTTATCCTGTCTATATCTCGCTGAAAATCAGTCCGGATTTCACAGGCCGCCTCCTCTCGAAGCCGACCCTTACTATCAGCAGAACGCACTCCATGCTCGCACACTATCGTGCTTTCCAGTGCCTCCCTGCCTTCTCTTATACTAATTTCACTCTTAGAGGTCATAGCAACACCTCCGAACTTTATTTCCTACTAAACTTATACCACGTCAACCGCCATTTACCCTTTTATTTTCTATTTTACTTTGCCTGCCCTGTATATTTTGTCAAGTTCTACGCACTTCGCACGCCCAGCACTCAACTCCTTCAGTGAATTCGCATAAGAAGTTACGTCATTTTCAGGCAAAATCGCCGAAACAGTCACCTCCGCATGGAAGTCCGCAACTACTTCAGCCGCTCCCATGCTCTCCAATAAGCCTATCACACGCTCATACAGCGCATATGTACAGTCTGTAGCTATGCACGTCCACGGTGCCATCTTCGCTATGCCTGCCGCATCTAAGCCCAATGTCGCAGCCTTCGAGTACGCACGCACCAAGCCACCCGCACCCAACAAAGTGCCACCGAAATACCGAGTCACCACACAACACACATCAAACACCGACGCCGATATAAACACATTTAAAGACGGTTGCCCTGCAGTGCCGCCCGGTTCACCATCGTCACTTCTGCGCATATTACCGTCTTTTAAATGATAGCACCACACATTGTGTGTCGCATCCGCATGTTTTTTCCGCACACTCTCTATAAACGCCATAGCCTCAGCCTCCGTCGTTGCCGGTGCCACCTGCCCTATAAACCTCGATTTCTTATCCACATACTCAGCCTCGCCGTAGCCCGAGACCACAAGATAATCCTTATTATCCACTCACTCACCGTCGCCTTCTTCTCCGGGTTGTTCAACGTAATCACGCACAAGGCCCCAAAGCTCCGCCTTAACCGTTACATCTACCGCTAAGCCGTCCTCCCTGTAGTCCGTACCATGCACGACCGCATCACGGTGCAAAATATCCGCCACGCCTGCTTTGCCATAGGGCAAAAGCACGGTCACCCTCTTACTTCCGGCACTTAGCATCTGTGACACCTTTTCCCTCAGAACATCTGTACCCTCACCCGTACGTGCCGATATGCACACCACATCCTCGCCATGCGGCAATATGCCCGTATAGAGATCACATTTATTATACACCCTGAGACAAGCCGTCTCACCTGCTCCCAGTTGCCTTACAAGCGCCTGTACCACTTCCATTTGCTTTACATGTTCCGGATTCGACACATCTATCACATGCAGTAGCACATCCGCATAGGCAAGCTCTTCCAAACTCGCCTTAAAAGCCTCTATCAAATGGTGCGGTAACTTCCGTATAAAACCAACCGTATCACTGAGCAGCGCCTCACCTGCGTCACCTGCACGAAAACGGCGTGTCGTCGTGTCCAGTGTATCGAACAGCCTGTTATTTGCAGGTATATCCGAGTCCGTAAGCAGATTTAAGAGCGTCGATTTACCCACGTTCGTATAACCGACTATAGCAACAACGGGCACGGCATTTCTTATTCTCTGCCTGCGCTGTGTACCGCGTATCTTACGTACCTGTTCGAGTTCATCACGCAGTTTCTGCAGTTTACGCCTTATATGACGCCTGTCCGTCTCCAGCTGAGTTTCGCCCGGACCTCTCGTGCCTATGGGCGATGCCCCGCCCGATGCCGTCTGACGCACAAGGTGCTTCCACATACCCGTGAGCCTCGGCAACATATACTCGTACTGCGCAAGCTCCACCTGCAACTGACCCTCACGGCTCTTTGCCCTCTGCGCAAATATATCGAGGATAAGACCCGAGCGGTCAAGTACCTTTACGCCCAGGTCCTCATTCAGAACCCTAAGCTGTGAGGGCGACAGCTCATTATCAAACACAACAAGGTTGCACTCGCCGTTTTGTATGAGCTCACGCAGTTCTTCCACCTTACCCTCGCCTATGAAGCTGCGTGAGTCGGGGCTTTGACGGTTCTGTATCATGGAGCCATAGACCTCTCCGCCTGCTGTCTCCACCAAAGCGGCGAGCTCGTCCATGGACACCTCGTCACTGCGCTCCGTCTCGGGCATGCTTGCAGCGTTGAGACCTGCCAGTACCGCACGCTCCTTTATCACCGTGTTCTCGTTTATATTAATCAGTCCTTTGCATAAATAATACCTTCAGTATACCCATTTTCTCACTCCAATGCAAGTAGGCTGTTTACTTTAGTCATACTTTAGTGTAAAATGTAAGGATATCACAGCTCGGCGGCACTCCATGTACATGCCGTCGAAAGCTGTAAGAAAAGGAGGATATACCGTTTACTCACGGTGCGTCGTTTGTGGAGACACGGCGTAATGTCGCAAATATTGCGGCGAGTGCCGATATGCGGAGGCTGTCGGTACAGAGTAGTATTATGGCAGAAGTTGTATTAAGAAATGTCAAAAAGCTCTACCCGAACACGGCTTCGGACACAAAAAAGCTCAAGAAAGGCAAGTCGATTGAGCGTCCTGTCGACGAGGAGGGTCCCTCCCTACAAATCACCGCAGAGGGTGTTGTCGCCGTGCAGGAGTTTAACCTGAACATCGCACACGAGGAATTTATTGTACTTGTCGGACCTTCGGGTTGCGGTAAGTCCACAACCTTGCGCATGATAGCGGGACTTGAGGAGATCACGGAGGGTGAAATTGAAATCGATGGGCGTGTCGTCAACAATGTACCGCCCAAGGACAGAGACATCGCCATGGTATTCCAAAACTACGCACTGTACCCGCACATGAATGTGTACGACAACATGGCATTCTCGCTCAACCTCAAAAAGGTTGACAGGGCTACCATAGACAAAAAGGTGCGTGAGGCGGCTGAGATTTTGGATCTCACACAGTATTTAGAGCGCAAGCCCAAGGCTTTGTCCGGCGGACAGCGGCAGCGTGTCGCCATAGGCCGCGCCATCGTGCGAGAGCCTAAGGTTTTCCTTATGGACGAGCCGCTATCTAACCTTGATGCTAAGTTGCGTAACCAGATGCGCACAGAGCTTATAAAGCTGCGTCAGAAACTCAAGACAACCTTTGTCTACGTCACGCATGATCAGACGGAGGCTATGACCTTGGGCGATCGTATTGTCATTATGAAGGATGGTTTCATCCAGCAGATAGGTACACCTCAGGAAGTATTTAACACGCCATCGAACTTGTTCGTCGCCGGATTTATAGGTACACCGCAGATGAATTTCACGGACTGTGAGCTTAAAGAACAAAACGGACGCTACCTTTTATCTATAGGCGGCAAGCTACTTGACCTCCCCGATGCGAAGCAGGCGGCATTGCGTAAAAGCGAGGCTAAGCCCGGCATTGTCGTTTTGGGCATAAGGCCCGACCACGTCGAGCTTTGCGGTGCGAGCACCGAGCCTTCATTCGAGGCAGAGCTTGAAGTCAAGGAGATGATGGGTTCAACCATCAACCTTCACATGGTAGCCGCCTTCGACAAATTCGTTCTTTCTATGCAGACAGACGAACTGCCCCGTGAGGGTCTAAAACATGGTGATAAACTCTGCTTCAAATTCGACAGTGAGCACCTGCACATCTTCGATAAAGAGACAAAATTTGCCTTAACATAAAAAAATATTTATTTTTAGGCGCACGGCTATTGACAAAGGGCAATGTATTTGCTAAAATACCATTTGTCCCTTGGCGGCGTAGCTCAGTTGGCTAGAGCATTCGGTTCATACCCGGAGTGTCACTGGTTCGAATCCAGTCGCCGCTACCAATACCCACGAGCCTAACAGCTCGTGGGTCGCATATAAGGCCCGTTGGTCAAGCGGTCAAGACACCGCCCTTTCACGGCGGTAACACGGGTTCGATTCCCGTACGGGTCACCATATTAAAGGGCGTTTTTAACGCCCTTTAAACTATATTCGGAGGCTTAGCTCAGCCGGTTAGAGCGCCTGCTTCACACGCAGGAGGTCGATGGTTCGAGTCCATTAGTCTCCACCAAAATAGGACACACCCTTTGGGTGTGTCCTATTTTGGTGGAGAAAGCCCCTGTGGGGCTTTGACGCCACGGGCGGGAATTTATGTCGAGGGGCGGAACCATGGGTTCCCCCCTCGCCGCTCCCCCTTCCTTGAACTTATCGTTACGTTTCTGTTTTTAATTAAAGGGTGTGTCCTATTTTGGTGGAGAAAGCCCCTGTGGGGCTTTGACGCCACGGGCGGGAATTTATGTCGAGGGGCGGAACCATGGGTTCCCCCCTCGCCGCTCCCCCTTCCTTGAACTTATCGTTACGTTTCTGTTTTTAATTAAAGGGTGTGTCCTATTTTGGTAACCGTGGTTCATTTATTCTGCTCGTCAGAAGTGAATTCCGACGGCATCAAAGTTTTTGCTTTGCAAAAACGTTTGTGACGCCGCACTTGCGGCGGAAAAAGCTTTGCTTTCTTGGTGGAGAAAGCCCCGTATGGAGCGACGGCTTTCTTAATTCTTACAATCCGTCATCAGCTGTTCCGTCCTCGCTTTTGCCTGCATATCAGCCTCATACATGCTGTACCACATCCATGAGCCGTACACATTATAGCAGTCCTTAAACCCTGCATTTTGCAGTATCCTCTGCGCCAAATATGCACGAAGGCCGCCCAGGCACATTATGTGCACAGGCTTACTCTTATCCAAAGTATGTGCCATTTCACGCAGAGAATCGAGCGGAATATTAATGAAACCCTCAACCGAGCCACGCTCAAACTCACCGGCAGTCCTTGTATCAAGCTTTATAACCTCATCACCCATAGCGGCAACTTCCTCAAATGTGCTAACCTTCATCTCGCCGAGAATTATATTCTCGCCCACATAACCTGCCATGTTCACAGGGTCTTTCGCACTGGAAAACGGCGGTGCATAAGAGAGTTCAAGCTCATGCAAGTCGAAAACTGTCATTCCTCCACGTATCGCCGTAGCTATCACATCTATCCTCTTATCCACGCCCTCATAGCCCACTATCTGTGCGCCTAAAACTTTGCCCTCGTCTCTTGTAAACAACATCTTTATCATCATCGTCTTTGCACCGGGATAATAACCTGCATGACTGTTGGCACTCGTGAAGGACTTATGATACTCCAACCCCAAACTTAAGCAGTCACGCTCACTCAGTCCCGTCGAGGCGACTGTCATATCAAACACCTTCGCAATACTACTGCCCTGAGTGCCCTTGTACGCCGTCTCTCTGCCCATGATGTTGTCCGCAACTATCCTTGCTTGCTTATTCGCCGGCCCTGCAAGCTGTATCAATGTCTGTTGCTTCGACACATAGTTTTCTACCGCCACAGCATCGCCCACCGCCCACACATTGTCAGCGCTCGTCTTTAAATACTCATCTACCAAAATCTCGCCCTTAGCACCTAAAACGACTCCACTGTCCTTTAAAAAGCCCGTTGCAGGGCGCACACCGACAGACATCACAACCATATCACAGGCTATGAAACCGCCGTCTGTCAAAATAACGCCTTCCTTTGTTATCTCCCTCGTCCTCTTGCCGGTTACGATTTCCACACCGTTTAATCGAACATGATTGTGCAGTGCATGACTCATGTCCTCATCTATGTTCGGCATCAAATGCGCCCTTGATTGCACTATCGTCGTCTTAACACCTGCCATGGCGAGATTTTCCGCTACCTCTACACCTATGAATCCTCCGCCTATCACACAGGCATTCTTAGGCTTATGCTCATCTAAAAAGTCCTTTATCATAAACGTATCGGGGATATTGCGCAGTGTAAATATCGGCATTTCCTCGGCCTTCGGTATCTCCGACACTACAGGCTTTGCGCCCGGTGATAGAATTAATTCATCATAAGCTAATTCGTATTCACTGCCGTCCTCATGATTTTTCACCCTCACCGTCTTTGCCTGTACATCTACACCGATCGCCTCTGAAAATGTGCGTACATCCACATTAAAGCGCTTTGAAAAGCCACCGACTGTCTGCACGAGCAGTCGTTCCTTCTCACTTATCACTCCACTGAGATAGTAGGGTAGCCCACAATTTGCAAATGAAATAAACTCACCCTTCTCAAGCATTATTATCTTTGTTTCTTCACTCAGCCTACGAAGTCGAGCCGCACTTCCCGCACCGCCCGCTACACCGCCGACTATTACTACTGTCTTCATATTATCTTCCCCTTCTCTTTGTAATATCCTCAGGGCTATCGCAGTACAGCTCTTTCATACAGCTCATCAAAGAAACAATCCGCTCGTCCTTAATGCTGTAGAAAACCGTCTGTGCCCTCTTTTCATAATTGAGTATTCCATGCGCCTTGAGTATTGCAAGGTGCTGGGATATGCCCGACTGACTTATATCCAAACGCAGGAGCAAAGCATTCACACTCCGCTCACCCTTAACGAGCTCACACAATATAAGTAGCCTATTCTCATTCGACAGCACTTTTAACAGCTCACTTATTTCCTTTGCTCGTTCTTTCATTTCTTCCATAATTTGCACCTACCTTACATATCCCCTGTGTCATCGTGCCCATAGGGCAGTACACGCAAAAACCCCTCGGCTTATACAATAGCATCGTAACTATGCCTAATATATTCGACGTCAGCATCACACTGTAAAAACCATAGGCATACTGCGCCACCCACGGCTCTACAGAAAGTGAAGCGGCGAAGTCCCACGGTACTCTAAACGTCCACAGCAAGGTCACCACCTGCGATACCTCCGTCGCTCCTGCATACACTAAGTATGTAGTATATACCATATTGAAGAACATTGCCATAAAAAATACCAAAAAACCGTACCTAAAATAAGTACTTCTCATAAACTTGGGTAGCGGTCTGTTGCGTGACAGTTTATCTCCCAGCTTCTGAAATAGCTGACCCCTGCCACAGTATTTGTTGCAGTAAGCCTTATCACCTTTTATCATGGCTATGAGTAGAGGTGTCAGGAAAAACACCATGCCCAGCCACGCAAACAGTATATTGAAAAAACCCAGAACAAAGTAACAGATCTCGACTACCCACAGGTAATCATACCACAGCTTCCTCTCTTTTTTAACTTTCATTTTCCACCTCACGTGCAATAATTTCAATAACAGACGCAGGGCAAATTTTCGCACACTTACCGCAACCCACGCATTTACTGAGGTCTACACTCGCCCTCACGCCCCTCGGCACACTTATCGCCCCAAAGGGACATTCCCTTATACAGGAACCGCAAGCCACGCAAAGTGCACCCACACTCGCCACATTTTTGCTTTTTATTTCAACCACTCCCTTTGCAATATATTCGCAATTACTAATATACTGTAATAAAATCCCCCTGTCAAGCTAAAACCGCCCGTGACACTGTTTCTGCGTCACAGGCGGCTTTCTTATCTATTCTAATCTACCCTGTTTTCAAGCACTTCAAGTGCACCCACTATCATCTCGGCAGCTTCTATCCTCGTCAGCGGTTTATTAAACGCCGCTTCCTGTGTCACGATGCCGCTCGCCTCCACATTAGCCATAGCTTGTGCCGCCCATGTCGGCACACTCGTATCTACATTTGACACGTCTGTCAAGTCAAGCACCGAGTTTAAGAGCACCGCAGCTTCCGAATAACTTATAAAGCCATTTGCAGTAAAGGTCGTGCCCTCAGGTGATGAGTAGCCGTTTATTATGCCGTCCATCATCGCCGTAGCCACATAGGGCTTTTGCCAGTACGGTATACTCTCATCGTCTGTAAAACCCGTGGACACCACGCCCGAAAGCAGTTCTATATCGCAACTCTGCATACTCATGGCAAGAAAATCGCCTCTTGTAACATATTCATCCGGTCTGAAAACATAGCTGTCGCCTAAGCGTTCACCGAAATATATGCCCTCCTCAGCGAGCCGTACAGCCGCGTAGTGTCCGCCATCACCCTCCATATCGCTGTAGCTTACATCCTCTTTCTGCTTCTCTATCTTTATTATTACTGTCGCTTCCTGCGACTCATTGCCCTCGGCATCTATCGCCTTATATCCGAAATAATCACGGCCGCTCTTATTGTAGTTTGGCGAGTACACAAAGCGACCGTCTTCCGTCAGTTCAACCGAGCCTTTCGATGGTTCTGTCGTAATTTTGAAGCTCACCGCATCTCCGTCCGGGTCTAAAGCTGATAGTCTGCCACCAAGTGACACATTCTTATATGTCACAAGTTCCATATTTTCCGCTACCGGTGCGGAGTTTTCCGCCTGCACCGTAAATGTAGGCGATACTGCGGTCAGGCACATTGCAAACGCAATTACGCACGCCGCCAAGCCCATCCTTTTTCGCATGTTCATGTTATTTCCTCCTGCAAAATTTTACACGCCTATTTTATGCGTAAATCTTTGCATTATACAAAAAAGGAAATTTTTATCTTACTTTCTGCCAAAGTGTCCCTTTGTCAGTTTTGAGGCGACGCCTGCCAAGCATAGCAGTGCAAGTAAGTTCGGCAAGGCCATGAGCCCATTAATTGTGTCGGCAAGCTCCCACGCGAAGCCTTCCTCCATCATGGCGCTCGGCACACTCATACACACAAACAGCAGTTTATACAGCCAAGAAAAGCGCAGTCCGAACAAGTACTCAAAGCAGCGTGCGCCATACAGACCCCAACTGAGTATAGTTGACAAGGCGAAGAACGCTATGCAAAATGCAAGCACTGCACTGCCCACAGTCTCACCGAAGACCGTGCCAAACGCCTGCGCATTGAGCGCCACACCACCTTGCCTGCCGTAATCTATGTCCACGCCTGACATGAGTATCGTAAATGCTGTCAGGCTACATATTACTATAGTGTCGGCAAACACCTCGAATATGCCATACATCCCTTGCTTCACGGGATCTTTCTCGCTTGTCGCTGCATGTGCGATAGGCGCCGAGCCTAGGCCTGCCTCATTCGAGAACACGCCACGGCGCACTCCCCACATAACAGAGCTGCGTACCGTTATACCGACAGCTCCGCCGACTGCGACGCTTGGCTCAAGCGCTGACTCCACTATCAGAAAAAGCGTAGGTACAAGTTTTTCGGCATTAAGTACTATTACCGTCATGCACGCCACGACATACACAAAACCCACTGTCGGCACCATCGCCTGAGTTACCTTGCCTATGCGGCTTACACCGCCGAGCAAAACCGCCGCTGTGCACAAAGCTATAAGCACACCCACTATAAGCTCTATGTGCACGTAGTGCCTACGAGTGAAGCTGTATACCAGTTCCTCGGTCACCGCACTTATCGTCATCGCCTGTATGCCGTTGCCCGTGCCGAGGCCGGATAGCATTCCCATCAACGCAAACGCAGTAGCCGCCACCCTCCACTTTTCTCCCAAGCCGTTTTTTATGTAGTACATGGGGCCACCTACAGGCTCACCTTTTGCGTTGCGCTCCCTGTAGTGTACGGATAGCAAGACCTCAACATACTTCGTGCACATACCTATCAGCGCCGTCACCCACAGCCAAAACACCGTGCCGGGGCCACCTAAACTTATCGCCGTCGCTATACCTGCTATATTGCCCGTGCCCACGGTTGCGCCTAAAGCTGTAGTTACCGCTTGTAAGGGTGTTACCGTGCCCTCTGCCGCCTTACCGCCCTCAAGCACCTTGCCTATAGTATTGCGCATAGCATAGCCGAATCGACTAAACTGCACACCTCCCGTACGGAAGCTTAAATACACGCCGGTTCCTACCATAAGTATCAGCATGGGTAGCCCCCACACCGCCGCACTTATCATCGCATTTAGTTCACTCATTACATTATACAAGCGCCCACCACCCCTCAAGGCTCTGCCCTCATACAACTCTACGCCTGTCTTTTTTAGATTATGCTTGACAAGTTTCGTTTTTATGGTAAAATAAATCTCACGTCGCCTTTGGGTGATTATATATGCGGGCGTAGCTCATCCGGTAGAGCGCCACCTTGCCAAGGTGGAGGTAGAGAGTTCGAGCCTCTTCGCCCGCTCCAAAAAAGGACATACCTTCTAGGTATGTCCTTTTTTGCGTCTATTATACGCAGATATTGTAGCGCACTCATTTGAGCAGTATTTCCTCTAACTCACGAACATCTCTTACAATATAATCGGCTTTCGCTTGGTTTAATTCCTCTAAGTCGCCGTAGCCATACAAAACACCTATTGATTTAATGCCGGTCTTTTTTGCGCCTATGATATCATACTTTCTGTCACCTATCATAATCACGTCACTTAATTCACTTATCTTGTTTTGTGTTAGCGCAAAAGCAATAACCTCGGCTTTGTCCGAGCGAGTACCGTCAATTTCACTTCCTGCGACAAACTCAAAATACTCCAGTATGTCAAAGTATTCAAGTATCTTGACTGCATAAACCGTCGGTTTCGAGGTCGCCACAATTAGCGTCTTGCCAAGTGATTTCAGCTTTTCGAGCAATTCTTTTATTCCGCTATAGATAGCGTTTTCATATAGGCCTTTATCGGAAAAACGCTCTCTGTAATATTCTACCGCAGTATTTGCCTCTTCCTCGGAAAACCCATAGAAGTCCTTAAACGAGTCTCGAAGCGGAGGCCCTATAAATTTTTCTAAGTCATCCAAGCTATCCACACTGACATTAAATTTTTCAAGAGCATATGCGACCGACTTCGTTATCCCTATTTTCGGATCTGTCAAAGTGCCATCTAAATCAAATAAAACATGCTTCATTATAATATCTCCCTGCCTTTTCACAATTATATAATATTAAGACTGTCGAACAATCTACGCTAAAGCACCGTACCTAAGTACGGTGCTTTAGTTATTTAGGATGAGGACAAAATGAAAAAGAATATCGTTTCTTGCACTCTTATAATACCATCTATATGTTACGGAAAAAACTATCTCTTTGTTACAGAAATATTAAAATGCAAAAAATTAAGGTTAAATTTCATTTTGGCTCTGATTTTAACGTATAAAGTTCGTCTGCGCCGCCCTCTCAAGCCTTGGATACTCAAGGCCATTTTCCTTAGCTAAAGCTGCCGTCTTAAGCGCATGTGCCATATTAAGACCTAGGTTGTGCATAATCTGCAAGCCCTCTTTGTCCTCCAACACATCTTCTGCCTTAGCGCCGTGCACCATGCACCAATATGTTGAATTAACTTGTGGATACGCATAGTAACCGAGAAACTTGTTAAGTGCGTCTAAGGCCGCCGTAGTTCCGGCACGTCGCGCTGAAACTACCGCAGCGCCCGGCTTATTTCTCAGTACCTTCTCCGCCGCCGCATATCCTACCCTGCCCATAACAGACAATATCGCACCCGATGGCGCCGCATAGTGCACGGGTGAACCTAGAATGAAACCATCCGCCTCACCGAGCTTCTCTATGACCTCATTTACGCAATCATCAGCAAACACACATAGGCCGTTTTTCTTCGACCTACATACTCCGCATGCCTGACAGCTACGCAAGGGTTTCTGCCCAACATTATAGATCTCATAGTCCACACCCTCGGCATTTAGAGCCGCCCCCACTGCGCTCAGAGCCGTATAGGTACATCCCTTCTTATTGGGACTTCCATTAATCATCAGTACTTTCATTGTTCGAATATTCCTCCCCCGATAAATTCACGTATAAGCGAGTCATGCGCCACCAGCTTTTCATCTATATGTCCGAATAACTGTATGGCCGGCAGCACCTCACGCAGTTCGTCATAACGCTCTATGCCCTCCGGTATAGTTGAAAACAACTCAGTCGCTACCGAATTTATGACCGGCAACTCGTAAGGCAATGCCGTATCTAACATTAAATCCGCCTTGTTCTTAAACGGCGATATATAAAGCTTCTCGCCACGTCTCACATTCGCCCACATCGCCATAGTCTTATACGGCTCGTATGCCCTGAAGTAGTGGTCTCGCACCGTTCTGCGTGTCAGGCGCATCCACGTACCTTTAAATACAACCTTGCCGTCAAACACTATGTCCGAACGCGCAGATATATAGAGTTTAAATGCCTCGGGATGTGTGCCTGTTATATCATCGTTCAGTGCATGTATGCCCTCAAAAATAACTATTTCCTTGCTCTTTAACTTAAGCGATTTCGATGGTTCCATCACTCGCATCTGACGGGCAAACTCAAACTTAGGTACCATTATACGCTCGCCTCGTGCCAGCATATCAAAATGTTTATTTAACAGCTCCATGTCCACGCACTTCGGGCTCTCGTAGTCTATATCGCCCTCAGCCGTGCGTGGCGAGGTCTTGGGATCTACTGTGCGGAAGTAGTTGTCCATACTCACAGTATAAGTGTTGACACCCCTCTTTTCAAGTTCCTGCTCTATCTTCTGCGCCGTCGTCGTCTTGCCACTGCCCGAAGGCCCAGAAAGTAGTACTATAGGGCTTCTTGACATGTTCGCCATGATCATGTCCGCAGCCTTCGACACCTTCGCTGCATACTGCGCATCACATTCAGCTACAAACGCAGCGGGATCTGCCACCGTCCTCAAATTAATCTCCGCTAAATCATATGCCATAGTAAAACTCCTCTATCATTTTTTTGCCCTTTGACGTTTTCTCCACAGCTTCTATGTATTCCTTGGGATACTTGGGCGCAAAGCTACGCTCAACACCTGTGCCCCTTATGAGCTTCGTCGAGCCGCCCGCTCCCATGGATATTATAGTACACAGTTCGTCCATTATGCAAACATTATATAAGCTTTCTTGACCTGCAACACTCCATCCGCTATTTTCATAGCCGCCTGCCATAAATTTCTGACGGTAGATATAGTAGGGCGCATAGTCACTTGCCCTCAAATGCTTATACGCACGTTCGAGCATATCTGTCACATCATCGCCGCCGTTTTGCTCTATGCCCTGCTCCCTTATGAGTCTCGAGCCACGCTTCTTAGACAGGGTGTGCACCGTCACATTCTCCGGCGCAAGGCGTAACACTCTCTTTATCGACTTTTCAAAGCTATCGGGATCATCACCGGGTAGACCTGCTATCAGATCAGTATTTACACTGAAATTACCGCAAGACCGCACTAGCTCTGTCGCTCTTTCTATATCCTCTGCCGTGTGCCGTCTACCTATTGTTTCCAATACCGCATTATTCATCGTCTGTGGGTTCACGCACACTCTCGTCACACCCATATTGCCCAGTACCTGAATTTTACTTGAATCTATAGTCTCCGGCCTTCCTGCTTCGACCGTAAACTCGCGCAAATGCGACAGATCAAACTCACGATATAACTTAGCTATTAATAGCTCAAGTTGCTTAGCCGACAAGGTCGTCGGCGTACCGCCGCCTATATACAGTGCCACAGGCCTAAGCCCTGCTTCCCGCACCGCCTGTGCCGTCGCCTCTATCTCACGATGCAAGGCTTCCAAATACGGTGGAATGAGCTTGACGCTTTTTTCCGTGCTCTGGCTGACAAAGCTGCAATAGCTGCAACGAGTTGGGCAAAAAGGTATGCTGACATAAAGGCAAAAGTCACGCTCAGCAAGGCTCAGCCTTGCACGTTCCGAGACTCTCGCCGCTTCCAAGGCCAAGTTCGCACGCTCCTCAGACACTAAAAATTCACGCCTGAAGCCACGCAAGGCACTGCGCTCAGTATCACTTTGACGTAAAAACACCGACATAAGTTTCACAGGGCGTACGCCTGTTAGCGCACCCCATTCCGGCTTACTTATGCCATGCGCCAAAGACGCACGGTAAAAAGAGAGCTTCACTATCTTATTTTTTAGGCGTACCGTCTCGTCCTTATCGTACATAGCATCATTTCGCACCGACGCCTTGCCCCTAGACACTCGCCCATCGGCATTAATGACGCACACACAGGTCGTATACACCGCACCTACGCTCATACGCACTTCCGCCCGCTCACCCTCGGGACTGCCCTCACAGAGCTTCGGTCGCCTGCTCGGAAAAAATGTCATCATACTCTGCTCCGCTGCATAACGAAGCTCATGACCGCTCAAGTATAAGTTCACTATCGCACCCCTTGCTGCGTAAATTCTTCTAAGGCATGTATCAAACGAAATACTATGCCCTCTGCCAGGGCATATTTATCGAGCTTTGCGCCCGTCATATCCCTCAAGTTCGCCGCTATCTCACCTAAGTCCGCTGGTATCTCATTTTCTATGTTAACACCTATACCGAACACCACTACATCACTCGTGCCTGTACGTGCCTCTGTCAATATACCGCAAACTTTTTTGCCCTTTATCTTTAGGTCGTTTGGCAGCTTCACCTCACACCACACGCCCGTCAATTCATGTATCGCCGCTCGTACACACAGACCTGTCGTATGCGTTAGTTCCGGCGTTCGTGCCAGTACAGACTTCGGTGGGCGCCAACTCACGGACATATACAGTCCGCCCACGCCCGAGAAAAAGGCTCTGCCCCTCTGACCTCTACCAGCCGTTTGACGCAGGGCGATGACTATAAAGTCATCGCCCTGCGTCGCTAAGTCAAAGCATTCGTCATTTGTAGAGCCAAGCTCTTCATATTCCCGGAACGTATAGCCCTCGGGTACTCTCATCATTTTAGTGTCACCAAAAGTTCGCCGGCCTTAACAGGGACACCCTTCTCAGCAAACACCTCATCTACCACGCCATCCATACGTGCAACTACAGATATCTCCATCTTCATAGCCTCTATGACCGCGAGCACATCGTTTTCCTTAACCTCGTCGCCGGACTTTACATTTACCTTCGAGACCATTCCCGGTATAGATGCACCGGCATGACCCTTGTCAGACTCATCTGCCATCTTTATCTGCTTGCCGGATGCAGCCGCCTCCGGATCCAGCACCGAGACTTCACGACGCATTCCGTTTAGCTCAAACTGCACAGTACGTGTTCCGTCGGCATTGCGGTCACCCAATCCGAGGTATTTTACCACGAGCATCTTGCCCTCGTCTATATTGATATTCGCCGTCTCGCCTACGGACATGCCGTTAAAGAACACGTGACTGCCCATACGTATGAGGTAACCGTATTCTTTTCTATGCGCTGCATAGTCCTCCAACACTTTCGGGTACATGGCGTATGAAAGTGCGTCTTTCCTTGTCGGGTTCTCAAACAGCTCCGCTACCTTCGCATCAAGCGCATTGAAGTCTACAGGATCTAAAAGCTCGCCCGGTCTGCAAGTTATGGGCTCCTCGCCCTTTAGCACTACCTTCTGTATGCCCTCGGGGAATCCGCAAGGCGGCTGTCCCATCATGCCCTTGAAGTAACTGACTACCGAGTCGGGGAAGGCCAAAGACTCGCCCCTCTCAACTATATTCTCCGGAGTTAAATCATTTTGCACCATAAATATCGCCATGTCGCCTACAGTCTTTGACGAAGGTGTAACCTTAATAATGTCACCGAACATATCATTTACTGTGCGGTACATCTCCTTAACCTCGTTGAAGCGGTGTCCGAGTCCTATGGACTCTACCTGAGGCTTAAGGTTCGTATACTGTCCGCCGGGTATCTCATAACGATAAATGTCAGGTGTTGCCGACGACAAACCTGTATCAAAGCTGTGGTAACGGTCACGCACATCTTCCCAGTACTCCGCAAGGCCCTGCAAGCCGCTCGTTGACAGTCCCGTATCCCTGTCCGTCTCCCTCATTACCTCTACCAAGGAGTTCAATGAAGGCTGACTTGTAAGTCCTGCCATAGGTGCAAGTGCACAGTCGACTATATCTACGCCGGACTCCGCCGCCAAAGTATACATGGCTATCTGGTTGCCCGTCGTATCGTGTGTATGCAGATGTATGGGTATTCCGATCTCCTCTTTCAAGGTCTTTATCAGTTTCTTTGCGCCATAGGGCTTTAGCAGTCCGGACATGTCCTTTACACAGAGAGTATGCGCACCACGCTTCTCAAGCTCCTTCGCAAAATTCACGTAGTAGTCAAGCGTATACTTATCACGCTTGGGATCCATAATATCGCCCGTATAACACACGGTCGCCTCAAGCATCTTACCAGTCTTCAAAACAGCGTCCATCGCCGTCTGCATACTCGGTATCCAGTTGAGTGAGTCGAAGACTCTGAACACGTCTATTCCTGCCTTTGCAGCCTCCTCAACAAAAGCATACACAAGGTTATCGGGATAGCTCGCATAGCCAACAAGGTTCGAGCCACGTAATAGCATTTGGAACATCACGTTCGGCATTGCATTGCGCAGTCCCTCAAGCCTATCCCAAGGCGACTCATGCAAGAACCTATACGCTGTGTCGAATGTAGCTCCGCCCCACATCTCTACAGAGAAGGCGTCGGCTAACACATCAGCTGTCGCAGGTCCTGCCAGCACCATATCTCTTGTCCTCATACGTGTAGAGATTAATGACTGGTGCGCATCACGCATGGTCGTATCCGTAACGAGTAGCTTCTTCTGGTCCATGACCCACTTAGACACAGCCTCGGGACCCTTTGTGTCAAGCATATGCTTTAGACCCATCTCGGGCGTAACTTCACGTGTGGGCTTTGCATAACGTGGCGTCGCCAAGACCCTACTCGGTGCGTCATCCTTCGCTACCTGTATATTTGCTATATACTTTAGCACCCTCGTCGCTCTGTCCTTTGCGTTTACCATGTCAAATAGCTCGGCCGTCTCGTCTATAAACTTAGTATGGCAACCGCCACCTATGAACACGGGGTGATTTAATATGTTCGTGACAAAGGGTATGTTCGTCTTCACGCCCCTGACATGCTCCTCGTTTATAGCCCTACGTGCCTTACGGCATGCCGCCTCAAACGTAACGTCCCAGGTCGTCACCTTAACGAGCAGTGAATCGTAATATGGAGAGATTTCAGTGCCTGCTCCGGCATTACCACCGTCAAGACGTACGCCGAAACCGCCGCCCGAACGATATGCGCTTATCTTGCCATTATCAGGCGCAAACATGTTTGCCGGATCCTCCGTCGTCACACGACACTGTATCGAATAGCCCGCCATACGCAGATTCGACTGCTTCTCAAGACCAATTTCAGGGTGCGACACACTTGCGCCCGAAGCTATGAGTATCTGAGCACGCACCAAGTCCACACCTGTCACCATCTCTGTTACCGTATGCTCGACCTGTATACGAGGATTCATCTCTATAAAGTAGTACTTACCACTCTTATCAACCAAAAATTCCACCGTGCCGGCATTGACATAGCCCACATGCTCAGCTATCTTCACAGCGTCTGCACACAGTGCATCACGTACAGACTTATCTATGCTCCAAGCCGGCGCAAACTCAACGACCTTCTGGTAGCGTCTCTGCAAGGAACAGTCACGCTCACCCAAATGACGCACGTTGCCGTGCTTATCGGCGAGAATCTGCACCTCTATATGCTTAGGCTCTACAAGGTACTTCTCCATGAATATGCTGTCGTCACCAAAGGCCTTGCCCGCCTCACTGCGTACAAGCTCAAAAGATGCACTAATGTCCTCAGGCTTCTCACAAAGACGCATTCCACGTCCGCCGCCGCCTGCCGCCGCCTTTAATATTACAGGGTATCCGTACTCCGCAGCCTTATCCAATGCATCCTGTACACCGCTCAAAGGCTCCTTGCTTCCGGGGATGGTCGGCACTCCACATTCTACAGCTATCTTCTTTGCCTCTAACTTGTCTCCCATCTTCGCAAGTATATGGCTGGGCGGTCCGATAAACTCTATACCGTTTTCCTCACATGCACGTGCAAACGCCGCATTCTCCGACAAAAAGCCGTAACCGGGATGTATAGCCTCCACGCCACGCTGTTTCGCCAAGGCGATTATCTCATCTATTGCCAAATACGCACCCAAAGGTGTGGAATGTTCACCAACAAGGTATGACTCGTCAGCCTTTATCCTATAAAGGCTCATCGTATCCTCTTTCGAGTGGATAGCTACGGTGCGGACACCCAAATCGTAACAGGCACGGAAAATTCGTACTGCTATCTCACCTCTGTTTGCCGCCATGATCTTGTTAAACGGTCTCGACATAATTTCATCTCCTTTTATATATCCATATTTAATCTACTCTTGATAGTTCGGCACTGCGACGCTTATTCGCCCTATAACCTTGCGCCACCGCCTCGGGCAGTCCGCCGTCTCGCATAGCGTTTAACGCCGCCTCCGTCGTGCCCTTCTTACTCGTTATCCTCGCTCGCAAGTCCTCGGGCTTCGTTTTGCCGTCCGCCAAAAGTGCCGCCGCACCTCTTAATGTCTGCAAAGCAAATTCACTCGCCAAGCTTTCCATCACGCCCTCAGATACAGCCGCATCACGCATACTCTCCAGTAGAAGACATATATATGCCGCTCCACTGCCCGACAAGGCCGCCACATCGTCTATCTGCGCTTCGCTCACCCTTGCACACACACCCGACGCCGAAAACATTGCCTGCACCGCCTTCTCGTCCTCTGCGCTGCAAGATGCCGACACAGCATAGCCCGATGCTCCGCAACCCACGCTAAGTGCAAGATTCGGCATAACCCGTATTACTCTCTGCGTATCAAAGCTATCCTTCAATTTCTCTATGCCTATACCGGCCATTATCGAGACTGTCAGTGTATCCGATTTCATATGAGCTTTATAGTACGGCGCCGCCTCAAGCATGCTCTGGGGCTTAAACCCCAGCACAACACAATCGGCTCTACCTAAAATCTCCTCTGTCGCCGCCGTCGTGCCCGTTTCGGAGCAAAATGCCTCCAAACGCTCACGACTACGTGGGTTTACTATATGTATGGTGCTTCCATCTATACCGGCTCGCACCATGCCACTCACTATGGCTCGTACCATATTGCCGTGGCCTATAAAAGCATATATCATCCTCGCACCTGCCCCGTGCCACGCACTACATACTTATAGCTCATCATTTCCTTTAGCCCCATAGGCCCTCTCGCATGTAGCTTCTGCGTACTGATACCAAGTTCCGCTCCGAAGCCGAACTCAAAACCGTCCGTGAAGCGTGTCGAGCAGTTTACCATCACCACCGCCGCGTCCACATACAGCCTAAAATAGTCCGCACTCCTATCGTCCTGCGTCACTATACTCTCCGTATGCGTCGTGCCATATCGATTTATATGCGCAACTGCCGCCTCTACATTCTCTACTACCGCTACGGCAAGCTCCATCGCAAGATACTCATCGGTAAAGTCACGCTCCGTAGCCTCTAACATATCCGGCCTATACGCCCTGCTCTTTTCATCAGCATGTAAGAGTACCCCCTTCGCACTTAAGGTATCAAGTAGCCCTGCAAGGTTCTTCTCTGCCCATTTCTCGTGCACAAGCAGAGTCTCCGCTGCATTGCAAACGCCTGTACGCTGCGTCTTAGAGTTTATTATTATACTCTCCGCCATAGCATAGTCTGCGCTCTCGTCTATATACACATGGCAGTTTCCCGTACCCGTCTCTAAAACCGGTACCGTCGCATTTTCCACCACATTTTTTATGAGCGCTCCGCCACCTCTCGGTACCAAAAGATCTATAAGGCCTCGCATCTTCAGCATCTCATTAACCGACTCTCGGCTCTTATCATCACACAAGCTGACCAAGTTGGGGTCTAAGCCCTCCGCCGCAAGCGTCTCATGGAATATTTTAACTATCTCCGCACAGGATTCATAAGCCGAGGCACTACCCCTGAGCAAAACCGCACTGCCTGCCTTAAAGCAAAGTGCCGCCGCATCCGCTGTCACATTCGGTCTACCCTCATATATCATGCCTATCAGTCCCATAGGCACACGTACTTTCTCTATCTCAAGACCGTTAGGACGTACAAAACGCTCCAACACCTCGCCCACGGGATCGGGTAACTCTGTAATCTGACGCATACCCTCAGCCATGTCCGCAACACGTGCATCCGTCAACAACAGCCTATCCAAAAGCGCCTCACTCATGCCGCCCTTACGTGCGTTTTCCATATCAATTTCATTCGCCGCACATATGCGTTTACTACCCTCGATAAGCGCCTGCGCCATACGTAACAGTACCTCATTCTTCTTAACACTGTCCAAAGCCGCAAGGCTCAAACTCGCAGCCTTTGCCCTTTTGGCACTCTCTTTTACACTAATCATTTCACTCACTCCTCCCCCACGTCACTATTTTCAATCTCACAGGTATTAAGGTAATTTGCTTTTCCAAAAAAGCCGGGCAACAAATTCTCGTCCTTTGCCGTACAAAGATTTTTCTAAAATTACGGCGAGTTGCCTGGTCTGATTTTAGAAAAATGTTAAATTTCATCTTCGGCGAGGCGTGTACACGCCGAAGATTCCACTCGTGGCTCGCAAGCCGCGAACTCCTCATTGGCGAAAAGCCTGTTTTTCGCCAGACTAACGTAATTGTCCCTATGTATTATCTCTGCCTTCTTCAGTCCGTAGCCGCTACGTACAGCCTCCGATGACAGTCCCATTATCTTTGTTAACAATGCAGATTCATAATTCGTCAACCCTCGCCCTAAGCAAGTGCCCTCTCCACGGTGACGTACCTCCACAAGTGCACCGCTCCCGAAATCGCCCTCAACAGCTCTCACTCCGGCCGGCAACAAACTTCCGCCTCTCGCAAGTGCCTCAGCCGCTCCCGTATCTATATATATTCTACCCTCGGACGGTGCATAAAACGCCATCCACTGCAGTCTCGTCTTCATACTCTTTTGCGCTGTCACATACGTGCCTTTGACCCTGCCCTCTATCGCCCTCAAAAATACCGAAGGCTCTTTCGATGAACATATGACCACCGACACTCCGGCACTCGATGCAAGCTTTGCGCCATTAATCTTAGTCTGCATACCGCCCGTACCGTTACTCGTACCGGCACCACCTGCCAACAGCTCATGCTCTGCGCCTATCTTCTCTATACGCCCTATATGCTCTGCATCTTTATTATACCTCGGGTCTGCCGTATACAACCCATCCGTGTCCGTCGCTAATACCAACACATCAGCATGTATCATAGCCGCAAGTTGTGCCGAGAGCATATCATTATCACCTAACTTAAGTTCCGCCACCGACACACTGTCATTCTCGTTTATTATTGGTAGCGCCCTGCGTGACAAAAGCACCTCCAATGCCGCATGTGCATTATTGTACCGACGCTTATCACGAAAGTCATCCCGTGTCAGAAGTAGCTGCGCCGCTACTATGCCTCGCTCGGCAAGCGCAGCCGTATATTCCTCCATCAGAAGTCCCTGTCCGACCGCCGCAGCCGCTTGCTTGCCCGCAGTCGTAGTCGGCCTGCGTTTATACCCCAAAAGAGGGTAGCCGGCCGATATCGCAGCAGAGGTCACAAGCAACACATGATGCCCTGCCTCATGCACCTCCGCAACAGCCGCCGCCAAGCGACGTAAATGCTCCTTATTCAGTTCGCCCGTAGACTCCGTCAACGAACTCGTACCAATTTTCACAACCACGGTCTTCGCCACTGCTTCTTCCACCCTCCGGAGCATATTAGCTTATATTGTATCACATCACACGCACAATTGTCCACGTCCAATACCCATCCGCAGACATTTATCTCTATTTTCACCATTACTCACAAATAAAAATCACCTAACGCCCAAGTCTGAGTAAAAATTGCCATCACTTTAGCGCATTAATCTTCTCAAGTCTCGCTACGCTCTATCTCACGGACGTTTTTCTCGAATTTAACTCGTGCGCCCATCACCTCATGTCCGCAGCCCTTACACCTTAACTTGAAGTCCGCTCCTATGCGCAGTACCTCCCAACGTTCCGAGCCGCAGGGATGCTTCTTTTTCATCTTCAGCACATCGCCTACTCGTATATCCATACATTTAGCCCCCCTTGACCTTCTGCCAGTACTCCTTAGCCGCACGCTCCGTCTTATTGTCACCGTATTCATAGTATCGTGCGCCCTTTAGCGTATCGGGCAGATACTGCTGTGCTACCCACCTGTTCTCATAGTCATGCGGATACTTATAGCCCTGTTCACGCTCAAAACCCGTGCCGTCTGCATGAACATTCTGTAACTGCCTCGGTACATCGCCAGTACGCCCTGCCTTAACATCAGCCATAGCCCTATCTATACCCATATACGCAGTATTCGACTTCGGTGCTGTCGCCAAAAGAACCACCGCCTGCGCCAAGGGTATCCTTGCCTCGGGTAAACCAAGTTGCAAAGCGCTGTCCACACAGGCCTTAACTATACTCGCAGCCTGTGGATATGCTAAGCCCACGTCCTCAGACGCACTGCACAGTATACGCCGACAAGCTCCGGGTAAATCGCCCGCCACAAGTAAGCGAGCCAAATAATGCAAGGCGGCATCGGGGTCAGAGCCTCGCATAGACTTCATGAGCGCACTCAAAGCATCAAAGTGCTCGTCACCGTCTCTGTCATAGCGCATAGCACTCGACTGAGTCAGCGACCTCGCATCCTCCAAGCTTATTTGTACCACACCCTCTATACGCTTTGAGGTCGAAAACAGTAGCTCCACCGCATTGAGTGCCTTACGCACATCTCCGCCGCTACTCGTCGCTATACGCTCTGTCACGCCCTTTTCCAAATTAGCCGTCACTCCCTCACGCTCACAGAGCATGAGCACCGCACGCTCCGCCGCCTTTGCCGTCTCCTCCGGCGGTATAGGCCGAAACTCAAAAACCGTACTGCGTGACAGCAAAGCATTATACACATAAAAATAGGGGTTTTCCGTCGTGGACGCTATAAGCGTTATGCGGCCGTCCTCCATAAATTCAAGTAAGCTCTGCTGCTGTTTCTTATTAAAATACTGTATCTCGTCCAAGTAGAGCAGTACACCGCCCGGTGTCATGAGCGTATCAAGCTCCGCTATTATAGCCTTTATATCAGCGAGCGATGCTGTCGTTGCATTTAAGCGACGCAAACTGCGCTTCGTGCGACGAGCTATGATGTTCGCCACCGTCGTCTTACCCGTACCCGACGGCCCGTAAAACACCATATTCGGCACAGCGCCACTCTCCACTATACGCCTCAGCAAGCCTCCCTCACCAAGTATATGTGTCTGCCCTACCACGTCCTCCAATTCGGACGGGCGCAAATCATCCGCCAAGGGTCTGTACATGTTATGACCTCCTCTAAACTCCCACCTGCGCACAATGCGGCGCTATGGGACAAGCCTCACAGTTTGCCTTACGTGCAGGACACAGCGCCCTGCCATGTAGCACTATCCTATGACAAAAGTCCGAGCACTCCTCGGGCGGTAACTGCGCCTTCAGCTCACGCTCTATCTTCACAGGGTCTTTAAGTCCCTCCACCAAGCCCATGCGGTTCGATAGCCTTATACAGTGCGTGTCCACCACCACAGAGCCCGGTACATTATACACGTCTCCCAAAATGAGGTTCGCTGTTTTACGTCCCACCCCGGGCAGTTTAAGTAGCTCATCCATCGTATCCGGCACCCTGCCATCATGCTTAGAGAGTAGCATTATCGCACAATTTACGATATCCCTCGCCTTCGTATGATAAAAACCGCAGGAGCGCACATATCCCTCCACTTCTGCTATATCCGCCGAGGCAAAGTCCTCCAAAGTCGGGTAACGCTCGAACATTGCAGGCGTCACCTTATTCACTCGCTCATCAGTACACTGAGCTGCAAGTCGCACAGCAAACAAGAGCTCATAGTCCTTACCCCAATTCAAAGAACAGTCCGCAAGCGGATACTCCGCTTTCAAGCCCTCTATTATGCCCTTAATCTGCGTTTTTGTCCTCATGTCGTAGCCACCACCTCTCCGAACACCGATAAGTCATCGCCCTCACCCACCTCTATAGGAGCATACGCCGTATTGTCCGACAGTAATAAGGTGTAGCCCCTATCTCGCCGTAGACGCTTACAATATCCCTTGCCGTTTAAGTAGAATATCCCGACCCGACCCTCGTCTATGGTCTCTCTCTTTGACACCCACACAATACCGCCATCCGCTATACCCGGCGCCATGCTATCACCCACTATACGCACACCGAAATCGGCAGTCCCGGGCACAATGCTCGGCACTTCCGTCTCCGTATAGTCGCCCGTATCCAAAAATTCGCCAACACCGGCAGAGGCCGGCAAATCGTACACAGGTAACAGCCTAAGTTCTCCCTTTAGCTTTTCTGCTTCATACAGTCCGCTCGCTATGAGTACCCTCGTATAGTCCGCCACAAGCTTACGACCCTCGGGGTTGAGTCTGTTCATCGGCGTCGGTTTATCAGTGAATGTGCCCATCACGTCACGCACCTCATATATAGAGCACAGCGCCAAAAACTGAGCCGCACTCGGCTGTGTCTGACCCTTCTCCCACTTACTCACGCCGGCGGTCTGTATGGAAAAGCCCTCAAGTGCAAGTAGTTCTGCCACCTTATTTTGTGTATATCCTCTTTCTTTGCGTAGCTCCATCAATATCGCTCCGAGAGATTTAAACATCCAAATCACTCCTTTTGAGATATTATACAACAGCCACACGCATTTTTCAACGACTATTTAAAGCGACAAAAAGGCGGAGGATGTAAAATACATCCTCCGCTTAGACTGACGAAAAACAGGTTTTTCGTCAAAAAGGAGTTCTCGGCTTGCGAGCCTCGATAAGAATCTGTGGCGTGTACACGCCCCGCCACAGATAAAATCTAACATTTTTCTAAAATCAGACCAGGCAACTCGCCGTGATTTTAGAAAAATCTTTGCTCTGCAAAGGACGAGGGTTTGGTGCGGCGACTTTTTTGACAAGCTGGGCGGAGGATGTAAAATACATCCTCCGCTCTGTTCTGTTGAAATATTCAGCCTTAGGGGCGCATACCTGCTCCGCCCTGTATCATAATTGTCTCACCTGTGATAAAGGATGCATCTTCACTGCCCAGGAACACACAAAGTCTGCCGATATCCATCTCGGGATCGCCCATACGCTTCAGAGGTATGCCGCCTATGGTCTTCTTATATACATCGGGGAACTCCTCTTTCCACTCCTTGAGCTTATCCGTCATTACCAGAGGACCTACCACGTTGCAGTTAATATTATAACGTCCCCACTCTGTAGCTGCCACACGAGTCATGCCCCTGATACCCTCTTTCGCCGCAGCATAAGATACCTGTCCGGGCTGTCCCGACATGCCTGCGCCCGAGCAGAAGTTTATGACCGAGCCCTGACTCTCCTTCAAGTAGGGGAAAGCATGTTTCATATAGAAAAACGTCGCGTAGGTGCCGGACATGATAGCAAGATCGAAATCCTCTTTTGTATGATCGACGAGCATTACACCCGATGCCGACGCCATCGCATTATTTATGAGCACGTCTATGCGTCCGAACTCTGCCGCAGCAGCCTCTATTACCGCCTTTACCTGCTCCTCGGATGCGCCATCTGCCTTGCACACGAGTACCTTGATGCCGTACAGGCTCTCAAGCTCCTGCTTCGCTTCCTCCATCTTCGCTACACTGCGTCCCGTTATCACAAGGTTGCAGCCCTCTTTTGCGTAAGCTGTGGATATGCCGTAGCCTATGCCGCCGCCCTTGCCGCCGCCTGTGATTATTGCTACCTTGCCTTCAAACTTCTTGCTCATTGTATGTGCGCCTCCTTATTTTAATATTACCACTCCATTCTAACCATAGGTACACACCTTTTCAATAATTATTAATTTTTACACATAATTTTTAGCGCATTAGACAAGCGCCCTTTGGAATTTTTTAACTCCAAAAGGGCGCCTATCAGTATATCAGTTCAAATTGTACACTACTTCACTTCTATTAACTCATACTCCATATTGCCTATGCCCATCTTCGCCGCATGCTCCATGCATACACGCCAGTTAGTTGTCGGGTGCATAGCCCTGAAGTGGTCATCACAGGGACATCCGCCCTTAGCCCTATCACCAACATAGCTGTTCTCAAACGCCATCTGCTTATTACATGCGTCCGCACACGCCACGTCCAAAGCCACAGGGTCAAACGATGCAAACATGCCCACATTCGGAATTATCGGTGTGTCGTTTTCCGAGTGACAGTCACAGTAGGGCGAAACATCTATGACCAAGCTCGCATGGAAGTGAGGTCTGCCCTTTACGACAGCTGCCGCATACTCCGCCATCTTCTTGTTCAAATCGTCCTCAGCCGTATCCCAGTCTACATCTATGGCGTTAAATGCACAGGCGCCTATACACCTACCGCAACCGGTACATACATCCTTGTCTATGTTCGCCTTACCGTCTGCGCCGAAGCTTATCGCACCGTGTGCGCACATTTTTGAACATGCCTTACATTTCACGCATTTATCCGCAACAACAAAAGGCTTACCACCTGAATGCTGCTCCTTCTTACCGGCCCTGCTACCACTGCCCATGCCTATGTTCTTTATCGCTCCGCCAAAGCCCGTCATCTCATGGCCTTTGAAATGGTTCAAAGATATGAAAATATCCGCATCCATTATCGCCGTGCCTATCTTCGCTTCCTTTACATACTCGCCGTCTACAGGAACTAAGGTCTCATCCGTCCCCTTCAAACCGTCCGCTATTATCACATGACATCCCGTAGAAAAGGGTGAATAACCGTTCTCATACGCCGCTTCCATGTGCTCTAAGGCATCTTTTCTACGTCCCACATACAGCGTGTTGCAGTCCGTCAAGAAAGGCTTGCCACCCAAGGACTTTATAACGTCCACCACTACCTTAGCATAGTTAGGACGCAAATACGCCAAGTTCCCCGGCTCACCGAAGTGAATTTTAATAGCCGCAAACTTGCCCTCGAAGCTTATGTCCCCTATGCCTGCCGTACGTATAAGCTTCTCAAGCTTAATGAGTAGATTTGTGCCCGGTAGCGCACGCATGTCCGAGTAATATACCTTGCTTTTTTCCATCTTTCGCTTCTCCTTATTAACTATATATGTCCGACGCTTAAGTCGTCGGAGTTTCCTCTACAGTCGGCACTTCCGTACCGCCCGTAGCATCCCCTGTTGTGTCGCCTGTTGTGTCGCCCGTAGCGTCGCCTGTTGTATCGCCTGTGGTATCACCCGTGGTGTCACCTGTGGTGTCCGAGCTCGCCTGCAAAGATTCTATATAGGCATCCATATCGAAAAACGAGTCCATGCCGCCCTCTATCTCACCTGTCGTGGAATATAGATATCCGGTCTCGTCACGAGTCAGTATATTCACATGCTCTGCTGTTATCTCCTCATCCCATGGGTTTAAATACTCATTGACCATCGCAAGCCACTCATCTAAATATATACTGACATACGAGGTGCCCTTAACCGCATCTTGCGGATTGCCCGGCAAAAGGTGCATGCGGATATCCTCGGGGTCACACATCAAAAATTCTCTCGCTAAGAACGACATGTTTGCCGTATCGAGATCCGTTTCCAAGTTCTCAGTCACTATAGATATTATATCGGGTAGGTCAGGAATATTGCCGGCATCAAGCAGCTGATACGCCGCCGCTAAAAGTAGCGCCTGCTGAGTATCTATACGCCCTATATCCGCATTTGCATAGCCCATACGATAACGATACACGTGCATGGCAGATTCGCCGTCAAGTAACTGATATCCCGCCGCTATGTCTATATACAAATCCTGATCCGGCGCATTATAATACATGTTCATGGGAACATCAAAGTAAATGCCGCCTATGGTGTCTACTATATCCACAAAAGCATCTATGGTCACTATTGCATATGCATCCACCGAAAAGCCTAAAAGATCACGTACGCCGTCTACCAAAGACTGTGCGCCATCGCCGTTTGCCACATGACCTGTCGCATACAGGCTGCTCGCCTTCTTCACCGATTCCGTCGAGTTCACAAGCGTGTCACGTGGTATGGTCACCACGTCCACCGTATGCTCCTCTACATTAAGGCTGACAACCATTATGGAGTCTATATTATAGCCCACTTGGTCACGTCCCGCCACGAGTATATTGTACACATTAGGGTCTCTACCCTCAGGCACATCACGGTCGGGCACCTCCTCTGTCGGTTCCGGTGTCGGTACCTCTGTTTGCTCCGGATTTGCACTCTCTGTAACTTGCGGTGTTGTCGTACTTGTCGCAAGTCCCGGTCCGTCACCGCTCAGTGTCGGTGGTTCCTCCCACAATGAATACACGCCCACCACAACTAACAGCACTACAAGCACACTGCTCAAGGCTATCATTGCCGCCTTTTGGCGCTTCTTTTTCTTGTTTGTATCAGTAGTACCTTCTGCTTGTGTTTTCTTTCTCTTATTCCCATACAGCTTCAATATCTTCACCCTTATTTTTCTGTTTTATCTTTTAGGACAGCATTGCGCCACTTATTGTTCCCTTGCCTATTTTAATTTCGCCGGAATTGTGTTATTATTTTCAAAAAAAAGGAGGTTTATTTATGACCTTAAACGAAGTTCTTGATTTTTCTCTCTTAGGCATCTCAGTAAAAACCGTGCTCGGTGTAATATTTGTTGTTATTGCGGGTATGATACTCGGCAAAATCCTATGCAATGTCGCCGCTCGTGCACTCGAACGCAGAAAGACAGATGCCGCACTATCGAGATTTTTAATCACCATGGTGAAACTGCTCGTCAGAGCCCTCACACTACTCATAGCACTCGATATTTTGGGCATACCCATGACTTCAGTTGTCGCCGCATTAGGTGTCGCCGGTCTCGCACTATCGCTTGCTCTGCAAGATATCCTCTCGAACGTGTTCTCAGGCATGACCGTCCTTATCTCTCGCCCTTTTTCCTCCGGCGACTTCGTCGAACTCGCCGAGAGCTCAGGTGAGGTGACCGATATCGGCCTATTCTACACCAGCATCATCACGCCTGACAAAAAAATCATCCACATCCCAAACAAAGATGTATGTTCCTCACGTATAATCAACGCCACAGAGAATAAGCAGCGTCGCATAGACATTAACATAGGCGTGTCCTACGATTGTGCGCCCTCCGACGTCCGTGCCGCTCTTTTGCGTGCCGCCGAGGCGGAGTCACGCCTCTTACCCGAGCCTGCGCCCGCCGTCCTGCTCTCATCCTACGCCTCCAGCAATATCCAGTACATTCTGCGTTGCTGGACAAACACAGAGGACTATTGGGATACGCTATACGCCCTAAACGAGTCCTGCGGCGATTACCTCACCAAAGCCGGCCTCTCTATGGCGTACGAGCACATTGATTTGCGTATCATTAAGGATTAGTGGTGTGCAAACGATCGATGATCGTCCCTACAACACCGCCGCTATAGCTTCGACCTCTACAAGTACATTTTTCGGTAGGGTCTTTACCGCTACGCATGAGCGTGCCGGTTTACTCGTAAAGTACTTCGCATACACCTCATTAAATGCTGCAAAGTCGCCCATGTCCGCTAAAAAGCAGGTCGTCTTTATCGCATTTTCAAAATTAGTTCCGGCCGCTTCGAACACTGCGGCTAAATTCTGCATGACCAATTCCGTCTGCTCACTTATACCCTCGCCTCTTATCTCTCCCGTCTGCGCATCCAAAGGTATCTGTCCCGAGGTGAACAAGGTATTATTATAAACTATAGCCTGTGAATAGGGGCCTATGGCCGCCGGTGCTTTCTTCGTTTCTACTTTCTTCATCTTCTACTTATCCTTTCTTTCCGGCAGAGGTCGCATATATCTATATGAGTACTCCTGCTCCAAATTAACTATTTTATATCCTTCACTCGTCATACGCCAACGCATATTATACCACAATCCGCAAAAATATGTATACTCGCTTTTTCCCTCGCCCATGCTCATGGGATTAAACAGCATCACACGCGTATCAGCGCTCTGCCTGTCCTCGGCTATTTTGCATACTAAATTGGACATGAGATGCTGTGAGCGTACCTTCATCATGACTCGTTTTAAAA
Organism: uncultured Oscillospiraceae bacterium; assembly: GCA_964367935.1. GTDB lineage: Bacteria > Bacillota > Clostridia > Oscillospirales > Oscillospiraceae > Scatomorpha. The sequence goes on from CAYIYZ010000004.1 coordinate 190,681, forward strand.
ACTCACTCATCTCCGCCACGTTTCCGCATTCGCCACCACTCGCCCTATAGTCTATATGGGCGTCTTCAGTAAAAACATCATGCAGAGAGTCATAGTCTTTGCTGTCTATTATCTCCGCATAGCGTATAGTTTTTTCCTCTAAGTCTAACCTGTCGAGCAGGTATTTTATCCTCTCTTCCACGACACTCTCCCCCTCACGAAATCTACGCCACTCATTTTATCACAGCGTTACCTCATCCGCAATCGGCTTTTTTAACTTTGCACACATTTTTCACATTTATTTCGGAAAGGACAGTACTATGAACGACTTTACCCGCGCCGTTTACGAAAACGTAAAGAGTATTCCCCTCGGTTATGTAGCAAATTACGGCGTAATCGCCTTTTTATCTGGCAACCCACGGGGTGCACGTGCCGTAGGCTATGCCCTGCACAGAAATCCCGAGCCGGGAGTCATCCCCTGTCACCGTGTAGTTTTTAAGGACGGGTCACTCTCGTCGGCCTTCGCTTTCGGCGGAGATAATGAGCAACGTCGTCTACTCGAATCAGAAGGCGTTCCTTTCTTGCCCGACGGCCGTGTCGATATGTCAAAAGCCCTTTTCCTCAAATGAGTTATTGTAATGTTGGTCAAAATAACTATATATGTGTTTAGTTGTGCTATTGACTTGCAATTTGTTTATAAATTGTTTATAATTTAAAAAATACTGATAGCAATAGGGTGGGTGATGACTTTGGAAAACACAGACTTTGTTATAGAAATGCTCAATATCACCAAAGTTTTTCCCGGAATTAAAGCCAATGACGATGTGAGCTTACGCTTGCGTCGTGGTGAAATCCATGCACTACTCGGCGAAAACGGTGCAGGTAAAAGCACGCTTATGAGCGTGCTCTTTGGACTTTACAGACCGGAAAAAGGTGAGATACGTAAAGACGGTAAAGCCGTCACAATCAGAAATCCGAACGATGCTACGGCACTCGGCATAGGCATGGTGCATCAGCATTTCAAGCTTGTCGATGTATTTTCCGTTTTGGATAACATCATGTTGGGCGCTGAGCCTGTATCGGGCGGCATCATTAACCGTGCCGATGCACGTCGGAAGGTCGAGAAGCTCTCTGAGGACTACGGCTTGAAGGTCGACCCGTCTGCGATTATCGAGGATATAAGTGTCGGTATGCAACAGAGGGTGGAGATCCTTAAGATGCTTTATCGTGACAATGATATACTTATATTCGATGAGCCGACAGCTGTGCTTACACCTCAGGAGGTGGACGAGCTCATGGAGATTATGCGCAGTTTCACTCGTGAGGGCAAGAGCATATTGTTTATCACGCATAAGCTCTCTGAGATCATGGCGGTTGCGGACAGGTGCACAGTTTTGCGCAAGGGCAAGTACATAGGCACAGTGGATATAAAAGACAGCTCTAAAGAGGAGCTTTCTCGTATGATGGTCGGGCGTGATGTCAACTTTGTTGTTGAGAAGTCTGAGCAGAATTTGGGTGCGCCTGTTTTGGAGGTCAAGAACTTGACCATCGCCTCTAAGTTGCACAAAAACAAGGCTCTCAAGAACATAAACTTCACTGTGAGGCGTGGTGAAATCCTCTGTATAGCCGGAATAGACGGTAACGGTCAAACGGAGTTAGGGCACACGCTTACAGGTCTTGAGGTTCAGTCAGAGGGTAGCATACTGCTAGACGGCAAGGATATCAGCCGCTCTACTGTACGTGAGCGTTCGGAGAGCGGGCTGAGTCATATCCCCGAGGACAGGCATAGGCACGGCCTCGTGCTTGATTATACTCTCGAGCAGAACTTAGTGCTCCAGCGATATAGGGACTCGGAATTTCAGAGCAAGGGCTTTATCAAACCCGTAGCTGTGCGTGAATTTGCCCAAAGACTAATAGAGCAATATGACATACGGTCGGGGCAGGGGCCTGCGACTATAGCTCGTTCTATGTCAGGCGGTAACCAGCAAAAGGCGATAGTCGCAAGGGAAATTGACAAAGAGCCGGAACTTCTTCTTGCCATACAGCCCACAAGAGGCCTTGACGTTGGTGCTATTGAGTACATCCACAGACAACTTGTAGCTCAACGTGACGCCGGCAAGGGCGTTTTGCTGATCAGCTTAGAGCTCGACGAAGTTATGAACGTGTCCGATCGCATCCTTGTCATGTACGAAGGCGAAATTGTCGGCGAGTTTAACCCAAAAGATGTAACAGTACAGGAGCTCGGACTATACATGGCAGGCGCTAAGCGTGATACTGTCAAGGAAGGGGAGGGTGAAAATGTTTAAGAAAAGCGGCCCGCGGCTTGCAGACCGTGCCTTACCCTCAATTCTCTCGTCTGTAACTTGCGTACTCATAGGCCTTATTTTAGGCTTTATATGCCTTTGCTTTCTCAGTTGGCTCTCGCTTATCCGTGAGGCGGACGAGGGTACTGTCGTCACGTTCTCCGAGGTTGTTGCCACGGCTTACAACTACGGCTTTAAACAGATACTTTTGGGTGGCTTCTACCTAAGACCTTTGGGTGTGGGTATGTTCTTGGCCGAGGCCGGCCCTCTAATTATGACGGGTCTCTCAGTTGCCTTTGCGTTTAAGACCGGTCTTTTTAACATAGGTGCTGCCGGTCAGTTTACACTCGGCGCCTACGGTGGCCTACTGTTTGCTATCATCTTCGGCATGCCTTGGTATATCTGCCTTCTAGCGGCCACTCTGTTCGGTGCACTTTGGGGCGCCATTCCCGGACTGTTCAAAGCCTTCCTCAATATCAACGAAGTTATAAGTTCTATTATGTTCAACTGGATAGGCCTGTACTTCGTCAATACTTTGATGTACGGTAACGGTACAGGTGCGATGTACGACAGTAACGCCACGAAAACCTGGGCTCTGCGTAACAACTTCCCGGATGCGGTCATCCCTGATTTCGGGATGGCGGAGTATTTCCAGAACCGCTCCACCACCATAGCCGTGTTCTTGGCTATTATCGTAGCTATCATCGTATATTTTGTTATAGAGAAAACTACCTTCGGCTATGAGCTGAAAGCCTGTGGTCACAATAAAAACGCCGCAAAGTATGCGGGCATAGACGATAAGCGCAATATCATTTTATCAATGTTCATTTCAGGTGCTTTGGCAGGTTTCGGCGGCGGACTTTATTACCTCGCCGGAGTAAGTGAGTGGAGCCCGCTAAACTCAACCGCTCTGCCCGCCTTGGGCTTTGACGGAATAGCGGTCGCTTTGCTCGCCTCCTCGCATCCCTTGGGCACCATATTCTCCGCCTTGTTCATTTCACATATCTCGACAGGCGGCAGTTTCATGAGAGCTGCGGTATTCCCACCGGAAATCGCAGGCCTTATATCCGGTATCATCATTTATCTCTGCGCCTTCTCTTCTTTGTTCTCAAGTGGCTTTAAAACACTCTTTTCAGGAAAGAGTAAGACAGAAACGGCTACGCCCTTGCCTAAGGACGATGCAGAACCGCCATATGAGGAAGCGAAAGCACAACCAAGTGCCGACACGGTATCCCCATCCGATAAGGAGGTGTCCGACTAATGCTACTACTCATTAAATACACAGTCTTATATACAGCGGTGCTGGGGCTTGTCGCCTTAGGCGGCATGTACTCCGAGCGCAGCGGTGTCATTAATATCGCCTTGGAGGGCATCATGGTAGTCGGCGGACTTGTGGGCGTTGTCGCTATTAACCTTATGCCCGCAGACAGCAGCGCCTTCATGATAGTCTTAGTCGCTACACTCGCCGCGGCTGCGGCAGGTGCTCTCTACTCGACTTTGCTCGCCGTCGCCTCCGTTAACCTAAAGGCTGACCAAACTATTGGCGGCACGGCACTTAACCTCATGGCTACCGCACTTGCAATGGTAGTTGCTAAGCGTTTCTCGGATTCGGGTAGCTCTAAAATGAGCTATAACAACGCACCTTTCTTGAGTGATGTCGGGCCTCTTGCCTTGAATGTGTTCTTTTACATTTGCGTCGCAGTCCTGATAGTTTCCATGATTGTCCTGTATCGAACTCGTTTTGGACTCAGACTGCGTGCCTGCGGCGAACATCCTCAGGCGGCGGACTCCGTGGGCGTCAACGTGTACGCTATGCGCTGGTCGGGTGTGCTCATCTCTGGTGCTCTCGGCGGTCTCGGTGGTCTTGCATACATTGTACCTTCCGTTCAGACTTGGAACTTTGAAGTCGGCGTCGCCGGCATGGGCTTTCTCGCTCTTGCCGTCATGATCTTCGGACAGTGGAAGCCCGGCCGCATTTTCTTCGCCGCCGCCTTCTTTGCAGTATTTCGTGCACTGTCAAACATCTCCGACTCCACTTTCTTGGTCGCACTCGGCTGGCCGAGAGAAATCTATAACATGATGCCTTTCGTCGCCTCTATGGTCGTACTCGCTTTCACTTCGAAGAGCTCAAGAGCACCTAAGGCAGGCGGTGTACCCTACGACAAGGGCTCAAGGTAATTTTACATCTTAGGAGGTAACTCTCTTGGCAGAGCACAATATTTTGAAAATGAAGTTAAATGAGCTCTATCCCTTATATATCGCAAAGGCGGAACGTAAAGGCAAAGCGGCAGCTGAGGTCAACGAAATCATCTGCTGGCTCACGGGATATTCCGCCGATGAACTCAGCACGAAACTGAACAGCTCGGATGACCTTGAAGGCTTTCTTAGCTCTGCACCTACACCGAACCCGAACAGGGTGTTAATCACAGGCTCTATTTGCGGTGTGAAGCTCGCCGAGATCGAAGATCCTATCATGAAAGAGCTTCGTTACCTCGATAAGCTCGTAGACGAGCTCGCAAAAGGTAAGGCTATGGAAAAGATACTGAGAAAATAGCACAGATTTAACATGTTACTAATGCGGATAACAGCGTAGCTGTTATCCGCATTTACTATTTCACGTGACTTTCATCATTTAACGCACTTGTGCTATAGTGCTGTGACATGGTATAATGGTATCGTAGGATTAATACTATAGTTGAGGGTGCGGATTAGTTTTTAGTTTCTTTGCTTTTTTGTTTTTTATTTTTTAGTCGGGGCTTCGCCCCGAACTCAGGAGAGTTCCGTGCGTTGCGACGCACAGGCAGGGGCTTTGCCCCTGCCCCCACGATTTTTATAAAAAAATCGAGCAAACTTTTAATCTGGCTTCGCCCCTAAAAACTGACGGGAGGGATTAATTTGAGTACAAAAAACCTATGTATGAGTGCCTTACTCGCCGCTACGGTCTGTATAGTCGCACCGCTCGCTCTGCCCATAGGCGAGGTCGCCATTTCCTTGGGTAGTTTTATCATCTATATCGTTGCGATAGTCGGCGGTCGCAAACTTGGGGTCAGTGCCGTCATCTTGTATATTTTAGTCGGCGCTGTCGGTGCCCCCGTGTTCGCAGGCTTTGTCGGCGGTGCTCACAGACTCGTTGGTGCTACGGGCGGCTTTATAGTCGGATATATACCCTGCGCCTATCTTATCGCCTTTTTCTCAGAACGTTTAAATTACAGTAAGCTCTCACACGTTTTAGGTATGCTTTCGGGCACAGCCGTACTCTACATCATGGGCACACTTTGGTTCATGTTCGTCATGGATGTCGGTATAATGACTGCTCTCGCCGCCTGTGTATTGCCCTTTTTGCCTCTTGACGCTCTGAAAATGGTGTTGGCTCCCTTGGTAGCTTTACCCCTGCGCCGCGCTCTGCTACGTGCAAGACTTTTGGAGGTAAGCGATGTCACATAATAATGCGCAAAAATTCTGCGGTACTCTTTTACCGCTATATTCACTCCCCTCTCCACATGGCATAGGCACTTTGGGTAAGGCCGCTTTTGAATTTGCCGATTTTTTGCACGATAGTGGTCAAAGCGTCTGGCAGCTTCTGCCTGTTGAGCCAACAGGTTACGGCAACAGCCCCTATTCACCGCTCTCCGCTTTTGCCGGCAGTCCCTTATACATAGATTTAGAGGGTTTGTGCGACTTGGGTCTGCTCGAAAAGGACGATATATCCGGCTTCTGCTCTAGCGGCGACCCCCGATATGTCGATTACGACTGTGTATACTCCTCTTTAAAACCCCTATTACTGCGTGCTTACGAAAAGGCAAAGGTGGACATGGATTTCGTGGAGAAAGCGAAGGCTTTCTGCTCCGAGCAACATGAATGGATGGACGACTATGTACTGTTTGTGGCTCTACGTGAGCACTTTGACAATACCCCTTGGTACGAATGGCCGGACGAGGACCTTAAAATGCGTAAGGCTGAAGCCTTAGCACGCTACAGAATCAAATTACAAGATAAATTGTGTTTCCACTGTTTCTTGCAGTACCTGTTTTTCTCGCAGTGGGCGAAGCTCCGTGAGTATTGTAACTCGAAGGGCGTGTATCTACTCGGTGACCTTCCTATATATGTGGCCATGGACTCTGCCGAGGTGTGGGCGCATCCCGAACAGTTCCTCTTGGATAAGTCACGCAGACCGCAACATGTGGCCGGTGTACCGCCCGATTATTTCAGTGCAGACGGTCAGCTTTGGGGTAACCCCTTATATGACTGGGACTACATGAAAGCAGATAACTACTCTTGGTGGCTGTCACGCTTACGCCGTGCCGCTGTGCTCTATGACTGTGTGCGAATAGATCATTTCCGTGCCTTTGAGAGCTATTGGTCTGTGCCGGGCACGGAAACGACGGCAAAAAACGGCACTTGGGTAAAAGGGCCGGGTATGGATTTCATTGGAAAGTTACCCGAGGCTGTACCAACACTTAAAATAGTTGCGGAAGACTTAGGCGCATTTACACCGGGTCTCGCAGATTTCATGTCGAAATGCGGTATGCCCGGTATGAAAGTCTTGCAATTTGCTTTCGGTAACGGCGGCGACAATCCGCATCTCGTCGCAAATCATCCCTACGGTTGCGTTTCGTATCTCGGCACGCACGATAACGATACCTTCAACGGTTGGCTGAGCACCGCCACTGAAAATGAGCTTTCACATTATAAGTATCTCGTACATACCGACACAGGTGAGGGCGAGTTTTGGGCTGCTTTACGACATGTGACCGAGGGTCCCTCCGCCCTGTTTATCGCTCAGGCGCAAGATTTCCTTGGCTTAGGCTCAGATGCTCGCACGAATGTTCCTGGTGTCGCAAACGGCAACTGGCGCTGGCGACTTCTACCCAATGAACTAACGGCAGAGCTCGCCCTTCGGATAAAAGAATATATGCAGAAAAGTAACAGAAAATAAAATGATTGAGGTGACTATAATGAGTTGTAATGAGAAGAATTGCCTGTGCGACTCCGTTGAATGTCCTCGTCACGGCAAATGCTGTGAGTGCGTGAATTTTCATCGCACCAAGGGCAATCTCCCGAAATGTCTGCGTCCCATAGCCGAGGCACAAAAACTTGCCGAGGCACATAAAAAGTAGCACATTACATATGTGAAATATACGAAAAGAGGTGTTATTATGTTATCGACAAAACTAAGTGAAAGACGTGAATCGTCCGCACAAAGGTTGCCACAGGAGGCACGCGAGGTCATGGCAGGCTCAACCGCCGCACTCAAGAGCGGTGAATTTGAGAAAAATGCCGCTAATTCCGGCTTCAAAGTCCCGAACATCAAAATGCTCAATCACAAAAATGAGAATGTGTTCATTTACGATTACTTGGCCGGCAAGCCCACGATTATTAGCTTTTACAGGGGTACTTGGTGCCCGTACTGCAATATGGAACTCGGTGTATACGCCGATCTCTTAGCCGAAGACTCTTCCGTTAACATGGTGGCAGTCTCGCCCGAATTGCCCGAAATATCAAACGAGAAGCTCGACCCAGCCGCCCTGCCCTTTACTGTGCTGAGTGATATCGGGAACGATCTCGCCAAGGCTATGAATCTCTCGTTTAAGCTTCCTGAGGATCTCGTCGAGGTCTATAAGGGCTTCGGTATAGATGTCCTAAAGTCGCAGGGTAACTCGGATAATATCCTGCCCATGCCGGCTACTTATATAGTGGACGCCGAAGGCGTGATCGTCAAGGCTTGGATAGACGCAGATTATACGTATAGGGCAGAGCCCGAGGAAGTCATAGCGGCTTATAAGGCATTATAGAAAAAAAGGCGCCGAGTTTTTATTACAAAAACTCGGCGTAAAACAGGGTTGTGGGATAAAGATATGAGCCGATCCCCCGATTTGGGGACCTATTGGATAAGCTGTGCACTTATCATATACCAATATTTTACTCTTGTAAATAGCGAAGCTTGCCTGCTTTACACTACTTTTGTCGAATGTATATTTTCATGGCACTTAGGGCAAAATTAGGATGATTAGCACGTAAAGGAGGCTTGTAAATGATAGTTGATCGCATAGCGCTTTCTCTCGCCATCGTCGGTGGTCTGAACTGGGGACTTATCGGCCTTTTCCGCTTCGACCTCGTCGCTTGGCTGTTCGGCGGACAGACGGCTACCGTTAGCCGTGTGGTTTACACACTCGTCGGCTTCGCCGCTATCTGGTGTATCTCACTGCTGTTTCGCCCCGAAGAGAGACGACAGACGGATATGTAATTTTCCGCACAACTTAAAACGCTCGGCTTGCCAAAAGGCAGTCCGAGCGTTTTTGTTCGTCGTAAACACTTGGTTAATGTTACTATGTTTTCGTTGACATTTTGATGTTTATTGTATATAATATATAAAACAATAAAGTTGAGAGGGGCTGTATGTAATGAATGAACCGAGTTTTGTCAGAAAATATGTTTTGCCAATACTTTTTGGCATATGGCTTTACACTTTCGTATCATTGGTGAGCTATCTTTATTTCTGATATTATATCGAAACGGTGCCCCAACAAAGGGGCACCGTTTTTTTGTTTTGTGTTTGTCGGGGCTGTGCCCCGAACCCCCGGGAATTTCGCTTTTTGCGAAAAGCGACTTGGGGCTTTGCCCCAAGACCCCACGATTTTTTGAAAAAAATCGAGTAAAACTTTTAATTCGCTTCGCCCCGATTAGTTCGCTTCGTTGCGGTAAACTCGTCCGTCCTCCAGCCTTAGCTTGCCGGCGCAGTGCAGTTTCACGCTCTCGAGTAGCATGCGCCACTCAAGTTCCTCCATCACACGTCTGCGTAAGCTCTCCGCCGTGTCCTCCTCACTTACCTCTATGCTCCTCTGCATGATAATAGCGCCCACGCCGCCCTTACTGTCAGCATAGTAAGCCGTTGCGCCCGTCAGCTTCAAGCCCCTCGTCATGACAGCTTCGAAAATGCCCTCACTGCCCATATCATCGAACATAGGCACCAAAGTAGGACGTACGCCTATGACCTTGCCCTCGTACAACCTCGATATACCGTCACCCAAACTGTGCTCAAAGCCTGCCGTTATTATGAGATCTATGTCAAGGTCACGCAATTTATTAAGTAACGCCAAGGACAAAGAAGCACCGTTCGGAAATAAGTTCGCTTCCACTAAACTGCCCTCTAAGCCCGCATTTTGCGCTCGTGTCAGAGCATAGGAGTCCGCCCTCGTGCTGATAATAACAAGCTCAAAATCAGGTATCTCGTTAAAATACACGCTATCTATAAGCGCCTGTAATTTAGCTCCGTTATCGGACACCAACGCCGCCGCTCTTATCTTCGCCATCTCTATCTATCCTTTCCCAATAACCTCGCCGCTATCTCCGTGTTGCCACTCTCTAACTTGCGGAGACGCTCTACACGCTCGGCCACCTCGCTCTTATCTCGCTCTAACTCCATGTCCGTAAACTTCATCAGCTGTACAGGCTCTAAATCATCAAGCTCTATGCTCAGCCCGTCTATACAACTCATAAATGAGGTCACCTTAGGATCATAGCTAATACCCACCAAAGGCGCGCCGGCAGATGCCGCAAATATCAGGCCGTGCAGACGCATAGACACGACAAGCTCCATCTTCGACATTATGCCTATAGCCATATCCGAGCCCAAAGCATCAGGTAGACTAAAATACGGTGTGTCGCCCAATTTCTCTATGACCTTTGCTGCCGCATCACCGTCGTTCTTATGATTTATCGCCACAAAAAGAGGTATGAGCCCATGCTTTGCATACACATGCTTTGCACAAATGGCTACCGCCTCCGCCTTAGCCTCAAAGCCCGGCCAACGACGTAAGGAAAAGCAAGCGTAGCGCCCATCGGGGTCTACTCCGTACTTGCGCATGTAGTTTTCTACCTCAAGTGCCGTAGAAGACGGCAGCGAAAACACAGGGTCGGACGTAAGCTGCATCTCCGGCTCTGTCACGCCAAAACGCTTAAGCTCCTTTATACTGTCAGGCTCACGTAAAGTGATAGCATCAACAAACCTATTTAATACACGACGTGTCAATCGTATATCACCCGGATAAAGCACTGGGCCTATGCCGCAACCGTACATCATTACTCTGCATCCGAGTAAGCCGGCTGTGCAAATACTCCATAAATAGTACCACAGGCTGCGCCTGCTCGTAACGTCCTGTATTAGACTGCCGCCACCGTTTATATATAACTGCGCACGGCGCACTGCCGCCGTAAACCCAAAAAAGTTAAAGGTATGCACCGACTCAACGCCCAGCCTATCCCTTATTTCTTGCGGCTTGCGGCTAAGTACGCAAATGGGCATCTTATCGTCTATACTGCGCATCTCGGCGACTATAGCATCCACTATCGCCTCATCTCCGGCGTTACCCATACCGTAGGCTCCGCATATTATGACGCCGTTACGGCGTTTTTTGCTCTTATGCTCTGTACTCATGGCTGTTTTCCTTGCAAATAGATTGAAAATGTAATAGAATGTGTGGGTATGCTAATCGAATATTCGTATCATTATACCTTTATAACATTAATCGGTCAAGCACAAAGGAGATTTTAGATTTGAAACAGATTGCAATCTTTCAAAGTGACCTACGTGTGGGCGGTATCCAAAAAGCCCTCGTGAATATATTAAACGAAATAGACTATAGCGAATACTCCGTAGATCTCTACCTTTTTGATAACGAGGAGTTTTTTAAATTACCCGACCACAAAGGCCTCAATGTCTATTATAGGAAAAAGTGGCCCTTCTTGAACCGTCTTATGTACTTTTCTTGGATTTTGCCCTTTGCAAAAAGCGTACACGACAAGAAATACGATATAGCCATAGACTTTAACAGCTACAGAAACGAATGTGCCGCCGCCACCATAAGGACAGATGCAAAAAAGCGTGTCATGTGGATACACAACGACGCCGAGGTCAAAAAGCGTAATGAGTGGAAGTATAAAGTGCTTTGGCATTTCTTCAAGAGTAAGCTTAAATATTACGATGAGTTCGCCGCCGTATCTCCGGGCATAGTGGACGGTTTTCGCCGTATCTCGGGCATATATGATAAGCGCATAACTCCCATACCTAACCACATAGACACAGCGGAAATCTATGCTAAGGCGGAGGCAAGTATAGACTTCAAGACAAATCCCGAGCACTATAATCTCTGCACTATGGGCAGGCTTTGTCATCAGAAGGGCTTTGATATTCTTATAGGCTATCTTGCAGAGGTCATAAAGTGCAGACCCGACATGCGTCTTTTCATTTTGGGTGACGGCCCTGATAAAGATAAACTGCAAAAGCAGATAGACGATTTGGGGCTCCGTGAGCACATTAAACTTCTCGGCAACCAGCAAAATCCCTTCCCCTACTTGGAGTGCATGGACGGCTTCGCCCTCTGCTCACGCTATGAGGGTCAGGGCATAGTTATATGGGAAGCTAAAGCTCTGGGCTTAGAACTTTTTATCAGTGATAATTTAGAAAAGTATAATCCGGGCATAGATGGCTACAGGGATCTCGTCGATGCTATATCGAAAGCTGAGCGCAAGGACAAGGTTCGTGATGACCTCGTTGGTTATAACTCGGAGATAGGCGAAAGGCTCAGAAAGGTGTTGGAGCTATGACAAAGCTATATTTAATACGTCACACTGAGGCGGAGGGCAACTTATACAGACTCGCTCAGGGGCATTATAACGGCAAGGTTACAGTGCGTGGCGCTAAGCAAATAGCGGCACTTGCCGAGCGCTTTAAGGATATTCACATCGACACTGTGTATGCAAGTGATTTAGAGCGTGCTAAGGAGACAGCTAAGGGGCTGGCTGTCCCGAGGGATTTGGATCTGAATATAGACCCTGATCTACGTGAAATTAACATGGGTGTCTGGGAGGGTATGCCTTGGGGCGAAATCGCTCACAGATGGCCCGAGGGTATGGAGACTTTTTCTGTCGATCCGCAAAACTGGGTCTGCGAGGGTTCTGAGCCTTATGAGCAAGTAAAAGAGCGTATGTTGCGAGCCTTGGGCAAGATAGTGCGTGAAAATGACGGTAAAACCGTTGCAGTCGTATCGCACGGCATGGCTATAAAGATTGTTCTCATGCACTTTTTGGGCATAGATCCTGCAAGTAAGGACGCCATGCTGCATGGGGACAACACCTCTGTATCTTATATAGAATTTCTGCCCGATGGCACACATAAGGTGATATTTTATAACGATAACTCGCATTTGGGTGAGCTTTCCGTATTCGCAAGGCATACATGGCAACACACTAAGGGCAAGGACAAGGCAAGCTTTCGTTACGAGCCTTTAGATTTAAATAGCACTGAGGGTCTTGAGTGTTTTTTCAGTTGCTACGAGGACTCTTGGCGTTTTGCGCACGGTAGTCTGAATGGCTTTGAGCGTGAATTTTACGACGCACCTGCTAAAAAATGCTCTGAAAAAGACGCTAACTGTGTCGTCAAGGTACTATCCGGTAGGGATTTCGCCGGACTTTTACAACTTGATCCGTCTAAGGGCAAAATCTGCTCTTGGGGTTGGATAAGTCTTCTGTATCTGACACCAGAGAGCCGTGGCAAGGGACACGGTGTCCAGCTCGTCGGCTACGCAGCTGAGTACTATAAGCGTTTAGGTCGTAAAGCGCTGAGACTGCATGTTGCGGCACCTAACAAAACTGCTTATAACTTCTATCTGTCCTGCGGATTTACTCAGGTCGGTGTAGATCAGGGCGTGGTGTCTGAGCAATATGTAATGGAGAAAATACTGTAACACATGAACAAACGAAGTGCTAAAGTCAGGCGTGTGAATTTACCTAAGGACAGGCGCATAATCGCCATTTCAGATATACACGGAAACTTAGGGCATTTGCAGGCATTACTCGCTAAATGTAATTTTAACAAGAACGACATCCTCGTTATCGTGGGTGATATGCTCGAAAAGGGTGCTGACAGTCTCTCCACCCTACGCTACATCATGGAGCTTTCACGTACGCATACGGTATACACCGTCATGGGTAATTGCGATGAGTGGAATCGTTCAATCCAGCTCACCATCTCAGGTGAGCGTGATTATTTGCGCTTTTATCTCAATGAGGACAAGTATGGGCGAGTGGGTCTGCTCTCTCAGATGTGTCGTGAACTTGGGATTAGCATTTCTATTGACATGGATATAATCCAAATGACGGAGATGCTCTCGGAGCATTTTTACGAAGAGTTCGCCTTTTTGGACGACACTCCGCATGTGCTTGATTGTGAAAAACTCCTTTTCGTACACGGTGGCCCATTAGAGGGCACGCCCGAGACGTGGGATGCTTGGCGTTGTATGAAAAACGATAGGTTTCTCGATAGAAACAGAAGTTTTGATAATTGGGTGATAGTGGGACATTGGCCTGTGGTTCTCTACGGTAGTGACAGGGTTTGTGCTAATCCCGTAATAGAGCGTGAGCGTAAGATAGCAAGTATAGATGGTGGTTGCGCCTTAAAGGACGATGGGCAGCTAAATGCGCTCATTATCCCTCATATTGACAGTGACAATTTTAGTTTCCTTTCCTATGATGAATTGCCGAAGGCACGGGTGCTCAGCACACAAGAGGGCTCGGAGCAAAGCGCTTATTTTCGCTTTGGTGACAATATAGTTGAGGTGCTAAAAAGCGGTGAGGAGTTTTCATACTGTCGGCATGTCCGCACACGCTATGAAATGTATATACTTACAAAGTACCTGCGTCAAACTCGTAAAGGTTTGACTATATGCAATGACTGCACCGATTATGTGCTGCCCTTACAGGCAGGAGCTACGGTGTCTGTCATGGAGCGTACGAGTCGTGGCTACTTTGTAAAGCATGAAGGTACCAGTGGTTGGTACTTCGGAGAGATAGAGGATATAGATGAGAATTGATGAATTTTTACCGGTAACACGCAGCGAGATGCAAGAGCGTGGTTGGTGGTGGTATGACTTTTTACTTGTGACAGGCGATGCCTATGTAGATCACCCGAGTTTCGGCACGGCTGTAATAGGCAGGGTGCTTGAGGCGGCGGGCTATCGTGTCGCTGTGCTGGCGCAACCGCCTTGGCAGGATGCGGAGGCTTTTAAGGACATGGGTAAGCCCCGTTTGGGTGTTATGATAGGCGCCGGCAACTTAGACTCCATGGTGGCGCATTACTCGGCGGCAAAGCACAGGCGCAGTGAGGATTTTTACTCGCCGGCTAAGAAAGCGGGACTTCGACCGGACCGTGCAGTTATTGTGTATTCTAACAGGGCACGTGAGGCTTTTGGCCCCGATATGCCCATTATCATTGGCTCTTTAGAGGCAAGTTTGCGACGCTTTGCGCATTACGATTACTGGGACGACGCTGTTCGCCGCAGTGTCATTTTCGATGCTCGTGCCGATATGCTTACCTACGGCATGGGTGAGTATGCTACACTTAAAATAGCGGAGCTGCTGAAAAAGAAAGTGCCCGTCTCCGAGATTTGCGAGGTGCGGGGCACGGCGTATATAGCCTCGGAGGCACCGACGGACGCTGTTTTACTGCCAGCTTATGAGACGGTGAAAGAGAGTGTGCGTGAGTATGCTCGCGCAACTAACATTGAATACACGGAGCATGACGCTGTGAGGGGGCGTGTGCTTGCACAGGCGCACGGTGGGCGTTACCTTGTCGTAAATCCGCCTGCCATGCCACTTAGTACCGCTGAGTTTGACCGTGTATCGGAACTTCCCTATACACGTGAGATACACCCCATGTATAAGGATATTGGGCATGTGCCCGCCATAGATGAGGTGCGTTTTTCCGTCATACACAATAGAGGCTGTTTCGGTGCTTGTAACTTCTGTGCACTTGCTTTCCATCAGGGTCGCATGATATCCAGTCGCAGTCACGAGAGCGTTGTGCGTGAAGTTGCGCAAATGACGAAGCATCCTGAGTGGAAGGGTTATGTATCTGATGTTGGCGGCCCTACCGCGAACTTTAGACACAACGCCTGTGAGAAGCAGGAAAAAGAGGGCCTATGTTCGGATAGAGCCTGTTTAGGCACGAAGTCATGTCCGAACGTGGACGCCGATCATTCGGATTATTTAAATCTCTTGCGTAAGCTCAGGTCTATAGACGGTGTAAAAAAGGTGTTTGTGCGTAGTGGCATACGTTATGACTACATGCTGCTTGACAGAAAAGGCGAGTTTTTTGCTGAGTTGGTACGTCACCATATCTCAGGGCAGCTTAAGGTTGCGCCCGAACATTGTATAGACTCAGTGCTCTCTTATATGGACAAGCCCAATATAGGCATTTATGAGCGCTTTATGGAAAAGTATAAGAACCTTAACTCACGCTATGACAAGGAGCAATACCTTGTGCCCTATTTAATGAGCAGCCATCCCGGCAGTACGCTGAGGGACGCTGTGGAGCTTGCCGAGTACTTACACAAGCGTGGACTGCGTCCTGAGCAGGTGCAGGACTTTTATCCGACCCCCGGCACTATCTCCACCTGTATGTACCATACGGGTATAGACCCTCGAAATATGTCGGAGGTCTATGTAGCGAGGACAGCGCATGAAAAGGCTATGCAGAGGGCTCTGTTGCAGTTTAGAAATCCCAAGAATCGTAGATTGATTATAGAAGCTCTGAAGCTTGCGGAACGCACAGACCTCATAGGTTTTAATAAAAACTGTATAGTACGACCTTCCGACAGGAAGAAGAGGCGTCCTAAATGATAGTTCTCGAGTATGTTCTATACACTTACATCATCGCTGTAAATATTTACGGCTTCTTTCTTATGTGTGACGATAAAAACCGTGCCATTAAGAATAAGCGGCGCACTCCCGAGCGCAAGCTTCTTACCGTCGCTATCATTGGCGGTGCCGCCGGCACACTTTTGGGCATGAAGCTTGCACGACACAAGACCTTACACAAAAAGTTTAGTGTTGGTGTTCCCCTGCTTTTGCTAGTCCAGTACGTCGTTTTTTGGCTCATTAACCGCTACTTACTGCTAATTTTGATATAAAACTGTTAATTTTCTAACTGTATTTTACTAGATTTTTTAAGACAAGTGTGTTATGATACTTGTTAACGTGTATACTTTACTAAATATAAATTCTCGAGAGTGGTGTATTAGGTTTGAAACAGATTAAAGTATCCAATAATGTAATAAGGCGTTTACCGAGGTATCTACGCAAACTCGATGAGCTCAAGGCCTTCGGGATAGAGCGTATATCTTCGGGTGAGCTCGGCCGCCAAATGGGCTTAACTTCTTCGCAGATACGTCAGGATTTCAGCTGCTTTGGTGAGTTCGGTCAGCAGGGCTACGGCTATAATGTTGTCGCTTTGCGTACTGAGATTGCTGAGATTTTGGGCACTACACGTAACTATTCCGTTATACTCGTGGGAGTGGGTAACATCGGACGTGCTCTTATTGACAACTTCTGCTTCGAGCAGTACGGTTTTCATATGATAGCCGCTTACGATGTCCGTCCTGATCTTATAGGTACGACCATTGGCGGCATCAAAGTAAACGATATATCCGATTTGCCTCGTGCTTTCGATAACAGGGATGTTGAAGTTGCTGTACTTTCTGTCCCTAAGAGCATGGCAAACACTGTTGCTGACGATATTGTGCGCCTTGGTGTCCGTGCTATATGGAATTTTACTAATGTCGAGCTTAAGCTTGATGATTCTGATGTCGTTGTTGAGAATGTCCATTTTTCGGACAGTCTGCTCGCTTTGGGTTATTACCTTACAGATACCATTGAGCGTGCGGATAGCGAGTCGGCAGGCGACAAGTAATAAGTTAGGAGACAGCCTTGACTATGAAAAGACTGTTAAGCGTAGTTTTGGCCTGTGCTGTACTGTTATCAGTGAATGTGCCCACGGTTTCGGCTGCCGGCACATCTGAAGATCCTTTAGCATCATTGAGCTTCGTCTCCGATTGGGCCGAGGCTTTTTTGACTGCTCAGATAGAGTCGGCAAAGGCGAGCTTGCAAAATTATTTTGATATGGCACTAGTCAATTCACTTGCTGTAGTTGCACGTGGTGTAGGTTCGGAGCTTGTAACTATGCCGGCCGGCTCGGCCTTAAAGGTCAGCACAGGCTCATCTGTCATGTTGATGGACGGCGTTGGTACTATGTCTGTGCTTTCAGGTGAGATTGTTAACGTGAGTAGTGGTGTTGTTGCGCAGAGCGGTAGTCTAAACCCTTATGAGCGCTATATAGTTTGTGAGAACTCTGAAGTAACCGTATCTTTCAGTGAAGCTGGGTCTCTTGTTGTCGATGGCTATTATGAAAAGCTCACTACAGGTGAGATATTCACTGATGTCCTTCATTCCGATTGGTTTTATGACGATGTTTATACTGCAGTCGGCTTAGGGCTCGTCGATGGAATGACTCCGACTACCTATATGCCTAACGGCAACTTAACTTTCGGACAAGCTGTAAAGCTTGCCGCCGGAATGCACGAAATTTATCACACCGGCGAAATGACCTTAAGCGGAGAGGGCGAGTTTTGGTATATGCCCTATGCCGAGTATGCCTTGGCTGAGGGAATCATAGCAGAGCATTTTGAGGACTATAACGAGACCATTACGAGGCTAGACTTTGTCCACATTTTCTATATGGCTTTGCCGGCCGATGAATATGTAACGATAAATGATATTGCAGATGGCTTCATTCCGGACACTGTCGAGTCCGATATGTACGGCACAGAGATTTATACTATGTATAGAGCGGGCATTCTCGGCGGATACAGCGATACTGAAGGTTTCGAGGATCATGCCTTTGGCTCAGATACAAATATAAGGCGTAGTGAGGTTGCTGCCATCTTGACTCGTATGATGGATGCCGATGCACGTCTCTCTTTTGAGTGATCCTTAGCACTAAAGTATAATTTTATGCCCTGCCCATGAGGGCAGGGCTTTTATTTGGAGGTTGTTTTATGTCCGATACAATAGCGGCAATTGCTACGGGAAATATCGTTACTGCTATAGGTATAATTAGAATGTCTGGAACAGATGCTCTATCTATAATAGATAGGGTATTCAGGCCGAAAGTCAGACGAGCTATGAGTACCTTTGAAGATAGACAGCTTGTGTATGGAGCTGTGTGTGAGCAAAACGGTGAGGTACTCGATTTCTGCCTTTGTACTATAAGTAGGGCACCACACAGTTACACGGGTGAGAACACTGCTGAGCTGCAGTGCCACGGTTCTCCGGCTGTACTTAGACGCATTCTAGAGCTGCTCATGGAACACGGCGCACGTTCTGCTGAGCCGGGCGAGTTTACTAAGCGTGCATTTCTAAATGGCTGCTTGGACCTCACACAGGCAGAAGCGGTAATTGACTTAATTGAAGCAGACACTATAGAGATGGCTAGAAACGCTGCAGCACAGCTCGGTGGCGCTGTCACTCGTAAGACGCAGTCTGTCTATGACAGTCTATCAGAGATAAGCAGCCACTACCATGCTGTGCTTGACTACCCTGACGAGGATATTGATGAGTTCAGGCTGTCTGATTATGTCAATAGCATGGATTCTGCTCTTAGTGAGTTGAGCAAGTTGCTCAGCACATTTGAGCGAGGTAAGCTCATGAAGGATGGCATCAGCACTGCTATAGTAGGAAAGCCAAATGTCGGTAAATCATCATTGCTCAACGCACTTTTGGGATATGATAGAGCAATTGTCACGGACATGGCGGGCACCACAAGAGACACTATAGAAGAGCGCTTGCGAATTGGCGAGCTAACACTACGGCTCACAGATACAGCCGGTCTGCGGCAAACAGAATCTGTAGTTGAGACGATGGGCATAGAGCGTTCAAGACAGGCTGCACTTGCGGCCGAGCTGGTCATAGCAGTGTTTGACAGGTCGGAGGATCTCAGCCAAGAAGACGAAGCGGCAATAGAACTTGCAATGAGTGCAAAAAATAAGCTCGCGGTCATAAACAAGACTGACTTACTGTCCGCTTGGGACTCAAGCATTCTAATCGAAAAAGGTTTCACACTTGTTGTAGAGATATCGAGTAAAAGTGGCGAGGGACTCAAAGCGCTTGAAAGCACAATCAGTAAAATGTATCCCACTCCCAGTGTACCGGTCGGCGAGATCTTGACCAATGTTCGCCAGGCAGACATAGTCAGCCGAGCAAAAGCGAGTGTCGAATCTGCATTTACGGCCATGAGAGCAGGCTACACACCTGACATCGTGTTGACAGAAACCGAGCAAGCAATGCACAGCTTGGGAGCTCTTTTAGGGCGCAGCGTAGGCGAAGACATAGCGCATGGAATATTCTCACGATTTTGCGTTGGCAAATAAATTAGAGAGCCCTTTCATAGGGCTCTCTTTTAAACGCATAATTAAGGGTAAAGTAAAAGAGACTGCAAATGCAGTCTCTTCACTTGTGTTGGCATTGACCTATCTTCCCGGCCCGTCTCCAGGCAAGTATTGTCGGCACG
>CAYIYZ010000005.1:0-164113 GCA_964367935.1 uncultured Oscillospiraceae bacterium
TCTGATTTGCACTGTAGTTGCTGTTCTCTATGAGTCTCGTGCTATCGGAAGCTGCCAATGCTGTACCTTCTATATCAACGTAGTTTACTGTTAGATTATAGTAGGTGTCACCTACGGGAGGTACTACCGTCTGCTGTGTGATTTCAAAGTCGCCAGGTGTGACACTGTATAGCCTGTAGTTATCATTGCCAATTGAAACCTCTGCATTTAGCACGTCAATGTAATCGCCCACTATTTCCTCGGGAATTTGCAAAGTCTGGTCAAAAGGCATACGGAAGATGTCAACATTTTCCTGTGCACTCTCATTTGCAAGCACGCCACTTATTGTGTAGCCTGCGTAGCCCTGTATATCAGTTGTGCCCCAAGTTTTGGAGTCGTCGTTTATTACGATACCAACATCTATCGGGTTGATGTGTAGAGTTACGGTGCCCTTTGCGAATGTACCGCTCGTGCCTGCTGTTACCACAAAATCTACTACGATCTTACCATCGACAACATTCAACACGGATGTTGTAGAGTTCTCTCTCGCTGTGAAAACAACATTAAGATTAGACTCTTGCGCAGCTTCGTTGTATCTTGCTAGCAAACTTGTAAAATCAGTGTTTGCCAATGCCGCTGTCAGAATTTCATTTTCCTGACTCTCTGCTGCCAATGCGAACTTGTCATAGGTCTTAAAGTCTGCAAAGTCGCCGAGGTCTACGACATCATCGGAAGGCACGTCGTTCTTTGTCCATACAGCCTCGAACACTACATCACTAGCGGATACTTTTAGCTCTGAACCTACAGTTATGTTGTTCGCATCTACTACTCCGCCCTTGCCGTTAGTAACAGTTCCGCTCTTTATCACCCAATGTGAGAAGGTGTATTCGTTCAATCCAAGTGCACTATGTGCATTGAACACTGTTCCGTCAGCTTTCTCACTGCTTGCGGGGGTCGGCATACCGGTCAAGCCTGTTGCGCCTGCAGGCACATTCGCTTCGTAAGTTACCGTGTAGTTCTCAACCCACTGTGCATAAAGAGTACGTGTCGCCTTTTCTAGCTCATCTCCGGGTCTGAAGGATGTTCCCGAACCGTCTGAGTTTGCCGTCCAGCCTACAAGCGTATAGCCGTTTCTGATAAACAGAGTATAGTCTTCTACTGTCATCTTCGCTTCAAGCGGATCCATAGTGCCGTTATAGGCGATTTTTATGGGGTTTGCATCTGTGTAATTAGCGATATACGTTATCGTGTAGGGTATTACTTCCCACTGCGCTATAAGTGTAAGATTCGCACGAGGAAGTGTAGTGTCTATTACATACTCTTTGCCATTAGCATCTTCCCAGCCTACAAACTTATATCCTTCTCTTACGAATGTGGTAGGCTTCTCTATTACTTTGGGATCAGCTTCATCGGGATCCATAGTGCCGTTATCCACTACATTTGCTATCGCAGGCACTGCATTATAACCCACTTCATAGGTTATCGCATAGGGATTTGCTGACCACTGTGCAAAGAGCTCGAGGTTTCCGGCGAGATGCGCTACCAGTGCCTCACTTGCTGTGTATGAGGTTCCGGTGCCATTTGCTACGGTGTTCCAACCTGCGAACGTGTAGTTCGCGCGGTCAAATGTGTTACCCGCAAGTATTGTCGGGAATGTGTTGCTTGCATAGCTATAAGTCCTAACCTCATCAGCAGCTGTTGCGCCTACATAGTTAGCCTTGTAAGTTATCGTGTATGTTTTCTCTGCCCACTGTGCATACAGTGTAATGTTTCCGGGGTGTGTGCCAAATGAATTGCCGGCTGTGTATGAGCTTCCGCTGCCATCTGCTATGGTGTTCCAACCTGCAAACGTGTAGTTCGTGCGGTTGAATGTGTTTCCTTCACGTACATCCGGAACCTGGTCTACATAGCTAACGAGATCTGTTGCCGTTGCCGGTGTTGCACCGGTGTAGTTAGCCTTATAGGTTATCGTGTACTGATTTTCATCCCACACCGCATATAGGTCAAGATTTCCCTTGGGAAGAGTAACTCCGGGTGCATATGCTACCGTACCGTTTGCACTCGTTGCCCAACCCTTGAAGGTGTGGTTTGTATAGGTAAACATATTTGCCTTAGCATCAACTGCAGCTTCGATATATGTGTGATTATTTACGTCTGTCCCATTTGCGCCATTGTTTGAATGGTAGGTTATTGTATACTCGTCTGCTGTCCACTGTGCGTAGAGAGTCATGGGAGCCTTGCTCAGCTGTGCTCCTACTGCGTAAGCAACGCCCGGAGTATCTGCTGTCGGGTTCTGTACGGTATTCCAACCTGCGAACGTATAGTGCTCACGCACAAACCTGTTTGCCTCTGCATTGGGAACTGCGTCACTATAGGAATGCTCGGTCGCAAAGGTGTCCATGCCATTAGTGTCAAGACCTCCGTTGCCTACATATGTGATGCTGTACTTGTTAGATACTGAGCTCCACACTGCTTGCAGTGTTACATTGCTTGTGATATTGAACTTTGCATCAGGCTGTAGATAGCCATTTGTGTCGAGCAAACTATTATCTATATTGCCCGAAACTACTTGCCAGCCCAAGAAATTATTCTGTACATAAGCTGACATGTTCTTATCTGTCACGTTGTCAACTGTGCTGGTGCCGTTACCCCAAACCGTTACTTCTGTGCCTGTCGCATAGTCGTTACCGTCTGTCGGCTTACCATGATTATTGCCGTCATTTAGATATGTCACGCTGTAGCCTGTTACGGGGTCACCCTCAGGGAGCTCTACCAAGTAACCGTCTACGTGTATTGTGCCCTCATTTTTAACCGTGTAGAAACGTACAGCAACCTCGTCGGGGTCAAAGCCCACATAGCCTGCAGCTGCAAGAATTTCAGTGGTCAAAGTGAAGCTGGGGAATGTTGCAATAAGTCCTTCAACACCACCGTTAGCTATGTCGGTCTCACCATATGTGCCTTCGACATCCACATCGCGGTAGCTGTACCAGTAAGTACCGGACTTTACGCCGCCCTGTACTGCCGAAGCGTAGCTAACACCGTCTACCATATATGTGTGGGGAATTGCTGTGCCTATACCAACATTTGCTATGTCCATCAATGCACTGCTGCCACTATCCCAGTACTTATGTGTTGTCGTGTTGCCCGGTAGGAAAGGCATGCCCGCATCAAGTCTCTGGTCATACACTGTGCTCTTTACCGTTCCGCTTCCCAGTCCGGTATAGTTAGCAGAAGATTGACCTAATCCGTTACTGGGTACATCCATCTCAAACTTCAAGAGGAAGAAGTTTGCCTTTTGTCCCTCGGTCACGTACTCGGGAGCTGTGGGCTCAACAGCCTTTTCTTGCCATACCGCGTATACTTTGTTATTGTTCCTGCTCTCAAAAGTATGGCTCGCTCCGGGAATAAGCATATTTGCATTTCCCGCAGGTGTCAAGCTCCACTCCTTTAGCTCCATACCCTCAGGTGTGAAGTTAGGATAGTTAGCATCGAGGTGCTCTTGAGTCGGTAAAGTTAGAGTCGCAGTTTCATCTAGAGGCAGTTCAAAAGAGGTATCCTTAGACTGTCCCTGATTGTCACTGTAGAAAGTAACTGTTTCCGCTTCTGCAGATACTATGTTTAGTGTTACTATTATCAGCTCATAACCCTGAGAGCCTGTGAACACCACATCTACTGTGCCAGCTTTTAAAGCTTTCGCAGTAACAGACGCATGTTCTGCGACCTTAAGAGCATCATAGTACCGACTAAATCCGCTTAGCTCTATCAGGTCACTGTTGTTATCTTGTAATGCTATTTGAGTTCCTTTGCTGCAAGCGCCAAAGGTTACACTCTCTCCAACTGTCAAGTTAATGGTTCTATTTCCATTATACTGACCAACAGCTGTATCAGACGTCTTTCCGTATAAATCGGCATCAACTGCACAACCGTCGTGAGCAAGTTGGCAATTTATATGGTTATTTTTTTCCGATACACCCTCGCCTGCCGGGGGTGTTGTGTCATTGCCCTCGCCTGTCGGGGATGCGCCTTCATCGCCTGTGTCTAAGTCACCTAAGTCGAGTACGCCCAAGCCGCCACTCTCCTCTACAGGCCCCGTGCCCTGATCTTCCGCAAACGCCGGGCTGATCATCGACACATTCACCATCAACAAGGATACTATCATTATTAAACTAAGTATTCTCGTGTTCAGTGAAATCTTTTTTCTGTTCTTTTCCATTTTGCTCACCTTTCCCTCTTTTAAGTTTCCTTTATTTTTTCTTGCGATTTATTTTCTGTGCCTATTATAGCGTAAAAAGGTTGCACGGCGGTTGCATCTGTCGCCTGCCACATATTTGTTACGATAACGTAACAAATATATTTTTACTATAAACGAAAATCCCCTTGAGATTGCATAATCAACTTTAACATGCAAAATCTCTGCTCAAATCTATAATGTCCATTGACAATAAAGTGTATTAGTCGTATAATACACTTAGAACTGTACTACACAGCTAATACACTTTATCGGCGGGAGGGTTGCGCTCTGCTTAGTTTCGAAGGATTTCGTCTCGAAGACGGTATACCTATCTACTTACAAATCACACTATTTATAAAACGTGCCATAGTTGCAGGAAACGCTCTCAATGGTGATGAGCTACCCTCGCGCCGTACTCTCTCTGCTCTTCTCAGTGTCAATCCCAACACTGTTCAGAAAGCATACAAGCTCTTAGAAGACGAACACGTCATTTCATCTCAAATCGGTGCAAAGAGCTTCATTCATGCTGACGCCAAAACAAAAGAGCTTTTGCGCTCCGAACTCTTAGAAAACGATATTCGCACCCTAATAAATTCCCTCGAACAGATGGGATTATCGAAACAGGACGCTATCGATCTTATTAACAAGTACTGGAGGCGAAATAATGAGCATTAAAACAAAATTTTCAGTCTTTGCACTAATCGCAAGGCATTCACTTTACAAAGTACTTCTCATTTTGTTGGTCATGTTTGTTGCCGAAATTGGTATACTGTTCATCAATTTGCAAAATGCTGAAGCACACTTATATCAATTCGAGTCACTCACAGATAAACTGCGTTTCGTGTTTTCCTTCTCCTTTATTGCAATCACCACTTTATGTGCGCTCCCCTTAGATGAGTCTAAGTCGAAAATAGCATACACTCTCATGCGCTTGTCAGTTCCCGACAAGCATGTAATGTTGTTGCGTATCCTATATAACATATGTATATTCCTCCTTCTTTTTGTCATACAATTTCTCTGCATCTTTGCTTTACACTTAATTTACACTTCCTTCGTACCCGCCGAGTATTACGGAAGCATCTCGCTTTATCTCGCTTTCCAGCGTAGCTACTTTTTCAGTACGTTTTTACCTTTTGGCAACCCAATTTTATTTGCTGCTAATTTTTTCGTAATACTGTTAATGTCTTTGGCTATTACACATTCTAATCGTGCTAAAGAAAAGTGGTTTCTGCCCGTCTTTGTATCCGCATGCGTTTTGCTGATTTATTTTTTGCCCATCCAAGGCGCACTTGGTATGTTTGGAGGTATCATAGGTGTCTCTCTTAGGTATACATTCGATCTGAGGAAGGAGCTGAAAACTCGTGAAGTCTAAACTCAGAAACCTCTTCATCCCGGGCATCAACTACAAGGAAATTTTGAAACTTTTTTTCGGTCTGCTCATCATTTACACTGTTGTCGTTTCGTTTTTCTTCATACGCAATACAAGCATTGAACTGCTTGAAATTGAAAATGTTGCTTTGCAACATGGCACAATATATATAGTCAAAGATTTTATAAGCATTTTTAGGCCTTGGCTGATCGGCTATTTTTTCCTCGCTCTATACGCTCTCTGTCTTGTACCTATACAATATGCTTACTCACGACGTGATAGTCGTGCAGACTACACCTTGCGTCGTGTACCACACAAGTTGTTTTACCACAAGCGTTGTTTGAGATTCCCGCTTCTTTCCTTTGCATTCTCACTTTTAAGCACACTTTTCATCCTCATTTTGCTATATGTTGTATACATGGCAGTCATCCCCGACATAAACCTTGCGCCCGACCAATGGGCTAAGATATGGAGTATATAATTATGATTAAATTTACTGATGTTTCTAAGACATACAGCGACACCGTCGCTCTTTCTAACATAAACCTTGAATTACCCCGAGGTGAAATTGTCGGGCTATTCGGTGAGAACGGTGCAGGCAAAACCACGCTCATGAAGTCAATTTTTAAATTTATACGCTATGAGGGTACTATCACTCTCGATGGCGAGCCTATAAACCACCACAACATTGCAAAGATTTCATTTGCTACGAGTGAACACAGCTTTTTCCCGGCACTCAGTCCCAATGCTCACCGTGACTTTTACTCCGAGCACTTCCCTACTTTTTCAGATAAACGCTTTACAGGGCTTATGGATTTTTTTAAACTGCCCTACAAAAAACCTCTCCGCTCGTTCTCAACAGGTCAGAAGAACCAATTTGAAGTTATTCTGGCACTTTCACAGGGTGCTGACTTTATCATAATGGACGAACCTTTCTCAGGCAACGACATGTTTAACCGTGAAGATTTTTACAAGGTACTGCTCGGTATACTATCGCCCCGTGAAACTGTTCTTCTCTCCACACACCTCATAGATGAGGTTTCCAGCTTTATCGGCCGTGCCCTCCTACTGCACAAAGGAGAACTCATTGGTGATACGAGCGTTACTGACTTAGACGATCAAGGCATCGACCTTGTATCTTACGTAAAAACAAGCTACAACTATCATTCCGACAGGGTGAGTAGAGCCCTGTCAGTACTGACTGACGAAGGGGACATTTAGTCGTGAAAAAATCTGCTTTTATTTTAATTTTTGGTATAGCACTAACTCTTGTTTGCGCTATTGCTGCAGGCTTCGCCGTTCACAACTCTGCCGTTGAGTTAAGTATTGCAGAATACACTGTCTACGGCGATGTCAACTTGGCAGCAGGCCTTAAAGTCAATGTATCAGCCACGTATGAGGACAAATTATTTTGGCACAGCGATTTTACCCCGAGCGAAGATGTATCCCTTAACACTGAACACCACATCTACCTCAGCAAACAAAGTTATGATTACGACGCGAGAAGTGAGGGTATCATCCTTTACCTTCCATCGTCCACATTCACCTCGGGGCATATTACAGAAGATTTCCCCCATCTACTCGAAGCTGCCTTCCTCGACCATGCTGAAAATGTGTCGGCTCACGAATCTTATTCAGCAGACATCTACTTGAAAGATTACATCGACTACTATATTCCTATAATAGAAACATACTCCGATTTCAGCTTTCACATGTATAATTCCTTTGATCTACTCGCACAAGATTTCAAGATTCCGGTTTTGGACGACGAACAAGTAACCATTGAGATAGAAAAAGACGGTGAGGGAAATATAGTAGGCGCAGGTTATAGCTCTATCTCCGAGGGATACATGGGTAACATGTATGCATACTCTAAAGCCAATGACGAAGCTGTATTCTTCACCTTTAACTTACGAAACAGTGAGGATGAGATTATGGACAGTTCCGAGCTTACCTACGGTTACGGAATTTACAAGTTGCCCTACACACCATCTACAAGTGATTACTCATTGAATAGAATGTACCACTACAATACAAGTTTGCTTTGTGAGTTGCCTACGGAAATCCGAATTTCCGACCTACTCATTTCAGATGACGACTCAAAAATTCTACTTCTCAGCTCACTTGACGAGATTTTTACCCTTAAGGTCATAGACACACAAAACGGTGAATTTTTGCAGGAAATTATACTGCCCACAGGCTTCGAGGATGAGAGCTACCATCTTGTCGGATATAAAGAGGATATGCTACTGCTCGCCTCTAACTCCAAGCTTGCTCTCATTACACTTAACGATGAGGGTACATACTCACTCACCTTCACCTCGGATCTTCATTCATCTCGAGAATCACTGCCTATGCACAACTTAGATTTCGCTTATGACGCTAAAAGTGATAGGATCGCCATCGCCGGTACGGCGGAAGTAAGCGCTGTAGATAACAACTACTACATCTACACCCCTAATATAGAACTGCAAATTTACACAGCTGTCGGTCTTGCATACCATGGTGTCTTTGAAAACAGTATCAACCCCACAGCACTTTACTCCGACTATAACTATAATGTACGTGATGCCGGACCTAGGCCCATAAACATTAACTGGACTTAACACCAAAATTCCATATTTATTACCATGCAAAAAAGAGCAGTACAAGTTTTGTACTGCTCTTTTGTCTATCAGCCTATCTGCGGTAGTGACTTAAACCCTAGCTCTAAGTCTGCATCTGTCGGTATATAGTCCGTCATACCGCCACTGTTATACTCCTGATACGCCGCTAAGTCGAAGTATCCTGTGCCAGTCAATCCGAACAGTATGGTTTTCTCCTCACCTGTCTCTATGCACCTTCTAGCCTCATCCATGGCGCATTTTATGGCATGCGCACTCTCAGGTGCTGGGAAAGTGCCCTCACAACGCGCAAATTCCGTCGCCGCCTCAAACACTTCGCTTTGCGTATATGACCGTGCACTCATATACCCATCATGGTAAAGTTTTGATACAACCGGACTCATCCCGTGATATCGCAGTCCTCCTGAATGATTCGGCGAGGGTATGAAGCCACTACCTAAAGTATACATGCGCATAAGTGGCGTCATTCTTCCCGTGTCACCAAAGTCGTAGGCGTACTTTCCTCTTGTCATGCTTGGGCAACTCGCAGGTTCCACCGCTATAAACTCTATGTCATTCTTGCCTCGTATCTTATCCGCCATAAATGGTGATATCAGTCCTCCCAAATTAGAACCTCCGCCAGCACACCCAATTATCATATCCGGTTTAATTCCGTACTTATCCATCGCTGTTTTTGTCTCTAATCCTATTACTGATTGATGTAAAAGAACGTGGTTTAGTACACTACCCAGCACATATCTGCTGTTTTCCTGTGAATTACTCGCCTCTATAGCCTCGGATATCGCACAACCTAAGCTGCCACCTGTACCGGGATTCTCTGCTAATATCCGACGTCCAACCTCCGTCGTTTCTGAAGGTGAGGGTATTACCTTTGCTCCATAGGTCTCCATTAGCACCTTTCTATAGGGCTTCTGCTCACTTGATATCTTCACCATATACACTGACAAATCTATACCAAAGTATGCACAGGCCATTGATAACGCCGACCCCCACTGCCCTGCTCCCGTTTCCGTTGTCACTCGCTCTATGCCCTGCTTCTTAGCATAGTACACCTGCGCAGCTGCACTATTTAGCTTATGACTGCCGGAAGTATTATTACCCTCAAACTTATAATATATCTTCGCCGGTGTCCCCAAGCGTTCTTCTAAGCAATGCGCTCTCACCAAAGGTGAGGGTCTGTACATCTTATAAAATGAGCGTATCTCCTCCGGTATCTCTATGAACTCGTCTGTGTCATTATATTCCTGATCCACAAGCTCCTTGCAAAACAGCCCTAACATCGCCTCAGGTGGAACCGCTGTTCCGTCAGGAGCTATAAAACGTTCCGGCTTCTCTTTCATTACAGCGCGTACATTATGCCAAACCTTTGGAAGCTCTCCTTCACTCAGATAAATCTTGTAGGGTATGTTGTTCATCTTTATTTCTCCTTACATAATTAAATTGATTCCAAATTCGAGGTAAAACAAAAAAACTGCATAGAAAAAACGCCTGTGGAGCTCAATTTAGAGTCCACAGGCGCTGTTTTTATACAGTCAACTTTGCACAATCTAAAGTAGCCCTATTTATTCAATAGGACGCCACCATAAATTAGTTGTGCAAATCTTCATAAATCACCTTTTCCTTTGAAATCTTCATCACTTTAACACAGTATTCCGGTATTGTCAAGCTCTTTATTCCCCATGTACCTCCCGATTATACCTCGTATGCATATTCTTGCCGGCTCGTTTCGAGGCATACATAGCTAAATCCGATGCCCTATATAGCTGTTCAAAGCCTTTGCCATGTTCCGGCGCTACCGCTATTCCTATACTGCACGACAACTCTACCTCTACTCCCTTGTCGTCACTATATACCTTCCTGATATCTCTACATAATTTCTGCGCCTTATTTTCTACCTCTGCGGCTGGCATATTGCCACACACAAACATCATAAACTCATCGCCACCTATACGGCCTAATATATCATCCCTACGGAAGTTTTGCTTTATTTTCTTCGTCACTTCACGTAACACATCGTCTCCGTACTGGTGCCCCATATTGTCGTTTATTAGCTTAAAATTATCTAAGTCCAACAAAAACAATGTGCCTATCTCATTTTCCGATAAGTGCTCTGATATACTCTGCTCACTCGCACTCTTATTTAGAATATCAAGCAGAGAATCCTTATTCGCCTTATCTCGTAAGGCAAGTTCTTGTTTCTTTAGCTCGTGTATATCATTCATAGTCGAAATGGCAATTATCTCACCGGCTTCATCTTCTCGCATACTAACATCCGCTCGGAACCAACGGTACTCATCCCCGTACTCCGAGTCACGAGTACGAAACTCATACGAATACTTCACTCTACCCTGCTTATACTGCGCTATCATACCATCTGGAACACCATAGGTTTGTACTGTTTCAATATCATCTTCATGTACATCAGATAAAACCTTAGATTCCAAATACTCCGTATACTTAACATCAGGCAAGTTGCCCACACGCTCTCCTCTTACCACTGTATCCGTTAGCTTATTAAGTGTACAATTAATTTCCAAAATCGTATCCGTATATATCTCAAACGCAGACTTATACATAGCGCCTTCCTGTACACCCTTCTCTAACTCCTCTTTGTCCTTACTGAGTACGTCAAAGCCAAGTAACACAAACATGCCTACATACAGCACAGACATCCACAACACTGCCATAACTATCTGATGTATCTCTAAAAATGCAAATGTTATCTCCGTAATATATACCATGCCGTTCATTATTAGGTAAACAGCCGCAAGCCCAGCTATCGACACTGCAAAAAGCATCTGCTGTATCTTACTACTCACCACTCTCAACTTATCCTGAGGTACTATACGCAAAATAAGTGCAGAGAAACTAAGGTTCAGCGCCGCTGTCATCGTTAGCACTGCCCAGAAGCACACAGGATCTTGTGATAATTCCAGAATGCTATAGCCCGTTACTAATGCCGCTATAGACGACACCAACGCTCTCGAAACCATAATGTGTATCGTAAATGTAAGTACACATAACAATTTGCTGAGTAGCGGGCCATCTCTATAGACAAATATAATCAGCACCAAATATACAGCGAGCATAATACCATAACCCAAGCTCGACATACTACCTAAGGTATATAGCATCAAAGATCCAGCACCACAGCTAAATACAGCCGCTATTATCTTTACAGGCATACTCTTCTTGTCGTTAAAAATATAATCTATAAGTTCAAGAAACAATATATTATTAATAAAAAATGTGACATTAAATGCCACTATCAACGCTAATTCCATTGTACACACCCATACTTTCAAACTTACAGTACATTTTATACTACTAAGACTTAAATAGCAAGAGAAAAAACCCTGAAAAGTTTCATTTCAGGGTTTTTTGCAACTTTTGTTATTCCTTCACGTGCCATTTGTACACTTGTACTATGCATGTGAGGGATTTTACTTGTTTAACTGCCAAGCCTCATGGTCTGTATGCAGTAAATGATGGGATTTATGTGATAACGGTGCTTCAAAGTATTCCTTATACGCCGCAGCCACATCTGTATTCTCATGCGAAAAGCGTATTGCAGACTCCTTGTCCAGCTTATACAGGTTCTCACCACGTACACCTGCAAGTTCCTGACCGTCATGTATAGGCTGACCGCCGCCACCAACACAACCGCCGGGGCACGCCATGACCTCTACAAAGTCATACTCCACTTCGCCGGCTCTCAGCGCCTCTATTAGCTGACGTGTATTAGCAAGTCCGCTTACTACCGCAGTCCTAACCGGTATGCCCTTCACTTCAAATGTAGCCTCACGCCATCCTGCCGGATTACGTACTACAGCAAAAGCATCAGGATCAGGATTCTCACCCACTACCAAGAAGTATGCCGAACGTAGTGCAGCCTCCATAACGCCGCCTGTCGCACCGAATATAACCGCCGCTCCTGTACCCGATCCTAAAGGACTATCAAACGCTTCCTCAGGCAAGGTAGCAACATCTATACCCTCACTTCTTATTAAGCTAACAAGCTCACGTGTCGTCAACACCACATCAACGTCCGGGCCATGACCGGCATCGTTCATAACGGGTATCTCACACTCGTGCTTCTTAGCCGAGCAAGGCATGATGGACACTACGTATATATTAGCGGGATCTACGCCTATCTTATCCGCAAAGTAGGTCTTTGCCACTGCACCAAACATCTGCTGAGGACTCTTTGCACTACTCAACTGAGGTACCATATCAGGATACTGTCCCTTCAAGAAGCGCACCCATCCCGGGCAGCAAGACGTGAACATTGGCCACTTATGGTCCTTAGCATGTGTAAGCTTATCCAAGAACTCAGAGCCCTCTTCCATGATGGTGAGGTCTGCCGTAAAGTTCGTGTCAAACACATAGTTG
Organism: uncultured Oscillospiraceae bacterium; assembly: GCA_964367935.1. Taxonomy (GTDB): domain Bacteria; phylum Bacillota; class Clostridia; order Oscillospirales; family Oscillospiraceae; genus Scatomorpha. Next base: position 12,596 of record CAYIYZ010000005.1, read on the forward strand.
AAACCTATACGACGCATAGCGGACGCCATCCTCAAAGGACTTGCCTCCTCACGTGTCAGACCCAAATACTCGCCCCATGCCGCACGTACTGCCGGCGCAACCTGCATTACTGTAACTACATCGGGATCTGCAAGCTTTGCCATCACCTTTGCTATGTCATTTCTCGCTGTCAATGCGCCCGTAGGACAGTGGGTTATACACTGACCACACAATACACAGTCTGTCTTATGCAGTTCCCTATTACCGCTCACGCCAACTGTTGTACGTGAACCTGTATTTACAAGATTCCATATGCCTATTGACTGTACATTATCACAGACTTGTATACAACGTCCGCACTTTATGCACTTCTGCTCATCACGTACCAAGGGAAAATTATAGTCCGGACGACGCTTCGGTAGCTTCTTCTCATAAGGCTCCTTATTTATGCCCAAATCCGCTGCCACGCTCTGCAACTTACATGTGCCACTACGCTCACATGTGGTGCACTGTCCATCATGCTGTGACAAGATAAGCTCCACATTCGTGCGACGTGCCTGACGCACTCTCGGTGAATTTGTCAGGATTTCCATGCCTTCTTCGCACTCTATACGACATGATGCAGCAAGCTTCTTGTTGCCAACTACCTCAACAACACACACCCTACATGCGCCTATATCATTTAGATCCTTAAAATAACATAGAGTAGGTATTTTTACATTAGCACCACGTGCAGCTTCCAATATAGTTGTACCTTCAGGAACGCTCAGTGCTCTACCGTTGATTGTAATATTTACCATTTTGTCGTCCTCCCTTCACGGAATGCGCCATAGCCAAAGAAGTCACAACGCAGACAACGTGAGGCCTCCTGCGCCGCCTCCTCTGCTGTTAACGATAGCTCTATGCCCTCGAAATCATTCTTTCGCTCAGGTGCCGAACGCTCCGTCATGTCGGAACGACCGCATGCCACTCTATCCCATACAGTTGCTGTCGGTATCTCGACATCCAAAACTATCTCATGATTAAAGCCTAGGTACTGATCTATATTGGCTGCTGCCGCTTTACCGCCGGCTATTGCCTTAATGACCGTTGCAGGACCGGTTACAGCGTCACCGCCGGCAAACAGTCCGGGACGACCGGGTACAGAACAGTCCATTTCAGAATTAACTCTGCCACCGCTAGACTTTATGCCTATTATCGGGGCTACCGCCTGTCCGATTGCTGATATAATTATATCACACTCTATACGCTCCGGCTCAGAATCCGCCTTGCGAACCGTAGGCCTATTGGATAAGTCTATAGGTCCGGAAATTTGCGGCGATACCCACAATGCCTTTACATTCTCGTCTGCATCTGTCTCAATCTTCAAAGGTGCCATCATCGTGACAAGCTCGCAGTTTTCAGCTATAGCACCCTCTATCTCCAATTCAAGTGCCGGCATATCTTTTCTACGACGACGATACACTATCTTAACACTCTCGGCACCTAAACGCATGGAAGTACGTGCTACGTCCATAGCAACGTTACCACCACCAACTATGACAACCTTCTTGCCCTTGAAGTCAGGTTCACGCCCTTCTGCCATCTCACCCAAGAAAGCAACGGAAGGTATGTGTCCACGTGCGTCCTCACCCTCGATACCCATGGGCTTATTATCATGCGCACCTATGCCTACAAAAACTGCGTCAAACTCGCTATGTAGCTGCTCCATGCTAAGGTCCGTACCCACACGTACCCCAAAGCGAACATCTATGCCAGTTGACAGTATATTGTTTACATCCATCTCTAATTTTTCACGTGGTAGCCTGTAGCTCGGCACACCGTAAAGCAACATGCCGCCTAGCTTCTTACGTGTCTCGAATATAGTTACAGCATGACCCATAAGTCTCAAATAGTACGCAGCAGTCAGACCTGCAGGACCACCACCAACGACTGCCACTTTCTTGCCCGTATCCGCACCGGCCTGAGGCACAGGGATATCTCCTGCATTCTCACGTACAAAATCCTTTATTCCCTTGATGTTTATCGGCTCGTCTATTATAGATCGACGGCACCTAAACTCACAGGGGTGCTCACAAATCAAACCACAAGTTGAGGGGAAAGGGTTATCCTTTCTGATTACACGCAGAGCGTCGGCAAATCTGCCGTCTCTACATAGTGCTATGTAGCCGGGAATATCAACATGCGCGGGGCACATGGTAACACAGGGTACAGCATGTCCCACATTTAGACATTGACCGTTATGTACGTGATTCATAAAGTCATCCCTAAATGCCTTGACTGCCTTCTCCACAAGCTCGCCTGCCTGATAGCCGATTGCACAATCTGCCGATTCTGCAATGACGCGTGCTGTGCGCTCTAATAGATTTACCTTTTCCTCCGTGCCTTCTCCGTCAAGGATCTGCCTCAACAAACTCTGAACTTGAGACAAACCGACTCGACATGGAACACATTTTCCGCAACTTTGCGATGTACAGAAAGATACAAAGCTCTCACTCATATCTGCAGGGCACATGCCCTGTGCACTCGCACCTATTCGGCGCTGAATGTCAAGATACAAGTCGTCTAATATCTTTTGCTCTTCGCTCAACGGACGCATTGTTATTCTGCTCAACTGAAAACCCTCCTTTAATATTCGTCTCGTTCCGGGGTGTATTTCCTATGCACGAAACCCCAAGTCCCAAGAACTATTCGTATTATAACATATTCTATATTTCTTTAGCAAGCAATGTTAAAATACAATCAATATTCGTTCCTCATTGTCGTTTTCAACAATTCACTTACCTATGTCTGCACTATTCGGTGAATTTGTTGTTATTTTTTTGACGATTAGTCAAGACTATTTCGTCAACATTGTCAGTTATTATGCGTTTTTTTGTGCGTTTTCACCTCACACTCGCCTCATGTGCATTTCTCATAAAATTTTCTTTGTAATTATGGCGATTTTTTGGTAAAATGGATATGAGATTATATGCGTGTTGGGAGGTATGCTGTAATGCTGAAAAAATTCAAGGAAGAAGATCGCAAACGTAGTGCGAACAAAGACTTAAGCGAAAAAAAGCTGAGGCTTGAACTCGCTGTTATGCAACAGAAGATTAAGGAACAAAAATTGCCTGTTATCATTCTCGTAGACGGATGGAGTGCCTCGGGCAAAGGCGGTATGATAAGTAAAATCATGTCACAACTTGAGCCGAGGGGCTCTACAGTTTATGCAAGCAAGGATGCTGAAGGCGAACAACTACGTAAGCCCTTCCTATGGAGATTTTGGAAGGATATCCCCTCAAAGGGCGAGCTTGCCATATTTGACAGAGGTTGGTACAGAGATGCCCTTTCCTACATGGATGAACTCGGTGATGAGCGTGAATTTTATGTCGAGTCTATCAACACCTTCGAGCGTCAGCTTACAGACGACGGATACATCATTATTAAGTTTTTCTTACACATCAGTCGTGATGTGCAGAAAAAACGTATGACTGAACTTGTCGGCAACACAGCCACAGATTGGCGCATAAAGCAAAATGACATTATGCAAAATAGACGCTACTCATACGTTTTTGAGCTTCGTGACCGTTTGCTTGAACTTACGGACAAAGATAATGCGCCCTGGCATATAATAGATAATGAAGATTTTGACGAAGGTGCACACGAACTGCTCAGCATTCTATGCGAGAAACTAGAGGAAGCTTTAGAGGGCAAGAAGTTAGAGTCTGAGGAGAAGTTTAAGAAGCCGGATATAGAGCTACTCACCATGCCAAGCCTATCCCAAGTTAAGCAGGGCAAGGAAATGGAAAAAGAAGAGTACGACAAAGCTCTGAAATTCGAGCGTAAGAAACTGCAACAACTGCACAGCCTTGCTTATCGTGAAAAGTTGCCTGTCATAATGGCATTTGAGGGATGGGACGCCTCAGGCAAGGGCGGTGCTATACGTCGTTTGTCCTGGTCACTTGACCCGAGAGGCCACAAAGTCTCCTCCATCGCCGGGCCAACATCTGAGGAGCTGTCTAAACACTATTTGTGGCGCTTCTGGACGAAAATACCGAAGGACGGGCACATCGCCATTTTCGATCGCTCTTGGTACGGGCGAGTTATGGTCGAACGTGTTGAAGGATTTACTTCTGAGAATCGTTGGAGTATGGCTTACGACGAGATAAACGAGTTTGAAAAGTCCTTGACCGACTGGGGTGCACTTGTACTGAAATTCTTCCTACATATAGACAACGATACCCAACTTGAAAGGTTTAAACTGCGTCAAGAGACACCCGAGAAGCAGTTTAAGATAACGGACGAAGATTGGCGTAACAGAGAAAAGTGGGATGATTACGAGACCGCTATAGACGAGATGCTCAGCCGCACCTCCACCACCGAAGCGCCTTGGATCATAGTTGAGGGCAACGACAAAAAGTCCGCAAGACTAAAAGTCCTGCGAACCGTGCGTGAGCATTTAGAGGATAGACTTTACAGGTAAGGGACGTAGTCAACTAAAAGTTTTAATCAACTTTTTTCAAAAAGTTGCAGGGTGCAGGGACAGCGTCCCTGCTCGCCGTCCGCAGACGGCGAAACTCCCAAGCGGTTTGGGGCAAAGCCCCAACTAAAAAATAAAAAAATAAAATAACAAAAAATAAGCGCCCTCGTCATTGACGAGGGCGCTTATTTTCTTTATTCGTCGTACATCCTCTTGAGCTTCTCAAGATGTCTGTAACGATCCTTCGCATTCTGCTCAGCCTCAACGAACAGACGCTCAGCACGCTCGGGGAATTCACGTGTCAGACGAGAATAACGAGCCTCATTCATGATAAACTCACGATAATCGCCCTTCGGCTCCTTACTGTCAAGCGTAAGGGGCTTCGCACTCTCGGGATGGAAGCGGAATAAGTTCCAATAGCCTGCATCAACAGCCTTCTTCATCTCGGACTGACAATTTTGCATGCCGCCGGCTATACTGTGCATCTCACAAGGCGAGTATGCAATGATAAGTGACGGACCCTTGTATGCTTCTGCTTCTTTTATCGCTTTTAATGTCTGTGCTTGGTTTGCGCCCATCGCAATATGAGCTACATAGACATAACCATAGGCCATAGCTATCTCTGCCAAAGGTTTGCTCTTTATATCCTTACCTGCAGCCGCAAACTGTGCAACCTGACCTATAGCAGATGCCTTAGATGCCTGTCCGCCGGTATTCGAGTATACCTGTGTATCGAACACGAACACATTGACGTCCTCGCCACTCGCCAAAACATGGTCAAGACCACCATAACCTATATCATATGCCCAACCGTCACCGCCAAAGATCCACATGGTCTTCTTATTCAAGAAGTCACGCTTTGCAAGTATCTCAGCAGCCAAAGCTTTACCTGCCTTAGGAGCTTTCTCAAGTGCAGCTATAAGCTCTGTTGTCGTAACTTGGTTATCATTGCCACTGTCGTAACTCTCGAAGTACTTAGCCGCTGCTTCCACAGTTGCTTTATCGCCTGTGTTCTCCGACACATAACGCTCTATCAGATTACGTGCATCGTCCCTGATTTTCTTCTGACCCATATACATACCAAGTCCGTGCTCTGCATTATCCTCAAACAGTGAGTTAACCCACGCAGGACCCTTGCCGCTCTTGTCAACAGTATACGGACACGCCGCTGCTGGTCCACCCCATATGGATGAACAACCCGTAGCATTCGAGACCATCATATGATCACCGTACAGCTGTGTTACAAGACGAGCATACGCTGTCTCCGCACAACCTGCACACGCTCCCGAGAACTCAAGATACGGACGCTTGAACTGGCTGCCCTTCACAGTGTCGTCTTGCATGTCAGCCTTATCTGTGACCTTGTCCACCATGTAGTCAAACACCTTCTGCTGAGGAAGTTGTGTCTCCAAGGGGCTCATAGTCAAGCACTTCGCCGGGCACACATTAGCACACACGCCACATCCCATGCAATCCAAGGGCGAAACTGCCATAGCAAAGTCATACACGCCCTTGCCCTTGCCCGCTTTTACAGGCACTGCAATCGTCTCCTTCGGAGCTGCCTTCTTCTCCTTCTCAGTCAAAGCGTAAGCTCTAATCGTCGCATGAGGGCACACAAATGAGCACTGGTTACACTGTATGCACTTTTCTGCATCCCACGCTGGAACGGAAACCGCTACACCACGCTTTTCATATGCAGATGCACCCAATCTGAACGTACCGTCCACATGTGCTGCAAAAGCAGAAACGGGTAGGCTGTCACCATCCATACGTGATGCGGGAATCAAAATATCCTCTACCATCTTAACTGTTGCCTCAGTACCCTTAAGTGCCTTCGCCTTGCCGGCCTTATCCTCAACAGTTGCCCATGATGCGGGAATTTCAACTATCTTATAAGCAGTTGCACCCAAGTCGATAGCCTGATGGTTCTGATCAACCAATGCCTGTCCCTTGCTACCGTAGGACTTAGTTGCAGCATCCTTCATATACTTTACAGCTGATTTCTGCGGTATTACATTCGCCAAAGAGAAGAACGCAGACTGCAATATGGTATTCGTACGCTTGCCCATGCCTATCTTGCCTGCTATATCTATAGCATTTATCATGACAAGCTTTATCTTGTTCTTCGCTATATAGCGCTTAGCCTCAGCGTCAAGCTGCTTCTCAAGCTCTTCAAATGTCCACTGACTGCTGACAAGGAACACGCCGCCCGGCTTAACAGCTTGTGCCATCTTGAAGCCCTTCGTTATATAAGAAGGATTGTGGCATGCGACAAAGTCAGCACTGTTTACATAGTAGGTGCTCTTTATAGGCGAATCACCGAAACGAAGATGGGAGATCGTAACGCCGCCCGTTTTCTTCGAGTCGTACTGGAAGTACGCCTGAACATACTTATCTGTATGATCGCCGATTATCTTTATTGAGTTCTTATTAGCGCCGACCGTACCGTCACCGCCCAGTCCCCAGAACATGCAGGAAACTGTGCCCTTAGGTGCCGTATCCGGTGCCTTCGTCTCACGTAAGCTGAGCTTAGTCAAATCGTCAACTATACCTACCGTAAATTCACGCTTCGGGCTTGTCTTTGCAAGCTCCTTATACACAGCAAATATACTGGAAGGAGGTGTGTCCTTCGAAGACAGTCCGTAACGTCCGCCGATAACTTCTATATCAGTCCTACCCGCAAACGCTAAAGTATTCATAACATCAACGAACAAAGGCTCGCCCTGTGATCCAGGTTCCTTCGTACGGTCAAGCACAGCTATCTTCTTACATGTAGCAGGTATGACCTCCAAAAGCTTCTCAGGACACCACGGCCTATACAGACGTACCTTTATTAGACCTACCTTGCCACCATGTGCATTTAGATAGTCTATAACTTCTTCCGTAACGTCACACACTGAGCCCATAGCTACTATTACTCTGTCAGCATCCGGTGCGCCATAGTAGTTCATGATATCGTAGTCTGTGCCCAGCTTACGATTTATCTTCTTCATATACTTCTCAACTATCTTAGGTAGCTTATCGTAGTATACATTCGATGCCTCACGGTTCTGGAAGTACAGGTCACCGTTTTGGTGGCTGCCGCGCATAGTTGGGCTCTGTGAGTTTAGTGCACGTGCACGGAACTCCTCAACCGCTTTCATGTCACAGAGCTTCTCCAGATCCTTATAATCCCAGATCTTTATTTTCTGCAACTCATGTGAAGTGCGGAAGCCATCGAAGAAGTTTAGAAACGGTACTCTGCCCTCAATTGCTGCAAGATGCGCAACAGGTGCAAGATCCATTACTTCCTGTGGGTTCGTCTCACATAGCATAGCAAATCCGGATTGCCTACATGCCATTACGTCCTGATGATCGCCAAAAATTGATAAAGTATGGCTTGCCAATGTACGTGCCGACACATGGAATACGCCCGGTAAAAGTTCACCGGCTATCTTATACATGTTCGGAAGCATCAAAAGCAGACCCTGTGACGCTGTATATGTCGTGGTCAACGCTCCTGTGTTCAAAGAGCCGTGCACAGCGCCTGCGGCACCGGACTCAGCCTGCATTTCCTGAACTTTTACTGTATTTCCGAAAATATTCTTACGGCCCTCCGCAGACCAACGGTCTACCTCATCCGCCATCGGACTTGATGGTGTTATTGGGTATATTGCTGCCATCTCCGTAAATGCATAGGAAACGTGCGCCGCTGCCGTGTTACCGTCCATTGTCTTCATTTTCCTTGCCATGTTTTACCTCCTCTTTTTTTATAAAGCTTAATATAAACCTAACGTTACAATCTTAACATTTCACAACGAAATTGTAAACTATTTTCCCACCTTTTTTCCTATTTATTAGCATTTTTGGGAAACTGTGTTCTACTTATGCTAAAATTTGCTTGTACTTTTGTCTTTTGTGTATTATAATAACTTGATAACTCAGTTTTTGGGTAAATCCTCCATGAAAGGAGTTGTGTAATTATGGTAAACGTGGAGACCCCAAAGGGCCGTATCAGCATAGACGCTAGCGTTATCTCCGATATAGCCGGTGACGCAGCAGCTGCGTGCTTTGGCGTTAAGGGCATGGCAGGCCGTGGTAAAGACGGCGGTGTTTTTGCGCTGAGGCGTGAATCTATGTCAAGGGGAGTCAAAGTGGACTTTGATGAAAGCGGCGAAGTTTCAATTGTACTGCACATAGTTGTAGAACACGGCGTTAACATTTGCGCGCTCAGCCGCAGTATCATGGGCGAAGTCAGTTACAAGGTAAAAACATCTACAGGATTGCCTGTACGAAAGGTGGATGTCTTTGTTGACAACATCATCACAGAATAATTTATCCGGAGGTAGGCCTCTCTTGAAAGAGTATTTTGATGCCGCATTTTTTACAGACTTGATTCTGTACTCCAACGCGGCCCTTATTAAGAACAAACAATATATCAACGATCTAAACGTGTTCCCTGTGCCGGACGGCGATACCGGCACTAACATGAGCCTCACTATTGGTGCGGCTGTTACCGAACTTAAGAAGAAGAACCCCGACACCTTGGGTGCGGCGGCTGACTGTGTTGCGAGTGCGCTTTTACGTGGTGCTCGTGGTAACTCAGGCGTCATACTTTCTTTGCTATTCCGTGGCATTTCGAAGAAGCTTAAGGGTGTGGAAAAAGCTGACGCCAAACTATTTGCACAGGCTATGCACGAGGGTGTAGAAGCTGCATACAAGGCTGTTATGAAACCCACCGAGGGCACCATACTTACAGTCTCTCGTGTTGCCACTTCCGCAGCACTCGAGTTTTCTGAGCACGATGGTGATATAGAGCTTATGATGCTCTGCGCTGTGGAGTCTGCGCGCGAGTCCTTGGCGGACACCATGAACCTCAATCCCGTGCTCAAGCGTGCAGGCGTTATTGATGCGGGCGGTCAGGGCTATCTCTATATCTTAGAGGCGGCACTTGCTGTGTTGCGTGGTGAGCCTATGCCCGAAGTCGATGTCGCTTCCACTACCGAGCATGACGGTGGCGGTATTATGAGCTTCAGCACTGAGGAGATCACCTTCACTTACTGCACCGAGTTTATAGTCAGTCGTGATACGAACAAGGATCCCGCATTATTGCAGGCATTTTTAGAGCCTCTGGGTGACAGTCTCGTATTAGTCGATGACGACGAGATCATCAAAGTGCACGTACACACGAATGAGCCGGGCAAAGCTCTAACAGAGGCATTGACCTATGGTGCACTGCTCACAATTAAAATCGAGAACATGCGCGAGCAACACACTCAAGCCATCGAGGAAACTATGGCATCAAATGAGCCTGAGTTTGTTGCGGCTGAGAGGCGTTACGGTGTTGTCGTTGTCAGTGCCGGTGTCGGTATGGCCACTCTCTTTAAAGAGTTAGGCGCCGATCGCATTGTTACGGGTGGACAGACCATGAACCCCTCAACTGAGGATATTTTACGTGAGATTAACCGTACACCTTCCGAGATAGTTTTTGTATTTCCAAATAACAAGAACATCATAATGGCTGCACAGCAGTGCATACCGCTTACTGAGAAGAAGGTTGTTGTAGTTCCTACACGTAACATGCCTCAATGTGTTTCATCCTTACTTTGCCTCGATCCCGACGGAGAGATGGAAGAAATTTTAGAGGCGATGAACGAGGCGTCTGACGCTGTACACACCGCTTCCATCACCTTTGCCGCACGTGACTCTGACTTTGACGGTCATGCTATAAAAGAGGGCGAGTATCTCTCGCTTTTAGATGGCGCTTTGGTCGGCAGCTTCAGAGAGCGCACTGAGCTTTTGTCTGCTACCGCCGATGGGCTGGCACAGTATGACCCATCACTCATCGCCATATATTATGGTGAGGATGTTAGTGAAGATGAAGCACAGGAAACACTCGCCTTTTTCGAGGGTAAATTCGCAGACGCTGAGTTTTCCTTGGTCAACGGTGGACAGTCTGTGTACTATTACCTTATATCTGCCGAATAATTGAATTATCTAATAAAAAACGCCCTCATCATGAGGGCGTTTTTTTATTTGCTTCGTAATTTACTTTTTAAATCCGTCTTTGAGTGCCACACTGCGATTGAAAATCAGCTTATCGGCAGTACTATCCTTGTCCGCACAGAAATATCCCGTGCGCATGAACTGATAGCTCTCCCCTACCTTAGCCGTCTCCAACATGCGCTCAACCTTGCAACCATTGAGAATCTCAAGTGAATCCGAACTCAATGCCTGTATATAGTCGCAGTCACCTGCATCGGGGTCAGGTTCTGAAAACAGTCCCGAATACAGCCTAAGCTCAGCATCCGCACAATTTTCAGCATCCACCCAATGTATGGTTGCACCCTTCACCTTACGGCCATCCGTCGGATTACCGCCACGGCTGTCAGGGTCATACTCAGCATGAACCTCAACAATATTTCCATCTGTATCCTTAACACAGCCCGTGCACTTTATAAGATATGCGCCTTTCAACCTACACTCAAGCCCACCCGGATACAGGCGCTTATACTTTGGAACAGCCTCCTCCAAGAAATCATCACGCTCTATATATACGGTACGTGAAAAACTGACCTGTCTTGCACCACTCTCAGGCGCTTCCGGATTGTTCTCCACCTCTACGAGTTCCGTCTGACTCTCAGGATAGTTCGTTATAACAAGCTTAACCGGATTTAATACTGCCATAGCACGCTGTGACCTTATATTTAAATCCTCACGTAGACAATGCTCCAAAAACGCAAAGTCCACTGTGCTCTTTACCTTAGAAACACCTATACGTTCACAAAATGTGCGTATAGCCGTAGGCGTATAGCCTCGCCTTCGCATACCCGACAGCGTCGGCATACGAGGGTCATCCCAGCCTGACACATAGCCTTCGTCCACCAGACGGCGCAACTTACGCTTTGACATTACCGTATAGTTTAAGCTAAGGCGTGCAAACTCTATCTGACGGGGTTTCGAGGGTAAGCTGCAATTATTTATCACCCAATCATAAAGCGGTCTGTGATCTTCAAACTCAAGTGAACACAGTGAGTGCGTTATACCCTCTAAGGCATCCTGTATGGGATGCGCAAAATCATACATTGGATAGATGCACCATGCATCACCCTGTCTATGGTGCCTTACATGCCTTATCCTATACAGAACAGGGTCACGCATATTGAAGTTGCCCGACGCAAGATCTATCTTCGCTCTAAGCGTATAGGCACCCTCGGGAAACTCACCATTTCTCATCCTCGAGAAAATATCGAGACTCTCCGCTATAAGCCTGTCCCTAAAAGGACTGCGTGCCGGCGTATTAGCATCTCCCTTATACTCTCGAAACTGCTCAGGTGTAAGCTCACACACATAGGCAAGTCCCTTATTAATAAGCTCAACAGCACATTCATAAGTCTTCTCAAAATAGTCGGAGCCATAGTAAAATCTGTCGTCCCAACTAAAACCCAACCATGCAATGTCCTCTTTTATAGCCTCTACAAACTTCGTATCTTCTTTCTCAGGGTTCGTATCATCCATACGCAGATTGCACATACCCCCAAAACGTTCTGCCATAGAAAAATTGATAGTTAATGCCTTGCAATGCCCTATGTGCAAATACCCATTCGGCTCGGGCGGAAAACGTGTATGAATTTTCATACCCTCATAGCGACCGCCCTTCGACAAGTCCTCCATCGCAGCCTCTTCTATAAAATGCTTCGCTTCAATATTCATTATACCCACTCCAAAACAATATATCTCGTATTATACACGCACACACAGCTCTTTACAAGGCTTAATTACGAGTGTATAATAACTTAAGAGAGTTAGGATCTAATTAAGGAGAGAATAAAATGTTTGATGCACTTATTATAGGCGGCGGCCCTGCCGGTATTTCGGCAGCCTTGACCTTACGTCAGAGAGGTAAAAGCGTTTTAATTGTTAGTACCGCAGTTCAGGACTCGCCTTTATGGCGTGCCGAACTTGTTGATAACTACCCCGGTATGCCCGCTATGAGCGGCGCGGACATGCTAAACGGTATGCATAGCCATGCCAAAGCATCAGGTGTGGAATTTATTCAGGGTCGTGCGACTTCTGTCGTAAACATGGGCGAGAGTTTCGGCGTTGCCGTCGGAGCGGATTTTTATGAGAGTAGCTCTGTCATTATGGCAGTCGGCGCCGCACTTCCTAAAGGCTTTCCCGGCGAGAAAGAGTATCTGGGTAGGGGTGTCAGCTATTGCGCCACCTGTGACGGTATGCTCTACCGTTCTAAGCGTGTTGCTGTTATTGCGCAGTCTGCCGAGGCTGATGAGGAAGCCGAATTTCTTCGCAGCATAGACTGTGATGTCGAGTACTTTGACAAGGCGAGAGCAAAAAAGTTTGAAATTCAAGGCGAAGAGCGCCTTAAGACCTTGGTGGCAGACGGCACAAGCTATGAGGTAGAGGCTGTATTTATTTTTCGCTCTGCTGTGGCAACCGATAGCCTGTTACCCGGCTTAGGCACTGTAACTAACATGATACTACACGATGAAGATATGGCTACTAATATTTCTGGCGTTTTCACTTGCGGTGATGGTGCAGGCACGCCCTACCAAGTCGCAAAGGCTGTAGGCGAAGGTAACATTGCCGGCATATCAGCATCGAAGTATATAGAGAAGAAAAAGAAAAAGGAGAGTATCTAATGAGCACTAAAGATTTAACATTGAGCACATTCGACGAAGCTATTTCCGAAGGTAAGTGCATAGTTGACTTCTGGGCCGGTTGGTGTGGCCCTTGCCGTATGCAGGCACCTATACTCGATAAGTTCGCTACTGCGAATCCTGACGTCAAGGTTTACAAAGTAGACGTTGACGCTGAGCAGGAGCTGGCTATTCGCTATGGTGTTATGACTATCCCGACGCTTATCAGCTTTGTTGACGGTGAGCAAAAGGCTAAGGCTGTGGGTGTTCAGCCAGAGGACAAGCTTGCAGAGCTCGTCTAATAAAATTAAGACACGATAAAATCCTTGCAGAGCTGTGCTCTGCAAGGATTTTTACTTTTATTTATCCAGTGGCACTACAAGCACCCTACCGGCCGTTATATCTTCATTCTCCATTTTATTCGCTTCCATGATAATCTCACAGGTTGAACGGCAACGCTTAGCTAAATCCCAAAGGCATTCGTCTCCCACTGCCTTTAACACTATCAGTGAAGGAAGATTTATGTTGGGTCTATCCTCTTCTCCTACTTCCGCCTCCACAACTTGTTTAAGTACACCGCCGCTAAGCGCAAAACAGCTCACATCCACATTAAATCTTATATCAACTCCCTGTTGCACGCATGAGGCATAAGACGAATTGCAGGCAGCTGAAATAGGAAATACCCTAATTCCATCTTCACACTCCGCTTGCATCTTAAGGTCTATTTTTTTACTTACAGCTCTATAGCCACCGTTCTCAAGTTTACACATAGCTGTCAAATTCGCCTTACAGCTAATCTGCCCATCGGCTTCTTTTAACTCACTTATTCGGCATTGAGAGCACAGAACTTCGCTAACCGCTTCGCCAATCTCAATTTCCTCATGCACACCGCAACGGATCTGCATTTTGCGCTCTACATTAAAATACTGCTCCTCAGCTGTCCTCACTTCGAGCTCCACTGTATTCGAATACATGTCAGATACATAGCAAACCTCGCTACTGTCTGTACAAACCACTTGCACCAATGCATGTATTTCACAGCTTATCCCGCGCTCACCGTTTGTCAGCATTGTCGGCTCTATGTACTCCGCTGTCAACATCAATAATGCCGCTGCCTCCGGTGCGCTTAACTCTGTCTCTGCGTCTACTAGCTGGGAAAACACTGTCTCGTACTCCCCATAACACAAATCCATATTCTCACGGACACGGTAAAGTACACACACCCGAGCCCTGCCGTTCACAACAAGCCTACGCCCCACCGGTTTTACCTCATCGCATATTAACTCTACGCGACACTTCTCTACTGTTTCTATCTCTCCCTTGCCTTGCGGTACAGCATACTCATCCGCTACTACAAACGTCTTCTCCTTCACCGCTACAACATGGCTTATGTCCTCTGTTTCAGTTTTTACATGTAGGGATTTAGTATCTTCACACGTTACTCCCTCTATATACTCCTTGTAGCCTCGCTCATAGCACTCCACACAGCATTCCACCACGCAGCGCACTAAAACCTTCCTCGGATTCAAGATGCGTGCTTCTACTGCTACAAGGCGTAGCTGTGCAACACACTCTCCATCATCCGTTACTCCCTCAGACTCTAAGTTTAAGTCAAAATTCACATTCGTCTTTAGAAGTTTCTCGCTCTCTCCGCCCTCGGGGACGTACAGCACAGTCGCAGACACATTCGCACGTACAACTACATTATCAGAGCCGCTCTCCTTGCTTCGTATCATTACATTGCCGTCCGCGCACAATATCCGATCTATGTCGGGCATGGTGTCCGGCACTACGGCCTCCGCCGCTACCTCTCGCTCCGTCCTATGCTCATACACAGTCTCAAAGCAATCAATAATTCGCTTTCTCATTGTCACGCCCATCATTTACCTCTCCTTGATGTATTTTTCTCTATACAATATGTCCCAAGTCTGAGTTTTATGACAGGCTTATATTTTTATTATTATGTTAACTTGCCGAGCAGCTTCTTTAGAAATGTAGGCGCTTTTATAAATATTACTCTCATACCTTACCTCCTATCAGCACCTTAGTAGCCATATTCCCAAGCATATAAGTACTATAGCTAAAGTAAACCACCAAAAACCGGTTGGCATCACAAGCGCAAGAAATATCCCTATCCCTGCCGCTATTAAACAAGATCCCAAGCTCCATCCTTTTCGTCGCCTGCGCATAAAGACACCCCCACGTATATGTACTGCTTCTCTGTACATTATACGCGGGGGTCTTGTACTATGTTCCTATGTCCTACTGCTCCCATGCCTTGCGCTTCGCCGAATCCTCATACAACCTAACATAGCTACTGTATCTGCTCGGCGCTATAGCACCCGATTCGAGTGCACCTCTCACATCACAGCTAGGCTCACTTCTATGTGTGCAGTCATCAAAACGACATGCTCCTATATATTGCTCGAATTCCGGGAAACAATATTGTAATCTTTCCTTAGGTATATGCTCCATCTCATCAAAGTCAAACGAGGCAAATCCCGGTGTATCCGCTACATACGCATCTCCAACCTCGAATAACTCAACATGCCTTGTTGTATGTCGCCCTCTGCCTAGCTTCTCGCTTACATCTCCAACAGGCAAGCTGAGGTTCGGTTCTAAAGCATTCAATATACTCGACTTTCCTACGCCCGAATTGCCCGAAAATGCACAAGTCTTTCCGGCTATCTCTCTGCGCAATTCATCTATTCCCTCGCCAGTCATAGCGCTCGTCCTTATAGTGACACATCCTGTCGGCAAATAGATATTCTCCAACCTACGCTCTGCACTCATGTCGCTCTTATTTATGCAGATTATTACCTTACAGTCCTTATACACAGCCATACTCGTGACCCTATCAATGAGCATGGGATCAGACACAGGATTTACCTCAGACGCTACAGCTATTAGTACGTCTATATTCGCTACTGCCGGGCGTATAAAGCTATTTCTTCTTTCCAACACACTCTCTATACTGCCCTCAGTATCACCGTTTAAGGAAAACTCTACCATATCACCCACAAGTGGCTTGACTTCCGCCTTCCGTAACTTCCCCCTGCCTCTGCAACTTATTATCCGTCCCTCATGCTCCACATAGTAAAAGCCGCTCAGCGCCTTCATTATTCTTGATGTTGGCATAGGCTACTCTATCTCTTCCGTCGGTTCCGGCACATTGGGTGTCGGATCATATATCTCGTCCGTCGGCTCAGGTGTGGGTGTCGGTGTTTCCTTCGGACCAGTTGAGACCCAAATATAAATATTTGTATGCTCCTCAACCATAGTATAAGGATCAACACTCTGTCTAAATACCGTGCCAACCTCAAACTCGCTCTCCACATAGGTGGCACCACCGAACGAAAGCCCTGCCGTATCTATCATAGACGTCGCACTACTCTCCGTGCGCCCTATGAGATTGGGCATCTCAACTTCATCTATCACAGGTCCGCCACTTATAACCAAAAACACTGTTGAGCCTGCCGCCGCCTGTTCACCTGCCGCCGGACTTGTGCTTATTACATAGTCCTTTGTCACTCCGTCAGACGCCTCCCTTGTCTGCTCTACAACAAAGTTCTGACGCTGTAGTTCCAAAATCGCTTCCTGATACTGCCAGTTAGACACATCAGGTATAGTTGTCAGCACTACTCCCGTACTAACCGTTAACTCTATGTCTATGCCCTCAGGCATTAACATCATACTACGCCCCGATTCAGGGTGCTGTCCTATAATAGTGCCTTCGGGGACATCAGGATCTATGGTGAACACTACCCTGAAGTTATATTCCGAATTTCCTGTGTCATTTACTACTGCATCTATATCAAGACCTATAAAATTATCGACACTTATGCGATCTTCTACTCTGAATATATCGCCCAACCAGAAGTTCCACAGGAATACAAACAAAGCAACAATAAACACAACTACGCCCACAATACCACTCAGTATCGCTACCTTCGACGCCCTACGCTTACGGCGCTTATAGTCTTCCTTGCTCATCTCGCCTGCCCTACTTATGGGGTAGACATCCGGCACTATTTCCTCAGGTTCATAAGCTATATACTCCGTATTTTGAGAGACCGGTACCGCTGCCACCTGTGCTGTTACCTGTTGTGCCCTAAAACCTTCCAAATCCCTTAAAAACTCCGTTACACTCTGATATCGTGCAGCTTTGTCCGCATTCATCGCTCGCATACATATGCGCTCTAATTCCTGTGGTATGCCTGAATTTATTTCTCTCGGTAACTTAGCCGTTCCGCTAATATGCTGCAGCGTTATCTCCTTACTCGTCTTACCATCATAAGGCAGCTTGCCTGTTAGCATCTCATACATCACTACGCCCAAAGAATATATGTCTATCCTCGCATCAGGCGCCTCACCCTTTGCCTGCTCAGGAGCTATATAGTGTACTGAGCCATAGGTCTCATCCGACGCTGCATGAACCTCACTCTCTAATGCCGCTATACCAAAATCCGCTACTTTTATTGTACCGTCTTTCAATATCATTATATTCTGAGGCTTTATATCCCTATGCACTATGCCCTTTGAATGCGCATGTTCTATAGCCTTTGATATCTGAACACAGAAATGTAAGGCCTCTTTCCACGCCAATGCGCCCTTCCTTTGCATATACTGCTTTAAGGTTATTCCCTCTATCAGCTCCATAACAAAATAGTCCAAACCATCACTATGACTTACATCATACACAGCTACTATATTTGGATGCGAAAGCATGGCTACCGCCTGTGCTTCTGTCTCAAACCTGTTCTTGAAGTGCGAGTCCTTCGCCATATCCTCTCGCAACACCTTTATCGCCACATGCCTGTTTAGCCTATGACACATAGCCCTATACACTATAGCCATGCCGCCACTGCCGATTACTTCAAGCATTTCATATCTATCATCTAAAAAAGAACCGAGATTCTTATCCATCAACTATGCACCTCCCCTTTCTATCGTGTCACTGCGACTATCGTCACATTATCGTGCGCACCGCGCTCTAAGCTTTCTTTCATTAACGCTCGTCCCAGTGATAAGGGATCATGATTCCTTGAACTCATCGCTAATATTTCATCGTCATTTATCATATTTGTCAGACCATCCGAACAAAGCAACAACACATCTTCACGTGATAAACGGAAACTAAAAATATCGGACGGCACACTGTAGTCGACCCCTAACGCTCTAGTTATCACATTACGCCTCGGATGAGTCCTTGCCTCCGATTCTGTCAACATTCCACTATCTATCATTTCCTGTACCAATGAATGATCCTTGCTTATCTGTATTATCTCATTCTTGCGTATCCTATACGCACGACTATCGCCAACATTTACTACATAGACCTTGCCTCTCGTAATTACGGCGCCAACTAAGGTCGTGCCCATACCCTCATACTCACTGCCAAAACAGGAGTAGGTATACACCATATTATTCGCTGCCGCACAAGCCTGCTCTAACATGTCGCCTATATTCAACTTAGACAAAGGTGCCACAGCTAAACGCTCACGTACATAGGACATGAAGGTCTTTACCGACAGCTCGCTTGCTATATTTCCGGCACGCGCTCCACCCATGCCATCGCACACTACAGCTACTATATATTCGTCATTCACCATGCGCTCAATCACAAAACCATCCTGATTTTCCTTACGCACCTTGCCCTTATCTGTTATTCCAAAGCTCTTCATCTTACACCACCACCGCTCTTCGCGGCATTTCTCTTACGTAGTTGACCGCAGGAGGCGTCTATGTCACCGCCTAAACTGCGCCGTACAGTCGCATTTACTCCTGCTGACTTAAGCCTATTTTCAAACTTTCGTACCCTATCAATGCTACTTGCCCTATACTCACGCTCATCTACATGATTCAAAGGTATCAAGTTAACATGCGCAGCCAGACCTCTTGCATACTCACCAAGCTTGTCAGCTTGCTCCATACTGTCATTAACGCCATCTATCATCGCATACTCGAACGATATACGCCTGCCCGTTTTCTTATAGTACCTTGCACAAGCTGACATCAATTCCTTCACGCCGCCTGTCCTATTTACCGGCATTAACTTCGTCCTAGTCTCGTCGTCAGGAGCGTGTAAAGACACAGATAATGTCAGTTGTAAATTACTCGATGCCAATTCATCTATCCTATCACTTATACCACAGGTAGAAAGCGATATATGCCTCATGCCTATATTCAAACCCTTATCGTGATTTACAAGTTTTAGAAACCTCATCACATTGTCCATATTATCAAGTGGCTCGCCTATGCCCATGAGCACTATATTGCTAATACGCTCACCGCACATTTTCTGTGTGAACAGCACCTCATCGAGCATCTCACCTGCCGTCAAATTGCGCACAAGACCACCTATCGTAGATGCACAAAACGCACAACCTTGCCTGCAGCCCACTTGACTCGATATACACACAGTATTACCATGCTTATATCGCATGAGTACTGTCTCTACCGCATTTCCATCTCTTAGTTCCCATAGGTACTTCGCAGTGCCGTCCGACTTTGAAACCTGCTCCGTCAGCAAAGTAGGTGCATAAAGCTCACAGCTCCCATTCAAACGCTCTCTAAAGGCTGAAGACAGATTTTTCATCTCGTCAAAACTCTCCACACCCTTATTTAGCCACGAAAAAATCTGAGACGCTCGAAAACTCGACTCACCCATACCCTTGACCATGCTCTCCAACTCTTCCGGGAGTATTGACTTTATATCATTTTTCTCATTTTGCATATGAAAAATCCGTCCGTATTATCTATGTGCGGCCAAAGCGTCTCACTATGCTCTATCCTAAATTCCGGATGGCTCTGCGTGAACGCTTCTACCCTGTCCTCATTCTCACTTCTCAATACCGTACATGTGCAGTACAAAAAAATTCCGCCGGGCTTAACATTATTCGATAAGTTTTCTAATATCTCAGCTTGTATCTTCGGTAGTGCCGCTAAGCTATCCTTTGTCTTATTTCTTATCTCCGGCTTCTTCCTGATAACGCCTATGCCCGAGCAGGGCACATCCGCTATCACCATATCGTACATCTCTTCCGCACTCTCTCGTGCGTCCCTCGCCCTTGTGGATATAATGTCTATCCCTAAGCGCTCCGCTCCCTCTCTTATCTTTCCCAGCTTATTCTCTTTTATATCACAAGAAAGGATGCTGCCCTTATTACCCATTTTTATTGCTGCGGCAAAACTCTTTCCGCCGGGTGCTGCACAGGCATCCAAAACTCTCATGCCAAGCTGTAGACCACTCTGCTCCACAGCCTTGCGTGCCGCCTCATCTTGTACATAGAACAATCCATCTGCGAACTGTGTCAAGTCACTTATCTTGCCCACCGGCTCTAAATACAAAGCCAATCCGCTCTCCGTACGCTTTGTACTTATACCCTCAGTCTCAAAACTCTGCTCCAGCTCTTCTATATCAGTCCTTAGCGTATTTACCTGTGCGCATATCTTCTGCTGCTCATTATTCGCCTTGAAAAACATCTCACAAAACTCATAGCCACGCTCAGCTATCAGCTCCTCCGCCAGCCACAGAGGGTGACTGTAACGAACACTCAAATACTTAGCAGTGCCACTATCCGGTATCTCCGGTAGACTTACCTTGTTTGCCGATATCTTGCGCAAAACCGCATTCACAAGACCAGACGCCCTCTGCAACTTCTGCTCCTTGCAAAGATTTACCGCCTCATTCACCGCCGCTGAGTCCGGCACCCTGTCCATATACAATATCTGATACACCGATATGCGTAATATATCAGCTACCTTGTGCTCCATCTTCTTGACCGATGTCTGCGAATAGCTGTCTATACAATGCTCTATATAACTCGTACTCTGCAACACCCCATACACTAACTTAGCACAAAATCCAGACTCACGTGCGTCAAGCTCCGCTGAACTTAACACAGTATCCAATGCCTGCTCGGAAAATATACTCTTATGCCTAATAAGCATCAGCACCTCAAGTGCCGCCTGTCTACCGCTTTTTATCTTCATATCTTTATCGGACGACCTCTCAAATAATCGCCTGCCGACATTCTGCGCTTACCAGCTGCCTGCAGCTCTTTAATACACACAACGCCCTGACCGCAGGCTATCTCTATTCCCCTGTCGTCTGCACGAAGTATAGTCCCTGCCGCCTTGTCCGTTACTGTCTCCGACATGCTGACCGCATGTATCTTGACCTCCGTGCCATCTATTACCGCCGTCGCCACAGGCCACGGACTCAAACCATACACCTTTTTTACCACAGCTTTTGCATCCACTGACCAATCTATAGGACAAAGACCCTTATCAAGTGGCTTCACATAGCTCGCATTCTCATGTTCCTGCGCCGTTCTCGGTGCAATGCCCATTTCTATGTCCCTAAGCGTCCTGCTAAGAAGTTTTGCTCCCATATCCGCAAGCCTTAAACTCAAGTCCCCTGCACTCTCGTACTCGCCAATAGCCGTTTCTTCTTTATAAATCATATCGCCCGTGTCCATGCCCTCTGCCATAAACATAGTCGTTACTCCCGTTATATCATCGCCATTTAGTACCGACCACTGTATTGGTGCCGCGCCCCTATACTTAGGTAAAAGTGAGGCATGTACATTCACAGCGCCCAAAGGCGCTATATCAAGCATATCCACAGGTAATATCTTACCGTACGCCACCACTGCCAAAACATCGGGTTTAAGCTCCTTCAAGAGTCTCTCACCCTCGCCCTCACGCAAACTCGCAGGCTGATACACCTCTATTCCCTGTTCTAACGCCAACTGCTTTACAGGACTTGCCACTATCTTCATGCCTCTGTTTTGCGCCTTGTCCGGTTGCGTGAAAACACCCACTATATTAAACTTTTCATCAATGAGTTCCTTTAGCGAAGCCGCCGCAAACTCAGGCGTACCCATGAAAACTACACGCATTTCAGTCCTCTATCTCCTCATCACTTACTATCATCATCTCCGACACTTCCTCCGCACTTAACATGCGCTCTGCTCGCTCCGTGAACATTATTCCGTCCAAATGATCTATCTCATGGCAAAACGCACGTGCAGTAAGACCCTCGCCTACGTACTCAAACGCCTCACCGTCCCTGTCAAAGGCTCGTACCGTAACCACATCAGGTCGTGTTACTATTCCAAACTCACCCGGTATACTTAAACAGCCCTCACTGCCACATTGCTCGCCCTCCGTCTTTACTATTGTCGGATTAATGAGCTCCAATATAAATTCATCCTCGTCCTCATCGACATTAGTCTCCAATACAAGCGCAACTCGGCGCAATATGCCCACCTGCGGTGCCGCTAGCCCAACACCGCCTGAATCTATGAGCGTATCCGCCATATCATCAAGTAAGGTGATAAGCCTGTCATTATACTCCGTCACCTCACGGCTCACTTTGCCCACTGCCATATTTTTCTCGTTTAATATCTCCCTTAATGCCATCCACTCTGTCCTCCATTATTTAATCGGAAGCTCCGCTGTCGGCATAAACCGACATCTGTCTATATCTTTTATCCTCATTAAATCTCTTTATTATATCCGAAACACGTGCCCGAACCTTTGTGCCCGTCACTGTCATAATCGTCACCTTATATCTATATCTGCCGTTTACTTTCAGTATCGGCATAGGCGCAGGACCTATGACCCTCGCTCCCTCTTGCCCTACCAAACTAGCTGCCATCTCAGCCTTAATTTCAAGAGCACAGTCGAGCACCCGACGCTCTTCAGCTCCTGTCACCGCTATGCTTATTATCTCTGTAAACGGCGGTGTCCCCTGTATATGCCTAAGTCGTAACTCCGACTCAAAGAAACTGTTATAGTCTTGTGCCGCTGCCTGACGCAGTACCTGATTATTCGGACTCATTGTCTGTATGATTGCCCGACCCGGCCGTTCAAACCTGCCCGATCTGCCTACAACCTGCGTTATAAGTGAAAATGTGCGCTCAAACGCCCTATAACTGCCCGAATACAGACTCTGATCCGCAAAAACCACGCCCACCAAAGTTACATTTGGGAAATTCAAGCCCTTAGTCACCATCTGTGTGCCCAACATTATTGGCACATTCTCTGTCCTAAAGCGTGTCAGAAGCTTCTCGTGTCCGCCTGCCTTTGACACCGTATCAGCGTCCATGCGTAACACTTCCACCTCGGGAAACAACTCCTTTAGCTCTTCCTCAAGTTTCTGTGTGCCCACGCCCATATACTTCAATATTCCACCGCAATCGGGACAATTGTCCTCACTGCGCCTCGTATGTCCGCAATAATGGCACATGAGCTTTCTGCCATAACTGTGATACGTTAAACTCACACTACAATTCTCACACTCATATGTATAGCCGCATTGTGCGCACACTATGAGCTTATTTGCACCTCGCCTATTCAAAAACAAAATGCTCTGCTCGCCATTTTCTATATTCCTGCTCAACTCAGCCTTCAGTCTACCACTAATCGAGCCGCCGTTGCCGCCTCGAAGCTCATCACGCATATCTACAAGTTCCACTGAAGGTAAAGGCTTTTCCATATACCGCGACTTTAACTCAAAGTAGCTGTATTTTCCTATCTCCGCCTTATACCTACTCTCCACGTCCGGTGTCGCCGAACCAAGTACCAACACCGAATTTTGTAAGCTACATCTATACTGCGCAACATCTCTTGCATGATACCTCGGACTGTTCTCAGACTTATATGTCTCCTCTTGCTCCTCATCTATTATGATGAGTCCCAAATCATCTAAGGGTGCAAATACCGCACTACGTGTACCTATCACAAGCTTTGCATCACCACGACGCACTCTTTTCCACTCGTCAAAACGTTCACCTGTGCTCAAACTGCTATGCATTACCGCTATACTGTCCCCAAAATGAGAACTGATGCTCTCTATCATCTGAGGTGTAAGCGCTATCTCAGGCACAAGCATCAAGGCACTGCGTCCCATATCAAGCGCCTTTTTTATGAGATTCATATACACCGAGGTCTTGCCACTGCCCGTAACGCCCATTAATAGCGCCGCCGCCGGCTCTCCCTTGTCCATAAGCGCAACTATTCCACTCGTTACCTCACTCTGCTCTGCACTTAGGGTAGGAACATCTACTCGCTTACCTTCCGGTAGCTTCGGACGCCTTAAAACTTCCTCACGCTCTGATTTAATATACTCCGACTCCACCATCTTCTTTATGGTTACCGACGTCGCACCCGTAAATTCCCTAAGCTCCGATGCAGACACACGCCCCGTAGCACTCAAGGTGCGCAGTACCTCTGCTTGCTTCGCTGCTGTACGTGACTTCTGTACCGCTAACTCTAAGGCCTCCTCAGCCGGTATAGAGAGGCTCAACATATCTACATACTTGCCACCTTTCGCCCCTCCGGTCTTCTTAAGCCACAGACCCATCGGTAACATTGTACGTGCCGCTTCATAGAATGTGCAGAAAAACCTGTCATGCATCCAAGCGGCAAGCTTTATCTGCTCTGCCGTTAGCAACACTTCATCATCCAAACAACTTAGAATCGGCTTTATCTTCTCATAGTCACTCATACTGCGTAGGTCAAGCACTATGCCCTCAGTCGGCCTATTTGAACGCGAAAAAGGTACGGTCACACGCATACCCACTCTCAATAATCCACGCATATTCTCAGGTATCGCATAATCATACGGCCTATCAAGGCTATACCTTATTCCCGATACCGCTACGCGTGCTACTCCCATGGATTCTATGTGCCCTACACCTCCCTCTTGCGCTAATAACTTACTCTATTATCGTAAGCTTGCCCGAATACACTTCTACCACCGCTGTTGACACCGGCTTCTCCGTCAATGTCTCGCCTAATTCGTCGGCTATTTCCGCTAAGTCTCTTGCTCTCTTTGCAACCAAATTTACCAACTGGTAACGGCTGCCCGCCTTGTCTACTAACTCGTTCATTGGGGGATATAACATCATTTAAATGCACCTCTCAAATAATTTATTCTTTCAGCTGTTTTACAATGCTCTGCTCTTATGATTGCGTCAAGCTCCCTCGCCGCTATGTCCGCATCATTATTTACCACGATATAGTCATATGTGTCTGCACGTAAACATTCAACTCGTGCCTGCTCCAAACGACCTATTATCTTTTCCTCGCTATCTGTATTTCTGCCCCTAAGCCTCTTTTCCAAGCTATCCAAGCTATCGGGTATCACAAAAACCAACACCGCCTCCGGCATAGACTCCCTTACATTTCCGGCGCCCTGTACTTCTATGTCCAACAACACATTTATGCCCTTTTCGAGCTTCTCGTTTACATAGTCGCGCGGTGTTCCATAACTATTGCCCACATAAGTCGCATACTCTAAAAACTTCTCGCCCTTTACCATACGGTCAAACTCATCATGTGTTACAAAAAAGTAATCCACTCCGTTAGTCTCACCACGTCTCGGCTCTCTCGTTGTCGCCGACACAGAAAAACAGAGATCGTCTCGCAACTCGTTTAACTTAGCTATCACCGTACTCTTACCCGCTCCCGACGGTCCTGATATCACTATCAGTTTACCCTTTTCTCGTCTCATACAGTACTCATGCTACCCCCTTCTTCATTCGCTTCCATTTTATCTCGTATCTGCTCTACCGTCAGCGCCGACAAAAATATATGTCCGCTATCTGTCATAAGTACACTACGTGTCTTTCGTCCATAGCTTGCATCTATCAGCCTTCCTCGCTCACGCTCCTCCTGTATGAGGCGCTTTATCGGTGCCGATTCCGGACTGAGTACCGATATCACCCGCTCTACAGATATTAAACTACCGTAACCCATGTCCGCTAATCTCATATCATCACTCCAGATTTTGTATCTGCTCTCTAATCTTCTCTATCTCAGACTTAATCTCAACCACCGTATGCGCTATATCCGTAGACTGGCACTTTGAGCCTATGGTATTAGCCTCACGATTTATCTCTTGCACAAGAAAATCCATCTTACGTCCAACAGGCGAAGCACCGCCCAATAAATCACTCAACTGAGCCAAGTGACTTCTCAAACGTACAGTCTCCTCGTCCGTCGCCACCTTATCCGCAAATATAGCAGCCTCCGTAAGTATCCTACTTTCCTCTATACCTGCCGTGCCAAGTACATCCTGCATCTTCTGCAGTAACTTTGCCCTGTAGTCAGCAACAGTTTTCGGTGACCGCTCCTCCACCTGCGCCGTCAGGGTATATATGACCTGAATCCTACGCTCTATGTCCTCACAAAGCGCCTTACCCTCACGCTCACGCATCTTGTCAAACTCACACAAGGAAAGCTCCGCCGCCTCACGTATAGCTACACTTAAAGCATCCTTATCCGTATCTTTCTTCTCCACACTCAACACATCAGGTAGTCGCGCTAAGTTTACCACACTCATGTCATTATAAAGTCCGTACTTCTCCACAGCACCGGTAAGTGCACTGATATACGACTCAAGCAAAGGTTCATTTACACGCACCTCTGCACTGTCTGCAGCCGATGCATCTACAGTTACAAACACATCTACCTTGCCTCGGCTTATATGCGACTGTACCGCACTCTTTATGCCTTCCTCAGCAAACATGAAAATTCTCGGTAAACGTACAGAGCAATCTAAATGCCTATTATTTACACTGCGAAGCTCCACTCCTATTTTAAAGCCTAGCGCTTCTATACTCGACGCTCCGTAGCCCGTCATGCTCCTTATCATTCGACTTCTACCCCCTGCTCTACCACTCGTGTTATCGTATAGCGTATCGGATTTTTTGTCCTATAGCGTCCGAAAACCACAGCCACTATCAGAGCTACACCAAATCCACAAAACCCAGTCAGGATTGACATGCCCTCACTAAAACCCAACATATCGCCTACCCAATATCCAAGAAACAGCATTATCATCGGTACAACATACACTACAAAAGCCGCCGACATTATCATTGACGTCTGTGTCTCTATCTGCACTCTATCTCCCGTTATCGCTCCTACCTCGTTTTCCGCCTTAACACTTATCGGCGTCTTGTTACAAGCATTACACGCACTGCAACCATCGCCGCACGCCGTGCCTCGTAACACCTCCACCAAGGCCTTGCCGTTACGCTCCACATTACGCACTACCGCAAACTGTGTCATGTATTTTCTCCCTCTTTACTATGATATATTTACCGTTATATTGTAATCTCCTATGGCTCCACTGTTCGTGAATCCATCCACAAATATCTGTACAGGCACCGACACATCGCCTGTTGTCGATATATCCGATAAATCCGCCACTGCTCGCAAATTCTCAGGTTCAATGTCCTCCAGCACGCCCTCGCTCGCTCTTATTACAACCGACAGCTGCTGTGTTACTGCCTCCACAACTCTGCTTTCCGGTGCATTTATATAGGATATATTTGTGATATTCATACGCTCAGTCGCCAGACCCAGTACCTCTATCTTTACCGTAGCTTCAGTTATGCCCGTTATATTGCGTATATCGTTGTCCAACACTATTGTATAGCTGTCCTCATGTGTTTGCTCGAAGTCCGCCAAGTCTATCGTCGCTACAAGTATAGTGTTCATGCCCTCTACTATAGATGAATCACCCGCTATCCTTATTGTAGACGGCTCCACAGTGACTATAGTATTTGTGCTCGACGCACCTGCGCCCGTGACCAATGATACACCCAAAACAACTTCTTTTGTCAACGATATAGGGACTGTCATCTCTATCGTATCGTAGTCCGCAGTTAAATCTGTATACTCTAACTGATTTCCATCTGCATCCATATACACATAACTAACATCAGCACTGCGTGTCTTGGTCAAATCCTCACCATCCATGGTCGCCCACACATGATCTACATTCTCTAACTGAGTATCCGGACCACTCAATGTAATTGTAGACGGCTCAAACGTCGGTTCCTCAACTACATACTCATCAGGTGTCGTGCCCGAAAAAGCACCCCTTACAGGCACTGTCTTTGTTACTATCCGTTCCGCTATCAAGGATATGGCTGACGGAGTCTTACTCAAAATCGTTACATCCTCGGAAGAAACAGAGGGCGGAAACACAAGCTCATAAGTAATCTCGCTCTCTCCACTCTTTGTTATCCTCGTAAGATCAACGACCGCCTGTATATCAGATGAAGTCATCCATCCTATATCCGTTCTCTTACCGTATAAGCTGATATCTACTCTATCCGTCTCCATTTCAGTCACCACAAATCCGCGCGATTCCTGTAAAAGAGTCGCACCCTCCATGGTTAATGGCACGTCATTAAAGTCAACAGTTATATACTCATCGCCCGTACCTGTCATATACGTCCATATGAGTACCGCCAACACAAGTGACGATAAAGCCCATATAAGTCTTCCGAGTGAAGTATCTTGCTTAAACATTTTCATCATCTTTCTTGTCCCTCGGCTTAGCCAAACGCTTTACCATACGTATCAAAGTGCTTTCTTTTTCTTCGTCCTCTTCATGCACTAACTCACGTACCAACAATTCCTCTAACATCTCCGCAGTCAAATGACGCTTCAACATACCGTCTATCGCCAAAGATATGTAGCCGGTCTCCTCTGAAACTATAGCCACCACCGCATCCGAGTTCTCGCTCATGCCTATAGCGGCTCTATGGCGCATTCCCAAGTCACGACTTAGATTCGTACTCTGTGACAATGGCAACATGCAACCGGCAGCCAAAATTCGTCCCTCACTCACTATGACCGCTCCATCATGCATGGGTGCCTTATCGTAAAATATATTGCGTAGCAATTCTGAGCTTACACCTGCATCTAACAGCGTACCCGTAACCGAATAGTCTTTCAAGCTATTCACACGTTCAAACACTATTAATGCACCCGTACGTGTCCTCGCCATTTCCGCACACGCTAATGCTACTTGACTTATACTCGCATCCATAGATACCTCTGTACTCTCGCCTCTGAGTAACTCAACAAGCCGACCGCTTCCCATGCGCTCCAACAAACGGCGTAACTCCGGCTGAAACAAAATTATCAAAGCAATTAGACCTATCTCCACAGCACTGCTAAGTAAAGAGTTTACCATAGTCAGTGACAAAATTTCAGATAAGCCCAAGGCCAACAAAAATATTGCCACGCCGCTCGCAAGGCGTGATGCATTAGCCCTTTGCACAAGTGCTAAGGATTTGTATATTATAAACGCTATTATGAGGATGTCAAGCACATCACTTATCGTAATCATCCTCAAATGTCCCATATACTGTGTTAAATTTAATAGAAAATCAGAAAATACGTTCACTTAGCTTGTCCTCTCTTATATGGTGCGACGTCCGCACCTAACGGACGCCACAAACATTCATAGTATTATACATTATTTTCACCAAAATAGCAAACTCATTTTTATCATTTTAAAGACTGTACACAATTTCGAAACACGCTCGCAGCCCTAATCATCTCATCAGGGGTATTAAAAGGTGAAGCACTCAGCCGTAAGGTGCCGCTCGACAAGGTTCCCGCCGTCTTATGCGCCAAAGGCGAACAGTGCAAACCCGCACGCACGCACACTCCTTTAGCCCCTAACGCCTCGCCCAATTCCTCGCAGTCTATGCTCTCATGGCTTACGGATAACACGCCGCTTTGGCTCATATTATCAACACTCCTATACAGCGTAAGACCTTCTATCTTCTCGAGTTTATCTGCCAAGAGCCCAATTAGTTCACGCTCTCGTTTTTCAATTTTCCTTACACCGAATTCACGCACATAACGCAGCCCGGCACACAAACCCGCAGCACCCGGCACATTGTGAGTGCCCGCTTCCAACATATCAGGTAAAATTTCCGGCATCCCCTGACTCAAACTATCTGAGCCTGTACCGCCCACTAACAATGGACGAGCCACTCCCTTTGTCAATAACACTCCCGTCCCCTGAGGCCCAAACAAGCCCTTATGACCGGGCATCGCTACAAACGTTGCACCAAGCGCATACATGTCTATATCCAAAACACCGGCAGATTGCGAGGCGTCTATTATTAGCGGCACACCGTTTTCCCTGCATATCTTTGATATTTCCTCTATCGGTAATATGTACCCGAACACATTTGAGACATGTGTACACACCACTACATCTGCACGCTCTACAGAACACTCAAACGCTTTTACCATAGCCTCCGCATCAAACAAAGGTGTATCCACAACCTTTACATCCGCAGCTAACTGCCGTAGTGGGCGAGTAACAGCATTATGCTCATACCCCGATATCAGCACACGTGTCGAGCGCGTCACCAAGGAATTTATCGCTATATTCAAACTATGTGTCGCATTAAACGTGAGTGCTACATTACTTGGGTCAGGCACATTAAAAAACTCAGCGAGTTGTTCACGGCATTCATATACAGTTTTTGCGGCAAGTGCAGCCGGCCTATGACCACCCCTTCCGGGACTTGCCATTTGCGACATCGCATAACTCACTGCCCTCTGCACCGACTTCGGCTTTTGCATAGACGTAGCTGCACTGTCAAGATAAATCATATGCGCACCTCCGCATAGCCGCCATCTTCCAAGCGTACATACGTCGCACCATACTTCTGCCCGAGCTTCCTCAACTGCTTTACAGCCAACTCAAACCTTTTCTGCGACACCTTCACACAGTAACCGCAACCCTCGTGCATTACCTCTCGCGGTGCTCGTGTAACAGACGCCGTTATACCGGAGCGCTCAAGTAACGCCGCAGCCCGTTGTGCATACGTGAGTGACCTAAACATTATTATATAATCTCGCATATCTTACCTCCCGATGATATGGGCAGCTTTTGCCTTTCTAAAGACATTGTATGCGACATTATTCACTTTTGCTATTCTATGAGCACTATCGCCTGCGCCGACATCCCTTCGCCTCTGCCTGTAAAACCTAACTTTTCCTCCGTTGTCGCCTTAACCGACACACCACTTACGGCTAAGCCCATTACTCTTGCTATATTTTCACGCATCTTCGGTATATGTAAAGCCAACTTAGGCGCTTGTGCAATCACTGTACTATCCACATTCACAAGTTTATATCCGCTCTCAGCTAATAATTCACACGCTTTTTCCAGCAAAACAAGGCTATCCGCTCCCTCATACGACTTGTCCGTATCAGGAAACATAGAACCAATATCTCCCAATGCCGCCGCTCCTAAAACAGCATCAATTATTGCATGTACCAACACATCCGCATCCGAATGACCTAACAAGCCCTTTTCATATTCTATCTCTACGCCGCCCAAAATGAGTTTCCTACCCTCACACAACTTATGTACATCATAGCCCTGTCCTACCCTCATATGTGCTCGCCCCTCCACTCTATTACAGTTTGCGCTAATGCTATGTCAAAAGGTGTCGTTATCTTTATATTCTGTTCCGAACCCTCTACTGTATGTACTACTACATCCTGTAGCATTACAGCTTCACAGTCGTCAGTCAGTGTTAAGCCCAATCGCAAAGCCTCCACCAAAGCCGGTAGCAACAATTCTTTTTTAAACACCTGCGGCGTCTGCATCAAATATGTAGTATCTCTATCTAAGCTCTTAACCAACTTATCGCACAAAGCTTGGCGAATGGTGTCTTTTACCTTTACCACAGGGACTGCCGCACCATGCTCCGACGCCGCCTTCACTGTACGAGTTATCAAATCTGTCTCCAACAAAGGTCGTGCCCCATCATGCACAGCTATCAACTCACAGTCATCGGCACACATCTCAACGCCCTTCAACACAGATTCAGTTCGTGTTGCACCTCCGTTTACATAATGTCTCACTTTCCTGATATTGTAATCCTTGCACACTTTCAAGAGCTCCGGTATCTTCCCTTCCTGTGTCACAAGAACTATTTCTGTCACGTCCTCACAGCGCTCAAACGCCGTCAATGTCCATGCAATTACAGGGGCATAATGCAAATCGAGCATTATCTTGTCAACACCCATACGTGTTGATGAGCCGGCCGCCACTATCACCGCCGAGCACTTTAATCCCTCTTTTTTTCTCTTAAACATTTTCGCCTCCTATTTTAATAGCACAAGTCGATTTATCCTATGCTCCACCTCTTCATAGCTACTGTCGGTGGAGTACTTCATCTCCGATATTAATATTCGCTTCGCAGAAAGAAGTAACCTTCTTTCACCGGAAGACAACCCCCTACTATCCTCTCTCTCAAGCAGCGATTTTATCACGCTCATTAGCTCCTCAGGTCGTCCGCTTCTTATCTTTTCCATATTAAGCTTATAGCGCTTCGTCCACTTATCGTCGTCTGAAGTTTCCATATCACAAACTGACTCAAATAAGGCCTCAGCTTCTATCGCCGTCAATGTCGGTCTGAGCCCTATATCCAATGACGATTTAACCGGAACCATCACCTGTATCCCGCCTATCAACGCCTTTAGCACATAGTACTCCCTATCACTGCCACTGACATCATTTT
Source organism: uncultured Oscillospiraceae bacterium (assembly GCA_964367935.1). Lineage (GTDB taxonomy): Bacteria > Bacillota > Clostridia > Oscillospirales > Oscillospiraceae > Scatomorpha. The sequence goes on from CAYIYZ010000005.1 coordinate 45,046, forward strand.
TAATTATATTCTCTATCACACCCGCACCATGTAATGGGTGTACCACTGTATCTCCCTTAGCAAAATTCATGCAAGCGCCTCCGTATGCAGATTTTATTCATACATATTTTCCCACGCTTTGCTCTTAATTATACCCATTCATCCGAGCGTTTTCAAGTATATTACGACGCATTGCTAAATAAACAGGCGCTGTTTCAAAAAAGAAACAGCGCCTTAACAGTACTATAGTTTAATAATTATTCTTCAACAGGGCCATCGGGGATATTGCCCGAAATGCTACCGTCAGTAGACACTTCGTACACCAAAGCGTCAGACTCAGGACCCGTCTCAAATTCTACCTCATTCTCACGTGCAGGTTCAGCCATAGGCTCAGACAACGCACGGATTGACAGAGATATCTTCTGCTTGTCGTGATCAATAGCAGTTAGCTTTACTTCTACCTCATCGCCCACAGTCAAAACGTCCTCAGCCTTCATTATACGACGATTTGCTATCTGCGATATGTGGATAAGACCGTCAACTCCGGGCATTATCTCAGCAAAAGCGCCGAAAGGCATAAGCTTAACTATCTTTACGCTCAGAATTGCACCTTCCTCATATGTGGAAGTAAACTTCGTCCAAGGATTGTCCTCAGCACGCTTGCAACCCAAAGAAATTCTCTTTGTTTCCTTGTCAAGGCCGATAACAAACACGCTCAGCTTATCGCCAACAGAAACCACATCAGAAGGCTGCCTTACACGCCCCCAGCTAAGCTCTGTCACGTGCACCATACCGTCCACGCCACCAATATCGACAAATGCTCCGTAGGAGGTTAGGCTCTTAACCACACCATCATACTGCTTGCCCATCTCTATGCTGTTCCACGCCTCGTCTGCACGCTCACGACGCTCTTTCTGCAGAACCGCACGTATGGAACCTACCACTCTCTTACGTCCTCTATTGACCTCTGTTATTCTTAAACGCACTTTCTGCTTGAGCATGTCAGCCATGGGAGCATCCTTAGGCAGACCTGTCTGTGACGAAGGCACAAACACCCTTACGCCCTTGACAGAAACTACTATTCCGCCCTTGTTCTCCTCAGTTACTACGCCCTCCACAGGCTCACCGCTCTCCTGAGCTGTCTCTATCTCTGCCCAGAATTTCACGCTGTCAAGACGCCTCTTAGATAGCTGTGCCGTGCCCTCTACGTCATTCACACGCACTACTATCGTCTCTATAGAGTCACCTATTGCAGGCTTTACATCCTCATCTTCGAACTCGCCGCCTGGTATGAAGCCCGAATACTTTGTGCCTATATCAACACTAATTTCTGTAGGCGTAATGGCGACAACGACGCCGGTTACCCTCTCGCCGTTGTGGACAGTCTTGAAGGAATTTTCCAGCATTTGGTCAAAGCTCAGCTCCGCCTCATCTGTATCTTCAGACTCCTGCGTCTGCTCATTTGTCGCAAGCTCAGGTTGCGCAACTTCCGCTACCTCTGCTACCTGCTCATTTGCCGTGCACTCGCCCGGCTCATTTGTCATTGCCTTGTCCTCTGCTTCGTTTCCCTGTACCAAAATTTCGTCACTCATCGTTTCCATTACCTCCTTGATTATCCACTTAGGCGCCGATGCCCCGGCCGTCACTCCTACACGTGCACTCGCACGTAAACGCTCCAAACACAGCTCGTCCGCACTCTCGATAAATTGTGTATTCGCACAATTCGCAGTACACAACTTTGCTAAATGCACACTATTTGCACTATGCCGGCCGCCTATGACTACCATCGCATCACTCTCAGAAGCGAGCGCTATTGCCTCCTCCTGTCTCGTGGATGTAGCACTACATATTGTATCAAATATTTCCGCATTTGTATACTCTTTTTTTAGTATTTTCTCGCATTCTCTCATATTTTCACTCGTTTGAGTGGTTTGAGCGACCATTACTACCGTTTTTTCGGCATTTTCCATAGGTTCTTCGAGCCACTTTGTTAACTCTGACGCATTCTCTACCACCACCGCGCCCTGCGACCAACCGCATATACCCAGCACCTCGGGATGACTTCTCGCACCTAAAACAAGTATCTGTTTTCCTTGCGCACTGCCCTCACTCACTATCTTATGTATAGCCCGGACATATGGACAGGTCGCATCAAGCACCTCCGCCTTTTTTCGCCCTAAGACCTCATACTCAGATTTGCCCACGCCATGCGCTCTTATTATTACCCTCGCTCCATCTGGCACTTCTTCTGCCTTAGTCACTACACTAAGTCCTTTTGAGTTTAATTCTTCCATTACAGATTTATTGTGAATTACCTCACCCAAACTAAAACAAGGCCCCTGTTCCAGCGCCTCCTCAGCTACCTGTACAGATCGTGAAACTCCGAAGCAAAAACCAGCACTTTTAGCAAGTATAATCTCCGACATCTATTCCGCCCCCAATAACTCTATCTTGTCCATGAGTTCCTCTGCAGCTATCTCAAAACTTCTATCTTCGCCCACTTCTGCCATATACGGCTCTCCCACTATTATATCGAAGCGACGAAACGCTCGCTTATCGCGTGGTATGTACACCGGAAGTATGGGTGACTTCACCTTTGATGCTATGCGTATGGCTCCGGGCTTTGCCGCCACCTCTCCGTGCTTATCCGCCCTCGTGCCCTCAGGGAACAGCATGAGGCGTTCCCCACTCTTTAATGTCCTTATAGAGTTCTTTACGGCTTCTATATCATTTGCACCTCGATCTACAGGTATAGCTCCCACCTTGCGCAACAACATACCGACGAAAAACACAGATGCTAACTCCTTCTTCGCCATAAACCGAATATAACTTCTACCACCAAATCCTACCGCTAACAATATTGGGTCTATATAACTCGAGTGATTTGCACAAATCATCACAGAACCCTCGGGTAACCTCTCCTTACCCACCACCCTATGTGGATACACCAAATGTACTAAGGGTGTCAATATCGCTACTATAAATCTGTACCAGCCCTTTATCTTATCATTTACACTGCTCATTTTATCTCCCGCTTATCTTGTTTTCTATTATTTGGCACAAGGCCTCTACACTCTCGTTTAAACTCATCTCACTCGTATCAAGATGCACCGAGTCCGAAGCCGCTACCAAAGGCGCTGCCGCACGTGTACTATCACGTTCATCTCTCGTAATGATATCGCTCAACACCCTCTCGTAATCCTCGGTCGTACCCTTTGCCTCAAGTTGCCGCATACGGCGCTCTGCACGCTTTTCAGCACTCGCCGTCAAGAATATCTTCACATCAGCATCAGGTAACACCACTGTACCTATGTCCCGACCATCCATCACAACACTGCGCTCACGTGCCATCGCCCTTTGCATTTCAAGTAAGTACTCCCGTACCGCTCCCAATGTCGATATCTTAGACGCACAAGTTGATATCTCAGGCATTCGTATTTCTTCAGTCACATCCTCATCGTTTAGATACATGCGCTGCTCGCCCTTATCTCCGTAATCTGCCCTTATCTCCAATTTGCGCAGTACATCCATTACTGAGCCCTCATTTGACAGATCCGCCTTTGCCCGACTCGCCGCCAGGCCTACCGTCCTATATATTGCGCCCGTATCCATATGCAAAAAACCGTACCGTGCCGCCGCAGCTTTTGCAAGACTGCTCTTGCCCACTCCGCTCGGCCCGTCTATTGCCACACAAAATTTGTAGCTCATTTTACCACCTCTTCTTTGCTATAGCTTCTGCCGCCGCATACGCACTCGACCACGCTATCTGCAAATTATATCCACCTGTATAGGCATCTAAATCTAATATCTCACCCGCAAAATAGAGACCCTGCACAAGCTTAGACTCCATACTCCTCGGATTTACCTCGCTTGTACGTACACCGCCGGCTGTCACTATAGCTTCAGCTACCGGCCTCGCCCTCTTTACTTGCAATTTGAAACCCTTGAACAAATTGACAAGATTACGACGCTCTTCCTTCGTCACAGAGTTAACTCTCGTTTCTCCGTCTATACCTGATTGTTCCACCAACACAGGTATCATCGTTCGTCCAGCTAAATCTCCCAAGGCATTTTGAAAGGTCTTATTTCTATATTTTTCAAAGTCTCGCAATATCCTTGCATCTAACTTCTTCTCGTCCAGACCGGGCTTTAAGTCTATGCTCAATTCATATGTACGCTCACCTAAATGGCGCATGTGCGCACTCGCCGATAGAACCAGTGGCCCCGAAACTCCAAAATGTGTAAAAAGCATTTCGCCCAATTCCTTATATATGCGCTTGCCGTCCTCATACACACTCAATTCCACATTGCGCAGTGAAAAACCCTGTAACTTGCCGCAAATATCATCTTCACATTCTAAAGGCACAAGTGATCCGCGGCACTCCTCTATTCTGTGCCCTAAGTCTCTCGCCATCTTATAGCCGTCTCCTGTGCTGCCCGTACCGGGATAAGATAGTCCGCCAGTACACAACACAACGTTCTCACAGCTAATGAGCCCCGTGCCACTCCTTACGCCCGTAACCGCGCCCTCAGCTGTCACTATACCCTCTGCTCGACCCTTTACTACCCTTACTCCACTCTCTCGCACCTCACGCAGTAGTGCCTCTACCACCTCATCCGCTCTATCGGACACGGGGAACACTCGCCTGCCACGCTCCACTTTCGTTTTTACACCCAAACTCTCAAAGTAGGATATCGTCTCACTCGGCGATAACTTATGCAATGCACTCTGCATAAAACGTCCGTCACCAGGTATCATGGTCAAAAACTCGTTTATTTCACAGGCATTCGTTATATTGCATCTACCCTTACCCGTTATTTTAAGTTTTCGTCCACAGTCAGCATTCTTTTCAAGCAAAACTACATCCAGACCCAAACGTGCTGACACGGCAGCACACATGAGTCCTGCCGCTCCGCCTCCTATTATCACCGTCTCAGCTGTCATGTTTTTCATACACATCATAATCAGACCACACACCCTCAAGTCTCTTAAACGTATCGGACAATTCATCTTGCATCCTATGTCCTATTGCCACTATCAAAGCATTTATCATGCTTAACGGCGCCACCAACGAATCTATAAACGACATCATTTCGCATTTAGAATACAAACACACATCAGCTTCACCGAAAAACGGTGAGGACTCAGAGTCAGTTATTCCTATTACCTTCGCGCCGTGCTCCTTCGCATAGCGCATCGCTCGTGCCGCATGTTTAGAGTACCTCGGGTAAGTTATGCCCACATACACATCGCCCTTCTCTATACGCACTATCTCTTCATATGCCTCCGCAGAGCCATGCTCGCCCACTATTCGTACATTGTCCATTAGTAAGCTTAGGTAAAACCCGAAAAGTCCGGCTATAAACTTTGATGTGCGCATACCACATATGTACACTCTCTTTGCACTGACTATAGCGTCTACCACTTCATTAAACGCTTCACTGTCCACCTCATTCAAGGTATCTTGTAAATTGCCCATATCCTCGCCCATCACGGACTTTATTACATTCGAATCATCTATCATATCTTTTGCTACCTCTATACGCTGTACAGAGGTTAAACGACTTCTTATCATCTCCTGCATCGCCTTGCGCATCCCTGGATAGCCATCAAAGCCAAGCTCGGCCGCAAAACGAACCACAGTAGACTCACTTACACCCACCGACTTCGCTAACTTTCCCGCTGTCATAAACGCCGCTTTGTCATAGTGCTCCAATATATAATTTACTATCATCCTCTGCCCCTTTGAAAAACCTACTTCGTTTTTCGTCAGCATTGAATGCAGATCCTTTTCCATTTCTTGGCCTCCCCGTTACCTTACTTTCACGCTATGTATGTATTCTATCTCGGATTCTGTCAATTTACGCCACTTACCACCGGCTAAGTTCCCAAGCTGTAATTTGCCTTCACTTATTCGCACAAGTCGCCTCACAGTTAAATCTACCTGAGCACACATCCTACGTACCTGCCTATTGCGTCCCTCGGAAATAGTGACGTTTAACTTGCCATTTTTGCCATCTATACTTAATACCTTGACCTCAGCCCTATTGAGCTTACGTCCATCCAACTCCATGTCACCACTTAACTTCAATGCAGAGCCGGCAATATCATCACCGCTAACCCACACTGTATATGTCTTCTCTACCCCATAGCGTGGATGCATGAGCTTATTTGCAAGCTCACCATCATTAGTCATGAGTAGCAAACCCTCTGAGTACATGTCAAGTCGACCAACCGGATACACTCGCTCACCAACATCCTCCACAAGCTCAGCGACCGCCTTACGCTCATGCTCGTCACTCATGGTCGTTACATAACCTTTCGGCTTATTCAATATAAGATACACAGGCTCCCTCTTTATTGTCAAGGGGAGCCCATCCACCTCTATTTTATCTTCATTTATATCGCCGCTCTGTCCTACACTTGCAAGAGTACCGTTAATATAAACGCGGCCCTGCTTTAAGGCCTCCTCCGCTTGACGTCTCGACATTAGTCCAGACTGCGCTATAAGTTTCTGCAATCGTTCTTTCATCTTCATCTTCTTTCAAATAATAAGGCGATACCCACATTTTTCCGGATATCTGCCACATCCGCTTAAAATTTTCGAAAGGGCTAAGCATTACTCCCTCATCCATAGCTACATACTCAGATGCCAACAACTCTAAATTCATCAGAGTTTCACCACCCACACTTACAAGCACAGAACCCAAACACTCTCCCTGTTCCACCGGAGCAAACACAAACTGTGGTAACTCTATTGTATATTCCGGCTCAGCTCCGTCAATCGTTACAAATTCTCCTGTACCCACAAGCTCCACCTTTACCGTCTCAGAAACACCGGATATTACAGGCACACCGAAATCAACACTGTCACCACCGAACTTATGGCTCTCACAACGTGAGAATCCCCAATCAAACAGTTTCTTATGATCATTCCAGTCATCCGGTGCTCCCAAAGTTACACATACGAGGGTTACACCGTCCTTTTCCGATGCCGTCACTAAACTTCTGCCCGAACTACGTGTATAACCGGTTTTCCCACCTATCATATGCTCATATTGCGTCAACAACTTATTGTGATTCGTATAGTAAAGCTCACCGACCTTATGCGTCTGTGTACCTATTATCTCGCAAAAACGCTCACTCTCCATGCAATGCGCCATCAGCACTGCTAAATCTCGTGCCGTTGACTTATGATCCTCGTGATCTAAACCATGTGGATTTACGAAGTTAGAACTGTCCATGCCTAAGCTATCGGCCTTCTCATTCATGAGCTCTGCAAATCCCTCTACACTACCCCCGCAGTGCACTGCTAGCGCCGTCGCCGCATCATTTCCCGACGCAAGCATCAAACCATAGAGCAGATCTTCCACCCTATATTCCTTACCCGCCTCCAAGTACATGGACGAACCTTCAATGCCAACGCTCTCGCTGCCAACCAAAACTATTTCATCAGGTTCACAATGTTCTATGACCACTATAGCTGTCATTATCTTCGTCGTACTAGCTATGAGACTCCTACTATCCGCATTCTTCTCAAATAACACCTCGCCCGTACTAACCTCCATCAGTACCGACGACTGCGCCGATACCGACGGTGCTGCATTTACTCTTACGCCCATCGTACACATGCAGCTAACTACCGCCACTGACAGCATTATCTTTATCGCTTTTTTCAACAAAGCACCACCTTCTTATTTTTCCGGTGGTGCTATTATTGTCACTATTTACCCTAATTATTACTTCTCTGCCGTATTTTCAACCGTAGTCACATCAGCCCCTGCTGTCTCGCCCTTATTCTTAAGCTTTTCAGCAAAGCCCTCTACCTTATCCATGATATCCGGCAACATGTCAAGAACTCTATCCGCTGTACCCGTGGGTGGCGGCATTATATTCAGCATACGCACATTGCCATCCTTTACGATTAAAAAGCCTATCGGTTCTATCTTTACTCCGGCGCCGCTACCACCGCCAAAGCCCTTACCCTTCTGCGAAGAAAAATCACTTCCGCCGTTGCCGAAGCCAAAGCTTACACGTGAAATCGGTATCAATGTCAGCCCGTCCGCCGTCTTTATCGGCTCGCCGACCACCGTATTTACATCGACCATCTCACGGATCTTATCCATGCTCTGTGCCAAAACCTCCGTCAAGTGACTCTTGTTGTTCATCTCGTCCATGTTATTCTCTCCCTTTCTTATTTATCAGCCTGTGCAACTACGGGCACTTTTTCACTCACTGCTACCGCACTCTTTTTCAGTCGCATAAAGCCGCGTAACGCAAACACACCCAAACTTAAAAGCTTAGCTAAATTTATCGTTACCACTGCCTCAAAGTATATATTTGTCGTATCGCTCTCAAACCCTATACCCGTTCTTATATCCTCTTGCTTTATTAAAAATAAGCTATGCGCAAATGGTACAAATGACGCTAACACTGCATTTAATTTGCCGAAGTTTATAGCCGACTCATAAGGGTCAGCGCCCGACAACTCTATATACAAGCACAACTTTCGCACTTTCAGCTTACGCCTAAAACTCGTCAATGTATTATATCCCAGCTTGACCAGTTCTTTTTTATCTATGCCCTCAATAGGCGACTTCATTTTCGCTTTCGCTTTAGGTTTCTTTTTTTTCTTTTTCTTCTCTTTTACTTTTTTGTCCTTTTTTCCGGGAAATATACTTATTCGTATAATCGCCAGCACTGCGGATATCTTTACTTCACCGCACTCATAACAAACCCTCACACCAAAAGGTATGAAAAGCAGTACCGCTATCACAAGTATAACTATGAATGCCGCAAGCAAAACTACACCCCCAAACTACATAGACATATCTAAACTCAGTTGCTCACCTCGACCCTTTATCGCATCTATCGCTTGTCTCAACTTCTCTATCCCGTCTGTAGATGACACATCGGGCAAAGCAGGCAACTTATCTATACTCTCCACGCCCATCACTCGCAAAAAAGCTTCCGTCGTACCGTAAAGCGTCGGACGACCTGGTGCATCTAACTTTCCCACTGCCACTATCATACCCCTGTCCGTTAAACTGCCAACGGTATATGAACTATCCACTCCTCTCACCTGCTCTATATACGCTCTCGTAACAGGCTGAAAGTACGCCACTATAGCAAGTGTCTCCAAAGCTGACGGCGTAAGTCTCGGTGGCGCCCTATGCTCTATAACCTTTGATATTATAGCCGCAAATTCGGGCGCTGAACACAGCTGTAAGCTATTATTGAGTCTAATAAGCCTTATGCCCCGCTCACCACTCTCATATTCACTCGCAAGTTCCTCTGCCGTACGTTCTATCACAGTTTCTTCTACAGCAAATATCAACGAAAGTCGGGCTATGGGTACTGGCTCACCGCAGGAGAACAAAACCGCCTCCAAATTGCTCTTTACTTCACTCAATTCCATAACACATCGTCACCTATCCCCTCGCTCAAAGCACTCTCGGAACTGACCTCTAACTTTAAGCTACGCTCTTCACCTTCGCCCTGTATAGAGAAACTGCCCACAGAACACAGCTCCAATATCGCTATAAACGTCGCAACCAGCTCCGAACGACTCTTACTCATCTTGAAAACCGTATTCAAACTCAACTTCCCGCCATTAGATAACAAGTCAACTAATTCACGACATTTTGCACTGACGCTGTAAGCTATAGGTCTCGGCGCAAGTTTTACATACTCCTCAGGTGCCGGTAGCTTCGCCTCAGGCCTCGAATACACCGCCAATATTGCACTCAGTAACTCCTCAGCACTATGCTTGTAGTCATACTGAGTCTTTGGTCTTTCCCTCTGCTCCTGACGACGTGTATATATGCCCAAGCCTTGCTCAGACCACTCGGCCAATTGCGGTACTACACTGCGTAATGACTCACGCATATCCCTCGCCTTTAATTCCTCGAGGCTCGTCATGAGCTGCTCTAACTCGCTTATCTCCTTCTCATTAGTTAGGAGCATCTTCGTCTTTATATACAGTAAATACGACGCCATCTGCACAAACTCGCTCGCTACGTCCATATCAAGCTCGTTCATAGTCTCCATATACGCCATATACTGATCCAATATCAAGGACACACTAATATCTCGTATCTCTATCTTATTCTTCGATAGCAACATCAATATCAGGCTGAGCGGACCTTCAAAATTCTCCGTATCCCTCTTGCCTTTAACGACACCTTCTAAATAATACGTTATTCCTTCCACTGCATTGCCCTACCCATTTACCAAGTCGAATCCAAACTGCGCTATAGGGAACATACCCTCAAACAGCCCGAAAGTCAACATGCCGAGTATATTACTGCCACTCGAATTTAACGCAAACAATAAGAACACCAATATGAGCATTCCGTAACGCTCAATGCTCATATACTTGATGTACGCTTTATCCGGCAATAATGTTGACACCACTTTACTGCCGTCTAACGGCGGCACTGGCAGCATATTAAACACCGCAAAATACAGACTTAACTGTGCAGTTATAAGAAATATATCGGAAAGCAATATCCCTATATCACCCATACCCGTAAGAACTGTTAAAGTAGCACCATACAGAAACAAAAAAACCACAGTTATAAGTACATTCGTAATCGGTCCGGCTGCCGCTGTCAGCGCCATGCCACGCTTTTTGTTTTTAAAATTTCTTATATTCACCGGCACAGGCTTTGCCCATCCGAAACGAAACACCACCATCATCGCAAGACCCATCATATCTATATGCTTTATCGGGTTCAAGGTTAATCGCCCGGCATTCTTCGCTGTATTGTCTCCCAACTTATACGCCACATAGCCATGTGCTAACTCATGCAAGGTTATGCAGAGCAAGGCAGGTATTATCGATATTAATATATCCCCAAGAAAAGACCAATCGAGGCCTCTCACTATTTCATTGAACATTAAAAAAACACCTCACCTTCGAATTTTACCAAACTTCCACAGAAAATACAAGTGCGACCCGCACTTCCGATAAAATCGATGCACGTCGGTCGCACTGTACTTTTTACTCATATGCCGCCAAGAATCTCCTCTAACAGCTCCTCTTTGCCTGTGCCCTTTTCTGCCGAGAACAGTATGTACCTCGTCTCGTCCGGTAACATCAGAGTCTGCTTTATACGCTCTAAATTCGGCTCATGCTCACTCTTCTTTAGCTTATCGCATTTATTTGCCACCACTGTTAAAGGGCAACCAACAGATGCAAACCATCGTGCCATCGTTACATCATCCTCCGAAGGCTTATGACGTGAGTCCACTATCAATATGCCATGAGAAACCTGTTCCGGCTCATCGAAAAACTGCTCCATGAGCTTACCCCATCGTGCCTTCTCCGTTTTCGAAACCACAGCATAACCGTACCCGGGTAAGTCTACAAAATACAGCTTTTGATCTATATTAAAGTAATTTATGTGCACTGTCTTACCCGGCCTGTCGCCCACCCTCGCAAAGTTCTTGCGATTGAGTAGGCGATTTAACACCGATGACTTTCCCACATTCGACTTGCCTGCAAACACAAAACGTGGTAGTCCGTCCCTAATAAAGTCACTCGTACTTACCGCAGACTTTATAAATTCTGCCTTGTGTAGATTTACATCTGCCATCTTATTGCCCTATCCTTACTTCATCAGCACTCTGACGCTGACTCACTTTCTTCTGTGTATCCGGCGTTTGCTTCTTTGCCTTTGGTTTCGGCTTATTCACTAAGGCTACATCTAAAATATCGTCCATATGCTCCGCCGTAACAAAAGTCAAGGCACAACGTACTGTGCTGTCTATCTCGTCAAGATCCGACTCATTCGACGCCGGTATAATAACCGTAGATACACCATTACGCATCGCAGCCATCGTCTTCTCCTTCAGACCGCCTATGCGTAGTATACGGCCTCTAAGACTTATCTCACCTGTCATCGCAACATCACCACGTACTGGAACTCCGCTCAGAGCAGAAATCACCCCTATGCATATCGCTATGCCCGCCGACGGGCCATCTTTAGGTACTGCCCCTGCCGGGAAGTGAATGTGAATATCCTTCTTCTTATAAAAGTCAGGCTCTATGCCCAAACTCAGCGCTCTGCTCCTTATATAACTTATAGCAGCACTAGCAGACTCCTTCATAACGTGTCCTAAATTACCCGTCAACTCAATCTTCCCGCTACCGTCTGTTACGCCTATCTCTATATCAAGCACATCGCCGCCTACACTCGTCCATGCCAATCCATGCACCAAACCTACCTCGTCACGCCCCCACAGAGTCTCCTGCTTATAACGCTCAGGCCCTAAATATTCCTCAAGCTCACTCGTTCTTATATTTAAAGACTTAAACTTACCGGTAGCCATGCCATGTGCGCATTTTCTGCAAAGCTTCGCCACCTGACGCTCTAAGTTTCTAACTCCAGATTCCCTTGTATACCCCGTTGCTATCGCTCTTATCGCATCATCACTTAACTTCAAATTCGACCCTGTCAGTCCATGCTTCTTGCGTTGCTTCGGTAATATATGACGCTTCGCTATCTGCAACTTCTCCTCGTCCGTATAACTCGTCAGCTCTATTATTTCCATACGATCCAGTAAGGCACGTGGTATGGTATCCCTGTTATTTGCCGTTGTAATAAACAGCACATCCGACAGGTCAAAAGACAATTCCAAGAAATTGTCCCTGAAATTCATGTTCTGCTCGCCGTCAAGCGCTTCTAAAAGCGCAGCTGCAGGGTCGCCTCTATGGTCTGAACCTAATTTATCTATCTCGTCGAGTACCATAACAGGATTCATGCTCCCCGCCTGCACTATACCCGATATTATCCGCCCCGGCATAGCACCAACATAGGTTTTCCTATGTCCTCTTATCTCAGCTTCATCATGCACGCCGCCCAAGGCTACTCGACAAAGCTTTCTATTCGTCGCCTTAGCCACGCTCATGGCGACACTTGTCTTACCCGTGCCCGGCGGTCCTAACAGGCACAAAACGCCACCCTTCATATTCGGCACCAACCTACGCACCGCTAAATACTCAGTTATGCGCTCCTTTACCTTATCGAGTCCAAAATGTTCATTGTCTAATTGTTTTCTGGCTTTTACCACATCTATCGTCTCTTTTGTACGCTTATTCCACGGTATATCCAAGCAAGTATCCAAATAATTGCGTATAACCGATGCCTCCGAGGAACTATAAGACTGCTTAGAGAGCCTATTTAACTCCTTGAGCAACTTCTTCTCTACATCCTCATTAAGCTTCAATTCCAATATGCGTGCCTTGTACTCCGCTATATCGTCCGTGCCGCTGTCATCACCGAGCTGTGATTGAATAACCTTCAACTGCTCCCTAAGATAGTACTCCTTCTGCGAACGACCTATCTGCTCCTGCGTACTTTCCGCCAAATCACGCTGTATACTCGCAAGTGCAAGCTCACGTGCCATGACATTACACAGCATGGACATTCTCCTCGAAGGTCGTACCTCCTCTAAAAGTGCCTGCTTATCCACCGGCTTTAAATATATGCTCTGCGCTATATAATTGCTCATATATCCAATGTCATCTACCGCCAAAACATTTAGCACCGAGCCGGGCGATACCCCACCCGTTACCTCCGCATACTCACCGAAAAGATTTAATGCTCGACGTGCAAACGCCTCAGTCTTGACGTTTAATTTCTCACTAATATCGGGTAATGGGCTTATTTCAGCATACATGCAAGGCGTCTCATCAAGCATCTTCTTAAGTTGACCTCTACCTATGCCTTCCGCCATGACTCGCACCACATTACGCCCCGGTTGCCGCAATGTCTGACGTAAACGACACACAGTGCCTATTTTATATATGTCTTCTGTCAGCGGCATCTCTTTCGCTATGTCCTTCTGCGCCACTAAAAATATTATCCTGTCGCCGTCCATTGACTTGTTTAATGCCTCCACCGAACTTGCTCGCTCCACATCAAAGTTAATAAGCGTGCCCGGAAACACTGACAGTCCCCGTAGCGCCAAAACCGGCATCTCTCTCGCCTCTTCAAACTCGGTTATTACCTTAGTGCTCATCATTTCACCCCTTTTCTTCTTTCTTTATGGTAAAGCGGGGACGAGCAAAACCCATCCCCATAAGCTCACCTTATCCTACGATACTGTCTTTTGCTCGTCACTACTGCGTATCAGTATCGGTGTACCTTCGCCTCTTACACTATCGCCTGTTATCACTACTTCGCTTATTCCACTATCAGACGGCACCTCATACATCAAGTCCGTCATTATGCTCTCAACTACGCTCCTAAGACCTCTCGCGCCTATCTTCATTTCCATAGAACGCTCCGCTATCGCCTCTAACGCCTCGTCCTCAAAGCGTAAACTCACATCGTCATACGACAATAGCACTCCATACTGCTTCGTTATCGCATTACGCGGCTCTGTCAATATACGTACCAAGTCCTCCTTAGACAAAGGCTCTAAAGTACTTATTACAGGTAAACGTCCTATCAACTCAGGAATAATACCGAACTTCTGCAAATCATCGGGCTGTACTTTCATCAGCACCTCGCCCCTATCATTATTCGACTTAGACGATATATCAGCACCGAAGCCCATAGTGCGACTTTCCGTGCGCTTCTCTATTATCTTCTCTAAGCCATCAAATGCTCCTCCGCAGATAAACAGTATATTCGTCGTATCCACGTGTATAAACTCCTGATGCGGATGCTTGCGTCCGCCTTGTGGCGGTACGCTCGCTACCGTGCCCTCCAAAAGCTTCAGCATAGCTTGCTGCACGCCCTCGCCCGACACATCTCTCGTTATCGACATATTCTCACTTTTACGTGCTATTTTATCAAGCTCGTCAATATATATTATGCCTCGTTCCGCACGCTCAACATCAAAATCCGCCGCCTGCAAAAGCTTTAGCAGAATATTTTCCACGTCCTCACCGACATAGCCCGCCTCTGTTAAGGTCGTTGCGTCCGCTATCGCAAACGGTACATTTAGCATCTTAGCCAAAGTCTGCGCAAACAAAGTCTTTCCGCTTCCCGTCGGCCCCAATAAAAGTATATTACTCTTTTGCAACTCCACATCGCGACTATCACCGTGCAATATGCGCTTATAGTGATTATATACCGCCACAGACAGAACTTTCTTTGCACGCTCCTGCCCAACTATATACGCATCAAGCTCATTCTTAAGCTCCTTCGGCTTTGGAAGATCCTTCAGCTCAGTTTCCTTCAACTCAACCTCCTGCTGACGTTCCTGCTCCATGCCATCTTCAACTATGCTCACGCACAGCATCACACACTCATCGCATATATTGCTGCCGTTACCGGCTATAAGTCTTCGCACTGCCCTCTGCGGCTTTCCGCAAAATGAACAGCTCAGCTCTGTGAAATTTTGATCCTTCTTTGACATATTCCGCTCCGTTCAACCATTGTTTTTAGCGCTTGGATATTACCTTATCTATGAGTCCATACTCACAAGCTTCATCAGCAGGCATGAAGTTATCACGCTCTGTATCTATCTCCATCTGCTCCACTGTCTTGCCCGTGCACTCAGCTAATATCTTATTGAGCTTTGTCCTCGTGCGCAGCATCCACTCAGCCTGTATCTTTATATCCGAAGCCTGACCTCTTGCACCGCCGGACGGCTGGTGTATCATTATCTCAGCATTCGGTAAGGCAAACCTCTTGCCCTTAGCGCCCGCCGTTAACAACAAAGCTCCCATAGACGCAGCCATACCCGTGCAAATCGTAGACACGTCGCACTTAATGTACTGCATTGTATCATATATAGCCATGCCCGCTGTTACACTGCCGCCGGGACTGTTAATGTAAAACTGTATATCCTTATCCGGATCCTGTGCCTCCAAATAAAGTAACTGCGCCACAATCAAACTTGCCGTCGTGTCATTAACTTCCTCACTCAGCATCACTATCCTGTCATTCAACAGCCTCGAAAATATGTCATACGAACGCTCGCCTCTCGAGGTCTGTTCCACTACATAAGGTACTAATCCCATTCTTGTGTTCTCCTTTCACCTTTTCGTGAACATCTTAACCGCTAAGAGGATATATTAGTCCTCTTTTTCCTCTGCTACAGCTTCCTCTGCCTTCTTAGGTGCAGTCTTTACTCCATTATCGCATATTAGGTCTGCCGCTCTCTGACGTAACATGTCGAGCTTCATTCCCTCTACATCTATCAAATTCTTGACCTCTTCTACACTGCGTCCAACGCTCTCTGCTATCTCTGCAAAGGACTTTTCCATGTCCTCTTCGCTTATCTCTATGCCCTCTGCTTCTGCTACCGCATCAAGCAACACGTCTGTACGTGCCTGCATCTCGCCATTAGGACGCATGAGCTGCATAAACAAATTCTCGTCCATGCCCAGCCTTGCAAACATCTCTTCACGGCTACCGAACGCACCGCCCATGCTCTGTGCATAGTTACGTACAAGCTCTTCCATCTTTTCATCTACCATGCCGCTCGGCAGCTCTGCCTTCATGTTCTCCGCTGCCTTAACGATAAGCGCTGTCTTAAAGTCGTTCACTGCCTGCTCACTACGTGCCTTTACAAGCTTGTCCTTCAAGTCCGCTTTGTAATCAGCCAAAGTGTCAAACTCAGACACGTCCTTTGCAAACTCGTCGTCTAATGCGTCGAGCTCAACTGCACGCACCTCATGTATCTTAACCTTAAAGATAGCTTCCTTGCCCGCAAGGCTCTTCTCATGATACTCCTCGGGGAAAGTTACACTTACTTCTCCGTCAGCCTCGGGCATCAAGCCTACCATGCCATCTTCGAAACCGGGGATAAATGCACCCGAACCTATCTCCAATGTATGACGCTCTGCCTTACCACCATCAAATGCAACGCCGTCCACAAAACCTTCAAAGTCGAATATTACACTATCACCATTCTCTATCGCACGCTCAACACCTACAAAACGTGCTCTGCGCTTGCGCTCTGCCTCTAACTGTGCATCTATCTCAGCGTCCTCTACAACAGGCTCCTCATACTCAGCCTCTATTCCCTTATACTCGCCAAGCTCTACCTCAGGATACACATCAGTCTCAAAAGTCATGGTAAGTGCCTTATCTTCAGCCACAGAAAAATCCGTATATGCAGGCATTCCAACATTCTTTACATTACCCTCTGCTACACCATACTCAAACGCCTTCTGCGCCAAAGCCTGTGCCGCATCGTCATGGAAAACGTCAGCTCCATACATGCCCTCTATTACAGCGCGAGGTGCCTTGCCCTTTCTAAAGCCGGGGACCATTATGCTGCCCTTGTTCTTCTTATAAGCTTCGAATACCGCAGCTTCAAATGTAGCTCCGTCCACCTCAATTTGAAATGTTACCCTACTGTCCGTCTTCTTCTCCATGTTCTTTAGTTGCATTGCCTTGTTCCTCCCAAATTTTATCTCTTTTATTTATTAATTTTTTTCCTTTTTTTACAAGCTTAAAAATTATAGCAGATGTACACCATAAAATCAACTATAAATCACTTCAATACCAACTCCGGCATGAAGTTGATATAGTCTGCCGACACAAGCTTATATATTGTATTCTCATGCCAACCCTCAAACGCATTATTGCACGACTTGCCGTGTATGTGCCCGTAATAACATCGTTCCACCTCGTAATCTCTGAATAAGTCCAGTATCTCCCTGCACTCATATGTGCCATACTTCGGTGGATAATGCAAGAACACCAGCTTCTTACGTGTACCCGCCTGTTTCAACGATGCCTCAAGTCGCAGTATCTCCCTGCGCATTATCTTCGCATCATGCTCCTTGCCACGCTCTTCCTCGTAGAACCAACCTCGTGTTCCGCAAATCGCATACTCCGTACCATACTCTACACATGCATTATTTAATATGTCCATTTCACGAAGACCCCAGTCCGAAAAGCTCTTTTGTGCCTTCGTCGCAGTCGTCCACCAATAGTCATGATTGCCCTTTAGTAGCACCTTCTTGCCGGGCAAAGCATCTATATACTCAAAATCCGCTCTTGCCTGCTCCATGCTCATAGCCCAACTTAAGTCGCCGCAAAGCACACACACATCCTCAGCGCCCAAATGCGAAAAACCATCTTTGATTTTCTCAACATATCCGGACCACCTCGGACCAAACACATCCATCGGCTTATCCGCACCCAAAGGTAAATGTAAATCCCCTATTGCATAAAGCGCCATGTGCGCCTCCTCTTTTTCTCGCTTTTCTCATTTTTTTCAAATTACACCACATTATTATTTTGCAATTAATAAATATAGTTCGCCTTTGTGCTCATAATATCCTACGACACAAGTCACAATTTATTTTCGGAGGGCAATACTATGCAAGACGATACTAAGAGATACGAACGTAAGACCAGCGCTGTAGCCTGTGATGCGAAAAATTGTGAGCACAACACTCAGGATATCTGCACAGCAAGCCACGTAAACGTCAGAGGTAAAAATGCTAACAGCACTTCACAGACCAGCTGTGAAACCTTCTCCTGTAAATCCTGCTAATCTCCCGCCATTTCCCAAAGCGTCGTAAGACGCTTTTACATAACGGTCGATAACAGATATTTCCTCATCTCGCCAGTCTCAACGCTATCGGTAAATCGTATCGCTCTCTTGTCTAGGTCCTTCAAAGGCTTGGGCGCCTGGGTTCCCGTCCTTCGCTCCAAACCATCGACAAGTTCAGCTCCATTACCCTCTGCATTATCTCCCAACGCCCTCAAAACACTGTCACAGAACTTATAAGGACTCGCCGTTGAAACTATAACCGTCTCCGTTTCATCTCCCGTCGCCGCCCTATAGTCTTCAACCGCCTTATAGCCTACAGCCGTATGAGTATCCATCAAGTAGCCTTCTCTCTCATACAGACCGTTTATGCGCTCAAAAGTATCATCATCGCTACAGTAGGAAGCAAAAAACTCTCGTTCTATATCAGTTTTCAATGCCGAGCCTACCTCATAGCGCCCCTCAGTACCCAGCTTCTTCATATAAGTTGATACCTCGTCCGAAGAACCGCTTACAAAGTACAGCAGTCTCTCCAAATTCGATGAAATCAGTATATCCATAGACGGTGACGCTGTCTTATAAAACGGCCTCGTCCTGTCATACACACCTGTATTTATAAAATCTGTCAATACATTGTTCGCATTCGAAGCACATATAAACTTCTTTACCGGCAAGCCCATGCGCTTTGCCATATAACCCGCCAGAATATTTCCGAAATTACCGGTTGGCACCGAGAAGTTTATCTCCTCACCTATTTTAACTCTGCCCGCACTCACAAGGTCACAGTATGCCGAAAAATAATACACTATCTGCGGCAACAGACGCCCCCAGTTTATGGAGTTTGCCGAAGATAAGAAAATGCCCTGTTCATCCAGTGACTTCGCTAATTCCTTGTCTGCAAACAATAGCTTTACGCCACTCTGTGCATCATCAAAATTGCCCTTGACCGCACAAACAGACACATTCTCGCCCACCTGTGTCACCATCTGCAACTTCTGTACATCCGATACACCGTCATCGGGGTAAAACACAAGTATCTTCGTGCCCTCAGTGTCTGCAAATCCCTCTAACGCTGCCTTTCCCGTATCTCCCGAGGTCGCAACCAGTATCAACACTGTCCTACTTTCACCCGTCTTCTTAAGTGAAAGCGTCAGTAAATGCGGTAGCGCCTGCAAAGCCATGTCCTTAAACGCAGCTGTAGGCCCATGCCACAGCTCCAAAAAAGATATCCCATTGCCCTGCACGCTCAAAGGCGCTATACGTGCATCGTCATAATTATCGCCATACGCAGCTGCGCAAACCTTACACACTTCCTCAGCCGTGAAATCCTCCAAGTACAGTCCCATCACGTATTCAGCTCTCGCCCTATAGTCCATGCCGCACATGCGCTCTATGTTATCTGCACCCACTCTCGGAACACTCTCAGGTACATACAAACCACCGTCCGGTGCTAAACCCTCAGCAATGGCATATGCCGCGCCGTCTTTAACACTGTTTCCTCTTGTACTGAAATACTTCATGTTACACCCCTAATCATTCAAATGCATTTTCTATATGTTCTATTTCCAAACCATTACCTGTATAAACCTCAAGCACATCAAAGCGCACATCCATGTCCCAGCCTTCCCGTGCTATATACATCGCCGCACTCTTTATTATCTTCTCCTGCTTAGATCTCGTCACGTACTCACGACCTGCGGCAAACCTTTTATCCTTCCTACTCTTCACCTCAGAGAACACTAAGCAATCTCTATCTTTGGAAATTATGTCAACCTCTCCGTAGCGACTTATATAGTTTAAGCTTATAATTTGATGTCCCTTCTTACGTAAGTACTCAGCCGCCACGGCCTCCGCACTCTTGCCCGCCAGCCTATTATCCGACATTTCTACACCTCAGTGAGTATCTTCTTTAAAAACGATGTCCTATGCTCCTTCGTCACACCGAAACTGTGTATTGCCTCCGTATGCTTTTTCGTGCCGTAACCCTTATGACGCTCAAATCCATACTCGGGATATACATTCGCAAGCTCGACCATGTACCTGTCTCTTGTCACCTTCGCTAGCACTGATGCTGCAGCTATACTTGCACAGCGCTCATCTCCACTCACTACAGCTTGCGCATTCTCAGATTCTATGCCCTTAACCGTATTTCCGTCTATTAAATAAACATCGGCTTTCACATCAAGCAAAGCCACCGCCCTATTCATCGCCGCAAATGTGGCATTTAAGATGTTTATCTCTTCTATTTCATCTACATGTGACATCGCTATGCCATAAGCTACAGCTCTATCCTTTATCACATCGAAAAGTGCGTCCCTTTTCTTCTCACTAAGTTTCTTCGAATCATCCAGGCCTTCTATCACACAGCCATCGGGTAGTATAACTGCTGCTGCACACACAGGACCTGCCAAAGGGCCTCTCCCCGCTTCATCAACTCCGCAAATAACACTATAACCCTTCGACCTCAAATCAGCCTCAAATTCACTCAAATCACGCTCAGCTCTCATCCGGCCACTCCAAACTCATCCTGCCTAACTTACCGCCTCTAAACTCATCTAAGAGAACTGCCGACATGCGCTCTAAATCAAGCTCGCCGCCTGATATTAGAAATCCTCTGCGTCGTGCCGCCTCCTCCAAAAGCTCATAGCCATGCTTGCCTTCTATTTCCTTGAGCTTATAACGTGCCTGTATAGCCTCGGGATATAACTTCGCAAGCCTCGTCAGAAAGTTCGATGCCAAAAGCTCTCTGTCGAGCACGTCATCCTTTACCGCACCTGTAACCGCTAAAAGTTCGCCCACTTCCTGACTATCAAACTTAGGCCACAATATGCCCGGTGTATCCATAAGCTCAAGACCCCTGTCAACACTGATCCACTGTCTGCCCCTCGTTACACCCGGTCTGTCCGACACCGCAGCCGCTTTCTTGCCCGCTACTTTATTTATAAACGTAGACTTGCCAACATTCGGGATGCCGACTATCATTACACGGAGCGGTCTCGTCGCTTGTCCCTTCTGTGCATAACGCTCCAACTTCTCACGCAGTACATATCGTACCGCAGCCGAAAAATTTGCCACTCCCTTACCGCTCTTAGAGTCCGTCTCAACCACCGCCATATTCTGACGCTTAAAGTAATCACGCCACTTCACAGTCACTGCCGGGTCCGCTAAATCTACCCTATTTAATATGACTACCCTTGGCTTATCGCCTGCTAATCTATCCATGTCAGGGTTTCTCGACGCTAAAGGTATACGTGCGTCAAGTAGTTCGCACACCGCGTCTACTTGCTTCACATTCTCCTCTATCATGCGCCCCGCTTTCGTCATATGTCCGGGGAACCAGTGTATATTTATCTTCTCATACTCACTTGACATCAGCTATAATCGCTCCCAAAGTTTTTTAAGGGAAAGACTGTAAAGTACACCTTGCCCATTATATTACGCTCGTCCACAAAACCTATCCTAAAATCTCTACTGTCCGTAGAGTGGTTTCTATTGTCACCCATGACAAACACAGAGTTTTCGGGCACAGTCACCTCGCCCGAAAAATTGATGCGCTCATACGTCGGCTCTGCCGTATACGGCTCATCCAAGGCTTCTCCATCTACATACACAACTCCGGCATCAAAATCAATTCGCACTGTCTGACCCTCTGTCGCAATTATCCTCTTTACAAGTGCATCATCACCGTAACTATCTTTCTGCAACACCACTATGTCACCCTGTTTGGGTGAATAAAACAAACCGGATACTATTATCTTGTCGCCCTCTTCAAGTGTAGGGTACATAGATGAGCCCAAAACATCGACCAAACGTACTACAAAAGAAAACATGAGCACACACACAATCAGTGCAACCACTATTGACTGCAGCCACTCATATATTTCCCTTTTTTTGGGTATCTGCTCTGTTTCCGTCAATTCACTTTTCTTCGTGTTCTCGTCCATGAAATTACCTCTTTGTCTCACTTTTTCATACAGCATCTGTACATTACTCCATTATAACCCATTAAAACACCTTTCGCAAGCTGTTTACAAATAATTAAAATAAGCTGCCGCACAGCGACAGCTCATTTCTTATTCTTTTACGCTCTCGACTTTTGCCAAGTACTCTTACAGACGCTCCTTGACCTTCGCCTTCTTGCCCACCCTATCACGTAGATAGTAGAGCTTCGCACGACGTACCTTACCTCTACGTATAGTCTCTACTGATACTATACTCGGTGAGTGTACCGGGAACACCTTCTCCGATCCCACGCCGTAGCTTATACGACGTACGGTTATCGTCTCCTGGATGCCACCGTGCTTTCTTGCGATGATTGTGCCGTCAAACGCCTGATTACGCTCACGGCTACCCTCACGTACACGTATCATTATACGTACCGTGTCACCAACGTTCATTGTAGGTAGTTCGGGCTTCATGTACTCCTGTGTCAGTGTTTTGATTAGATCCATGTCTATCCTTCCTTTTCTAAAGACGTTCTTGCCGCATATTGCGTCACAGAGGACCGCCTTGATAATGCGAAAAATCACACTTTTCCGCAAAGCCTTAGTATTTTAACACGCTTTACCGCACTTTGCAAGTACTTTTTTAGATTTTTCACGCTCAACTCAAGGTATTTCCACTACAACAAGAGGAGTATAAAGCTCAAGCACATCACCTCTGATATACCTCCCGGAGTTATGACTTGAGTTTTCTGTATGTTCATCGACATACTCATCATCCAAATAGCCGTAGTACCATTCTTCCTTACCCGTCTCTGGGTTTATTATCATAAAATCTTCTATGTGCACCTCCAGTACTTCAGGCTTCCTTTCCTTCGTAGCTTCATAGTGTTGCTGCGTAGAGGCTCCGTTTTGAATCGGAAAAACTGTCACATTTTCTATATCCATATTTCCAAACGCAGCACTATAAAAATCACCGCTTCTCTCTACTATATACATTCTCACATCAGTGACAAGCAAACCTGTATTATTTACTAAAGTAAAATCATATTTATAGTCAAATGCGCCCACAATCTTACTCGATGCAACTATAGTTGCCGTAAAATCTTCAATCGTCAGCTTCCCTGTCTGTGTAGGCGGCGTTGGCGTCGGTGTCGGCGTTTCAGTGCCGCCCACTATCACCGCCGTTAGCGTTATGGGGCTCAATGCCATATCACTTATGGTATAGGTCGTCACGCCTGCGTTTTCATCGCCGAAGTCGCCCCAAGACTGTGTAAATTGTACAGTGCCGCCACCCACATTCTCTTCCCAATTCTCAAATGTCTCGCCTTCCTCAAGCTCACGCACAGCTATGTTCACTACCTCCTCGGGATAGTACATGCCGCTTCCGCTACCATTTACGACTATGACCTCTATAGGCTCTATCTCCTCATAGATAGCCGTCAAGGTGAGGTCATGCGGCGGCATCGTAAACGACTTATCTCTTCTATCTTCAGGCTCTGCATAGGCATCAAATCGTATTGAGTAGAAAGGATCTTGGTCATGCTGCCAATGTTTGAACTTAAAACCACGCTCGGGCTCATCATACTCTATTGTCACCGTCTCGCCTGCCGAATAAGTTCCGCTGCCCGTTCCGCCTATAACGGTGAGCTTATACTCACCTGTTTCCACAAGCTCTTCTTCCACATATACTGCCTCTACCGTATAGTCTTTGGCAGGCATTGATATATACGTGTCTGCAAGTTCATCTATCTTCTCGCCCGTGTCCACATCTATCCAATGCGAGAAGACAAAACCCTCCTCCGGCGTATTTGCCACTATGTGTACGCTCTCACCGGGCAAGTACACACCCGTTCCCGCTCTCAAAGCTGTGCCCATGTCCGTGCCATTAATTACCTTCAAGAAATATCCATCCTCGAACTGCGCCGTTATCTCTACGGGGGCATATATCATTTCAAACGTGGTTCTATCATTCGTCCATCCGAGGTCTATGGGCGCAGCTGTCTCCCACTGCCTAAACACCGAGCGTGCCGTCGGTGGTGTGGCAGTTATTTCCACTATTATTTGCTTACCGTCTATATCGTACCTGTCATAAAAGCCCGAGCCCGTGCCGTCATTCACCGTTACCCTATGCTTATACACGGGTCTGAATATTACTCTCTCCGCAGGCATGATAACGGTATATGGATTACTCTCCGAATCCGCCTCACGATTTCGTGTCCAATACGAAAACATCTTATCGTCTTCTTCCGTGCCATAGTTCTCCGTCGTTATGGTGACAGGCGTGCCCTTGGTAAAATACCCCCAGTCATAAAGTCTATCGACTATGTCACCCCAATAAACAGACAGCTTATAGCCAAACTGTACTATACCCTCCTCGTACACTATGCCTATAGTAATCTCCGTACCGCTTACCGTCACACTCGCCGTGCCGTCTATGCCGTTATACACTATGGAGTCACGTGTACCGTCCGTGTCCAGTACATAGAAGTTTTCCACCTTATAACCCTTATCGGGGTCTAATTGCAGGTCAAGCTTCGTGCCCGTCTCCGCTGTTATTGTGACCTCATTTTTCCTATATTCGTACTCGGGATCCGTTTCTTCAACATATTTCTTTGTCGCAGTGTCAAAGTCGCCCGTAATTACAAGCGAACCGTTATCAACCCTATTTTCAAAATAGTCGAAGTCGCCTTCAATTACTACATCCCTATCGCCGATAAGTTCAAGCATACCGAAAGGATTGTCCTCGTTATCGGTCGACTCAAGCGTGACACCATCACCTATAGACGCATAGCTTATCCTGCTATCGCCCGTGACCACAACACGCACTCTGCCCTCTTCCCTAAACGCAGTCAAATTGCCATCAACCACTGTGTCAATCAGTTCAACCGAGTTCTCACCGCCGCCTCTTATACTAACATC
The DNA here is from genome assembly GCA_964367935.1 of uncultured Oscillospiraceae bacterium. Taxonomy (GTDB): domain Bacteria; phylum Bacillota; class Clostridia; order Oscillospirales; family Oscillospiraceae; genus Scatomorpha. The sequence continues at coordinate 70,360 of CAYIYZ010000005.1, forward strand.
GCCTGAGATATGTAATTTCTCAAGCTTTACATCGCCTTCTCCCACGCCCTCGGCTATGATTACATTCCCATAAACATTGCCGTTTGACACAGTTACACCGCCTCTACTTATCACAACGTTTCCGTACATGTCGCCCTCATACTCGCCAGGCACGCCGATATAGTGTGAGATACTGTTATCCAGCATCTTCACCACCTCAGCACGTGTCACCGACGCCTTCGGGTCAAAACTGCCGTCTTCTCTGCCGCCCAACATGTTGCCTGCCGTCATATACGAAATCGACGGCCTCGCCCACTCGCTTATGGACGCATTGTCATTAAAGTCAGTGTCTACATAGCCCGATAAATCGAAATTCATCGCTCTGGCTATCATGACCGCAGCTTCCTCTCGCGATATCGAGTCCGTTGGACGCACCTTTCCCTCCGCTCCTAATATCACGCCTGCCCTATTTACTCGCAGCACAGCCTGCGTATAATAATTATCGTCTAGGTCGGAAAAACTATTTTCAGCTAGCACCTCATAGCCCATCACACGGTCGAGTATCACACTGAACTCACCTCGTGTAATGTTGTCATTCGGTCTAAACTGCCCGTCGAAACCCGCTATTATGCCATGCTCGCTCCAAAGATTTATCTCATCTCTTGCCCAATGCTCACTCGTGTCCTCAAATCCTGACGCGTCAGCCGTCATAGGTATAAATACAAGTAGCATCACACAGTTTATCATCGCCAGTATCGCAGTTTTCAGTTTCATAGTTTTCCCTCCCTAACATTAATAATTCGATTATAACATAATAGTGCAGTAAGTCAACGAGTTGTTAACACTTGTTGACTACTGCACTTTGATAGGGGCGAACCTATTTGTTCCGCCGAAACCATTTTTCTGCGGAAAAATGGTTTTTTGTTTTGTTTATTATTTTAGTTGGGGCTCTGCCCCCCCCTTGCGAGGGGTTAGAAAACTTTTTTTCTTGTAAAAAGTTTTCTCTTTTCGCACTACGTGCGAAAATTCACTTTCAAAAATACGCTTTTTAGGCAAAGGATTTCAGCCTCGAACGGACGGCGAGCAGGGACGCCGTCCCTGCACCCTGCAACTTTTTAAAAAAAGTTGATTAAAACTTTTAGAGTGGTTTCGCCCCGAGTTACGTGTCTGCGACGCAAGATTTAAGAAAATGCTCTCATCTCTGCGTCGTAGACCTCTAACCTCGTGAAATACGAGAAATCCGGCTTAATCTCGGGCGCAAGCTGCTCTATGGCAGACATCAAGTGCACATGACTCACTGTCGGCTCCTGTGCCGACACAAGTGCTCGCACATGCACCTCACCCTCACACGTACTAAACTCTATATTCTTAACATGTGCCCTGAGCTCAAACTCACCCTCGCCCCTTTTCGTGCGACGCTTTATAACAAGCTCCTCACGACAAAAAAGCTCACGCAAGCTCTTCACCACTTCTTCAGCATCAACCGAATCGTATTCCAAAACTCCTTCGGTCTCCAAGTACTTTATGTGTGCTGCCTTCGTACTCGGCTCCCAAACATCACTTACCTCTATGCCCTCAGGCAAACACATATTTAACTGACACGCCAAGCTATCTATATCCACATCTTGTGTCACACGAAAATCCATTATCTCACATTCACTCGCCACACCCAAAGATAAGGGTAATGCCATAGAAATAAGCGGATGCGGATTAAATCCCTCTGAGTACTTTAGCGGTAAATTTGCACGCATAAACGCCCTCTGCATCGTGCGCATCAAATCAAGATGTGATATATATATTGAGCGTCCGACCTTCTTATATTTCAGTCTAAGCTTGTCCATCGCATCTGCCCTCCTTCATAAGTCCCCTCGCACCGCAATCCACACACTCGGTCATACAGTCTGCACTCAGCGCCGCCGCATACGCCCTCTCACGCTCCCTCTTAAGCAGAGAACGCTCCACGCCCATATCCAAACGTTCCCAAGGGAAGCTCTCTTCCTCGCCACGTTCTCTGTTTGCGTAAAACATCGGATCTATGCCACTTTTCTCAAACGCGCGCTCCCAACGCTCCATACTGAAAAAGTCATTCCATGCATCAAGTCTCGTGCCTGCACGCCATACATTCTCTATTACCGCACCCACTCGCCGATCACCACGTGATAAAACAGCTTCCACCAATGCCGTTTCCGCATCATGCCAGTTATACGTCACATTCTTAGCCTTTATGCTGTCACGTAAGAGCTTTACCCTGCGCAAATACTCATTACCCGTCACCTGCGGTTCCCACTGAAAAGGCGTATGTGGCTTCGGTACAAAGCACGCTGTAGATATGGTTATCCTAACTCCACGTGCCCTGTTCGTTGCATTTTCTCTCCAACAGTGTAGTACCTTATTCGCAAGCTCTGCTATACCCTTTATATCCTCATCTGTCTCCGTCGGTAATCCTAACATGAAATACAGCTTTATGCCACTCCAACCGCCTCTAAACGCTATGCCACAAGTTTTGAGCAGTGCTTCCTCCGTGACATTCTTATTTATAACGTCTCTTAGCCTCTGAGTGCCTGCTTCAGGCGCAAACGTAAGGCCACCCCTACGCACCTTCTGCAACTTACCCATTATATCCATTGAGAAATTATCAACCCTAAGCGACGGTAAAGACAAGCTCACACTACGTGGCTCACACCACTCAAGCAGCTCGTCACAACACTCATTAAGTTCCCTATAATCACTACTAGAAAGCGACAACAAGGTCGCCTCAGAAAATCCCGTATTCTCAAGCACCTTCTTGCCCTGCTCTACCACTGTCTTCGCACTTTTATTTCTTATAGGCCTATACACATAACCTGCCTGACAGAATCGACATCCACGTCCGCAACCGCGAAACAGCTCTAAATTCGCCCTGTCATGCACTATCTCCGTCGAAGGCACTATAGGATTTAGCGGAAAATATGAATTGTCCATATCCTCCACCACTCTTTTACGCACTTTCTGCGGCGCACCCTCTTTCGCCCTAAGTTCTCCCAAAGTCCCGTCTGCCTTATACTCAGGTTCATACAAAGACGGTACATACACACTCTCTATCTTCGCAGCCTCAAGTAAAAAGGTCGACTTATCCCACGACTCATCAAGCGCCTTTTGATACAGCTTCAGCACCTCTACATCAAGTTCCTCACCCTCACCTATGACCATAAGATCAAAAAAATCCGCCATAGGCTCGGGATTACAACAACTCGTGCCACCTGCAAAAACCAGAGGTCTCAGCTCTGTTCGCTCCGCACTACGTAGCGGTATACCTCCCATGTCCAGCATGTCAAGCACAGTCGGATACGCCATCTCATACCCCAGAGAAAATCCCAAAACGTCAAACTCACTGAGTGCATCTCCACTTTCGAGGGCATAGAGAGGCACACCATGCTCACGCATAGCAGTAGCCATATCTTCCCATGGCGCAAACACTCGCTCACACCATATGTCCGGCACCTCGTTTATAGCACCGTACAAAATACCCATCCCCAAATTCGACATGCCTATCTCATAAATATCAGGAAAGCAAAACGCCATGCGCAACTTCACTTTCGACTTATCTTTTATTATCTCATTAAACTCGCCGCCCGTATAACGCCCGGGTTTCTGTACCGTCGGTAATATTCTTCGCAATTTTTTATCCATATACATCTCCATATTCATCATTAGCACACTTATTTTCGCCTATTTTACTCTGCATTATAGCACTATAACTCCGCCTCGGCAACACCTTAAAAAAATACTTCGCTTATTGCCACTTTTCATGTATAATAGTTGCAATTTGTATTAGGAGTGATTTTCTATGAAAAAAGTTGTCGTTACCATTAACACGGGTGATGAGTTTAAATCTGCTATTGAGGCTCCACAAGGCATAGAGCTTTCATTTATGAAACCAAAAGACTGCACTGTCGAGTCGCTCGCTGACGTGAATGCCGTCATAGGCAATCTCAGCCCCACGCTACTAAATGAACTTAAATCTCTCGAATGGGTACATCTCGAAAGCGCAGGCGCTGACGCACACTCTGCTGCATTGCCTCCAAACATTATGTTAACTAATTCGAGAGGCGCTTACGCTCAGGCTATTTCCGAATACATTTTGGGCGGTATCTTCTACTTCTACAGACGCTTCGGCACATATCAAGCTCTGCATCACAGTCGTATTTGGAGACCCTCGGGTGATGTCGATACATTGCACGGTAAAACCATATGCATACTTGGTTACGGTAGCATCGGACAGGCCTTTGCTAAGCTTTTGCAGTCTTGGGACTGCACGGTGATCGGAGTTAAGCGTACCGACGCACCCGCACCCTATGCTGACGAGATTGTCACCATGGACAAAATTGCTGACGTCTTGCCTCGTGCAGACATAGTCGTCAGTGTATTGCCACACACAAAAGAAACAGATAAACTCCTTGATGACAGACTGTTCTCACTTTGCAAGAAGGGCTCTGTATTCATAAACGCAGGTCGTGGCACTACAGTCGACAGTGACGCACTTGTAAGGGCGCAGAGTGAAAGACGCTTCAAAAACGTGCTTCTTGATGTCTGCCACGTCGAGCCTCTGCCTGAAGATCACGCTTTGTGGACTGCACCTGATGTGCTTATCACTCCGCATGTATCGGGAAACTACTCGCTTAAGGAAAGTTTGCTCTACGTACTCCAAATGGCTAACGAAAATTTAAAGCTTTATTCCGAGGGCAAAGAGCTTAACAATCAAGTTGACAGAACACAAGGTTATTAAAATCAGCATGTCAAAAAAGTCGACGCACCAAACCCTCGTCCTTTGCAGAGCAAAGATTTTTCTAAAATCACGGCGAGTTGCCTGGTCTGATTTTTGAAATTGGCGAAAAACCTGTTTTTCTCCAGACTGGATTAAAATATCACTTTATTATGCCGCCTTACACATTTTTTTCGTGTAAGGCGGCATAATAATTCGGGGTGATAAAATGACTTCTAAGAAAATCGGTAAGCAAAGTATTCGTTTGACAAAGGCACCCGCTATACTTGCAAGCGCCAGTATTGCAGGCAAAAAAGAGGGTAAAGGCCCACTCGCTCACAGCTTTGACTACATCAGTGAAGACACGTACTTCGGTGAAAAGAGCTGGGAAAAGGCAGAAAGCGCCATGCTCAAACGATGCTTCAATCTAGCTTGCGACAAGGCTAAAACAGCTCCCTCCACTCTCGATTACATGCTGTCAGGCGACTTACTCGACCAATGTACAGGCTCTGTATATGCACTGCGTGACATCGCTGTGCCCTTTTTCGGACTTTATGGTGCTTGTTCTACTATGGCTGAGTCACTATGCCTGGGCGCTATGCTGATAGACGGCGGATTTGCTACACGTGTTGCCGCCATGACAGGCTCACACTTCTGCTCATCCGAACGACAGTTTCGATATCCTTTGGAATACGGTGTAGTCAGGCCACCTTCAGCACAATGGACGGTAACCGGTGCGGGGGCCATCATTTTAGCCGAGGAGGGATCCGGACCTTTTATCACGCACCTCACGACAGGCGTAATTTCAGACGCAGGCATCAAAGACGCACGCAACATGGGTGCCGCCATGGCACCGGCAGCTTATAATACACTCAAATGCCACTTTTCCGACACAGGTCGTGATCCCGATTACTATGACGCCATCTTCACCGGTGATTTAGGTAGCATAGGTCACAGCCTCGTTCGTGCTCTCTTTGCACAGGATGATATAGACTTAGGCGAACGCTACGAAGACTGCGGTATGCTCATTTTCGACGCCCTTGCTCAGGATACCCACTCCGGCGGCTCAGGTTGCGGTTGCTCCGCATCCGTACTCGCAGGGCACATTCTACGCAAGTTACAAAAAGGCGAATGGAACAGAGTGCTTTTCGCCGCCACAGGTGCTCTTATGTCGCCCACTTCCTCTCTGCAAGGCGAGAGCATACCCGGTATTTGTCATGCCGTATCTATAGAGAATGTGAGGGGCTGATTTTTTGGATATTCTTATTACCTACGTAAAAACATTCGCTGTCGGCGGTGCATTCTGCCTTATCGGTCAGGTGCTCATAGATAAAACGAAGCTTACACCCGCACGTATACTCACAAGCTATGTCGTGGCAGGTGTAATACTCTCCGCAGTCGGCATTTACGGCCCCTTAGCAGATTGGGCAGGTGCCGGTGCCAAAGTACCGCTCACCGGTTTCGGCTACGTTTTGGCTGAGGGCGTAAAAAAAGCCGTCGCCGAGCAAGGACTCTTAGGAGTATTCACCGGTGGAATCACCGCCTGTGCCGCCGGCATCTGTGCTGCACTGTTCTTTGGTGTAATTATCGCACTTCTATTTAAGTCTAAGGAAAAGAGATAACTGTTTCGGATTTTTGCTTTTTTATCGAAGCACGATGTAATATTACAGTTTTTTATGAAACTTAACAAAAAATTTAACTTATCTCCGTTTACAATATGCAAGTGACTGTGATATACTTCACGAGAATAACTGACAGTTAATAGGCTTTATTATAAATCGGAGGTACATATGCGAACAAGATTGCGTACGATACGCTTTCGACCCCTAATTTTAGTTCTTGCACTTTTATTGACCGTGCCCGTCAGCGCAGACAATGATGATAGCATGCACATAAGCGAAGCGGGTATCGAAATCATTAAATACTACGAGGGCTTTAGCCCACTACCCTATCCTGACGCCAATGGCTACGCCATAGGCTATGGGACCCATAACTTCCCTAAAGAATACAATAACGGTATTACGGAAGAGCAAGCTTACGCTCTTATGATGGAAGATGTAGAAGAAATGAGCGGTTGGCTTAACGGAATGTGTAAGGATATCGGCATTACACTCACACAAAACGAGTTCGACGCACTCATTAGCATGACTTATAACTTAGGCGTTGAGTGGATGAACAGCGGATACAGTCTCTACAACATGCTGAGAGCCGGCATACATTATTACAGTGACGAAGATATAATAAGCACCTTCGGTGGTTATAATACCTCTTTAGGAGAGGTATTGGAAATTTTGGTACAGCGTCGGCTTACCGAGGCGAAGATTTTTCTATATTCCGACTATCATACCGGCGGTTCACCCAAATATGATTACATACTCGATCCCATCCCTGACGAGGACGGTGACCTACACTACTTAGAACGTGTGGAAGCAGAGTATACTGATGGTAAATACACAGATCTAATGTACTGGGATTGGTACTACCCCTACGTATCGCCCCTGACAATAACAGGTGTAATAGACGGCTATGAGGACGGAAGCTTCAGAGGTGACGGTACTGTCACTTACGGTGAGTCCTTGAAAATGATTTTAGAGGCTGTTGGCTACGAAGGGGCTACTCCCACCGGCACACATTGGGCAAGTGGATATTACATGGTAGCGCTGAACGAAGGTTTTGTTACTATCGCAGACGGCACAGATTTAGATGCTGCTGTTGACCGTGAATTCTGCGCCGAACTACTCGCTAAATGCTTAGGAGTTGCGCCTAATTACTTATCGGATTCACCATTTAGTGATACCGATAACCCCTACATAATCGCTCTATATGAGCTTGGCATGGTCGAGGGCGAACTGTCCGACAACGGTGACCGTATTTACAGACCTTCAAGCTCACTCACACGTGGCGAGCTCTGCACTTTGATCTATAGGCTCACTTATTAAACCGTCTATTTTCTAGTTTACATAATTATAAAGGGAGGTACAGTGGTGATAAAGAATAAAGTAATAATAGCAGGTGCCGGTACTATGGGCGCCTCGCTTTCCCAAGTTTATGCTCTTGCAGGCTGGAACACTGTTTTACACAACAGAAGTGAAGATGGCCTAAAGAGAGCCGAGGCACTCATCGCATTGAATCAAGAGACACTTATTAAAGAGGGTTTCCTTACCGAGGAGCAGTCTCGCAGAGCTATGTCATGCATAAGCATGACTACAGACAAAGCTTGCTACGCAGACTGCGCACTTGTACTTGAAAACATCGCCGAGAACAAAGACATCAAGGATACTTTTTGGTATGAAATTTCACGACTTGTACCCAACACCGCTATACTTTGCACGAACACCTCAGCTTTACCTATAAGTGAGCTCGCTCTTTCAGTGCATTTGCCTGAACGCTTTTTAGGGCAACACTGGCTTAATCCGCCGCATATCATACCTTTATGCGAGATTATTCTCGGTGAAAAGACTGCTCCCGAGCTTGCCGAGCGTATGCGTGAGATAATCTTGGGCTTGGGTAAGAAGCCTGTAGTAATAAAGGACGTGCCTGGTTTTGCCGTCAACCGCTTACAGTTTGCGCTCATGCGTGAGGCACTGCATCTCGTAGAGAGTGGTGTTACCGGCGTCGAGGACATTGATTCTGTGCTCAAATACGGTCTTGCCCCTCGATGGGCAGCACTGGGAGCTTTCGGAACGGCTGACTTTGGAGGTGTCGATGTTTTCGCCAAAGTTAATGCATACCTCAATACAAAACTCTGCAATGACACCGAACCCAGTGCACTTTTCACTGACACCGTTGCTGAAGGTAAATATGGTGTTAAAAACGGTGCCGGCTTCTACGATTACTCCGGTGACAAAGCTACAGAAGCTATAAAAAAGCGTGACGAAGTTATCATGGCGCTTGCAAAACTCTTGTTTACATAATATTTCGAGCTATAATAAAGCACAACTGCTTTGCAGTTGTGCTTTATTTTCTTTTTGTGAGTTTTGGGTGGGGCTCCGCCCCAAGCTCCCGCAACTTTTTAAAAAAAGTTGATTAAAACTTTTAGAGCATTTCGCCGTCTGCGAAGGCCGGTCACGTAATTTTCCTGCACTCCAAATAATAACGCTTGTCCTGCGCCTGTCCTATAGAAAAACTCTTCTTCGGAAACGGACCGCTCTTCTCCACTGAGCTAAACAGCGCAGACTTCTCAATCGGCGGTAAGAGTATTGCTCCACTACCTGTTTTTTTGCCCATGCTCTCAGCAGTGTCATCACCGTGTATATAGTCTATCTCACCGCCTTGCTTTGCAGTATACGCCACACAAAACTCATCGACCTTATCAACAAGCTCACCTATAGTGCATCCATCTACATAAATGCTCTTCTCGCCATCAGCACTGAAAATTTTCAGTTCATGTCCGATCTTACTCTCACTAAAAAATTCTCCGACACTGTCTATGAAGTTTGCAGCTTCACTGTCAAACACCAGTCGATGTATAGGCTCTATCTCCACTGCTTCATCGTATATATTCACAAGCTCAACAAGTGCCCTTCCGGCAGGGTGAATCTCACGCTCTTTCTCGCTTAATGTCGGCTTCAACTGCTCCCAGAAGCTCTTTGCAGCCGCAAGACTGTGATTGCCGTCGCCCATGGCATAGCATATCTCACCTTCCATGCCGTCCAACTTTTCAAGTACAGCGTCTGCTGCCGTGCCTTGCACCAAACTGCCCTTTATCTTGCCGCCGCCCTGCATCAAAATAAAGTCGTATAACTCCTCACCGCCCGATGCCGAAGGGATTATCTCCATAGTCTTATCGTTTATAAACACCATTATATGCGGTATTTCAAGCTCTGCACCACGACGCATTGCCACCCTCGTCGGTAGTCTACTCTCTATAGTGCCTTCTGTCGCTCTTACCGCCGCCTTTGTGCCTTCCGCCCAATCATAGCTATCCAAGTCTATCGTACCTATAAGTCCCCTGCGCACCTTGCCACTAGCTAAAGTGCGCTCTATATATACAAGGCTGTCTTTGTAGCTCTCAAATAACTCGCCCGAAACATAGCGTTCCATGCTCTTATATATTTCTTTTGCACTTTCTGTCTCGTCACGCTTTCCTATATACGCCTCGGGAAATATCATATTAAGTGTAGACGGAGCTTCACCCACAAGTTCCACTGCCTTCGCCCAATATTCAGGCTCGCTTGTGAACTGATCACATGCTATAACACTCCACTTTTCCATATCCACTTTTTTAGGTATCAGTATCTCCGCTTTATTGAACACTCTCATTTATAACGCCTCCATTACTATTTGCGACCATGTTTCCATGTCGTTTTTCAACTTTTCCAGCTCTGCTCCACTCAGCCATGCACCCTCTAATTTTTCCGTCTCACGCACACTGACCTCGCCTTCCACATCCATTATAAACATGAATCCTAAATGTACAGCACCAACCTCGTTGCTGTCATCATTTATCACGCCGCATGCCTCAAGCTTTAGCTCTCGCTCTATCTTAAATTCTTCATTTACCTCACGGCGTAAGCCGCTCATCAAAGCATCGCCTGCATCGTCCGGAGGATTTATATGCCCGCCTGCCCCTAAAGATATCTTGCCGTGCAAGCGTGCTTCACCGCCCTTATTTAATCTTCGTGTGTAAAAGTACTCACTCCCACCCCTACGCAGTACCACATAAGGGATTATCTGCTTATACATAGGGTCAAGTTCTGCTTTATCCCTGTCCATAAACTCATGCTCCGTCTGCACGATCTTCAAAATTTCCGTATAACCTGCTCTTATAAGTCCCGTCTTACCATCTATATATTTAGATAGCTTACTGCGTTCCACCACCAAAATACTCTCCGCCATTTTAACTCTCCACTTCCCATTTTTCAGATCTCTGTACTGCTCTCAGCCAATTTTTATAGTATCCGTCTGCCTTATCCTCGGCCATTTTCGGCATAAACACTCGTTCAGAGCTTCTGAGACTTTTAAGCTGTGACACATCCGTCCATAAACCTGCCGACATTCCTGCCAAAAAAGCAGCTCCAAATGCCGTTGTCTCCACCATCTGCGGTCTATCTATAGGTCGACGCAGTATATCTGACTGAAACTGCATCAAAAAGTCACTCACCGACGCACCGCCATCAACTCTCAGAACCGACAAGGCACTGCCCGAATCCTGCTCCATCACATCAAGTAAATCCTTTACCTGATACGCTATGCCCTCCATGACCGCCCTCGCTATATGTGCCCTCGAGCTGCCTCGAGTCAGCCCCACCATCGTACCTCTTGCATACATGTCCCATCGTGGTGCACCCAGTCCCGTAAACGCCGAAACCATATACACGCCGCCGTTATCCACCACAGATTCCGCTAAGTACCCACATTCTGCAGATGACGATATGAGTTTTAACTCGTCCCTTAGCCACACTATTGCACTGCCCGCATTAAAAACAGAGCCCTCCAAGGCATACACCGTTTCACCATTAAGTGACCATGCCACACTCGTCAAAAGTCCCGACACACTGCGCACACTGTCCGTACCCGTATTCATAAGCGCAAAGCAACCCGTACCATAGGTATTTTTTGCCTCACCCTTCTCTATACACGCCTGCCCTAGAAGAGCCGCCGCCTGATCACCCGCACTTCCACACACAGCCACGCCCTCTAGGTCCTCTATGCCCTTTATCCCTTTCGCCACTTTTCCGTACACACATGAGGACGCCACAGGACGCGGTAACATGCTCATAGGTATATTCAGGACTCTACACAGCTCTTTATCCCACTTCAAGGCATCTATATCGAACAACATCGTTCGTGAGGCATTCGAATAGTCCGAAACATGCGCCTCACCACCCGTTAAGTTCCATATAAGCCACGTATCTACCGTACCAAAAAGTAAATCACCACGCTCCGCACGCTCTCGCACGCCCTCAACATTGTCGAGTATCCATCTTAGCTTCGTGCCCGAGAAATAAGCATCAAGCAAAAGTCCTGTTTTATCTCGTATGTACGCGCCGGCACCCTCAGCCGTAAGCCTGTCACACATCTGTGCCGTGCGCCTACACTGCCACACTATGGCATTATACACAGGCTCTCCGGTATGCCTGTCCCACACTATAGTAGTCTCACGCTGATTCGTTATACCTATGCCGACTATTTCGCTCGCCTTTATGCCACTCTTTCTATACGCATCACTCATAGCATATAACTGCGAATTCAATATCTCCCTCGGGTCATGCTCCACCCAGCCCGGCTTAGGATACACTTGAGCAAATTCTCGCTGTGAAACTGATATCACAGCTCCGTTTGCATCGAATATTATCGCCCTTGAACTCGTCGTGCCTTGATCTAAAGCTATTACATATGCTGACATATTTCACACCTCTCATTGACTGAATTGTGATTTAGGTTTATTATAATACCAAACCATTGTATCATATCTCGGAGGAAATTAAAATGTTTAAAACCGATCAATTTACATTTCGTGCACACAATGACGAATGCGACATATTTGTTAGACGCTACATTCCTGACTCTGAGCCCCGTGCCGTGCTCCAAATTGCGCACGGTATTGTTGAACACTCCGCTCGCTACAACGAATTTGCATCCTTTCTCGCAGAACATGGATTTGTCGTCATTATTAATGATCACAGAGGTCACGGCGGTAGCATTAATTCCGGCATCTCACGTGGTGTGTTCTCGACATCCGACGGCTGGCGCAAGGTAGTTGCTGACCTTGAAAAACTGAGAGCTATGACTTATGAGGAATTTCCACTGCCCTACTTCATTCTGGGGCACTCTATGGGCAGTTTTCTAACCCGCTCACATATGATATTATACCCCAAAGTCGAGTTTGACGGAATTATTCTCTCCGGCACAGGCCACACTCCACTCACCGTCGCTCGCAGTGCCTCCGTACTTTCATCCCTTATCGCCAAAAGTAAAGGTCATGACTACCCCAGTCGATTTCTCGAAAACCTCGCCTTCGGCAGCTATAACAAAAAGGTCGAAAACCCTCAAACAAGCTTCGACTGGCTTTCACGTGATAGCGAACGTGTTTTGGATTATGTTAACGATGACCTCTGCGGTTTCTGTCCTTCAGTTTCGACTTTCTACGACCTCATGCAAGGCCTAATCCTAATAGGTCAGCAAAAAAGTTACGCAAATATAAACAAAAAAACGCCCATCTACATGATGAGCGGCACCCTCGACCCTGTAGGCGGCTACAGCACAGGTGTAGAGAAAGTCTACTCCATGCTCAAAAATAGCGGTGTAGAAAGTATATTATGTAAACTCTACTCGGGAGCCCGTCACGAGCTACTAAACGAGACTAACCGTTCCGAGGTCTACAACGATTTACTCAAGTGGTTAGAGCTGAACATATAAAATAAAAGACGCTTACGATATTATCGTAAACGTCTTATGTCTATATTTACATTCATTCCGATACGCATCTCTCAATGCGTTCTCTGACCATTTCCTCTGCTTCTTCCTTCTCAACTCCAAGAGCGACTGAAAATTCTCCGTACAAGAGGTTCTCCACTCTACGCAAATAACGCATGTCTATCTGTCCGAGTTTCTTTCTGTCACGCTCTGCACAAACCTTTTTCTTATGCAGTGACAAGGCAAGCTCAACAACTCTCGTAAACTCAGGTGAGCTCAATGCTTTATCATAGTAAGCGGCGAGTTGATTAAAATTTCTGTCGTGATACGGTAAAGCTTCCATCTCATTTATCTTCTCAATGATGTTCTGTGCTTCCGGTGCCGATATCACGCTTCGAATAAACATCTTCGTATCCACAGGTACCGTTATAGTGCCATCCTGATACAAAGGTTTAAGAACATAGAAGAGCCTCTCATCTTCAATTTTCCCTGTTGATTTCATACACTTATCTACTACCTGGCACACTCCCGTGTTACCGTAAACAAGCATATCTCCTACTTCAAACTGTGTTTTCATGATCGTTGCCTCATTATTGTACGCTAAACTTATGCTCATTGAATTTATCTACTCTCCCTCCGCCCAAATTATAACATATAATAATCAACTTTACCAGTCTTTTTTTAATTTTTTATTATTTTTTTTACTGCATTTTCTATGTTTTTTTGCAATTTACGTCATTTTTCGAGCAATACGCCATCGATTACACCACTTTCATGCTTTTTCGACCCTCAAACGGCACTCATTCCACTTTTGCGAGCTACCATTTTAAATTGTGCTATATTTTTGTATTTCTTCCAAAAATATTACAGTTTGTTTAATAATTGTATACTAAAAATAAAAAAATAACTTAGGAGATGATTTGACATGTCTAAAATCAGAACGAACAAGGACGCCATGCCACAAATTTCAGTGATGGGAAAAATTCATCACCCAACCACAAGGCCTAACTACTTTCGCCTTGACTCACAAGGCAAGGCGCATTGTGTGCCTGCTACCGGCGGTATCTGCTTTAACATCGCTGCCGGTGACAGCGTCTACCGCTTCGAAGGCGATCACTTAGAGCCCGGTATCAGCCTAAAAAACGATACGCCCGAGGAAAATAACGCCATCATGGTCTATTCCTGCACAGGAAACAAGGCGGTCGTCGTGTCAGGAGACGCTAAGGGTGCTGTCGGCTACGTCCTCGGTGGTCATGGTGGCATAGAACACACCATTATCGAGTTTTCCTACGAGGATAAGGAGCGTATGTGCATAGACGACAAAATCCAAATACGCGCCTGCGGTCAAGGCCTTAAAATCAACGACTTTGAGGACAGCGTTATCACCTGCGGCATAGACCCTGAGCTGCTCGACAGGCTTTGCATAGAGGAAAAAGACGGCGTTCTCGAAGTGCCCGTTGTCGCCACCGTGCCCGCTTATCTCATGGGTTCCGGCCTCGGTACACAGAATTCTCGTTCCGGTGATTACGACATCATGACCTGTGACAGAGATGCACTAAAGGAGCTCGGACTTGATAAGCTTCGTTTCGGCGACTTTGTGCTCATAGAAGATCACACGAACACCGTCGGCAGGGCTTACAAAAAGGGCGCATGCACTATGGGCATAATCGTTCATGGCGACAGCTACGTACACGGACACGGCCCCGGTGTTTCCTGCCTACTTACATCCGATATGCCATTGCTAAAGCCTGTCATTAACCCCGATGCTAATATCACTAACTATATGTGATTAATCTTGTTTGTTTCTTTTCCTTGATTAATACTTCATTTTATACTATAATCAAATTAGCTGAATATTTCGGCAAGTCAGAATAAAAAGGAGTGTAGAAAAATGAAGTTTTCACAATGTTCCCACTGCGGCAATATGATAGGCTATGTTGAAGATGTCGGTGTGCCTCTCGTATGTTGCGGAGAGCCTATGAAAGAGCTTGTTCCCGGTGCTGTAGATGCTGCACAAGAAAAGCATGTCCCCGAGTTCAAGGTAGAGGGCAACAAAGTCATAGTTGAAGTGGGCAGTGTTGAGCACCCCATGACCCCCGAGCATTTTATCGGTTGGATAGCTATAGAGACCAAAGAGGGCAACCAAAGAAAGCTCTGCAAAGCTAAGCCTTATGCGGAATTTGCACTCTGTGAGGGTGACAGCTTAGTCGCCGTATACGCCTATTGCAACCTACACGGCCTTTGGGTAAATAAGGCTTAAATTAACACTTAGATATTAAATCTCCCTGACAGTTTTGTCAGGGAGATTTAATTTTGCTGCAAAGCACATTTTTTCTTTGATTAGCTAAAAAACGACAGTTATATCTATTGTAATCATTTGTAACTACTGTTATAATTTACAAAAAGCAAAGTTTTTTCTATTTCTCGCAAATTTATTATGAGGAGAATTAATATGAAAAAAAACGGACGTTCCTTAATCGCTTTTTCCCTCGTGCTCATTATGATGCTCGCCATGGTACCCATGACGGCTTTGGCAGCGGCGACGGAGATTACAGAATTCTATGAACTCAGTTATGGTGCTGCAAATCAATCGATAAGTTTAAATTCAAGTGAAGAGCCCTTCTTACCTAAAACCATAATAGCCCGTTCTCCGGGATACTACACTGTTCCACTTACGTGGAGTATTGATGGTGGCGCAACATTTAGCACAGCAAGTGTTGATACTTTTACATATATTGCTGCGTCCGCTGATACAACTTTGTACACATTTGATGTTGCTATTGCTCCGAAAATTACTGTTACAGTTGGAGATGACCCTGCTAAAACTCAAGCGGTTATAACTACAAATGCCCCAACAGCAGCACTTGACAAAATCTCAACAACTGCATTCGTTGAGCCTACCTCCAATCAAGGAGCCATTCAATATGAAGTAGTTTACAGCGATGGCGTAACCACTGAATATAGAAATAGCATAATGGGATTAGGCAATTCTGGACTCTTTACGGAGAACGGTATAACCTACTATATGCATACCCCCGGCACATATGAAATTACTGCAATAGTTCCTTCTGATTCTACAACATATGGAACACACTCCACCTATACCGCTACTGTAAATGCCGTTCCTGCCTTAACGCCACCGGCATTTGCGCCAACTTTTCCCACTGCAGCAAGTTTGAGTATAGACCCTACAGGCGTTACTTTTAGTGAGTTAACTAATGTTACCTGGGGAAGTGCCATCGACTTTATTGCGACTTCTCGTGGTATTGGTAGCTACTGGGGAGCTTTAGATTTGATTATTCCAACCGCTGATACACCGAGCTCAGTTACCATCCCTGTAAGTGGCTTGAATCCGTCTATGTCTGTTCATGTAATTAACTTTAACACTGATATAGGCAGCCCATTTATGAGTATTGCTGCTACTGTTTCTAATGGAAGCTTTACTTTCCCACTTGATGCATTTTTACGGAGTGACGGACAAGCTTATTTCTACATCTCCGAGGGTGGCGCACGGGTGCCTGATCCTCCCAATCCTGTGCCGGACAATGAGACTTACAAGGTAACACTTGAAAACGGTGGTGTAGGCTCTGCGGTTAAGCCCAACGCAAGCGATGCAGGTATCTCGAAGACCGTTTTCGAGGAAGGCGACACCGCTTACGTACACGCAGGCACAAGAGCGGACGCTACTTTCGCATACTGGTACGTTTACGTGCAAAACCCCTCCACGCAGACCGTGCCGACCCTTAGCAATGACACTGACCCCATTGCCTCCTTCACCATGCCCGCAAATGACGTTACCGTTCACGCTGTTTGGTCCGACTCCTACACCGTGACACTCGAAAACGAGGGCGTCGGCGCAACCGGTGAAGGCCCGCACGGCGTAGAGAGCAACGTTGATATCTACAGCGGTACTCGCAGTGGTTACACTTTCTCGCATTGGACTGCGGAGATTGAAAGTGCGCAATACCCACTTGATATGCTTTTCCCCGACCTCTCGCTGAGCGCTTTTAGTTTCGTTATGCCCGACACGAATGTCGTGCTGACAGCGCATTGGAACCCCGATAATCCCGATAACCCCGATCCAGTCAACCCCACCCCCAGCCCCGATCCCGGCGGTGATAACGTAGATATCACGGACGGCAACCCGCCCCTCGATGGGCACACCAACCCTCAGACGGGCATAGTAATTGAACCAATTATAGTTTCCTCCAATTCGAACGCTTACGATATCGTGCGCTCAGCACCCATCGTTAGAAGAGATGAGGATGAGGATGAAGTCGTCTAAGTTATGTTAACCGACCTCTGATTAAACTTATTTCCCCCGCCATTGGCGGGGGAAATGTATATTATTATTTATTTTTGACTTGGAGAGTCGTACATGGATAAAAATAAGCTACTGAAAATCATAGTCATCTTTGCGACAGTACTCGTTATTACGCTCACATTCCTACCTGAGTCTGCGGAAACAGAGCCTGTGAGTACTGCCACGCAGAGCATTATGCCGTCTGTAGAGCCATCTGCAGTACCGTCTGCAACATCTGAGCCCACTCCATCACCGTCGCCCACGCCTGATCCCTATGCTAAATCGGCAAGTGACGAAGTCATTGAGGATTTATCAGAGGCAATTGACAAAAACTCCGATGTTAGAGCTTGGCTTACACTTCCTAACACGGACATAGACAGTCCCATAGTGCAGACGGACAACAATTCACATTACCTAAGCCACAATGCTGAAGGTAACTACGACCAGTGGGGTGCTTACTTTGCAGACCTCTACGCAAACCTCGACACGCCCGAGAGCATGACGCAAAACACAGTTATCTACGGTCACACAAGTGGTACGGAAAACCCTGAGCACAAACGCTTCTCTGAACTTTTTCGTTACCTCGACGAGGATTTTCTCAGCGAGAACCCTTATATGTACCTCAGCGTCGGTGACATAGAGCTCACTTATGAGATTTGTGCAGTATTTTACTCGGACATCGGCTTTTACTACATTGATCCGGCTCCCGCCGAGCGTGATTTCAACGCCTTCTATGAGGGCATTGAAAAACGCAACGAGTATATTTTCGACGGTGAGCCTGTCAGCTCAGATGACAAGTTTCTGACCCTCTCCTGCTGCTCTTACACCTATGACTATAACGATACGGGTAACCACAGATTCGTCGTCATGGGAAAACTCGTAGCCGAGGAGCGTGAGGTAAGTTTTACGCTTAACCCCGATCCACTACGGCCACGGGCATAGCACAGCATATAATAAAAGAGCACTGCAATCAGCAGTGCTCTTTTATTATTATGTTAACCTATTTGCAAAGAGACATTAGGTCATCGCCCTCTTTCGCTATCCCAAGCTCTATGCCCAATGCCACGAGCTCTGCCGCCAAAGCGTCCGTTACCTCGTAGCCGGTCTCTTTTGTCTTGTCAAACTGCCTGTACTCCATCTCGCCCGGCATGAATATCTCGCTGAAGCCCTCTGCCTTCTTGCTGTTTTTCATCATGTCTATATACTCATCCGTTGAGGCCTTAAACGTATCTATGTCCATGAACTTCTCTATGTCTATAATAGCCATAGCAAAGCCTGTACCCTCATTGCCGTCACTCGTAGGTAGAGGAACCTTATTGCCATAGAGTGCGCCCGAGAGCAGTGCCGAAACCACGTCTACCATTACTCCTAAGCCATAACCCTTATGCGCAGCTATTGGTAACACCGTGTGCGCCGCTCTTGAATCTGTCGTGGGACGACCCTCACTGTCATTCGCCCAGCCCAAAGGTATGTCCTTGCCCTCACGTGCATGTGCCTGTATCTTGCCCATCGCAACCACACTCGTAGATATATCCATTACCATCGGATAATGCTTGCCCGCAGGTACCGACACTATTATCGGGTTCGTGCCCAACAAGGAATCTGCGCCGCCAAAAGGTGCTACCGCAGTAAACGTATTGCAGCAGAGCATCAGAATAACATTGTCCTTAACCGAACGCCATCCATAATACGCGCCGCAGCCGATATTCGAGCTGTTCATGCCCGTCGCAAACGCTATGCCGTAGTCCTTTGCACGCTCCAGCATCTGATCGTACACCTTGCATGCCGCCAAAACGCCCGAGGCATTCTTGCAGTCATAGTTAGCAACTGCCTTATTATCTTTTATTATTTCAGGCTCGCCCTTTACATTCATAGCTCCGCTCTGAAATCTACGTACGTACATCGTAAAGCGTGACAGACCATGTGAGTACACTCCGATAAAATCCGAAAACGTGACTACAGAGCCCAAAAGCTCCGCATCAGACTCGCTCATGCCCAATGCCGTTAGCATGTTTTTGCACAGTTTATTTTCCTGCTCAAATGTTAATACCATAATCCACTCTTCCTTTCGTTTATAGAATAACGTAGTTTAGTTTAACATTTATTTACACTTTCGTCAACTAAAACAAGTGAACTTACCCATTTAGTTCGCCTATCGTATAAGTATAGCCTATAGTCAAATTCGCACCCGAAAATGTGCCGTCTAACTTCGAGAGCACTCGCAAGTATTCCTCACTGTCCTCCTCATAGATTACGGGCCTATAGTCATTGCCTACCTCTATGCCCGAACACGCCGCCGGTATTAGATTCAGATTCGTCACTTCCACACTGCCATCTACCTCTCGTGTCACCTCAAGCTGTGCTATAACCGTATCATTATCCCTCGGGTCCGTATTGCCACCGAAACTCCAGTTGCCCAAACTGTAGAATATGTACTTGCCCTCATACACCTCTATAGGCTGTAATGTGTGCGAATGCGAGCCGTACACCACGTCCGCTCCCGCATCTATGGCAGCATGTCCCAAAGATATCTGGTCCGCATTTACATCATACGAACCCTCATCGCCCCAGTGCATCGCCGCTATGATAAAATCAGGCTCCAGCTCCTTCAACGCCGCTATGCCTGCCTCCACCTGCGCCACCGTGCCGAAACTCAGTCCGTACACGCCGATTTTAAGCCCGCTCTCCGTCTCATACACAGAGTAATGGTCACGACCGGCATATCCTATGCCCGCCGCATCTATCGCTTCCTTTGTATCCTCATAGCCCTCTTCACCGTAGTCAAGCACGTGGTTATTGCCCAAGTTAACAAACTCCACCGAGCCCTCTGTCAATATCTCCGTATACGCCGTAGGTGCTATAAACGTAAACGTTTTATTGTCCGCCACTAAGTCCTCGTCACTCAGCACGCACTCAAAATTAGCTAAGGTGAAATCGTCATCCTCAAAATACTGCTTTGTGTTCTCAAACACATAGGCGTAATTGTCGCCCACCACATTCTGATACGCTATGGAGCTTGACCTGTAATGCGCTACGGTATCGGGTGTTATATCGCCGATAAACGATAAATTGAACACCTCTGCCGTCGGCTCAGGGGTCGGTATCGGTGTAGCTGTAGGCTCTGCGCTGACTACTGGCGCCTCTATCTCCACACTTGTACTCTCAGTCGGTGTAGGTGTTGCCGTCGCCCCGCTCAGCTCCGTATACTCCGATTCGCCAACTAACCTAAAACTTCCACCGAACATGACCATAAGAAACAACACAGCCATCAGTATCGTCGGTATAGCTCGCTTATTAATCTCGCTCACCAGCCTTCATCTTTAAATATGCATTAATAAAACCATCTATGTCGCCGTCCATAACAGCGCCAATATTGCCGTTTTCAAAGCCCGTACGTGCGTCCTTTGCCAAAGTATAGGGCATGAACACATATGAGCGTATCTGACTACCCCACTCTATTTTCATCTGCACACCCTTTATATCCGACACCTTTTCTAAACGCTCACGCTCTTTTATCTCTGCCAGACGTGACCGAAGCATCATCATGCAGTTATCCCTATTCTGAAACTGACTGCGTAACACCTGACTCGACACCACTATGCCCGTTGGCTTATGAATGAGACGTACCGCCGAACTCGTCTTATTGACCTTCTGTCCGCCCGCTCCCGAACTGCGGAACACTTGCATCTCCACATCTTCTTCCCTTATCTCTATCTCCGAACTCTCAGTTATCTCAGGCATTATCTCTATAGCCGCAAAACTCGTGTGCCTGCGCCCTGCCGTATCAAAAGGCGAAACCCTCACCAAACGATGTACGCCATTCTCACTCTTTAAAAATCCATACGCATTCTCGCCCTCTATGCGCAAAGTCGCAGACTTTAGTCCAGCCTCCTCACCGTCTAACCAGTCGAGCAAGGTGTAGGTGTACCCATGACGCTCCGCCCAACGTGTATACATGCGGTACAACATATACGCCCAGTCTTGTGCCTCTGTGCCACCGGCTCCTGCATGCACCGTCATTATCGCATTATTGCCGTCATACTCGCCCGACAATAAAGTCGCTAGGCGCATTGCCTCCAAATTCGCCTCAAACACCGCAAAGTCACTCTTTAACTCACCTGACATGGAATCGTCATTTTCCTCCAATGCCATCTCGCAAATAGTGCATAAGTCCTCCCACTTCGCCTGAAGCTTCTCAAAGCTATCGCATTTCTGCTTTAACTGCTTTATCCTCTTTTGGACCTTACCGCTTCGTTCAACGTCTGACCAAAAGCCGTCCGTCTCAGTCTCCCGTTCTAAGTCCGAGATCTCTTTTTTCAGCTCATCAAGCATCAGCGCAGCTCCCAATTCTTCAAGAGTTGGCTTGAGTGCCCCAAGCTTTACTTTGTATTCGTCAAATATTATCATGTTTTTCCATCCTCTATATGAAATGTTCCATAAATATACTACTTAAATCTGTGATTTATTATATACAAAAACCTAAAGCTTGTAAATATGGTAAAGTTCAGACTTTTTTCGTTGAAATTGCCGCATTCTTTGTTATAATATAACACGAGAGATATAATATGCTCAACAATAACCATAAATTAACAGTGGGAGGAAGATTAAAAAGTGATTTCGCACACAAATGAAGCAAAGGTGTTTGCCGGTAACTCTAATCCTAAGCTGGCTGCCGCCATTTGCGAGAGATTGGACAAGTCTTTGGGTAACTGTGAGGTATCAGCCTTCGCAGACGGTGAAGTTGCCATGCACCTAGGTGAGCCTGTTAGAGGTACTGACGCATTTATTGTACAGTCCACCTGCAAGCCCGTCAACGACAACCTCATGGAGCTCTTAGTCATGATCGACGCTATGCGTAGAGCTTCCGCAGGACGTATCACTGCCGTTATACCCTACTTCGGATACGCAAGACAAGATAGAAAGTCAAAATCACGTGACCCCATATCCGCAAAACTTGTCGCTAACCTCATCACAAAAGCCGGTGCGGACAGAGTCCTCACCATGGATCTTCACGCTGCACAAATCCAAGGCTTTTTCGACATCCCCGTCGATAACCTCTACGGTGCACCTATACTTGCAAACTACTATAAGCGTCTTTTCGGGCGTGGCAACGATGACTACATAGTCGTTTCCCCCGATGTCGGCAGTGTTGCTCGTGCTCGTGCCTTTGCAGAAAAACTTGACATGAACCTCGCTATTGTTGATAAACGTAGGCAGCGTGCTAATCAATCAGAAGTCATGAACATCATAGGCGATGTAACTAACAAAAATGTCATACTACTCGATGACATGGTCGATACCGCAGGCAGCCTGTGTCACGCGGCTAAGGCTCTATCTGATGGTGGTGCTAACAAAATTTACGCCTGTGCTACACACGGTGTTTTGTCTGGACCTGCTATCAAGCGTATTCAGGACAGTGTCATTGAGGAGCTTGTTCTTATGGACACTATTCCCTACCCCGACAACAAACCGCCCTGCAGCAAAATTAAATATCTGTCCGTTGCTTCGCTTTTCGCTGAAGCAATAGCCAGAATTTATGAAGAAGTCTCAATCTCACCTCTATTTGAGTAAACACTAAGGAGTGTGCTATGTTTTTCAAGAGAAGCGGTACCTACAAGTATATTATCGTTTTCTTGGGTAACCCGGGCAAGAAATACGAAAAAACACGCCATAATGTGGGCTTTATGGTGGCGGAATCTTTGGCGTCCTCTAAAGGCTTGAAAATAAACAAAATTAAGTTCAAGTCCCTTACAGAACGCTGCACCATTGGCGGTGAGACCTGCCTTTTGCTTCTGCCCCAAACCTACATGAACCTTTCCGGTGAAGCTGTACTGCAAGCATCTAATTATTACGACATAGCTCCTGAAAATATAATAGTGATTTCAGATGAAACTTCACTGCCTGTTGGTAAAATCAGGATACGTAAGAGCGGCTCTGCCGGCGGACACAACGGACTAAAAAGTATAAT
Organism: uncultured Oscillospiraceae bacterium; assembly: GCA_964367935.1. GTDB lineage: Bacteria > Bacillota > Clostridia > Oscillospirales > Oscillospiraceae > Scatomorpha. The sequence goes on from CAYIYZ010000005.1 coordinate 93,709, forward strand.
TTCAAAGCTCGGTACTAATAATTTCCCCAGAATGCGTATAGGCGTAGGAAGTCCCGTGCATGAAGACTACGACATGGCAGATTGGGTTTTAGCTGGCTTTACAGGCGAAGACGCAAAGGTAATAAAAGCCACTGTTGAGCGTAGTGTATCGGCGATCGAAGTTTACATAACTCAAGGCGCTGACCAAGCTATGTCACAGTTTAACGCATAAATTGTTTTACGGCACTTTCGGTTTTAAATCAAGTTCGCACTATACCCCCTCATGGCAAGGCATTCCCCATAGTGAAACGTACTAAAGTGAAGGAGTGATAAATTTGAACACTAACTGCATTGCAATGCTATTAGCAGGTGGACAGGGCTCAAGGCTCTACGCACTCACAAAGCAAGTCGCAAAACCCAGCGTACCTTTCGGAGGTAAGTATCGTATTATCGACTTCCCTCTATCAAACTGCGCAAACTCGGGAATTGATGTAGTGGGCGTTTTGACTCAGTACAAGCCCCTGCAACTAAACAGTTACATAGGTAGCGGTCAGGCTTATGACCTGGACAGCTCCGATGGTGGGGTGTTCATTTTACCTCCCTATCAACGTGAGGGAGAGCAAGGCAGCTGGTTTACCGGTACTGCCAACGCCATTTACCAAAACTTAGATTTTATTAAGCTCTATAATCCGGAGCACGTTCTTATTCTGTCCGGAGACCACATCTACAAAATGGATTACTCAGATATGCTCGCAGAGCATGTGAAGGCAAATGCCGACTGCACTATAGCTACCATTACCGTGAGCTTAGAGGATGCATCTCGCTTCGGTATTCTTAACACAGGTGAGGATGGCTTTATCAATGAGTTTGAAGAAAAGCCGGAAGTCCCTAAAAGTCAGCTCGCCTCCATGGGTATATACATCTTTAAGTGGCAAAAACTCAGAGACTACCTCATAGCCGACGAAGCTGACCCGAAATCCTCTAAGGATTTCGGCAAGAACATCATTCCAGCTATGCTCGAAGCCGGCGAGCGCATGTGGCCATATCGTTTCTCGGGCTACTGGCGCGATGTCGGTACTATCACGAGCTTATGGGATGCTAATATGGACATGCTATCCACCACGCTTATTAATCTTTACGATCCGGACTGGCCTATCAGGGCTAAGAGCCCCATTAGACCGCCGCACTATGCCGGAAGAGATGCCATCATAGAACATTCTATAGTCACGGAAGGCTGTGAGGTTGAAGGACATGTACAAAACTCTGTTTTGTCACATTCTGTCACTGTGGGTCACAACGCTAAAGTTTGTTACAGCATCTTGATGCCCGGCGCTATCATTGAGGACGGTGCCGAAGTAATGTACTCTATCATAGGAGAGAACACAAGGATTCGCTCAGGCGCTGTTGTCGGCGAGGAGCCGGGTGCTGAAAGTTGGGGCGTTACCACTTGTGGACCTGAGCTCACTGTTGGCGAGAATGTTAAGGTGCCTGCGGGATCTATGATTTACGGAAATGTAGGTGATGCACTATGAACCTGAATTTACATGGTATTATTCTGGCATATCACTCCTCACCCGCTTTGGGCGAACTGGTCCGATTTCGTTCGGGAGCATCCCTTCCTTTTTGTGGTAGGTATAGGCTTATCGACTTCCCCCTGTCTTGTATGCAAGGTGCTGGCGTACGTGATATCGGTGTCATTATGCGCCATGAGTACCAATCCTTGCTCGACCATGTTGGTAGCGGAAAGGACTGGGATCTCAGTCGAAAGCATGGAGGTCTTAAGCTCCTCCCACCGTTTTCCAAGCACGATGCAGAAAGCTATGGCGGTGTAATCGAAGCACTGTGCAGAGTTGAAAGCTACATACGTGACATAGAGCAAGACTACATCATGTTAGCACGTGGTGACGTTGTTGCTAACGTAGATATTGGCGCTGTCATGGACATGCATTTGCTCAGCGAGGCTGACATTACCGCTGTCTGCACAAATATGCCCAACGAGGACATGACAGAACGTTATATCAGAGATGAGAGTGGAATGGTCACAGAGATCCAGTACGGTAAGTCAGATACCGGTAATGACGTATGCGCTCCTATAGAGATGTATATTATGTCAAAGTCCTTAGTACTTAGTATAATTGAATCTTCAGAGCGACTGCAAAGATTTAGATTTCACAGAGACATGATGTCTCGACTCTTAGGTAGGGACGGTAAGGTTTCAGTTTACATGCATAATGGTTACTCGAAACTCATAAGCTCAACGGCGAGCTATTACAGCGCGAACATGGATGTGCTCGGTAGCGAGGTTCGAAAAAGCTTGTTCCCGAAGCATATGCCCGTTAAAACTAAGGGGCGTGCTGATGTTAGCACATATTACGGTGAGCGTGCCAAGGTCGTCAATAGCCTCATTGCAGACGGTTGTATCATTGAGGGGCATGTTGAAAACAGCGTTGTTTTCCGTGGTGCTCGCATAGGAGTCGGAGCTGTTGTAAAAGACAGTGTTATTATGCAAGATGATGTCATCGGCGAAGGTGTAGAGCTAAGAAATGTCATCGCCGACAAGGACGTCGAATTTTCGACTTACCTCACCTTGGCAGGCAGTCCTAGACTACCTCTCATCGCACCTAAGGGCAGCAGAATATAAGTATAATTTTTGACCGCAGCTGCGGTCGCAAAAAAAACGGTTTAAAGTGAAGGAGGTTAGGTAATGTTTAGTGATCGAGCAAGTAGGGAGCAACTTCGTGGCGCCTTAGAGGATAAGTTATGCGCACAGTTCGGAGTTCAAAACAAGGACGCCACCGACGAACAGGTATTTCGTGCGGCAGCTTTGGTAGTACGTGAGCGAATGAGTAGAATACTCGCATTCGAACAACGTGACTACTCAAAAAAAGAGGTGCACTATCTGTCCATGGAATTTCTGATGGGTAGAAGCCTTGAAAAGAACGCCTACAACTTAGGAATAAAAAATGCACTGTACGGCGCATTGAGGGACATGGGCAGAAATCCCGACGAAGTGTTCGGTCGCGAACCCGACGCTGGGCTAGGTAACGGCGGACTCGGACGCCTTGCCGCCTGCTTCATGGACAGTATGGCAAGTTTAGGTATAGAAGCCACCGGCTACTCCATCTGCTATGAGCTCGGTATATTCAGGCAGATTATAGAAGACGGTGGTCAAAAGGAAGAGGCCGACGTTTGGCGCAGTTCTGCCGAGAGCTGGCTCGTACCCTGTTATGATGACTCTTGTGAAGTGCGCTTCGGTGGCAGAGTTCAGGAAAACTGGGATAATTCCGGTTTGGTCTCTACCGAATACATTGACTACACACCTGTCATCGCCATTCCTCGTGATATGCTCGTTGTAGGTTATGAGGGCAACAACGTCAACACCCTGAGGCTTTGGGAAGCACACAGCCCCAACTCTGTCGATATGTTTAAGTTTTCTGTAGGTGAGTATGTGGCGAGCATGGAACAGCGTACAATGGCAGAAGTTATTACGAAAGTACTCTACCCTGCCGATGACCACATCTCAGGTAAGACTCTCAGATTAAAGCAACAGTACTTCTTCGTTTCCGCCACTGCGCAGACCTTGGTAAAAAAGCATAGGAAGCGCTGGTTGGATGTTAGCACCCTGCACGAGCATCACGCTGTGCAAATCAATGATACTCACCCTTCACTTGTAATTCCGGAGCTCATGCGCATTTTGATGGACGAGGATGGTTTGGGTTGGGATAAAGCATGGAACATAGTCTGCAACACTGTTATGTATACAAATCATACCGTCATGAAAGAAGCACTCGAGTCTTGGCCTCAAGGTCTCGTACAGAACCTTCTGCCGCGGATTTATGAAATCATCTGCGAGATTAACAAGCGCTGGCGTAAGGAACTTGAGAAGCAGTTTAAAGGCAATATGAGCAAGGTTTCAAGCAATGCTATTATAGATGGCGGTCAAATCCACATGGCTCGTATGTGCGTTGCAGCGAGTAAGAAGGTAAATGGTGTTTCAGGACTACACGGTCAAATTTTAAGTCGTGAGCTTTTTGGTGATATTTGGAAACTCAACCCTGACAAATTTACCTTTGTCACAAACGGCATTGACCACAGGCGCTGGCTTGCACAGATTAACCCCGAGCTTCACGAGCTTATTGTCGAGTTAATCGGTGACGGTTACCTACGTGAACCTACAGAGCTTGAAAAGCTCATGGAGTTCGAGCACGATAAAAATGTGCACCAGAGACTTAGAGAGATTAAGAAGATTAACAAGCAAGTATTTGTTGATTACTTGTATCAAACCCAGGGTGAAAAAGCCGATATCTCCTCCGTTTTTGACGTGCAAGTTAAGCGTTTACATGAATATAAGCGCCAGTTTATGTGTGCGATGCTTATTACGCATCTGCGAAATCAGCTGCGTGACAATCCTAATATGGATTTTACGCCACGCACCTTTATATTCGGCGCTAAGGCTGCGCCAAGTTACACTACCGCCAAGAGGATAATAGAGCTTATCTGCTCTCTTGCAGAGGATATAGAGCAAGACAAAAGATGCAAAGGCAAGTTGCAGGTCGTCTTCTTAGAAAACTATCGTGTTTCAACCGCAGAGCGACTTATGCCCGCATCTCAGATTTCTCAGCAGATATCTACAGCCGGCAAGGAAGCTTCAGGTACTGGTAACATGAAGCTAATGCAAAACGGAGCTATTACCATAGGAACACTTGACGGTGCAAATGTTGAGATGCTCGGGCAGCTGGGTAATGAGAACATGTTCCTTTTCGGCATGAATGCGGAAGAAGTAGCGACTTTGGCGAAGGGCCCATATGATCCTTCACTAATGGTTAGAGAGAGTACTAAGCTATCACGAATATTTAACAGGTTCTCTCGTGGCTTCTCTGACGGTAAAAGCTACTCCGACCTTGTGACCCAGATGATATACGGCGGTGACCCCTACATGCACATTGCGGATTTCGACTCCTATGTATCCTGCTATGAGCGCATGTACAGCGCCCTAAGTGACGAGACTGAGTTTGCACGCATGAGCCTTGTCAACATTGCAAAGAGCGGACTATTCGCAGCAGACAGAGCAATTTCTGAGTATGCTAAGAATATTTGGCGCATCTAACTTACAAAAAATGCCTTGGGAGAGCTCATAAACTCCTCGCTCTCCCAAGAATTTAAAAAAATATGACAAAAATCGAAAAAAAAGCTTGATTAATGCTATCATGTGATATATAATATTCAGGTAGCTTTGATTTAATTGAGTTGCAACATATGCGGATGTGATGGAATTGGCAGACATGCGAGATTTAGGTTCTCGTGTCGCGAGACGTGGGGGTTCAAGTCCCTTCATCCGCACCAGGCAGCGTGACGCTGCACCAATTCGCGCCTTAGGCTTTTGCTTAGGGCGTGATTTTTTTGCCCGCGTCGAGGCAAATACTATATCGACAATCGCACCAGCAACGTGACGTTACATCCAAATTCGCGCCTTAGGCTTTTGCTTAGGGCGTATTTTTTTTGCCCGCGTCCATGCAAGTCCTATATCTCCAATCGTCCAGCGAGAAAAAACTCGAAACACTATCTCTTCAAACCTTTTGAATCGCACTCAGTTTTGCGACCAAATTATTATCTTTAAATGTTTGAAATATATGCCTTATGCATATATAATAAGTGTTGGTAGAGAAATGTATGTAATTAGCATATGCAAATATGTGATATTTAATTTTAAGACAAAATGCTATAGTGGAATACAAAGGAGGTCTATTTATGTTTAAATTAGCGAGTAACACAGAAATCGGAGAATATCTATCAAAGTTAATTGATGAGAATTACAAATCCACACGACAATTCGGTATAGCCTACATAAAGCTCGATGGTGGCGAAGCAAATGAAGAAGAAATTAAAAAAATGGCAAATCGTTTATCGCAGATACGCAATGGTAACAAAGGGATACAAATATTCGACTTACCTATTTTTTCGCAGCTGTTAAGCGTTTCCTGTGAAGAAATTTTAAGTGCAGGAAAAAGCTTTTTGCCATCCTCAAATCATCTTACTAATTACTCAGTGGCACTTTCTAGCGATAGAAAAGTGTGGGAAAGTTATGTCCAGAGAGAAGACAGTATTGTTTTGAATGCAGATGAATACGGTAAAACACTAATACACTATGCGCTCGATTTTAAAAATTATGATCTTCTCAAATTTTTATTAGACGAAGAATATATATGGTTTATTGGAGCAGATAGAAATGATTATTGGGGAAGCTTTGGAGCAGGCACAAGCATTAAATATCATCCGATAGAGCAAAAAAATTATAATGTTTTAGATTCCAATCTAAAAGAGGAATCAGAACTTTGGACTAAAATGATTGTACTTGCAATAGAAAACAATGATTTTGAAACACTCACAGATCTTAAAGCAAGAGAACTGCCATCGTTCTATCAAGCGTGCTATCTTTCCTGCACTCCGGCAAAGTGTGAAGAATATTATAACGAAGCAGTTATCACGGCTATTGCTAAATCGAAAAACAGCAAAATAATAAATTACTTTGCTGAAGAGTTTGAGATAATAGACAGAATCAATCTTGTCAATAAGTTTGTATTTCCGTTTATGAGCGAGCTGATTGAACGCATGATTAAGAGTAAGCACAATGAGGTGACCACCCTTTTAAAAAGTGCGATTAAGCATAACATTTACGCATATGAAAAAATCAATAAGATTGTAGCTGACTGGGAATCATACTTTAACGAACTCTTTAACGCTGATACAGCGCCTGCAAAAAATGTTGTTGATAAAGCCATTTATAGAGAGCTCGATTTTTATGATGATGGCAATATGGTGAGTATGCGTAGTCACAACGCTAAAGATGGTATCGTTACAAATATCATAAAAGTAAACACTAAGTCCGATAACGCAGAAGTAAATGCTTTGATCGACGAGCTAAATGAATTGTTCGAAAAAATTCACAACATAAAGCCAAGAATTTAAAGGAGTTTATTATGGGTAAATTGATTTTCAACTATAGTGATGGAGACTACATATACACACATTCTGACACGATGGGGATGGATTCTGATGGAAATATGATAGTGAAAATATCTGAAAATATGGTTATGAATATAGAGTACGGAGATTTGCATATCGTATCTGACTGGAATGACGAATATAATTTTTAGTAATTATTAGTCTCACAACGACGAAATCTCCCATTTCACCATCACTACGTAACACAAAAGAGAGGCTTAATTCGAAGCCTCTCTTTCACATTCTGTTTACTGCGCTATCTTTGCAATTTCATATTCTATGGTAAAACTCTCGCCATTATAATCATAGTCATAAGCCGCATAGAGCGAACCATTTATCAGCATAGGAATCAACCAATTCTCCTCTTCCTCCACGTACGGTGCACCACCATACAGCCATGCATGACTGTCTTCTATCGGGAAAAATGTATAGTCGTGAATGTCTATATTAAATGACATCAAGTCTACTGCACTATCCGATCCCGCCTCACCATTGGCATACAATTCAAAGTACACCCCGATATCGTCCTGACCTATATACGCCCATGCCTCGTACTCGCCGGATATATCATCAGAGCCCGAATAGTTGCTGATCGTTACTGTGCCATACCAATTAGAGGGATACTCGAGCATTTCACTTGCCACCGTTTGCTCTGAGCCATAACCCGGCGCTACAAAACCATTTTGACCTAAGACCGTTCCACTCGAGTCATTGCCTTGCGACGACATTGCTCCGCTCATGCCACTGCCCGGCTTCGAGCCTATGCCGGTGCTATCCGAGTCGCCGCCACCAAGCATCGATATTATGATAACCAGTACCACCAAGGCCGCAACTCCTATTCCTATGTACATTAACAGCTTCTTATTCATAGGCTTTGACGCCGTTGCTACGCCGCCCTGCGGATGTTGTTGATATTGTTGTGGTGGTGCTGTATATTGCGGCGCTTGCACCGGCGGTGCTGTGTACTGCGGCGCTTGCACCGGCGGTGCTGTATACTGCGGCGCTTGCACCGGCGGTGCTGTATACTGCGGCGCTTGCACCGGCGGTGCTGTATACTGTGGTTGTTGCGCCGGCGGTGCTGTATACTGCGGCGCTTGCACCGGCGGTTCTATGTGCTGTGGTTGTTGCGCCGGTTCTTGAACAGGCTGCTGTTGCACAGAACTGCCACCTAAATCAAAGGAATAACTTCCCATCACATCACTCTTATCAAAATTTGATTCCAAAATAAATTGACTTATATTATCATTAGAACGTGGATTGCCGGGCGCGTATTCCAGCCACTCTTGCGCCTGTTTGGGAACATCCTCTACAGGTGCCACCACCTCCACCGGCTGAGGTGCAGGCTCCACAGGTGCCACCACTTCCATAGGCTGAGGTTCAGGCTCTACAGGCGCCACCACTTCCACAGGCTGAGGTTCAGGCTCTACAGGTGCCACCACTTCCATAGGCTGAGGTACGGGTACTTGTGTCGTCAGTTCATTTACTATCGGGGCAGTCTCTATCGGTGCTGCAACTGAATCTAACATCGTCTTTGCGCCACAGTCGCCGCAAAACCTCGCCCCTTCTGATAATTTGTGTCCGCAATTACTACAAAATGCCATACTTACCTCCTTATGTTGTCATTGTCCCTTTACTAATATTTACGCACTATGCTCTCAAGTAGGTACATCTTAATCTATTATATTATTATATCAATTCAATAAAACGCTGTACACATGCTTAAACACAGTATTTATATATTTACTATACTTTTTTATCCCTTTTGCTTACAGATACAAAAACTCTGCCTCTATATTCAGGGCAGAGTTTTTACTCACACATTTCACATTTTACTTGTATCGCATCAGTTGTAATACTGCAATGACATCTCATTCTTCATACCTTCTACCACTGTGCGTGCCTGATAGTAATCAAAAGAATCGACCAAAGATTTTAATCTCTTTAGCATTTCATCTAACGCACCCTTCCACTCATACGAAATACATTCTTGAATGCTCTTTTCCAAAACATCAATATCAAAGGTGGTAAGCGCATCTTCAATTTCCTTCAAGTTGCTTTCCAACAAAGCTACATTGCCTTCTTCTCTTTCCTCAAAGTTTCTCATTAAATTTCGCTTTAAATGCTCATCAATCGCACTTAACAACTCACGGAACATGTTTTCAAACTCTGCAGAGTGCTCCATGATGTAGGCCAATTCGCCCTTAATAGCCGCATCTTCAAGACTTCCTGCCTCACGAGAAACCGAAAACGCTCCTATAGAACCTGCCGCACTCTTTAATGCATGTATCTCTATCCTATATACTTCAATGTCACGACTCGCATTTGCCGCACTTAGTGTCTCAAGTCTATTTATGCCATCAAAGTAAAACGTATTTAAGACATCATAATAATCTTCCAACTTGCCGCCAATCAAACTTATGCCATAGTTCGTATTCACTCCGGCTATCATCACTTTATGATCCTTTGTATCACGTTCAAACGTAACTATAGGCTCTTGCTTATCTTTCGGCAACCATCTCTGTAACATCTCATTTAACTTCTGAGTCTCTACCGGCTTCGCCAAGAAGTCGTCCATGCCTTCCTTTACAAACAGCTCTTTCGCTCCAACCAACGCATTGGCTGTCAGTGCTATTATCGGTAGTTTCTTGTAATAATCACCTTCCAATTTCCTTATCGCCGCCGTTGCATCTATACCGTCCATCTCAGGCATCATATGATCCATGAACACTAAGTCATATTTATTACTTTTAACCATCTCCACCGCTAATGCACCATTTATCGCAGTATCTAAATTTAATCTATACGGAGCCATCAAGCCTGTAGCCACCTTTAGATTAACCTTATTGTCGTCCACAACGAGCACTCGAGCACTCGGAGCTACAAAACTGCTGCCCTCTTCCTTCTTAACATTAGCTAAGTCACCGTCACCAAACACTTGTGCCACTTGTATACAACTTATCGGCAAACTCACTGTCGTCTCGCCCGTATAGATAGTTAAATCGCCCGGATCTGTCATCAGCACGACTTTTATATCTAAATTCATCACACTGCACAAATTCTTTATCTTATCTATATGTACCACCGGTGTCAACAAGTAGTCAAACTCACTCTCCCTTAGCAACTGTGTAAGCTCAGATTGGTTTGCACACACTGTGCACTGTACTTCCAAATCGCTAAAGGTGCGCTCAATCGACTCTGCATACAACTCACGCGCCTCATACAACAACACTGTCTTTCCATATGCCTTATTTGTAATTGGTGCAGAGCAACTATAGCGTTGTGGCAAACGAACAGTAAAAATTGATCCCACGCCCTGCTCACTGCGTACTTCTATCGTTCCACCCATCATCTCACACAACTGCTTCGTTATCGCAAGACCCAGACCCGTGCCCTCAATATTTCTATTCTTCTTCGTATCTACACGCTCAAACTGCAAAAAGAGTCGCTGCATATCCTCTTCCTTAATGCCCATCCCCGTATCAGACACCGTGCAAATAAGTTCTGCCCTATCGTCTTGCAACTCACAACTTACTTCTATATTGATATTTCCCGCCCTGGTAAACTTAATTGCATTACTCACCAAGTTTATCAGCACCTGCTTTATTCTTATCTCGTCACCATATAGCTCGCCGGGTATGTCAGATTGTATAAATGTGGTCAACAACACCGGCTTATCTTCAAGTCGCATTTTAGATAAACTTATTATATCACTTAATAAGGATGCAATATTATACTCTACATTTATTATCTCAAGTTTGCCCGACTCTATCTTAGAGATATCCAATATGTCATTTATGATGACAAGTAAGCTCTCACTCGCCTTCTTGATTTCCTGAGCATATTCCTCAGTATTTCTGCCCCTACTCTCTCTTAGAACTATCTCAGACATACCCAAAATCGCATTCAATGGCGTCCTAATCTCATGACTCATATTTGCCAAGAAATTACTTTTAGCCTCAGAGCTGAGCAAAGCCTCCTCATGCGCCGCTCGTAACTGTTCATCCATCTCGTGTTTATACTGGGCATTTGCAAAAAGCTTACCGCTTATATTTAACATGCTCTCATGCGCTTCAGTATAACTTATGTTGCCCTGCTCACAACCTGTCGCTATAATTCCAAAAGGATCATTATATAAATATATAGGAGTCGCTATGCTGCCGCCACTATTCTCAATATTATCTCTCACATTATCTTGCCACTGCTCACTCATGCCCGACATGAAATCCGTTACAGACTTCTCTGTCTCAAATACTGTACGTAACTCAAGCGGTGTCCGGCTATAATTTATGATTACATTACCATCTTCTTTTGAGTGGATTTGGAAAGCTTCATCTTCTTCAAGCAATTTGCTTATATACTCACTCATATCTTTTACATCAAAAATTATATTATCGTCCGTATCGCCCCTATACATATGTGACAGATGAAAGAATTCATATTCCTTGACTTTTATATAGCGCCACAGTGTAAACTCAGAAGTCTTAAACGCCAATGTTAGACTCTTCAAGCACTCAACAAGCACAAGGTCAAAGTCATCGCTCTCATTTACCGCAAGTAGCTTCTGTGACACATCATTCACCGCCATCAATAGCTGATCCTGCTCTATCAATGTCCATGTCCTAAGCTCTATCTCATTTTCTAAATGCGTCTGGTGATTCTCTATCTCTTTAAGCGTCTCTTCCAACTGGTACTGTGAATTTTTCAAGCTATCTATATTCAGATGGCCGCCAATCACCCGTGTAGCTTTCCCATTCTCATCTTTAGATATTATCCTGCCGACATCCCTAGTCCAAATATAATGCCCGTCCTTATGACGCATTCGTATTTCACATTCATACTTTGCTCTCGTGCCACTCACAAATTCATCCAACAGCTCCGTAACAAGAACTAGATCTTCAGGGTGATTCATAGCCTCCCATTCAGCCAATGAGCCGTCTATCTCATCCTGCGTATAGCCCAGCATACTCAAATACTCATCATTGTATGATATTACATCATTTACTAAGTCCCAGTCCCAAGTGCCGAACTCCGCCACCTCTATGGCAAGATTTAATATGTCCGTACTCTCACGTAGCATCTGCTCCGTGAGTTTAATATTTGTTATGTCCTGCAACACACCGCAAAGAATCAGAGGTCTTCCATCCTCCGTATATTCCGTCACCTTGCCCTTATCATGACCCCAAATAATGCTGCCGTCCTTCTTGATCATCCTAAACTCTGCTTCATATAACGGTGTTTCACCCGCAAGGTACTTATTTACATTATTCTCCGCTATCATTAAATCGCTCGGTAAAAGCATAGATTCCCAGGTCGATACATGTGGCACAAGCTCCTCCTGCTCGTAGCCCACTATCTCCGCCCATTCCTTGCTGTACATAACATGATTGGTTTCCAAATTCCATACGAAAAGTCCTATTTTTGTAATAGATATTGTCTCTGTCAAATGTTTTAACGTTATCATATTATTATCAGCCATAAATGCCCCCTCTTTCACAAAGCCATCTCCACCCTACTGCGTCTCTATCTCCGAAATTTGTTTAAATTCGTCTGCCACTGCCACAAATGCAGCAACCATCACTGGATCAAAATGCTCACCACTGTCCTTAATTATTATCTCTACCGCCTCTTCATGCTCCTTAGCCTGCTTATACGGTCTTTTAGAAATTATAGCATCATAGGCATCCGCTATCGCCATCATCCTGCCCCCTATTGGTATATCAGCGCCCTTCAAGCCCTTCGGATATCCCTTGCCATTCCACTTCTCATGATGAGAGAGCGCAAACATCGCCGCAGTCTCCAGAAAGGCATAGTTATGTACGTCCTTAACCGACGATATAATTATATCCCAGCCAAAATCCGTATGTTTTTTCATCGTATCAAACTCTTCTGTCGTCAACTTACCTTCTTTTAAAAGTATATGGTCAGGTATGCAAATCTTGCCCACATCATGCATCTGCGCAGCATGACAGAACATATGTACATCTACATCTCTCAATTCACCCGAATACTCAGAGTCATTTATTAACTGCATCAACAACGCCCTTAAGTACCTACTTGTCCTCAGTATATGACCGCCTGTCGTATGGTCTCTTCGCTCTACCATCTCAGACATAGCGTAAACTACCGCATACTGCAACTCCTCTATATGCGCTACCTGCTCTTTTACCATCTGCTTTAAACCTATATTATAGTCGTGCAGTTTTAAATGTAACTCCACCCTCTTTTTAAGGAGTGCCGCCGAAAACGGCTTTCTTACATAGTCTACCGCACCTAAATTGAGACCTTGAAACTCACTGCTACCGTCATCCTTCGCAGTGAGAAATATTACAGGTATACTCCTATACGGTTCGGGCAAATCCTTCTTTGTTCTCTCTATTACCTCAAAACCGCTCATGCCCGGCATCTCCACGTCAAGTAGTATCAAATCCGGATTTGTATTCGGTATCTCCGCAAGTGCCATTGCCCCGTCTTTTATCAAAACAACATTATACTCGTCACACAGAGCCTTCCGTGCTATGCTCAAATTCGTGACATTATCATCTATTATCATTATTTTCTTGTTCTTATTCATAATGCGACTCCATATATTGTAATTGTGGACTTATTTTCAAAACAGCACTCTCAGTGATATGTCCCTCGGCACACTATAACGTTTATTAATTATATAACATTTCGTCTGCTTTTTCAATACAATTTCGTTACTGTTTACTGACTTTAAACGTACTATACAGCCCTGAAACTACTGCTCCGACATATAAGGCAAGCGCACAAAGAAAACGGACGAGTCATTTTTGACTTGTCCGTTTTCTTATACTAAGTACTATATTTCTTTTGCCTCTAAATACACAGACCACATATCAAGCTCAGCATAATATTCTCTGCCCGTTGTTTTGTGTTCGGAAATAGGGCTATTACTGTAAGTTGCAGCCTGCTTCATCATCCAAGCAATGTAATTCATCCTATCATTTATTCCGGGTGTTAATACTTCACCGTAAACAGTGTGATTAAGCATACCGGTAAGAGAGCCCAAAGCTGCACCCTTGCCGCCGTTTAAATGCCCTTCTAAGGCACGAAACTCGATGTATGTGGCATTTTTAGGGTCTACTTTGTTAATCTCTATGGTCTGCTCAAAGCGATTACCTGTTTTGTTGTCAACCCCTACTACATGTGCTATTGGGTTTTCGTCGGTCGACTCCGCCGCATAGTCAACCCTAATCGACATGCCATTGGCTTGTCCACCTGAAAAAATGGTGTTTTCATTGGGCATGAATACATGAATATTTGTAGGTGTTTCACTCTGACTAACTAAACGGGTAAGATCCGCAAAGCTTCTGTTGGTATTTTGACTGTTAACTACAGCATTTTTCGTCTGCCCAAGCGGGCTATATGACACTTGATTTCCAATTCTCATAATCTATCCTCCTTTTATGATAAACTGCACGTCGTCAATTCGTAACTTCTTCGCCTAAAAAACAAAAATCGCAATCACAATCATTACCCCGGCTAAGACAAAACATATCGCCGAAGCAAGTGCATTTGAGTTTGTCCCTATTATTGTATTCGGCACGGCCTCGTTCGGTCTGCTTTTATACACTCGCAGCTGCACCGTATCGCCCTCCTTATATTTCGACACCGCTTTACCAAAAAAGTTTGTAGCTATGGCATGCGCTGACTTATATTTCCTGCCACCATACTCATATTCAAACACAGGCGCATAGTTATTGCTCGTGCCATCCCCCACACTCTGCGTATGTCCTAACTCAAAGCCGACTACCCTGCCGCACACTACCTCGTACTCACCCTCACTTGCGTTTGCATTTTTCCTAAGACCGTATACACCCGTCGCCACAAACGCTATCGCCATCACTATTAGTATACCCACAGCCTTTTCCTCTCTTTACTCTTTTCTATATACTCCCATCCCATATTCTCACATCTATGCCGCCGTTAACTTCGTCAAACGCCGGGTCATACACCAAATGTAAGTTTTCAAGTCCTCTCTCAAACTCCAAGTACGCCCACTCATTTAATACACTGCCCTCGCCGCTCTCATAGCCCGACATCATCGCACGTATATCGCAGACCTTCACGCCCCTACCCTCACTGTAAATACCAAAGCGGTGAAAGTCAAATATCATCAGTGGCTTATACGACACATGTGTTATATACGCCTCACCTGTCAGATTATTCTTCTCAAGGCTTATATCCACACAGGCCGACAGCGGTTCATAGTCACCATCCATATTCGCAAAAAAGTTGCCGAGACTGTACACGATAAAACCCGTCTTTTCCACGCCGTCTATGTCCGTAAACTCTCGTAGTTCCATAGGCTGAGGCACATGCGGATGACTGCCCACAATGATATCCACGCCATTATAAAAGAAATAGTCCGACAGTTGTTCCTGATACTCTATAGGCTCTAAATAATACTCATAGCCCCAGTGAAGCTGCATTACTATAAAGTCAGTTTCGAGAGCCCTCGCCGCCGCAAGATCTGAGTCTAAGCCTTCATAGTCTACATGCAGTGGGTTTACACTCTTATAGTCCGTAAATATCGTGTTGACCGCATAATCGAAATTATCTATGTCCATGCCGTTCGTGCCATAGGTATACGCCATAAACGCCACACTCACCCCATTTATGTCCTTGACGACTATACCGTTATTCTCATCGCGTTCCTCCTGTGAACGATAGGTGCCCACGTGGTCAAGACCCTGCTCGTCAAGTATATCCAATGTGCGGTAGAGACCTGCCTCAAGCCCGTCCATAGCGTGATTACTTGCCGTATTTATAAGGTCAAAACCAACGTCCTTGAGGCCCGTCGCAAGCTCCCCGGGCGTCTTGAACATAGGGTAGCCCGTGTAGTACTGTACATCGGGAAAACTCGTCTCTATAGTGCATATGCTGTAGTCAGACTCACTGAGTGCCTGCCTCACACCGTCGAAAAACGGTGCATAGTCATAGCCCTCGTCCGTCATCGCCTCTGCATTTATTCTATCGTGTATCACTATATCCCCGAAAACGCTCAGCTTCGCTGTACTGAGCACCTCCACCTCTACCGTAAGTTCCTCTAGCTGTGACACATTTGCATAAACACTGAGAAATAGTATTATATTCGCAAGCATTTTTACTACAGACATGCTCTTCGCTCCCCCATCTCGACCTTTTCTCTTTACTTATTATAATACATTTCTTTAAGTAGCGCAAACAGATATGCTTGTAATTTAGGAAAATTTGTGTTATACTCTGCGTATAAAAAGTTTGTATAAGAGGAGCACCGTCATGAATATATCAAATGTACAGGGCGCAAGTGCCTACAGTAGTATAGCAAGCACAAATGCCGACGCTGTGGCTAAGAGCTCTCAGAATACGCTTATTGAGGAAAGTGCTAAAAATGTTGACACTTTCAATAAGTCCGAGGCCGAGACGGAGAGTGTTACATATGCTCCGCCCAAGAAGCTCACGCAGGCACAGTTAGAGGAAATTAACAGGCAATCACTCGAAAACAATCTTAAGTTTCTTGCGGACATGGTGGGTGAAAATATCAGTGCGCAGTCAGCTCAGGTTTCAAGCTACTACGACGGCTTTGAGCTGAGTGAGGACAGCACTGCCCTCTTAACCGAGATATTCGGCAGTTTAGAGGCGGCTTTGCCCGTCCCTGCCACCACTGCCGAGGGCGCACTTGCGGACATTTCAGAGGGCGGAGCCTACTCTGTTGAGGCTGTGTCCGATAGGATAATGACCATGGCTAACTTCTTTGCCGACGGTGACCTTGACGTGCTCGCTGAAATGAAAGATGCTGTCATGAAGGGCTTCGAGGAGGCGGGTCTCAATTTGGAGACCGGTGAGGGTATGCCCGACATCACCATGGATACATATGAGCATGTAATGAAGGAGTTTGACAGCTTGTTAAACCCCGAAACGCAGGAAGTCCCTGCCGAAACCGAGAAGTAGAGATGAATTCATAAATCCACAGCCGCATTGTACGGCTGTGGATTTTTTAGTTAATAAAATGACGCTCATGGTGCAATCTACTCTTGTTTAATTTAGTATACTAAATATACCGTAGGGCGGTAAAAAAATATAAAGGAGCTGAAATCATGTCAGAAGAATTGAAAATGCTATTAGCCAAGGAAGCCATCAGAGACCAAATTTACACCTATTGTCGTGCACTCGACAGAATTGACAATGAACTGGGTTACTCGGTCTTTGCCGAGGACAGTGAGGTCAATTACGGGCCCACTTTCCCCAAAGGAACAGGTCGACAATTCATAGACGAAATGCTTAACCAGCATAGAAATATGATTTCGACCCACCATATGATGACCAATATTCTCATCGAGATTGACGGTGACAGAGCAAAGAGTGAGACCTACATGTACGCCGCCTGTAAGTTCCCCTCAAAGGACGACAGCACCTTCACTGTTGAGGCTCGTTGCCGTGACATTGACCTGTGGGAATGTCGTGAGGGTAAGTGGCTGATTGTTAAGCGCATTGTGGCAGGCGACAACACGAGGATATTGTCACGCTACAAGGATCTGCCTAACTATAACTGCGGTCGTGACGACAAGACTGACCCTTGCTACACTGTAAATTTATAAGTTTTTCCTTTAGAGGTCGTGAGGCTATTTCGCCTTACGACCTTTTTTCGGCTCTGATTTGCATGTATTGCTATTTTTTATTTACAATGCTATAATATCAGAAAAAATTATCGGGGGATTAATATGCCCAACACTGAACGTGACACGAATGATCAAACTCGTAAAAACAAAATACAATCTGCTTATAATTTTTTCAGGCTGCTATTCGTTTTTTTACTTGCAGGCCTGTTTATTATCACCGCTTTTTTGAGGGTAGATGATTGGTCTGATGAGCAGTCGTCACGGCCGCTCACAGGAACAAAGTCAGCGGCAAATGTTTTAAGAGACGACAGTGTTCTTTTAGTGCGTCCCACTCCGACACCAACACCCACGCCGACACCTACGTCAGCTCCTAGCACGACACCCGAACCTGTACCCACCGAGGACTTAAATGCACAGCCTGTGCCTGCACTGGCCCCTATTTTACCGCAAGCTGAGCAAGGGTATATAACGGAAATTACACATAGCGCCTTTGAATTGCCCATCATAAATGCAACGGGCTACACCGCTGTGGACACTGACATAATGTCCGATGCTACAGGCACAAGTGCGGTAGGATCCATTAATGCCGGACAAGCATTTAAAATACTCGCCGAACACGGATCTTGGTGGTACATTGAGTTTAACGACGCCGTTGGTTGGGTGGACAGTAACATCTGTTTTATAAATTTACCCGATGTTGTCCCGTCTATCGTATACAACATTACAAATTCATCTGCTTCACTCTACATGAGTTCGGGCTTTGAGCTACCCGACATAACAGGTCATGCACTATACAATAGTTTGTCATATAACGAGCGACTTGAGCGCGAGCATTACGTCGTGCCTGTTCTCTACCCCATGGCAAAGAAAATCTCGGAGGCACAACAGCTTGCACTCTCCGAGGGTAACACACTTATTATTTTCGAAGTGTATCGACCACAGGCAACTCAAGTACGGATAGCAGACACTTTGCAGTCACTTTCCGAGAGTAATGCGGACGTTCACAGTGGTATAAACACTGAGCCTTGGACTGTGGATTGGTTTGTCGCCAGTGGCATTTCTTACCATCAAAAGGGAATCGCCATAGACGTCAGCCTCGCTGCTGTCGAGAAAGCCGAGACAAGGTATGCTGGCAATTACGCATACACGGCGGTTACGGAGTACACGCCCTACACCATGCCCACAGACATGCACGAGCTGAGTGCAAGCGCCGCCGCTTTCACCACTGCCGTCGAGGCATCGTCCGAGACCGATTGGCTAAGCGCTTCGCTTGCAGAGAGCATGAACGAACCATCAATAACGCTACAAGGCTATTGTACAGAAGCAGGACTCACCCCCTTAGCATCCGAATGGTGGCATTTTAATGACCTTGAAACAGCTGCACTTGTCGGCGAGCTCACAAGTAGAGGTGACTTCACACTATCGCAATGCCTGAGCGAAGCACCGCCGACTGTCGAGGGGTAATGTAAACAACATTAAACTTGGAGGTGCGATATGAGATTTGCTATGATTATTTTCAGTATGTTCACTGCTCTTATGATAGGCGGCGGGCAGGATGACGCTGTGGTTTTGACGCAAAATTCGGGCGTCTCTGCAAGCGTGTTGAGTAATGCCGAATTTGCCGAAACATGGCAGAACCGCTTACAGGACACCGATTATTCTTACAGTTTCAATTCAGTCGAGCACGGAGACGTGCTAAACTTCGGCTATGATTATGCGCCCTCACCTCATCCATATGAGAACTCTCTCGTGAGCACGGAATTTGCACTTTCCGAGGACGGTACACTCTATATTTTCATGCGAGGTGTGGGTATCGCTGTATTTTCGGTTTCGGGCGAATATATCGAAACCATAACCTTTCCCGACCTCGAAGACAGCTACACCTACACTAACATGAGCTTAGATGAGCTTGGCGGAAACATGTACTTTCAAGCTTTCACGCCATCTTTAGAGGGCGATGATACCTACTTAGTAAAGCTCAGCCTACACGATCACACCCTGACAAAGTACAATACAACAGGCACAGTTTTGAACGGAGCACTTGTCAGAGCCGTAAGCGGTACTCTGTACATTCATTATAACAACAGCTACTACACTCTGAGCATTGACGGTGACGTTTATAGTTTGGAGACGGAGTTTCAGAGTATAGACCCGTGGGTAAGTCTGCCTGACGAGCTGCGGGGCATGTACTTTCCTTTTAGGGCTAACGCTGTGAGTGACGCTGCGGATATGTTTGAAATTGTACTGTACGATGAACAGGGCGAGGGTGCAAAGTATGTATACAGTAATGAGAACAGGGTGCTTAGCCAGGAGAAAGTTAATGGCGTCGCTCCGTGGTCACAACTGAGCGTACGCAGTATGTACATGAGCGAGACGCCCGACGAGTTTTTCATATGGCTCAAAGAGGACATCATGGGCAAAAACGCTACGTTTCAAGATACGGTCACCGAGAGCTATGAGCACATGTTGCGCATAGATGCACAGGGTACAATTTCAGCTCTCTGCGAGGTGCCGAGCGAGCTACACCACATAAGAGACGCTCAGGACGCTTACATCATGACAAACGACGGCGGGACCATACACATAGCGAAAATAGAGTATTTTCTGAGTGATTGGCAGGACAATGACATTTTTGTGAGAGTGTCGTAAGTAAAACAGCAAACAACCGACGGATAATATCCGTCGGTTGTTTATTTATTTTGCGTAACACTATGGGGCGAAAGCCCCATAGTGTTTTTCTTTGAACTTATCCGAGATATCTCATTAGCATAGCTGCTATCTGCGCTCTGCCTGCTTCGCCCTGCGGTATAAGCATATTGTCCGTGCCCTCAATTATGCCCAGAGATGTCGCCCAGATCATGGCATCACGTGCCCAGTCGGACACCATATCCGCATCTCCGAAGTCAAGCACATCCGTTGTCAGCTCAGGACTGCCCGCATAACGATATAGCATAGTGGCAAACTGCTCACGAGTAATAAAGCCCTCAGGGTTCGTTCCGTCGGAAACCCCGTTCTCTATCGCCCATTCCATGCCTACCGTATACCATTCCGCTCCTGTAGATGTGTCCACTCCTGACATGCGTGCCAAGACCGTCCAGACCATCGCACGGGTCATGAGACCCTCGGGGTCGAATGTAATCGCACTCGTGCCCTCAAATATGCCTGCTTCCACTACGTAGTTCACTGCGGCGAAATACCAAGCGTCCGCCGCCACGTCTACAAACCTACTCAAAGGTAGGGTCGGATCAACAATGGTAACGTCATCGTCATCATCGTTACCGCCGCCGCTGCCGCTGTTACCCGAGTTTCCGTTATTACCCGAATCTACGACCGTGACCGCTATATCATCCCTGTCACGTATACGTATTCTCGGGTATGTGTCAGCATAGCTATTGTCATACGACGCCAGTCCCACGGCTTCTATGTCGTTTCCGACCGCTAAATTCTCTATAGTCTTTAGCTCCGTGATATAGCCGTCTATGAAAATCCTCGCCGTCTCGCCACTTGCGTCCGTGTAGTATATGCTCTGCGGTATGCCCTCCGCTTCCACAATTCTCGTGATTTCACCCGAGACCTTTACAAGTGAGCCCAAAACGCTCATGTCATTAATCTGCGCCGCTGTGGCATCTATCGCAGTAGGCACTGTGCCCTCGCCTATCTTAGAAATCGATGTTACCTTCAGCTGACGCTCGCCTTGGTATGCACTAACCGTGCCCTTAACTTCGACTACATCGCCTGCCTTTAAGATATCTGCCACGGGGTGCAGATTTATGCCGCCCGTTGCGTCTTGTACATAGGCACTGTCAAAGAAGGCCGTGTCATCGTCATAACCCGTAGCATTCGAGGTCAATGTGCCACGGATAGCGAAGCTGTCGCCCAACTCTCCCGCATGTACCTCTGCAATCGTCGAAATTACAACGGGATTTATGTGCTTTAACAGATTCTCTACAATAGTGTAGTTTGAATATGCCGGCGTGCCGTAGTTGTCAAGATCAGCCTGAATTTCAAAGTTACTCATGAACACAGAACCTGAGGTGATAATCGTCGCCGTGTTTCCGTTATCATAGGTAATGCTTTCACTCGCCGCCGATAGGTACTTATTGTCGTACTTCGGAATTGTCACACCTGCAAAATTATCTCCGTCATTGTCTGTTGATTCGCCTGTCTCAAAGCTGTAGACCATGGCGCTCACACTGCTCGGCAGTGCACTCACAGGTGCGCCGTCCTGACCGACCGCATAAATCGTGGCTCCGCCATAGTTTGAATATACCTGAGAATCGACTATGCCCTGCATGAACATATTCTCATCGTTAATTTCCGTCAGATACAGTCTCGGCGCTTGACCACCGTTATTAGTGTTGTCAATGAGCCCGTCGTCCGAAATTCTGAGACTTGAACCCAAAGCTTCCAAGATATCATTCTGCTGTGCCGCCATGTGGTCATCTTCCGGGAAGTCTTCATAGCGCTCGTAGTAATCGCTCCAACCTGTGACAACCACTATGTTGCCTGCCTCTGCAAAGGCTGTAATTGCATTTATTTCAGCCTCTGTCCAATTTTGATAGTCGTCGAGAAGCGAAGAACCGTCTCTGCGTGTCGGAGGTGTTAGGATAAGCATTTTATACTTATCATTTCCCGTTGCGGCTATTAATTCCGCCTCTGTATTTAGCTCCACCACTCGCACGTCATACTCTGCCGCAAGATTTGCGAAGTTACCCATGCTGTCTTTGTAGTTACCGTTTACATATTCATTGTAGTTCGAGGCGTCTATGCCCACATACACGAGCTTATCCGCATCACGGACATTGAGCTCTACATTCTGACTGTAGATCTGTCCGTCCATCAAGACTTCAACCGTAATAGTCACTACACCGACTTCTGTCGGGGTGTACGCAAATGTATCGACATGTGTGCTGTTTGTCGCAAGTGTCGCGCCGTTACCGCTTCCAATCTCCGTATCACCTATCTTATACGTGATGGAAGTCAGCTCTTTATCTTCGCTCTCACTGTTAAACACCGTTGTCGTAAGCGTCAGCTCCTCGTCCGTCACGGGCATCTTCGTGCTCACTTCCACGGAGTTTATGCCCATAAGCGGTGCTGAGCCTATCCAAACAGGTGCTGTGACTGCGATATTGAGGTCTGCCTGAGTTACACGTAGGTAGTAGTAGCCCTCTTTAACTTCATCAAGCGAGCCGTCCCATGTCACGCTGTTGTCGCTGAAATCTTTAGACATCGCAACTCTACCGCTACCCGTTATAATCTCAATCTCGCTGATATTGTCGTTATTATCGGGGTCATAGACCGAGATAGCGAAGTCTATGGAATTGGGTACGTCCTCGATGATAGAGCCCATCATTTGACCGTTTATTTCAAAGTCAATCTCAAGATTCTTATCCTCTGTGGAGTACATCGCCCTTTGGCTCATCGCTGTCAAGAGGTCTTCTTCCGAATTACTCTCTGCTATAAATACCGTACGTGCGGTGTTTGCGTTACCCCAACCGCCCTTATGGTTATCTTGGTTATTTGTCGGGCCTACGTGCCAGCCCTTGTCAAGCGCAAGCGTATACTGCTCATAGCTCGGATAGTAGCCGCCCGCTCCCACTGCGCCCTCACCGTTTGCCACTTCTACCATGACCATCTTACTGTCATAGGCAGGTGTGTAGTACCCGAAGTCCGCAAAGTTACCGAAGGTCGTTCCCGGGTGGTTAAACTGCGAGAGGTTCGCCAAAGGATCATTACTTGCAATGAGCGCATCGTAATAAGCCTTCATGCCGTTATCGTCAGTCTTGGAATTCAATGTGCTGTTATTACGGCTGATTAGACCCTCCGAGTTAAAGGTGTTGATATGTCCGGGGCCGCCCGACCATGTCATCTCAAAGCCCGACAGCGCACTTACATCATTACCTGCTGCGTTAAAGTTGTCCACTGCCTCTGTATATTCGTCCCAAAGCGCTTTTGATGCCGCTGTCATTTGACTTGCATCATTTAACGCCTCTGCAGGGTTTGCCGCAGAGCTTGAGTCGAAGCTGTTCGAGTGGTCTGTAAACGCCACGAAGTCCACATTATCACTCGTCGGGATATTGTTGATATAGTTTAACGCACTCTCCAAAGTACCCGAACCGTCTGAATATGTGGTGTGCGAGTGGAGCTGACCGAAGTACTTGTCATACTCCGCCTCACCCACCGTGAAGCTCCATGTAATTGCGTCATATCTACCAGCTGTACCATCTATGGTTATTACCGACACAGTAACACTTACCTCGCCGTCCGCCAAATCTGCTGTCGGTGTATAGGTATAGTTGCCTGATACAGCGTCCTTTGTCATGTCTACGGCTGTGCCATCGCCTATTTTGATTTTAACACTCGGATTTTCACCCGCATTTTTAAGTGCAACTTCAAAGGTCGGTGTCTTGTCAGCACCCGTCTGGCTGTTTCTCAAAGGTGATACAACCTCAATTTGCGGAAGATTACTTACCATAACTGTGACTTGCCTGCTCGCTTCATTACTGTTTGAAGAAGCGTCCGTCGCTGTTATCGTGAAGGTAAATCGGTCAATTGAGGCTGTGATATCTGCCCCGGAGACTGTATACTCATACTTTCCCGTGTCGGCATTTTTCGCCATATCGGCATTTACTACCTCACCGTTTATGTTGAGCTGAATTCCCACATAGCTCACACCGCTGACGTCAATTACACTTGCCGATATTACATAGTCTTCGCCTACTTGTGCGTTAACTGAATCGTCGGGCAGTGTGATTGTCGGCGCTCCTTGGTCGTTTGCGAGCACGTATGCGCCCTCACCCGTTGCAAGCTGAACACTTGAATTGTAGGTGGAAACCATGGCGTACAGGTCAATCTCGTCGTTTGGCTCTATGCCCACGGGAATATCATACGCATCATAAATGTTAATTGTGCCCGTGCCGTCCGTTACAGGAGTGTTCCTTCCGCTTGCCTCACCGATAGTAACATCCTCTATTTTGATGTAACGACCGAGCATGTTTAAACCGTTTGCCTTGACTTCTTCAACGGTATAAACCATAGCTTCCATTGGCTCTGCACTGTCCACTACGGACTTTGCACTCACTCCTGCAAGTTGCGGTGCGCCATAGCGGATATAAAATGTACCTGTCATTGAAATTATATCGCCGATTACTGCGTCCTCGGGAGCAGAGCCGTACACGAACAGTGAATAGACCTGACCGTCTATCACATCTTGCAGTACCGCATTTCCGTAGCTTGAGGTCGTATACACAAGCTGACCGACAACGGTTATTGCCGCACCGGAAGCTTGACTTGTTGCAGTCGAGCTTGCAAGTGCTTCTTCGATGTTCAGAACACTATCGTCAGTGAAAATAGTATCGTCATCATCCTTTATCGGATCTGCTACTACTGCGGGAAGCTTAAAGGTGAAGGTTGCAACTGCGCTGTCGTCCATTCCATCCTTCGTAGCCTTTACGTAGTAGGTGATGTCACCTGTGATTGTGACTTCACTGCCCTCTGTCCACGCTATATTATCTGTGCTGTAATAAATTGTCGCACCCTCTGTTGCGGAGCTGAAGGTTACCTTTGTGCCGCTTGCCACTTCGCCGCTTTCGCTCGCTGTCGGTGTGGCGACGGTGGTCGAGGGTGTTACAACAGTGATGTCCGCTTCTGTTACGACATATAGCTGGTAGTTATCTCCAAATTGTCCAACTACGGCTGTAACTGTTAAAACATCACCGACCAAAATTGTGTCGGGAATTTCGCCCTTATATGTTTTAATCGTGCTACCGTTTTGGCTCAGCGTCAGGTTGCCGTAAGTTTCGTCAATAGCGGTCACTTCAACGCTTGTTAACTTTATGCGCATGGACTCATAGTCCTCGCCTATATCCGCAATTTCTATTTCCTGTGCGGTAGGCAAAGTCTGTGTGCCTTGTTTTTCATAGTCCGTTGGATTGATTTGCTTTAGATTATTATATTCCCCAACAGTGCCAGTGACGACGTATTCATCGCCTATAGCTATGCCTGCCGGAGCATCACCATATATATTTATACCTGCTTCCGAGTCCTGTATGTATACGTTTTTACCATCTATGTATGTAACTATACCCTTAACCGCAACTGTACCCTCTGCCATTTTTCTTGCCTCGGCTATTGCGGTTATTGACGGAATGGGAGGATCGGGCGGGTCAACGACATCGCCACCACTGTTCATGGGCGAGGGTGCGCCGACTGTGAAGTCTGCGCTGTTGTCATCCGTGTCCACGCCGGGCGTTGTGCGAGAAGCTGATTTTGTAGCTGAAAGTGTCCCTGTGGGGGCTGTGCCCTCATATTCATTTGCAGCACCAAAACCTACGAAGTCTACGACCGCTGTATCAGCAATGCCACTGATAGCATCGGTCTTATTCTCTACAAGTGCCACTTTTCCTTTTGTGCCGGACATGTTAATGCTGCCGCTTGCGTCAGGTGTTGGAAGCTCTGTTGTTCCACCACCGCCGGCTGAAAGCTGAATTAAATAGTAGCCGCCTGCTTTAATTGAGCCTGTTAGGGTAACTTTGTTGCTGCCAAAAGCACCACCTGACGCAGCATATTGAATTGACCAACCTGTCAAATCAACATCTGCACCTGTGGGGTTATAGAGCTCCACAAAGTCGCTTTTGTACTCGGCGCCAGAGTTTCCGCCACCGCCGTACACCTCATTGATTACCACATGGTCGGCCGCTTTTGGTGCATCACCTGCACTTACCATTGGTACCATGCCGAGAGTTAAACATAGAACGAGAATAACGCTAATAATCTTTTTCATAGCCATCTTCCTTTCCCATTTAAATCTATTTTAAAACACCCGAGGGTGATTATTTGCTCGCCATCTTGCCGCCTAAATACGACACCAAAGGCACCGTCAACACTATGCCTATAGAGCCAGACAGACCTTGTATAAGCTCTATGGCAATTAAGTCACTGTTTAGCACCTGCAAGCTCGGATAATCGAATATCCTAAACAATATGAGTGTATTTAAAGAGGCGCCCGCAAAGGCTAAAATAAGCGTATTCGCCATGGTGCCCATAGCGTCCTTGCCTATGTTCATGCCCGATTTCGTAAGCTGTTTTTGCGTTAGCGTCGGGCTGTTCTCTTTCATCTCAAATATCGCCGAGGTTATGGTCATGGACACGTCCATTACAGCGCCCAAGGCAGCGACCAATATGCCCGATACCAAGAGCCCGCTTATCTTCAAGCCACCGTCTGTGCCCCTTAATATAAGCTCCTCCGCCTCCGCCATGTTAAAGCCGTTTATCGGCGTCAACACGCCCACGACATAAGCGCACACACCGGCTATAGTAACGCCGCCCACACATCCGATTATCGCACAGGCTGTCTTCTTCGAAATGCCATTAAGTAATATAAGCGTGCCCGTAGTGGCTATCGCCACCAAGCCCACCGCCGCCAAAATTGGCGACACTCCTCGTGATATAAGTGGAATAAAAATGCTCCACAGAGCAAAACCCGTATACACTAATCCTAAAAGTGCGCCCACGCCCTTCTTGCCACCCAGCCACACAAGTAGAACCGCAAACAAGAGCACTAAGCCACCCAACACTAACATCCTGTCATAGCTGTTTACAGTAACTATGTACAGCTCATCATTTTCATCGTAATCAAGCCTTAATATAACACTTGTCCCGACTTCTATATCTATATTCGAATAGGCCGACACGTGATGTACGGCAGATAAACTTTTCCCGTCATGTTCGCCACCTTGAATCTCAAAGGTGACTAACTGAACTCCTATCCTGCGTCCCTCCGTCCACGTATCCTCTCCTATATCCTCATCGAGTATCTCCGTAGCCGTCGCCCGACTGAACATGACCTTGCTCATAGCTGTCGCAACTGCATCATCACTCATTTCCAAGTACACAACAAGCAGCATCGGAAGTAAAAGTAAAAACACGGCGATTATAGACCTCTTACTCCATGATTTCAAAGGCAGCACCCCTTCTAATTTTTCACTCTTCTTATTCTATCATTTCAGCAACATTTAATCTACATTTTGATGTAAAGTGTGCGTAAAATCTTCTGATAACTAAATGTATGTTTTAAACAATTTGTTTATAGCATTTGCAGGTAAAATGGCATATAAAGTTGCAGTCAATAAAGTTATGCAATTTTGTGTCAAATGTGTATACAAATCGGCCCACGTCACGTTCGTGAGCCTATACAGACGCTAAGAGACCGTGCATATATACGCACGGTCTCTATAGTTGTGGAAATGCTTGAGTCACTAACTCAAACACTCGTTTTTTCAGCGCTCATAGCTAATGTGGTGATCGCTGGGCTCGTATTTCTCAACACTACCCTTACATCTGCTTTTCGCCTTATACATAGCTTTGTCAGCATAGTTTAGACATGTCGTGAAGGATTCACTCTGCTCCGGACATAGCGCATAACCGATAGATGCGCTTACTTTATGCTCCACATCGGTTGGCGTGTTAATATACGCTTTATCAAAATTCTCCTTCAACCGTTCAAGCTGCAATTCCAATTGAATATAATCCTCCGCGCCGTAGAGAACCATAGCAAGCTCGTCACCACTTAGGCGAGAACATAGCTTATTATCATACTCAAATCGGTGTAACACATTAGCAGCCGCACATATGAACCTGTCGCCCGTTTCATGCCCCCATGTATCATTGACATACTTCAAATTGTCTAAGTCAAGCATGACCACCGTCGCCATCTTAGTCTCTTCCGGGCGCCTTGACAGCGCTTCAAGCTGCTCGAAAAATGCACGCTTACCGTAAAGGCCTGTGAGAAAGTCCAAGTCACGTTCCTTTTTAATTTTACTCTTTTCGTTGATTTCATCGGTTGAGTCAACAATTAGACCCCAGTCACTTTCACCGTCACGATACCGCATTATTTTTAGATAGCGCTCACCTTCGTACGTATTAAGTGAGTACACATCACTCTCACTCACATGCGGTCGCAACATAATTTGTTCAATGAAGGCTATAAATGCTTGCGGTGACTTATATTCATGCGCAAATCGCTCATCACTGATATGTAAGATTTCCGCTAACTTACCACTTGCAATTACTGTGTCTGCCGTACATTCATACATAGCTATGGGAACATTAACATACTCGAAAATTGTGGAAAACTTCTGCGATGACTCCACCACACGCTTCACCATAAAGTTTACATTGTCGCTCAGTGCTTCCAGTTCCGGCAAGCCCGTAACACTCATCCTATATTCTAAATCGCCGCCCGCTATCAATTTCATGCCCTTCTCAAGCTCAAACAGGCCGCATAACACCACCCTATCTAACATGAAGTATATGAGTGCTATTATTAGTGCAGATACCACCAAAGATAAGGCAAGTCCAACTCCAATAATAAACAGCACAGGATGATAAATCGAAACAAAATCTTGATAATAACCTATATAAACACTATCAGAATGCTGTTGAATTAGCACATGTCCAAGCTCTCCCACAAAATTGGTATTCAGAGTTACCCCCAAGTCATCTTCACTAAAGTCAGCTATCCCCAACTCACTTAATCCAATTCCATTGATATCCGGATTAGTGCTTATTATTACCTCTCCGCTTGTAGCGTCTACCGCAAAGAACATTGTATGTGCCGAATGTGTCAGCCGCGAGAAAATGTGCGTTAGCTCTGTATTTGCCATTGCCTCCAGCAAACGCAGTGGTTCTATGCCAATTTGGACTATGTGCTGTCTATCTGCACTCCAAACCGCTACATACTGCATCTCTTTACTCTCTGCCGTATTGGGCGTAATGTCTTGAGCCAACTCTAAATCGTAATCATACAGCATCGGTAAAAAAAATCTCATCTGTTCGCCTGACTCGAATGTGAATCCATAATAATCAGGCACATTTCCACTATATATTTCGCCCTGCGGAGTAAAAAGATGAATTTCATCAATTTGTAGTAGCTTCGCAATGTGCTCTAGCTGTTCAATATCATAGATAACATCCTGATTATACTGTATCATGTATGCAACCGCATTTGCTCGAATCAAAAAATCTTGCCTTAAGTCTTCCTGAAGTTGATATACCGTCTCATCGTTCTCTGCCAAAATTTCTTCTATCTGCGAAATATGTCCGTTAGCCTCTTCATTAAACTCATTGAAAGCAGAATCAAGCATTGCATACATCCAAACAGACATAAAAATACCTACAATAATCAGTACTAAAACAACAAGTCTTATCACAATGTATTTTTTCATACTCAAGCACCTTAGTTTAAGTTAATTTTTTAGTTTTAATTACTATTCACCATATTATATTGTAGCATATCAACATATCCATGTAAAGTGAATTCCACCCACCCGACCTCTCTCTTCTGCTCGCCGCAAATCATACAAGAATAAAAGCCCCGAGCCTAATATCGGCTCGGGGTCTATCTTTATTCCTTATTATTTACTTACAGTACACCGTTTTCCTTGAGCTCAGCTAACTTCGCACTATCAAACCCAAGCATTTCTCCATAAACTTCCTCATTGTGCTCACCTAATCCGGGTGCAGGAGCAACTACCTTAGGCATGGTGTCCAGTAGCTTAATCGGATTTCCGTTAACCTTCATATCTCCGATTATGGGGTGATGTACATCTACAAACATCTCACGCGCGCCTGCAATGTGCTCACAAGTCGTTACTCGCTTCAGATCATTGATAGGTGCCGCAGGAACTCCTGCTGCAAGTATGCTCTCAACACACTCGTCAACTGTACGCTCTGTGCTCCACTTCTCAATTTCCGGCTTCAATGTGTCCGCATTCTCTATACGAGTTGAGTTTGTCGAGTATCTGGGATCTGTCATAAGATCCTCACGCATCAGCACCTTTGAGCAAAGCAAATTATATAGCTTGTCGTTTCCGCAACCGATAACGAACATTCCGTCCTTAGCCTCAAATGAATCATAGGGGAAGGCTGCAGGATATTTGTTGCCCATGAGCTTAGGTTGCTCACCTGACACAAAGAATCTCTGCAGGCTTGTCTCAAGGCTGGAAACAACTGAGTCTACAAGCGCTACGTCTACCCTTTGTCCATGGCCTATGATAGAGCGTGCATGCACTGCTGCAAGAATTCCAATAGTCAAGTTCATTCCACCCAGTACATCACCCATAGCAGTACCTGTACGTGTGGGTTCTCCGCCCTTGGGTCCCGTGATGCTCATGAGTCCGCCCGTTGCCTGAGCTATTATATCATAGCCGGGGCGTAGTGAGTGAGGGCCATAGCAGCCGAAGCCCGAGACTGCCGCATAAATGATCTGGGGATTGATTTCCTTCAGCACATCATAGCCGACTCCCAACTTATCCATTACGCCGGGACGGTAGTTTTCTACCACTATGTCCGCCTTCTTTACCATGTCAAGAAAAGCTTGTTTGCCCTCAGGAGCCTTCAAGTTTAAAGTTACGCCCTTCTTATTACGGTTTACGTTTGCAAAGTACCTACTCTCGCCTTTGTCAAAAGGTCCGAATGACCTCGTATCATCACCTTTACCCGGTGCCTCTATCTTTATTACCTTTGCTCCGAAGTCCGCAAGCATCATAGAGCAGTACGGTCCCGCAAGCACACGAGTTAGATCTAGTACTACCAAGTCTGATAAAGCATTCTTATTCATTATATATCTCCTTTAATTTTAGTATACAGGATACATGATACCGGCGATCATATTGTAGAACAATCCGGATATTACTACGATAACGACCAAGCTCAGACCTGCAATCAGTAGTAGTTCTGTAAAGGTCTTGCTCTGCTGTTCCTTTGTGAAGTTCTTATTAACAGCACCCATAGCAGCAAGGATAAGTGCGCCACCTGTAGACATCGGAGATACGCCTGCAAGCGAGCCGCCTGCGCCTACTGCTGACATTAGTGCAACTGGGTTTACATCGCCAACCTGTGCAGCTATCTCAACAGACATTGGCATCATTGTCGGGTAAACTACGCCAAGCGCTGAGCTTACAAGGCTCATTAGTCCTGCTGAAACACCCATCAGCGGTGTTGCTGTTGCTGAAGTCATGATTGAAGCAAGGCCATCACTCATCAGAGTAATTCCGCCCATCTGGTCAACTATGTCAAGTAGTGCGCCCACACCCAAAATCATTACGATAGTCGTCCAGGGAACTGCTTTGATGCATGATGCATCGTCCGCAACCTTTAGTAAAACAAGGACAACTGCCATCAGAAGTGCTGCAAGACCTAAGTTAACACCGAATCCTATGATAAGTACCATGAGGCCTACTATGCCCATCAGTGCTATTATCTGCTTTCCTGTGAATTTCTCATTTGCTATGCCTGTAATTGGTGTCAGGGGCGCTTTGAGCTTATGTCCCTTATACAAGAAGAAAAGTATCACTGAAAGTGTGATCGTTACAAGAGTCTGTGTCACCAAAATTGTGGGCATTACACCCTCAAGGCCTGCGCCGCTTGCCGCTTCCGTTATTATTGCAGCCTCCGGCGTTATCGGTGTCATGCGTCCTGACATCAATCCCGCCTCACCGATAAGTGCGAGCATTACAGGGTTATAACCAACCTGATACGCTATGGAAACTGCAAGCGCAGGTATGATAGCCAAAGCCGGTATAGCACCGGGGCCTACACCCGCTACCACGAAACCTGCTATATACACCATTATCGGTATAATCCATAGACGAGTACCCGCAAGTGCTATTATCTTCTTAGCAAGTAAGTCAAGAGCTCCCGTCGAGCTGATTACTGCAAACAAAAATGTTATGCCGAACAGTGTCATGAACATCGATGCACTGATTCCGCCTATTATATCTCCGTCACTCAAGCCGAAAATACGTACCGCAAACACCGCTACGGCAAATGCCAAGACACCTACGTTTATCTTTCTGATAAATGCTATTACTATTACTGCCAGAAAAATAATTAGCGATAAAATATCCATTGTTTTTTCCCCTTTCTTATTCCCCTAATCCTTTTTTTGCTCTATGTTAATGTGGTGACCGCTGTAAATTCCGTCTATGGTGCTTCTCTGGTACTTTGCAAGCTCAAGCAGCTTGTCAAAATCTATGCCAGTTTCATAGCCCATGCGGTTTAACATGTACACTAAGTCCTCTGTGGCTGTATTGCCGGACGCTCCGGGTGCAAAAGGACAGCCGCCAAGTCCGCCGAGAGTGCTCTGCACCGTATTTACTCCACACTCTATCGCCGCCAGAGTATTTACCATGCCCATGTTTCTCGTATCATGGATGTGAATTTGAATTTCCATATCAGGAAACTCTGTCTTGTACGCCGACACAACTTCTCTTATCTGTGAGGGTACCGCTATACCTATCGTATCGGCAAGATTTATCGAACGTATCCCCATTTCGTAAAGCCTCTTACCGAAGTCTATCGCCGATTGCATCGTCGGTATTCCTTCAAAAGGACAACCAAACACCGTAGCCAAGCCCACGCAGATATTCATTTCAGGATACGCCTCAATGATCTTAGCCAGCTCTGCAAGTGACTCATCATGTGTCCTATTGATATTCGCCTTATTATGAGACTCACTCAAAGACACTACAAAGGAAATATTCCTTACCCCACTCTCCCATGCACCTTGAGCACCTCTCAAGTTCGGCGCAAGCGCATAGAGTTTCACATCCTTATACTTCTCAGTACAATAGGTCGCCACCTCCTTGGCATCCGCCATTTGAGGTATAGCCTTAGGACTAACGAAGGATGTTATCTCTAACTCCTTCACTCCGGCAGCTACCAATCCGTCAATAATCTCAAGCTTCTGCTCCTTAGTCAAAAGCTGCTTAAGATTTTGAAACCCGTCTCTCGGTCCCACTTCCAAAATGTTAATCTTCTTTTGCATTTGCCTCCCCTTCCCAATACTTAATTTTTAAGTTAATTTAACTTCTTTAACTGAATTATATTTAATATCACCATAAAGTCAAGCATTTTCTGTATATTTATTGTTTTTTACAATTTGTAAAACCCAGTATTATGCAAGTCATACAACTATTTTTGCATATATCTCTCACTAACTATCTTGACAAGTTTAGTAAATGAAATTATACTTAATTTCTTAAGCTATTTTTTTATTTTTTAGGAGGTATTATGGTTACTTTATCTGATATTGCAAAACGTTGTGAAACTTCTGTTGCTACAGTGTCATACGTACTCAGTGGTCAAGGCAACAAGCACAAAATCAGCGACGCTATGCAACAGAAAATAATTAAAGCTTCACACGATATGGGTTATAGAAAAAATCGAGCGAAGCCCTCTGCAAGTGGGCGTACCGTTATCGCCATCTGTTGGCCGCACCGAAATTTCGAGACTACCATAGCTAATATGCTCATTGGTATCTCAAGCGTTGTGACTGACAAAATTGACCCGGTAGACATTATTATTAAGCCATTCGAATACGGTAAACTGGATCAGCACGGCGATCTTTGGCAGGGTAATGTTGCCGATGCAGCCATTATCATGGCTGCTACAACCGAAGATATAGACTACCTCGAGAGAAACAAGCCAAGCATACCCTTAGTACTGATTAACAGACTTGGTACTTCCTTTTCTTGTGTATCCATAGACGACGACACCTCGGGCTTACTCGCCGCTACTCACGCTATCAGCAAGGCGCAACATGATAT
Source organism: uncultured Oscillospiraceae bacterium (assembly GCA_964367935.1). Taxonomy (GTDB): domain Bacteria; phylum Bacillota; class Clostridia; order Oscillospirales; family Oscillospiraceae; genus Scatomorpha. The sequence goes on from CAYIYZ010000005.1 coordinate 127,919, forward strand.
TTGTCTGGTCTTAAACCCAGATCCGATCTACGGTCTAAAGAAGCGTGCTTCTATCATGCTTGATGTTTGCAATGATAACAACATTGACATGGAAGACAAAGTATACTTCTGCAAGAACAGCATTGACGATGGCTACGAGCTCGGTCTCGAGTTTCTTCGTAAAAACAGGCTATCCAAAGTAATAGTTTGCGTTTATGACATGGTGGCGCTCGGGATTATGAGCGCACTGAACGAAAACGGTATTAAAATCGGCGAGGACGTTGAAATCATCGCTACAAGCACCGGTCTTCCCGGACTGTTTGCGCGCTCCTCGCCGCCTATGACCGTCGTTGATTTGAAAATCGAGGAAGTTACCGTACAGTCTATCCGACTTGCACACAGTCTCGCCACAAACCGGCTAAAGGCTCCTCAAACTTTAACCGTTACACCCGAAATCATTTACAGAGTTTCCAGCCCTCTTAATGCCTAAGTCAGACTGTCTTTCACTATCTACATGCCAAATCTAAAGGCTTACGATATATATCGTAAGCCTTTAGATTTGGTATTAAAATTCAGCTCGTACTGATATTACTCGCTTCAACCGCTCTTAACAAAACACTTTTATCGAATCCGAAATCATCATAGCCCTCCATACATTCGGCAAGGTAGTCATCGCTCGGTATTCCGAGTTCTTTGTCCTCATGCATGATATAAACGAACCCCTGCTGCCAATCTGTCTTACCTGTCTCCGACTCCGTCACCATCAGATTCATTTGCGTCTTATAATATAGGATAGGAAAACCCTCGTAGTGATCAAGCGCTATGACATCGTCCGGCTCTACCGCCCACACTGCAACCGGCACTTCACTGCCACTTTCCTCTTCAATAGTTAGATATACGCCCCTTCGGCAGCCTTTAAAGCGCAGAGCATAATCTATAACGACTGATTTGCCTACCACTCGTGCCCTTGGACAACGCCTCTTCATTTGATACATATTTAAATTACTACCGTAGGCTATATAGTATTGTTGTCCCATGCAAAACATCGTCCTTTCGAAGAATTCACTTTTTTGAGCTAAGCTTATTTTCGGGCTCTGATATACGGTCTTTTCTACCGCAACCTATAGTTTCATTTTTCTTAGCTCTCTTAGAAATGTAACAAACAAGCGGGCGATAACCGAAGTTCGGTTATCGCCCTACAAGAAGCATCAACGAAGCATAGGGGCACCCTGTACTCACCGAAATAGGTTCGTTTATGTGCTAACACACAGTTTACAATTCACATACACAGCTTACGTAAAGTGTCGAGGTCATGTATAATTACATGGCCGCTTCTGTCCAGTTCAAGAACATTATCTTTTTTGAGTGCACTAAGTATTCTCGCCACAGTTACCCTGTGTGCTGAAGTAATGGATGCTATCTCTTTCTGTGTCATGTTCAATACGATGTCTGTACTGTGTTTTTGTGTGATATCATTATTTGCATTCACATGCATGGCATAAGTATAAATGAAACGGCATATGGACTTTTGCGGAGACTGGAAGGTCATATGCTCAATATGATCGAACAGAGACTGCACCTTTGACGCAAGAGAATGTATTAGTCGTAGAGAAAGCGCACTGTCACTGATTATCATATCGGAAAAAACCTCTTTATCAAACAAAACGACTTCACAATCTGTGTAAGCTGTGAGTGAAGCGGTCAGTTCCTGACCATTGAAGTAAGGAGCAAGTGCTACAGGCGCAGGTGCAGCACCATACCAGTATATTTTCTCTTCGCCCTCCTCATTAAGCGTCGATATCTTCACTATGCCATTCACGAGGAAAATAAGCTTGTCCACTACCATGCCCTGAACTTTTAACGTATCATCTTTTCTATAATATGCAGCTCTCCCCTTATGGAAATGCGGTTTGAAGTACTCCAAAATATCAGATGGACCTGCCCAAGGCAAAGAGTACACTATGGCATTATCATTATTTGACACTGTACATCCCCCCCTCTATTCACTATACCACACACGCCTCCACTTTTCAACGCTTCCATGCAAACTGCACAAAAAAATTGGCTTGAATTTTATATTCACTTGTATCAATGCTACTTCAAGTCAGGGGTCGACAATGTTAGAATACAGAAAAAAATAGGGGGTAAAGTTTTGAGTAAACCTAATATTGTATTTATATTCGGCGAACAGCACAATTCTCAGTTTTTAGGCTGTGCCGGTGATAAATTGGCAAACACGCCAACTTTAGACAGACTGGCCGCAGGCGGTGCTCGTCTACAAAATTGCTATTGCAATTCACCTTTGTGTGTGCCCAGTCGTTCGAGTCTCATGACTGGCAGATTACCACAGGACAACATGGTATACAACAATCAGCAGACCTTACATTCGGACACACCCACCATTGCACACGCACTGTGCAACGCAGGCTATGAGACGGTACTGTCCGGGCGTATGCACTTTTATGGGCTAGACCAATATCATGGGTTTGAGCAACGCCTTGTAGGCGACGTGACACCGGTGTTTCAAGGACACAATGTAAACAAACTTGTATTTGGTAACCTAGACGGCACTATGTTGCAAAAACGTATGACCTTAGAGCGTTCCGGTGCCGGTGATTGTGCAAATTTCCATTTTGATAGGGATGTATGCTCGGCAGCTGTAAAACATATGTCGGAGCGTGATAAGGACAGGCCTTTATTTATGACATTGGGACTGTTTTCCATACACCCGCCTTTCGTATGCAAAGAGGATCGTTATGAGCACTATTACAATCTCTTGTCAGAGCCGAATGCTGCTGAAGTCGATTACGAGAGTTTGCACCCTGCAATAAAGCACTGGTTGGAAAGTCGTAACATAGTTGACATAACACCGGATGTGATACGACGCATAAGGGCAGCCTACTACGGTATGTTGGAGTTTTTGGATGAGCAGGTGGCGTTGGTGTTAAAAGGCGTGGAGGAACATTTAGGCCTTGAGAACACGGTAATAGTGTATTCCTCCGATCACGGTGAAAGTCTTGGTTACGAACGCATGTACTGGAAGGGCACATTTTACGACACCGCCGCTAAGGTGCCGGCTATAATACATTGGCCGAAACGCATAGAACCGGGCACTATCATAGATGGGCTTACTTGCCTCGCCGACCTAAGTGCTACCTTTCTCGACATCGGTGGAGCCATGCGCCTACCTAAGATGTTCGGACGTAGCCTGATGCCTGTACTTGAAGGCAAGGAGAAAATTGAAGCGGATCGCAGCATCATATCTCAGATAGGCACCTACCCTTCAAACGGCGATAGACCTGCCGCAATGATACGCAAGGGGCGATATAAGTTAGTTGAGTATGTGGGTTATGAGGCTGTACAGCTCTTTGACTTGGAGTCTGACCCGAACGAGATAAACGATCTAGGTGCCAGCGCTGATTATGTAGATGTGATAAAGTCTCTGCAAGCCGAACTGAGGGGATACTGGGACGGCGAAGCGGCAGAGCGTTATTGCGTGGACTTCCTTGATAACTTCAAAATTATAAAGACCTGGAGCAACACCACAAAGTTTAATATGCCCGAGCGTTGGGTGGCACCCGAAGGTGCTAATTACCTAAAAGGTGAGATTTACGACTGAATATTATAGGGGGAATAAAAATGGGAACTCAAAATATTGAACAAAAGGGCAAAAATCACGCTCTTATTTACCTGATTAAGATACTTGCAGGTCCTTTGGCATGTATAATTCTAATGCAAATCCCAATAGATGGCTTGGATAACACTGCCAAACTTACTTTAGGCGTTTACTTATGGATGATCGTTTGGTGGTGTACGGAAGCACTACCTTGGGCTATTACCAGTATGATGCCGCTTCTGTTGCTACCGCCCTTGGGTGTATTAAAACTCACGGAAGTAACTTCCTTGATTTACGGACAGCGCATATTCTTCCTCATGATATTCGTTTTCATCATGAGCGGTCCCATTAAGCGTAGCGGCTTGGGTCAAAGGATAGCGATGAATCTTCTGTCAATTAAGTGGATTAATGGCTCACTAAATCGCTTTGTGCTTGTATTCATGTTCGCATCAGCTATACTTAATGCTCTGTTTAGCATCGCAGGCAGTGTAATTATTGCACCTGTAGGCATGGCGACACTTGACCACATATTCAATGAGTATGAGAAGAACGGCGTGAAGCATGACAAGACAAAAGTTGGTGCATACGTCATTCTCGGCGGACTCTACGGTGCTATTGCCGGTGGTTTCTGCACCCTGCACGCCATTCCCCACAACGTGATGGTACTTTCTCTAATGGAAGAAATAAATGCCATAACCACTAGTTATATGCAGTGGACTTTGGTTGGTGTCCCCCTTGCCATAGTATTCGTACTTGTGGGTTACTTCGTGTTGCGACTCATTTACGGTAAGCACGCAGGAGAGATCCCCGGTGGAGTGCAGTATTTCCGTGCACAGAAACTTGCCTTAGGTAAGCTTACTCGCCCTGAAATCGTACTGGGTGCTACCTTAGGTGTAACCATTGCACTATGGGCTTCAACCACATTCTTTACACTTCCGGGTATTGACTTCTACTGGGTATCTTACCTCGGAATACTTGCTCTTTTTATTATCCCCTCGGACGTGTCAAAGAAACAGGGACTCGCCACCATGGATGATTTCAAGAGCATGAACTGGAATATCATCTTGCTCATTACAGCTGCGGTCGGTTATTCTTCCTTACTAGAAAAGGTGGGCATTATCACATATATTTCAAACCTTCTTCAAAATGTCAGCGGTACGGCTCTGCAGCTCATTGCGGCATATGTTACGCCTGTAATGACAAACTTCCTTCCCGGTATGGCGTCCGCTGTAACCATGTCTACTATAGTCCTTCCACTCACGGAAGGTGCGGGTATAAACCCGGCAGTCATAGCACGTGTTATACCCGCTATGTCTATGGGCTTTATCTTCCCTTGGGCCGGTACCATGTCCGCCATTTACTTTGGCACCGGCAAGGTTACCATAAAAGAAATGGCAAAGACCGGCATCATTATAACCTTAGTGCTAGCCACTTTGGCCATGTTCTTGGGCGGAGCCTTGCTGACCCTGTTCGGCGCATACACACCTATGTAATCTGATACGAGTAGCAATTATACAAGCTATCATAACGAAAAGAGACACCTTTCTCACAAAAGGTGTCTCTTTTTAGTCTGTCGAAAAACAGGTTTTTCGACAAAAGGGGGTACTCGGCTTGCGAACCTCGAGCGGAATCTGAGGCGTGTACACGCCCCGCCACAGATGAAATTTAGCATTTTTCTAAAATCAGACCAGGCAACTCGCCGTGATTTTAGAAAAATCTTTGCTCGGCAAAGGACGAGAGTTTGTTGCCATGACTTTTTTGACAAGCTGAAAAGAGACACCTTTCTCACAAAAGGTGTCTCTTTTTTATTCTACTTCGTGCAAAGTATATCCTTTTTGACGTTCCGACACAATTTGTAGCTTGCACCCTACATCTAACAACTTAGATTTTACTCTTGACACCAAAACCCTAAGTGCATTGTAATCATCAACCGAAGGATAACCCCACACTTTTTGATACAGCTCTCCGCGACTTATCTGCTCTCCTTTTTTGTCCACAAGCAGCCACAAAAGCAGTAACTCTCTTTTAGTCAACAACAAGTCCTTATTATCGTAACGAGCAATTCCGCTTACATTGTCAATTTGCAGCTTGCCCAGAGTACACATAGTTACTTGTGAGCGTGCCGAGCGCAACCTTGCCTTAATTCTCGCTACTAACACATCTAAATCGTATGGTTTTGTCATATAGTCATCGCCACCAGCATTTAGACCTTTTACTATATCACTATTCTCACCCATGGCTGTTAAAAACAAAATCGGGACATCTTGCTGCGCTTTTATCTTCTTGCAAATATCTATCCCATTTCCATCAGGGAGGTCGATGTCAAGCACAATTAAATCCACTCTTGAGCGCTCAAGCGCATTGAAGCAGCCTTGTGCAGTCGTTACACTATAGGTAGTATACCCCTCGCTCGCCAAGGCTTGCCTATTAATATTATTTAAATGTGGATCATCCTCCACGAGTAGTATATTCGCCATATTGTCACTCCTTGCTTTTAAATATCGGGATGCTGATCTTGAAAACAGCACCTTGCTTATTGTCATTCATCAAAATAATATCGCCCTTATGTAGCTCAGCTATTTCTTTGCATATTGAAAGCCCCAAACCCTTTGTGCCGTCTGTGGTAAAGCCTTTTTTGAAGATATTCTCCTCGTTTTCCTTTGAAACTCCGGTTCCTGTATCGCTGACGAACAATTCCATATTATTTCCATCGAGCGCCTCTTTAGCTTCAATAGTAAATTTTCCGTTTTTCATATGCTTATTACTATTTATTGCGAGGTTTATCATCATTTGTACGAGCATCTCCATGTTCCCGATTATGTGCTGTTCAGTATTGCCCTTAATATTTAAACTGTTGCCCCTCTTCTCCAAAATACCCTTGCACACTGCAGAAGCATAGTGTAAGTATTCCGCTACCGATATCTCATTAAACTCCTCATCTGAAATCGGTGTTGTTGGCATTTCCATCAGATTCATCACCAGTTCGGAAAGCCTTTTCGCTTCAGATGAAATCACTCGTAAATTCAGTGTAGTCTCCGCTGTTACTTCATCATTTTCAATTTGCTTATTTGTTAACTGCGCATACCCGCTCATAATCGCAAGCGGTGTTTTAATCTCATGAGCCATTTTATGGAAAAAGTCCGTCTTCATATTATTTGTTCGCTCAAGTTGATCCGCATTTCTAGCAATCTCACGCTCCCTTGTTTGTGACAGAATAAGCTCACGCTCCGTGCGTGAAAATTGAATAGTTAGTGCTATAGCATTAAAAAACACAACAAGTATGGTTAGATACGGCTGCACATACCAAGAAAGCCCCTGATAGGTTAATGCTTCTACCAACCAAGATATAAGCACACAAACGACACTTAGAGACACAATAATATTTTCTTTATACACAAAAACCTTACACCGATACCCCTTGTACAAAATGTAGATTGAGAGCATCACTAAAATTACCGTAATGTACAGACCTATAAAAAAAACATATTTCGTATAAAAAGTAGACGGTGTAAATATATAAAACAATGAAATTGCTCCAAAACTACCGTAGTTAAATAACTTCATCCATCTTGACATTTTAATCTTGATTACAGACATCACATGAGTAAATAAAAAGAAGTAAAAGCATATGCGCGAAATATATTCAACCTTATGTAAAATATACCACGATAAATCCGGAAGAAACACCATTATATCTTTACTGTAGTATATAGAATGGTGTAAAACCGCAGAAAAGCATGTTATTGAAAACCACAGAAAGCTGATTCTTTCCGTATAACTTATAAACATTCCGAAAAAGAACATTGCAAACGAGAGTAGTGTGCCAAGTATTAAGCCATTGCTTAATACTTCCGCTCTGTTTCTCTCTACAATCACCTGTTGTTCCGCTAAGTATATATCTTTTAAATGGCCATATGCGTGATTATGATATGCAAGCTGAATCACTATCTCGCTTGTATCTGTTTCCGGTGTGAAAAATATTGAATAAGAGTCAGTTTTAGGAGTAAACTGTGCTATATCCTCGCATACTTGTCCAACCTCTGATAATAGTTCTCCATTCACATATACCTTTTGAGAGTAATCTGAAGTGAAACCGGTAATTCCATAAGTCTTATCCTTAGGAATATTCAGCTGTATGCGATATGTTCCGTATTTCGCCTCAGATTCTGTGCTTGTGTCGAAAGTTGTAGGAAAATTACCTGGCTCATACAATTGGCCGGGATACCAGTCAGCTAATTGCGAACTTAGCAACACATATTCTTCACTTAAATCTGCTTGCTCTATTTCAGAAACACTAAGAATATCCACTGTACCGGGCTTAAGACCAATAATCAACATATAGAAAAGTGAGGTGATTACAAAAAAACAAATCATAGTAACAACAAAAGAATTGTCGAGAGCCTTCTTTCGATTACCGGCATTCAGCATTTAATCGCCTTCCTTTCTAATGACTAAAAAATTAATAATTTTATTTATAATACAACTAACCACACTCTCTTTGCAATCATTTTGTATATCCATTTATAATTTTAATTATATTTTATCTCATATTATGCCAAGTGTTTCTATCAAAACATACTATATCAATCTTAACACAAAAGAAAGAGATAGCACAGCTATCTCTTTCTTTTAATGATATATTTCACTTATTTCATTCCCATATAATACCTGAGTATGCTCTCAAGCATATCACGAATGATACTTGATATGCCCATCTGATATACGTACTACCCTATCTGCATTTTTCGCTATATGCTCATCGTGCGTTATCATCACTATTGTATTTCCCATTTTATGAAGATCTGAAAAAAGCTCCATAACTTCCATGCCAGTCTTACTGTCAAGCGCACCCGTTGGTTCATCCGCTAGTAATATATCCGGTTTGCCCACCAAGGCTCTCGCTATCGCCACCCTCTGTTGCTGTCCGCCCGACAGTTCACTCGGTCTGTGCTTTAGCCTATCCGTCAAGCCCAGAAGCTCCAGCGTCTCCGCACTTTGCTCTGTCGCCTTGCGCCTTGACATACCTCTCGTGAGCAGGGGCATTATTACGTTCTGCTGTAAACTGTAGGTCGGTATAAGCTGATACTTCTGAAATATGAAACCTATCTTTTCATTTCGCAGTCTTGTCAGCGCTTCACCTTTCTTACCATGCACCTCCGTACCGCCCAACACATATTCGCCCGAATCCCACACATCCATGCAACCTATTATATTCATGAGCGTAGATTTACCCGACCCCGACGGTCCCAGTATGGCAACAAACTCGCCCTGAGCTACGCTTAAATCCACTGAGTGCAAGACTGTCAAATTCTCCTGCCCCGTCTTATAGCTCTTTACTATATTCTGCATCTTTATCATATCGTCACCCCAAAACACTCACTGCAGTTACTGCGCCCTCCGCATCCATTGATACGGAAATATACATGCCCTCCGTTATCTGCGTAAAGCTTATCTCAGTTCCCATCTGCGTAACGGGAACACCGACAGGTATGTAAAAACTCAGTTCCTCTTCCGTTAGCTCTATGCTCTCTGATATATCCTCTGTTTCCAACATGGACGCGCCGCCACTCATTACTCCGCCGCCTGCTCCGCTTCCTCCGAACTGCTCACGCATCGCCTCCATGTCGACATCGCCCATGTCTCCGCCGCCGGCACCGGCAAACTGCTCTCGCATAGCTTCTACATCTACATCACCCATGTCAACGCGCTCGCCAGTGCCCATGCCCTCCGGGATGCTCATCTCTCCGCCGCCTTCACCGACTGCTCCCTCAGGGCGTGTTTCGCCACCTGTCGCACCTGCACCGCCCATATTGCCCACTGCAGTTTCCATTTCGCCTACGAGCATTACTATCTCATTTCCGTAGACCTCCGTGACCTGTCCTACTGTCGCTTTGTTTCCCTGTGCGCCCTGTGCCATCCCCGCAGTGCCGTCGGGCGCTTCACTTTCCATTGCGACACTGCTCTCTGTAGCTTCCGGCGATGACTCCGCCACCGCTCCTTCTTCTCCGCAGGCTGTCAGCAGCATCATAAACATACATACCACAAACACTAACTTATTTCTCATGACCATTCTCCTATTCATTGTTAAGCGCCTTTATAGGCACAAGATTAGATGCCTTAAATGCCGGGTAAAACCCGAACAAGGTGCCCGTAACCACAGCAAAGGCAAAGGCAAGTACCACAGATCCGCTCGTCATCACCACAGTCATATCCAAGTATTCCATAAGTGGCATTACAGCATAGCCTAATATAACGCCGAACACACCGCCGATAAAGCCAATCATCGCCGCCTCTGTTAAAAACAGCATAAGTATGTCAAGCTTCTTCGTGCCTATAGCCTTAAGTACACCTATCTCCCTCGTGCGCTCCTTTACCGACACGAACAACACATTCATTATTCCAATTCCACCCACGACAAAGACCAAGACGGCAACCGCAAGAAGTAGCATGGATAAGGTGTTAGCCGACTGCATAGCCGCATCCATAGTAGCGCCCGCGTCTGTCACGGAATAGGTCGCATCGGGATTAGATTGATTTAATACCAACTCTACATTCTCCATGACCGTGGGCACGGCGTCCACGTCCGTCGCCAATATTGAAAACTGTGGACTTGTACTCGCATCCAAAAGGTACTTATCAGCTGTCGTATATGGCATAAACACACTGTCATCGGGGTTGATGCCCGACACGACCGTGCCCACCTGTGAGAGCACTCCGTTTACCACATAACTGCGCCCGTCTATCTCCACCATGCTATCATAAGCACCTTGCAAGGACCCGAATATCTCTGCCGCCACGTTATATCCCAAGACCACGCAACGTGTCATATTCTCGTTGTCCTCGTCCGTTATAAAGCTACCTATTGCCGGTGTGAGATTCGATATCTCCTGATAACTCTCCTCCGTGCCGACTATGGTGAAACTCACCGCTTCCTCCATGTCGCCACCGATTACCTCACTATCTGTCGTCGCTGTTATTGCTCCCGTCACTATATCCGGCACAAAGAAAAATATGTCCTCTAAATCCTCTTGGCTTAGCTTGTTGTCCTCCATCTGCAGCATCATGGTACTGCTGCCGCCGCGTGAGGAGCTTCCGCCACCGCCCATAGCGGAACTGATCAGTGCTCCACCACCTACTGAGCCGCCACCTGACATGCCGCCGCCTGACATGCCACCGCCGCCCATCATGCCCATGTCCATCATGGCAGAGCCGCTCGAAACTGTTATTGTCCCTGCATTTAGGGTCTTATACTGCTCCGCCACGTCCTGCTTGCCGCCCTCACCTATCGCTATGACCATCACTATCGTCGCTGAGCCCATTATGATCCCTAAAGACGTCAAAAACACCTTGAACTTATTCTGCTTTATATTGATGAGCACTAACCTCAGTATCTCACTCGGACGCACTTGTCAACACCACGCTTTCGATTAGCACAACATCACCCTCTGCCAAACCTTCTATTATTTCTACGTCAAAGCCGTCTGAGAAGCCTGTCACTACCTCTACCATCTGCACGGTACCCATATCGTCATACATTTTGACATAGCTCTTGCCGTCCTCTATTATTATGCACTTATTTGACACTATAAGCACTTCTTCCTTCTGGCGCTCTATGAATGTAACCTCAGCTGTCATTCCTTCGTAGATCACACAATCCTGATATTCACTTAAATCGCACAGTACGGTTACCGTATAGTTTACAGAGCTCGTCATACCGCCCGAAGGTGTAATGGATATGCTGTCCACTATCGCCGATATTACCACATCTTCATAGGCATCAAAGCTGATATTCACAGGCATATCTATATTTATATCCGCTATATCTTCCTGTGGTATACTCACCGATAGATACACCGCTGTACTATCTGCTATGCTTATGAGTGATGAGTTCGTATTAAGCTCATCGCCAACATCTGCTAAGCTCATCACATAGCCCGAGCAGGGTGCTAACACTTCACCGTCCGTGCGCATCGCCTCTATCTCCGCAAGCTCATCTACAAGGTCGTTTACCTTTATCTGCGCTGAGCTTATATCGTTATTCGCTGTCGCCACCGAATTATTGTACTGTGCCTGCGCATTATTGTAATCGTACATGATTGAATCATAATCAGCGTCTATCTTCGCCTGTGCCCCTTCCATACTCGCTTCGTAATCCTCGAGTTCCTCTAACTTATCCGCTATCTGCTCTTCTAACTCCGCTACCTTCTCATCTAGACTGTCATAACCATCTGCATAGCTCTCCACGAGATCTGAGAGCTCATCCTCTTTGTTATCTAGTTGTTCTTCCAAAGCGTCCAACTCATCTATTAATTTTTCCACATCGACAGTCGTCCCGCCGCTTCCGGATTCGCCTGTACTATCATCTGAGGACGATGCTGCATTAATCTCTTCGTACTTATCATCTATATCAAATTCAAGCTCTTGTATTTCGTCCTCTAAGTCCTGCACTGCCTCATTATAGTTCTCTTCATATTCATCGTAGTCGTCTGCAAGTAGTAGCAACATTTCGTCCTCTAAGTCCGCTAAGTCATCTAAAATATCTTGATAGCCATCCTGCAAGTTCTGACTACTCTGTGTGTGCTCGTACTGCGCCGACTCACCGTCTAATACACTTGTATTGTAGTCCTGCTCTGCGTCAAACTTTTGACTGTTAGCTGACAGCACCGCTTTTTCCAAACTTAACTGCGCATCCTGAAGCTCAAGCAAAACATCATCATAGCTATCAGAAAAATTTTGTGTGTCAATAGTCGCTACAACCTGTCCTTCCTCCACATACTCACCTGGACGCACGTACACTTCAAGCACCTCGGTTTCAAACTCAAAACTCAAGCTCGTATCAAAGAGGCTGGCACTGCCAAGCTCCGTCACACCGACTACAATGTCGCCTCGTATAACTTCCTCCTCTTTATATTGGTTAATGGCATTTGCCGCCTCATCTGCCTGTGCCTGTGTCGCCAGAGTGTTAAAGCCAACTACAGTCACCGTCACAGCGAGCGCCGCCGCTGAAACGGATATGTATATGCCCTTCTTATAACTGCCTAACTTTGATGTTTTCATCTTCTCGGATACGGATTTTTTCATAGTCTGTTCCCCTTAATAAAATTTCTATCCATATTCTGCATTTCACTTTTGATATTTTTGTGAGCTAATTGTGAAATAGCTAAAAATTTGAGAGCTTGTCGTTCACGACAAGCTCTCTATCTATACGTCTTACAATTAAATTATCGGTAAGCGGAAGCTAAACTCAACGCCCCCGTCTCGGTTTCTGCAAGCGTAACTACCGCCATGCCTATCCACTACCGTCTTTACTATATGTAGCCCCAGTCCGACATTATTGCCATTTCGTACCCTAGCTTTATCAGACCTATAGAAACTATTCCATATCTTCTCTATCTCGTTCTCCTCAATATGCTCACCTTTGTTGAACACAAGATATTCAACGAGGCCCTCCGTGCTTTTTAGGCTTATTTCTATTTTGTCGCCCTGCTCCGTATGCTCAAGTGCATTCAAAATATAGTTTCTCATCGCCTGTTCAAGGTACTTCGCATTGCCTCGCACCTCTATACCACGCTCAGCACTCATTACGAACTCTCGCTCACTCGTCAAAGGACGCAAAGTATCCATTAGCTGTACCAGCAAATTTGAAATATCCAAGTCCGTCATTTCCATACGTGTCATGCCACTTTCAAGCGCTGATATGTCAAGCATCGTGCTCACAAGTTCACTTAACTTCTCCGTCTCATCAATTATTGTGTCACAATAATATTCACGATCAATATTCTCTACATTGTTCCTTAAATTCTCAGCATATATCTGTAAAAGTGCTAGCGGTGTCTTCATCTCGTGTGAGACATTGCCCACAAACTCACGGCGCATAGCTTCCATGGTCTTTGCAGCTTCTATGTCCGTCTTGAGCTTCTGATTCTTGTCACTTAGCTCAGTTATCGCTGCTTCTAACTGTTCTGACATAGAATTGACACTACCTGATAGCCTTGATAGTTCCGTCGAGGAAATATTTTCACGTACTCGCACAGAAAAGTCAAGCTCTGACATCTTGCGTGCCGCTAACTCAATCTCCATAATTGGCTTCGTTATACTCTTTGAAATGAGCACACAAAGTACAAAACCTATGAGTAGAGAAAAAAATGAAATTACCGTACCGGACTGTGTGAGAACATCCACGCTATCCTCTATAGAGTCCATAGGTAAGGTCAAAAACACATTGACCTCCGTGTCATCATGCATGAAAGATGAGCTTAACTCCAAAAGCTTATCATCATACGTATACTCTCCTCTGATTCTAGGCGAGTGCATATCCATATTTGGCATATCTTCCACGACGCTCTCTATATTCGGCACAACTTGTCCCCCGCCATCGAACACTTCCGCTAAAGCACGATTGAAACTCGTATACAACAAGCGCTCTTCAGATATCACAATATAGTTGATGTTGTGCTCTGACTCGTAAGCTTCCGCCGCAGCCTCTATACTCTCCTGCGTGCCGTCATAGCCCTGCACCACCGCCTCGTACGCCTCTGACATTGAATCGTACTTGTAGTTCGTATAGAAATCCCTCGCAAAAAATTCGTTAAACACCACTTGTGCACCCATAACCAAAACAGTCAAGGCAGCAAATGTAATTATAATCTTACTCGTGATTGAAGCTTTCAAGGCGACACCTCTAATTTATAGCCTACTCCATACACTGTCTTTATACTGCTTGAATCCTCACCAAGTTTTATTCTCAGCTGTTTAACATGTGTGTCCACCGTGCGAATGTCTCCCTCAAAGTTATAGCCCCACACGCCATTTAACAGCTGTTCCCTCGTTAGTATTCTATTTTCATTCGATGCGAAGAAAAACAGAAGATCAAATTCACGCTTCGTAAGCTCTATTTCCCTTCCCGAAAGATGTACGCTGCGTCGTGCATTATCTATCTTCATATTGCCCAAGTAAAGCTCTGAGTCAACACTTTTTCCCACTCTACGCAGTACCGACTCTATGCGTGCCATAAGTAAGGTCGGTGAAAAAGGCTTCGTAACATAGTCGTCCGCCCCACTCTCAAAGCCACGCAACTGATCATAGTCCTCACCTCGTGCTGTCACCATTATCACCGGGGTAAGTATATGATTTTGACGCAATTCATTCAGCACCTCAAAGCCATCTACCTTAGGCATCATGACATCAAGCAGCAGTAAATCTATCTTAGTGCTATGTTCATAGTAGAGTTCCAAGGCTCGCTCTCCATCATATGCCTCATACACGTAAAATCCGTGAGCACTCAAAAAATCACGCAAGGCTCGCACCATCTTAACTTCGTCGTCTGCCACAAGTAGACACCTCTTTTGTCCTATCACGCACATACACCCTCTTTCATTCTTAGTTTGCACTGTAAATGTGATTAATCTGTGAGCAAATTAAAAACCTTATCCAAATTTCACTAAACTGCGCACACTCATTTTCCTTTTACTCAAAACATTGATAAAATCAAGATTGCATATACTGCGCTGAAATGTTATATTGATAATATGATCTATACATTTATTTAGAGGAGGGTTAATAATATGAATTTTGTTCCTATAATCTTTATTGGAATGGGCCTTGTTTTCTGCGTACTGGGCGTTCATTCTTCTAAAAAATATAAAAGTCTAATTTCCGATAGCTTTGAAGTAGTACCGGCTACGATCTCTGATATAATTAGTAGAAGTAGCAACACCGGTGACGGTGGGGGAGTTCATCACTATCCCGTGCTTAGTTTTACATACAATGATGGTTCGCATAGGATATTTTCAAGTATAGAAGTTAGTAGGCGCAAACCCGGCAAAGCTCCTGATGGAAAAAAATATGATATCGGCGATTTTGTCAACATCAGAATCTATGCCTCTGATGTCACCACAGCTATTATTGATAGTGAACGTATTGATAACTCAGTCAAAAATTCAGGTTTGGCGTTTTCCGGCGTTGGTATTTTATTGGTTATTGTCGGACTCGTAATGACAATTTATAATATTTAAAAAACGTGGAGGGGTTAGGCCCCTCCACGTTTTTTGATTAATATCATACTTCTAAGCTGTGCTTAAGCCATTCCCAGTAATCTCGGAATGAACATTGCTATGGGTTCAAAATATGTAACAACAAGAACTACAGCCACTTGGGCAAATATAAAAGGTATTACCCTTTTTACTATCTGTTCAAGCTTTATCTTTGCAACACCGCAAGCCACAAACAAGCAGCAGCCAAAAGGTGGTGTTACCATACCCACCGATAAATTTACACACATTATTACACCAAAGTGTACCGGCGATATCCCGAGTGCCGACGCTATCGGAGACAGTATGGGCACCAAAATGATAAGCGCTGCTACAGTATCTAAGAATGTACCGACAAATAAGAGCAAAATGTTTATAAGTAACAAAATTATAATCGTGTTGTCCGACACACTTAATATTGCGTCTGCTATCATCGCCGGTATGTTATTACTCGTTAATATCCAACCAAACACAGACGCCGAAGCTATAAGTATCAAAACATTTGCTGTCGATATTGCTGCTTCTTTTAGTATCTCAATAAGACTTTTCCATGTTATCGTGCGGTATATGAACATTCCAACGACAAATGCATACACAACGGCAATTACCGCCGCCTCCGTCGCTGTGAATATGCCACCGTAAATGCCACCAAGCACTATAACGGGCATAAGTAGGGCGAGTATCGAGTTCTTAAACGCCACAGCTACTTCTTTTAACGTCGCCTTTGATGCTTCCCTATAACCCTCTTTTTTGGATACAAGTACAACCACCGCCATGAGGGCTAAGCCCATCAAGATTCCGGGGCCTATGCCTGCAACAAACAGAGTGCTAATAGAGGCGCCTGTCAACACACCGTAGGTAACAAAGGGTACACTCGGCGGAATAACAACGCCTATAGTGCCGCCTGCGGCATTAATCGCCGCAGAGAAGCTCTTGTCGTATTTCCGCTCAACCATTTCGGGTATCATGATACCACCTATAGCCGCCGTCGTGGCAGCGCCCGAGCCAGATATAGCTGCAAAAAACATGCAGGCCAGCACTGAGGCGAGACCCAGTCCGCCACTAAAATGCCCCACAAGCGAGTTACATAGAGCTATGAGCCTTTGAGATATCCCGCCCCTGCCCATCAGTGTGCCGGCAAGCATAAAAAAGGGTACCGCCATATACGGAAACGAGTCCGTCGCTGTAAACAGTCTCTGCGGTATTACCTGTAGCGGTGTACTTGTACAAACAAGCAAAGTTATTGCCGACGACAAAATAAGTGAATAAGCTATGGGTACTTTCAATAAAAACAGTATAAGTAAAGACCCAAACAAAACAACTGCAACGAATATCGGACCACTCATGCTTGCACCTCTCCTTCTTTCGGAGGACTTAAGATTACAATAATATCCGCCAGAAAGTTGTTTATTAAATGCACCAGTGAGAAAGTCGCCCCAATTACTATTGATGCATAAATGTACCCCATCTTAATTTTCAGCGCCGGTGAGCTTTGTATCATTGTAGTGTCCACAAGCATAAGTCCGTACCAAACAAGAATTCCACATGTTACCGCAAGTATTACACTCACAAGAAGCTCCGCCATCTGCTGAAACTTATGCGGTAAAGCCGTGATCAAAACTTCTATCGCAATATGCGCCTTATACTTTATTCCTATGCTCGCACCCAAAAAAGTAAGATATATCATAAGGTAGCGTGCAAGCTCTTCAGACCACGGGATACTCGCTTCTACTACTCTGAAAACAACTTGTGTAAACACTACCACTGTCATAGTGGCCAGCGCAATCGCAATAAGAGCTATTGCCGTTTTATTTAATAAATTGCTGAGCTTCTCAGCCCACGCTTGCAACGAACACAATATCTTCATATACTCCCCTTCCCAAAAAAATACAGCTTTTTATCTTTTCGCAAACTGATAGGGGAACCTAAGGGGTTCCCCTATCAACTTAATTTAATCAGCTCATGTTTTCAGCCTGTTACTTAACTTGTCATTTCCAATATAGACTCTAAGAGACCTTCAGAGAAATTCGCCTCATAGTCGGGGTAAACGCTCTGTGCCAATTCAACGAAGGGCGCTACATCGGGATATGTAACCATCATTCCCTTTTCCTCTAAGTCCGCTATAGCGGCAGCTTCACCTTCACTCAGTAGTTGACGCTCATACTCACCCGCTTCTTTCGCAGCGTCTATGAGGATCTGCTGTGTTTCCTCGTCAAACTGCTCCAAAGCAGTATTGCTTATGAGCAGACATGCAGGTGAATATACGTGATTTGTTATTGCTAAGTGCTCATTAACTTCAAATATGCTTTGTGATTGAATAATTGCTATGGGATTTTCCTGTCCGTCTATTACACCCTGTTGCAGCGATGCGAAAACATCACTCCAAGTCATAGGCGTAGGATCCGCTCCCAAAGCTCTAAACGCCGCCAAATGTATCTCGTTTTCCTGTGTGCGGATTACCAAGCCCTCAAGATCCTCTACTCCGTTAATCGGCCTTTTTGAGTTTGTAAACTGGCGGAATCCGTTCTCCCAAAAAGCCGCACCCGTAACGCCTATTGAATCGAGCTGAGCCAAGAGTGAGTCACCTATTTCACTATCCAACACCATTCTCGCTGTTTCAGTGTCAGGGAAAAGATAGGGCAGATCCAACACAAGAAAATCACTTACAAAGTTTCCTATAGGACCGGTCGAGCTGACCGCTATATCTATGGTTCCAAGCTGAAGACCTTCAATGCTCGCACGCTCGTCGCCCAAAAGTCCACTGTCAAAAATTTCGATTTGAACCATGCCGTTCGTGCGCTCTTCAACCAACTCTTTATATTTTACCAAGCCTAAATGGTAAGGGTGCGTAGTGGAAACAGAGTGAGATGCCTGTAAAACCACAACCTCATCAGGCTCGCCGCCTCCACATGCGGATAGTGACAACACAATAGCCAAAACTAACACTACAGCCGAGAATTTCTTGCTTAACTTTTTCATTTCTTCATCTCCTTTAAATATAATCCATACTTTTGCCCATTTAATACAAGGTCACCCTACTCTAACAATAACACAACGACAATTGCCTTACAAGAGATTTTTAGACAAGTTTTCCCGCTTCTCTCTCAAGGTCATGTACACAAAATCCCCCCTACTTTTCCGTATATATTTTATCCATGCGTATATCCCATTTTTGTGTAGGAACTCTCTTTGTTCTTTGACATTCAAACGCCACAGCCACTATTACGGCATTATTGCATTTCGAGAGAAAACGGTCATAAAACCCTGCTCCCATACCAATGCGCTCCCCTTGCTCATCAAATACCGTACAAGGGCATATCACAAGGTCAATGTCCTTAGATTGAATTTCTTCCGACCTTTCTCTAATCGGTTCTAAAATGCCGTAATATCCCTCAGTCCACGACTTCTCGTCTTTCGGACTGAGCGCTATCATCTCCCCATCACTTACACATAAAGGGTAGCAGAGCTTTTTACCCATAGTTTCAGCCACTGTCTCAAGGGCGTCAAGCCGCACCTCGCCTCTCGTCGCTTTATACAGCATTACAGTCTTTGCTCTTTTAAACCTCTCCGACCCGAGTATATGTTTGCATATCCTTTCAGAGAGTTCTTCTCGCTCTATTGCAGTCAGGGCGTTGCGTGCATCTATTTTCTCACGACGTAAGCGCTCTTTATCTGTCATATCAAAAGTTCTGCTCATGTCTCCTGCCATACACTCCACTTCCTCACGCTCAGTCATCGCATACCTCCGCTTCCTGTCTGACTTCATATCTCATCTGCCCCTCAGCGATCATATGTTCTCTCTTTTGCGTGTATAAGATTGGTAATAAGCGCATTAAGCGGTGCTTCCATGCCCACTTTAGCCGCCTCGGAAACCACCGCACCGTTTATCATGTCTACCTCCGTGCGACGCCTATTCGTAACGTCCGCCAACATGGAGGCACGATTTTCACCTGTCTCAAGTGCAATGTCAATGACGTTCTTAAAAACCTCGTCAAAATCAAAATCCATACCTGCGGCGCTTACCACTTCCACGGCTTCTTTTACAAGCATTCGAGACACGCTATTGGCATACTCATTTTCCGCTATGCATTTGTTCGTGTCATCGAGTAACGCACAGATGGCGTTTATGCCTATATTCACAAACAGCTTGCTCCAGACAAGCTCCTTGACATCGGCTGTTAACTCCACCTTCGGCACTCCACTCTCTTGCATCAGTTTAGCCACCGTCTCTGCATTTTTCTGATTTTTAGTAACAGATCCCATATGCGTCGGCCCCTGCCCCTTATGTAGCACCAGGCCCGGTCCGGCTACTATGGCGCCACCGCCACTTGTCCCGAGAACTATCTGCTCTTCAGCCACGAATTTCGCTATTTCATCGCCGTTGCCGTATCCGTTTTGCAACGATAATATTATTGTACTCGACCCAATAAGACTCTTATTGGCGCTTAATGCATCGGCAGTTTGATAGCCTTTGGTGACCAAAATTACAAGCTCCGCTTCGGAACACGCACTTGTGTCCGTCGTCGCTTTCATGTTTCTGTAAATCTCAGTTGTCCCATCTAAATGAACAAACTCAAGACCTTTTTCGTTTATCGCATCTATATGCTCCTTATAAACGTCAACCAGTAAAACATCATTATTCTTGCAAAGATATGTGCCGTATATGCAGCCCATCGCTCCGGCGCCGATTATTGCTATTTTCATTTTTTCGTCACCGCCCGATTAATCTAAGGGCGGTATCTCTACCTGCTTATTAAAACTATACTCCGGTGACGGGAAGGTGCCGTCTAATGTTTCTTTATGAAATGCATTCAGTCCCGCTACCATCTCCTGACGGATATTCGCAAAATGCTTTACAAACTTGGGCTTAAAGTCGCCGTACATGTTAAGTAGATCCTGTGTAACCAAAACCTGACAGTCAACATCAGGTCCTGCGCCTATGCCGAGTATAGGTATTTTAACCGCCTTAGTCACAGCGGCCGCAACGACGGAGGGTACACATTCTAAAACTATGGAAAACGCACCTGCCGCTTCAAGTGCCTTGGCGTCCTCTATTATCTTCTTTGCGGTCTCCGGCGTACCGCCCTGCATTTTGAAGCCACCGAAAGATGTTGCCGACTGCGGTGTCATGCCTATATGACCCATAACCGGTATGCCCACCTCCACCATGCGCTTCACCGTCGGTGCCATGAGTACTCCGCCCTCGAGCTTTACACAGTCGCAATTTGTCTCCATAAGGATACGGCAAGCGGTGCGTATCGCCTGTTCTGCGCTCTCCTGATATGAACCGAAAGGCATATCGCCGACTATAAATGTATTCGGTGCCCCTTTTACTACCGGTCTTATATGATGAATCATATCATCAACGGTAACACCAACGGTAGTGTCATACCCGAGCATTATCATGCCAAGTGAATCTCCAACAAGAATAACCTCCACTTCACTCTCATTAACTATAGTCGCAGTGGTGTAATCATACGCCGTCACATACGCAAATTTTTGACCCTCATCTTTGTATTTTTGGAAATCGAGAACGGTCATTTTTTTCTTACTCATTTGGCATCATCCTTCCTATAACTAATCTTTTTCTCGCTTTTTGAAAACACAAAAATTATAACATTTTACACTGTGTTGGTCAATGAATTTATGATAATTCCGTCGTATTGTACGAAACCTATGAATATAGCTTGGTTACTTCACTTTAGGGTGACACACATAAAATCATCGGTTAAAGATAGGCAAAGTTAAAGCGATAATTGCGGATAATAGCTTATAGCTCCTATGACGCTGTACTCGAGATAAAATAAGAGGGCAACCACTTGAAAGTAGTTACCCTCTTCAAATTGTGCTTGATAGGATTATTCCCTGCGCTACCAATTTTTATTATTTCAAATCCTATTTTGAGTGTTTAAGGCCAAAACGTCATATTAGATGGCTGGGATACTTTCGATAATATCTTGAATATTCTTTAATCTCTCCAATGTATAGCCGTTTGCCTTTATTTCACTAAGTTGAGTTTTAGCTTCCTCTGAGTTTAGACCACTTGCACTCATAAACTTATTGAATATTCCCTCGAAATTGGCTTTAGCTTCATCAAGAGTAATACCCTTCGCTTCAAGCTCTGCTTTGAACGCGTTCAAACTTTCAAAAGTTTTCCCATCTGCCTTGAAGGCTGCAATGATGGCTTGGGCTTCTTCGATTGAAATTCCACCAGCGGTAGCAAATTCACCAAGCATAGTTTCAAAGTTAGCTTTTGCGTCCTCTAATGTGACACCTTTTGCATCGAGATTTTCTTTGACGTTTCTTAGTCCTTCTAATGTCATTCCGCTTGCTCTGAATTCTTCGAGTGTCATACCTGTTTCTACGGTCGCAACTTCCGGCTCTGCCGCAAATGCTGTAACGCCTGTACCTCCAATTACCATAAGTGCTGCGAGTGCGAGTGATGCAATTTTCTTTGTGAACATAATAGTTCTCCCTTCTGCCAGGGCGGTTAATTTTATTTTTTGGTTTTGCTTACCCTGTGATCAAATTATAGAATAAATGACGGTGGAAAATCATCGGTTAAATATAGGCAAAGTATAGGCAGTTGCCCTTGTGACCTTACATTATTTTTTCAGGTATGCTATAATGCAATCAGAGGTGATCTGATGAAAATTTATATAGCTGACGATGAAAAATCTATCAGAGATATTATCAGCGGATTTTTGAAAAACAGCGGTTATGAAGTAACTGCTTTTGAAACAGGCGACGCACTCAAAGAGAAATTTGAAGAAAGTCCGTCTGATATGGTTGTCTTAGATATTATGATGCCGGGAACAGATGGAGTGACACTTTGTGCGAAAATTCGAGAGCGTAGCAATGTGCCAATCATTATAGTGTCCGCAAAAGATAGCGAACTCGATAGAATTACCGGCATCACAATGGGTGCTGATGATTACTTAGTAAAGCCTTTTGCACCTATGGAACTTGTGGCAAGAGTAAACTCTATTTTTCGCAGAATGTCATTTAGCGACACTGTAAAAGCGAAAAATATTTTAAGCTATGGCAATATTGAGATTGATATTTCAATGAAAAAATGTACTACAAATGGAGAAAAATTTGATGTAACACCCACAGAATTTGGCCTGCTTGTTTATATGTTTGAAAACTCTGACCACGCAGTTTCGAGGGAAGAACTCCTTAAAAATGTTTGGAAATTTGATTATGAGGTTGACACTAAGGCTTGCGATGATGTATTAAAAAGGCTTCGCAAAAAACTTGTAAAAACAAATGTTAGGATAACAGCAGTTTGGGGATTTGGCTTCAAGCTTGAATTGGAGGGATAGAATGACACCCATACGAAAACGAATATCAAGACCTTTTCTTGCTATCATTATTTTAATCCCGATTACGATTATGCTTCTTTTTAATGTTATCGTATCCTTTTATTCAAAAACACAGGCGGAAGAAGATTTAATGCAGGCAGTATCTGAAATTGAGCAAAGCTTAGTTAGTGATAACACTACTTCTTCACTACCTAATCGTCCAAATTTAGGTCAAAATTCGAATATTCCCACTCAAAACACAAATGAGGATTTGCCCAATATGGCTTGGATTATAAACAATCAAAGCCACAGCAACTCGGTAGAACTTGTTGTGTATAATCAAAACGGTGAACTTTCAAGACTTTTCAATGAGGAAAGTTTTGTTACTGAGGATTTAGGCGAATTGATTTATGCAGAAACCGAAGCTCTGGGCTATGACGAGATAGGATATGTGAGTTTTGGTGGAGATACATATTATATCGTCGAAATAGAGTATGAAACACAAACTTTTTCAGATAAACTTGTCTATATTTCAAAAGGTCTTGTTATAGATGAATTCGTCACAGCGATAAATATTGCGTTACTTATAGTATCGATCGCTATTACACTTGTTGCTTTATTTGTTTCTACAAGGGTTACAAATGCTATTGCAAAACCAATAGAGCATTTGACTTCGCTTGTAGAAAATATGAAATCAGATGAGTTAATAGTTATAGATGATAGAAGTGATAGCCTTGAGCTACAAAAACTCACTACAGAAATAAATGCTCTTAACAAAAGAATTTATCATTATAACGAAAGTCAAAAGAACTTTTTACACAATGCTTCACACGAACTTCGTACTCCGCTTATGAGCATACAAGGTTATGCTGACGGTATCGAAATGGGGATTTTTGAAGATGCTAAGGGTACAGCTCATCTTATTTCTGACCAAAGCAAAAGACTAACAAAATTAGTTGACAGCTTGCTAACGCTTGCACGAGCAGAGAATTTTAATGCCAATAAAAAACTTGAAAGGCTGAATGTTAGCGATTGTTTAGCCGATATGCTGAACACTTACAAAGGGTATGCTGTAAGCAGTAATATCGAACTTAATGCTGATATAATGCCGAATTTATTTGCAAATGCAAACAGTGAACTTCTGACAGGCTCGGTCGGCAATATCATGTCAAATGCCATTAGGTACGCAACGTCGACAGTAAGCCTCACGCTTGAAAGCAAAGAAAATTATGCTGTCATAACAATCAAAGACGACGGTAAGGGTATCGAAAACCTTGATAAGATTTGGAGCAGATTTTTAAAAGGTGAAGATGGTAACTTCGGCTTAGGTCTTTCTATAGCTAAAACTTCAGTAGAAATGATGAACGGTGCAGTTCGTGCTTATAATGATGGCGGTGCAGTGTTCGAGGTAAAATTAAACTTAGTATGAACAAAATTTGTGAAATAGGCGGAATTTTTATGGACGGAAAAATTATAATTTTAGATCTAGCTTTTGAGTTTGGCGGAACAAATGACAGTATACATCCAGTTGTTTTGTTGGATAACAAGGAAGCAGTTTTAATTGATTGTGGATATACAGGTTTTCTGCCGAATATTGAAACTGAACTTTTGAGAAATGGAATTGCACCTAAATCTTTAACCAAAATTCTAATTACACATCACGACCACGACCATATGGGTTCACTCTATGACTTAAAGGAAAAATACACTCATATTAATATCATTTCAAGTGAGATTGAAGCTGATTATATTTCGGGTAAGTCAAAATCTTTAAGGCTTGTACAAGCCTTAAAAATGCAAAACAATTTACCGGATGAACAAAAAGCCTTTGGCGAACAATTTATTTCAATGTTAAACCAAGTTAAATCGGTTGCTACAGATTTAGTTGTAAATGATGGAGATGTATTAGATATATGTGGTGGTTTAGAAATTATAGATACCAGTGGACATACAAAGGGGCATATTTCCTTGTATCTTCCAAAGCATAAAACTATTGTTGCAGGAGATGCAATAGTTTTAGAACATGAAAAACCGGCTATTGCAAATCCGCAGTTCGCATTTGATGAAGAAGCTGCAATTTCTTCTTTGAATAAACTGCTTTCACTTGATGCAAAGCGCATTATTTGCTATCACGGAGGAGTTTTTACTAAATAGTGACTATTCATAAGCGTCCACTTTGCGCATCAAATTTTCATCTATCACACAAAACGAACTTAGAGGGTCGCAGACCGGAGTGGGTCGGCAATTATATATAGCATTTCAGACCGAAACATAGTATAATACAGTTATATCAACCATGGAAAGGATGAACACAATGAAAAAAATTAACCTGGCGCTTCTACTCGTTTTCACACTACTTGTACTAAGCGCTTGTACAAACACACAAACTCAACAGGCGCAACAAAGCGGTGAAACGGAGCTCTCTACCACAGATAATACAGAGCATGACACTGCAAATGATACAGAGCCCGAAGCAAGTGCTTCGCAAGAGCTAGAAGATCCAGTAGTAGAGGAAGAAGAACTGCTACGCGCCCTTATGTGGGGTGATGAGGGCTACATGGAGGTCAGCTATAGGCCGTCGGGCGTACATATCTATTTTGAGGACGAGGGCTATGCCTTCTTAGAGGGCGTGAAGTCCATGTACGGCGAAGCGGTGTATTTCCCTGAGGGGGATGGCGAAAGCGAGCCGCTATATTTGCACTACAGAGACGAGGGCACGCTTGTTTCAAGCAGCGAAGATCCGAGTGCACCAGGCAACTTTTACTATATGGACGACGAAGCGCAGCAGCAGCTGTCGCACAAGCTTTTGACAAACGACGGACAGCCGCAGCAATGGCTGGCCACGCAAGTATTGATCTATTCCACATATTGGGGAGAAATGACGCCGGAGAGCACCTATGTCCAAATGACCACAACAGACCAAGACGGCATGCTCTCACTCACCATACAAGGCAATGGCGAGTGGATTTTCGACGGACACAGCACCGAACTCGAAAACGGCTACGAAATGCGCGGTTTCTATGCAGGCTATAACATCACCGTGCGCGCTGAAAACGATCTGGTGCATGTCTTCATCCATTATATTGACCATGAATATATGGACGATCGGTATATCTCACTTAAATTTGAACAAAGCACGGGCGACGGCGTATACGGCAACTTGGACATAGACGAGAATGCCGAGCCCATCGTCTTTGTCGACGCGGAAATGGAGCGTCTGCTGTCCGAATTTTTGGGGCTGGAAACGGGCGAAATTTACCCGGAGCATATGCAGCTGATTGACAAGCTGGTCATCCATGGCGATAGCCTCTGGAACGGGCTGACGAGCGAGGTGCACTGGGCCGTGCGCTCCACACAGGGCGCCATCACAACGCTCGATGATCTGGTGCATTGCAGCAATTTGAAGGAGATTTACATCGGGAACAACCAAATTTCCGACATTTCGGCCTTGGCAGAGCTTTCGCAGCTGGAAGTGGTCAACTTGACAACCAATGCCGTCAGCGATTTAAGTGCACTTTCGGGACTGGAGGGCTTGCACACCGTGATTTTAGACCAGAATATGGTCAGCGATGCATCGCCCTTGCTCGGTCTGGAAAATCTAGTCCAGCTCAATTTGGGCAGCAACAACAACTACAGCTTTGACGATCTGCAGAGCATTTCGCAGATGACCGGGCTGGAGAAATTGACGCTGTTTCACAATGATATCTCCGATCTCTCCGCCCTGTCGCCCTTGGTCGCACTGGAATACTTGGATCTGGACAGCAACACCTTCAGTGATCTATCTCCCCTACAGGACATGCAAAATTTGCGCGATTTGTCCATAGAGGACAATATGAATTTGAGTGACATTTCCGTGTTGTTGGAGATGGAGAGCTTGGAGGCTGTATTTGTGAGCGATACACAGATTGTAGAACAGGAGACATCCTTCGTGCTACACACCAGTCAATACGGCCCCAGAGGATGAGTTGGTAACAGTTAATGTCAAAAGGCTTGTCAAAAAAGTCATGGCAACAAACTCTCGTCCTTTGCCGAGCAAAGATTTTATCTGAGGCGGGGCGTGTACACGCCTCAGATTCCGCTCGAGGCTCGCAAGCCGAGAACCCCATTTTGGCAAAAAACCTGTTTTTCGACAGTCTAAGAAGGCTTGCGATACAATGTATCGCAAGCCTTTTTTATTTATCATACAGTCTATTGAATTATTTGGGTGTGCTTGGCACTTCAATCTATATGCCTATCTTGTAGTTAATGATAATGCAGGCATATTAGCTGCGTATAACAGTATGCTCTTTCTCGCAAAGCTCTCTAAGCATTTTTTTCATCGCTTCCAACTGTTCTGGATGTTCTAAGGCTAAATTTCGCCCGCTTCCAGCCCCAAAAATTCGGCCAGCAGGCGCTCCATTTCCGCGTCGACAAAGACGATGGGCTCGGCATTCTCGTCTATGTCAAAATTCCGTAACGCGACGGCGTGCACACCGCTGCCGGTGCATGTGCATCATAGAACGAAACTCCTGCATTTGCAAGTTCATCAAGAAATGGTGTATTTATTTTAGACTCATTGTTATATGCTCCTATGTCACCGAAACCTAAATCATCTGCTAAAATGAATACTACATTCGGCTTAGCTTTGCTCATTTTCACTCCCCCTGCTTCTACTATCAATTAGGCTGTTTCTATTCCCGTCGGTACGATAACTCTATAGTTTTTATCGTCATTTGGTAAATCAACCATTTGACACTCGATTTCAAAGTACTTCCTAATATTTTGTACTGTAAGTAAGTCCCCTGTCTTGTCAAATTGATGTCCTTTGGGTGAAATAATAAGAGTGTTTTCCGAGATTTTTAAAGCATGCTGTGGAAAATGCGTGTTTATAATTACCGTGATATTCTTGTTGAGATTTAAATCTGATATGATGTCCAAAATTTTCATTTGATTTTTTAAATCTAAATGAGACTCAGGTTCATCCATGATTAAGATCTGAGGTTCCTTTATCAGCGCTCGTGCTATGAGTACCATCTGTAACTGTCCGCCGCTCAACTTGTTACATGAGCGTGCTTCTAAATGCTCTAAGCCTAATTCTTGTAACAATAAACGTGCCTTTTGATAATGCTTTTCCTTTGGCTTATGACCTATTCCTATACTCGCAGATAAGCCCATCGCCACCATCTCCAACACATTAAAACCAAAAGCACTCTGACGTGCCTGCGGTACATAGCCTACTACCTTCCAAAACTCTTTACCATGTAATTCCCGACCATCTATTAATACATTTCCATGTGTTGCACTAAGAAATCCCATGATGCACTTTATGAATGTTGTTTTGCCCGCTCCATTGGGCCCCAATATTGCCAAAGTGCTACCCTGTTCCAACTCAAACTCTACATTCGTGAAAAGGGTCTTCTCCCCTTTATAGTTGAAACTCAAGCCCTTTATACTAATCACTGAAAACCCCTCCCGTCTTTCTTAACATATAGGCAAACACAGGCGCTCCTATTACAGATGTCAAAATCGATAAGGGAATTTCCGAAGCAGATATATTTCGAGCCAAGCTATCTACGAACAAAAGGAAGATCGCCCCACAAATCGCTGTAGCAGGAATAACATACTTATTATCGTTACCCACCAACATACGTGAAAAGTGCGGTACAATAATACCCACAAAAGATATCATACCGCAAACAGCCACCGACACCGCAGTTATTATTGTCGCCAAGAGAATGACTAACATTCTAAATAATTTTACATTTATTCCCAAGGATGTTGCCTGCTCCTCATCCAGTGAAATAATATTTAAGTGCCAGCGTACTGCAATCAAAACCGCTATGCACACAGCAATTATTATACCTGCTCTCAACAGTGTTTCGGGTATAACTGAAGTGAGTCCACCCATGAGCCAAAACACTATTGTCGGCAACTCCTGATCAGGGTCTGCAAAATATTGTAAAATCGATATCCCTGACGAAAAAAGTGAGCTTATTATCACTCCGCCGAGGATTAACATAAGCGTATTAACTTGTCCGTGTTTTCTCGATAAACCATATGCAAGAAGCATAGCCAACAGCCCAAAAACAACTGCTGTAGCTTGGATAGCGACAGTTACCCCAAAGTAGATGATCCCCAGGGCGGCGCCGAAGCCCGCCCCGGAGGATACCCCCAGAATATGTTCACTTACCAAAGGATTACCGAATACAGCCTGTAAGGATGCGCCTGCCACCGACAGTCCCGCTCCTACTAACATCGCCATAATCACTCTAGGTATTCGTACATCCCACAATACAATTTCTATCGCAGGGTCACTTAGTGTACTCGGATTCGTTAAGCCATAGAACAAGTCTGTCAGACTTATCTGATAGCGCCCCCATGACACACCTATTACCGCTAACACAAACAAAGTCAGTAACGAGATACTTAGAAAAACGGCAAACTTCTTATTGGTCATATTCTTACTTTTACTCCAATATTAGCTCATGAACATATCGAAGTTTGCACTATTTTGATTGAACTCAAGATTCAAAATAGCATCAATATCTTCATCTGTTATGTCAATGTTATAAAGGAACTTATGGTCATCTCTGATTATCTGACGAACATCGGTATCTGCAAACAGCTCAGGATATCCGACCATTGCATGGAAATACCAGATAAGATTAGCATTATCCAAAGGTGAAACGCTGGGCGCAACGTACACTCGCTTATTCTTTATTGCATCTATGCTCTGCAACTTCTCATCATTCATTAGCAGCTCAGGAGTCATTACGCCCTCCTCAGCGAACCATGAGTTAATGATAATAACATCAGGATTCCAGCTGAGAAGTGTCTCAAGGTTAATTTGAGCGCCGGATTCCTCAATATTGCCAATTGTATATGCTGCGTTATCAAGTCCATGTATATATGTATGCGGAAGTTCATCGCCCCATATTCCCAGCTCATTACCGTTATAAGTTTCTAAGTAGATGTGGTTTTGCCTCTCTTCTGCGCCTACCACAGTCTCACTGATAAATGCACTCGCAGCTTCCTGGTTTGCCATCAGCTCTTCCATTCTTTCAGACTCGCCCAAAACTGAACCGTACAGGTTGTAACGTGCAAGGTCATCGCTCCAGTCACCCCAGCCTACAGTGACCACCGGGATACCCAAGTCCTCAAGAGGTTTCCACGACTCTTCACCTGTTGAGCTCCACTGGAACACAACATCGGGATTTACACTGAGTACCTCTTCCACATTAGGTATAAATCCACCACTCTCAGATGCTAAGTCGCCATTAATTTCCGAAAGACCGGGATAGTAGTTCGGCAAAACCGTGTCTTGCAGTCTGTCCTTAGACGCACCGTTGATGCCCTTATATCTCTCTAAGTCTTGCGTTATCGAGAACATTGCTTCTACTTCTTTCGGAAAGAGCACAAAACTATCAGCGTAATCATCCATATTTATCTCTAGGCCACGTGCGTCAACAAATGTTACACCTTCGGTAGCTGCTTCTGTCTCTGCCGGTGCCGGTGTTTCTGATTCTACCGCTGCTGTGGTTTCTTCTGCAGGCGGTGCTGTCGTAGCTTCTTCGCCACTACTGCAGGCACTTAGTGCTGCCACTAACGCTAGCACTGTCGTAATCGTCATTAACTTTTTCTTCATTTTCTCTTTCTCCTTTTTCCTTTTCAATACTTAATATATCTCATACTTGGTTGCCATGATACCTCCGTCATCTACCAAGAGACAAGCACCACCTTTGCCGAGCAATGGAAATGGGTTCGTTGCGCTGAGTTTCACGCCCTCTACTTCACCGCTAATATTGTCGCCTTCTACCCTTACCTTGAAATTCAAAAGCTTTTCATCAAACACGAAACCGCAGTCAGTCTCAGCTAGCACTACCTCATCAAAGTCTTGTTTAGCTACAAGCTGTAACTTCTGTTCTGATGTCAGTAACAAGGCCAAATACCGATTAATACCTCTACACCTTACACCTATACCTCCCCTTTTAAACGTATGTGGCATTATGGTAGCTTCAGCTGTATAGTCAACAAAATCATGAGTGCCCTGGCTAAGTATCGCTATTTCTTTATGTGCGGCAAGACGGAGTTGTTTTAACCATATTCTGAGATTATCAGTCAAGTTCTTGTTGCCCACCCAAGCCACATTCCACCAGCCTTCTTTAGCTATTGCCGGATCTTGAGGGATTAGACTGTGCTTAGCCCGTCCGCTCCAATCTATTGAATGTACAGTAACCTTGCCCTTTGACACAGTTTGAGACTTTGCACTTCTAATGATAAAACCCATCTTGCCTATTGTGCGGCCGTCAGATGGTGGGACTTCAAAAGTGATCGTGTTTTTCCCCGCTTCAATAGGCGTATATTCTGACTGATGAATAATATAGCTCTCTTTTTCCGCATTCATTCCAACATACAAAGCAGCTTCCAAGTCCGAGCAATCAGCACTCACTTCCATCTCTATCACTTGTCCACTGTACAAAGTCGGGCTGGCTGTAAGCTTATACCATGGGAGATCTCGTTTATCGTATCGCTCCAATGTCAAGGTTTCCGCTTGAACAGGACGATTTTTTGTCATCATCCTAAAGTCTATCTCTAAGCCATTGATCTCTGATAATGTTCGCTTCGAAGTATCTGTAAAGTTGACATGCGGGCAATTCAAGTTCGTTTTAACTAACTCAAAGCCGTGCAAAGAGTATGGCAGAGAGAAGGTAAATCGTTTCTTTCGCGGTAGTTCGGGGAATCCGTGAATTTTTCGAGCCATATTGTAAGCTCGATATGTCAAATTCTCGCAATCGGTAATTGCTTCCCCGCCCTCTGAATACGGCACATAGACTAAGCCGCGCATAGGCAAAATATAGTCAGCTTCAGAGTTTATCTCTGCTACTCCATTTGCTACACCAACTATTACCGCTACATTTGCTGAATTACCGTCCGTATCCAAACCACAAGTATCAACTATCATCATTGACCTTGCAAAATTTCCCTCACCATATAGTAATGCTAAGATTACGATAGCATGATTTGGCTCCATCGGGCATTTGCCACGATAGTGTGCATACGAATGATTTTCCTCTATGAACTTATACGCCTCCTGATAATCCGGCTCCTTTGCGTGAATTTTCAGTAGCTCACTGTTGATCTTATAGATATTGCTATCCTTAGGTATGTAATTCAGAGCCTCAGTTACATTCTTGCGCATATCTTTTTCGCCAAAGGCCATAGCTGTAATTGCCGCCAAAACCTGAGCACCGAAAAGCGCTTCTCCATCATGAGAAACTGTAACAGCCTTTGTCACAAGTTGCACAGCTAAATCCGGATCATTGGGTGCTAACATTCCCCACAAGTCCATGAAAATTTGTCCGCCTACTTGCTGCGCCACTATAGGGCCGTTTACATCTATACTTCCGCTCATCGGTGGCATTATTCCATCTTTAAGGTTCAAATATGCTGTATGCTCGGTTGATATACCCTTACCCGACCACGCTACCGCCGACTCATGCTCTACAAAACCGTTAAGCCAAACTTTTGCGATATTCTCACTCAAAGTATCAAGGCTAAAGGGATAGTCCTCCACTGCTCTGGGGAATAAGTAAGTCCCTGTTATATCATCATCAGGCTCGCACACATCACGCTCTTGCAGATAGTACCAGACCTCGCCATACTTATCCAAAATATCACGAAAGTTCATCCCCTCAGTTGGATGACCGAGATATACACCTATAACCTTTCCTAAAATTCCGGCATATAACTTCTCTAGATAATCTTGCGGAAAATCTTTCTTCATGATATTACCTCCATATTCTCATCGGATAGACATTCATAAACTGCGCCACCTCATCACGGAGTATATACATCTTCGTGCACATATCCATAGCAATCTTATAACGTTCCTCCAAAGGAATAGTCATTATTCTCTCTTGCAAAGCTTTTTGGACTTTTACCTTTTCCTCCTCTGTATAGGGTACGTGATTAGCCAAAGCCGATACCGCGTCATCAACATGTTCCTTAGAGCTAAATCCACCGACTATGCAATCAACATACTCCGAAGACAACACAAAATCATAGGCCGCTGACACCAAACTTTGACCTTCCCTAATACGCATCGCATCAAAAATTTCCGGATATTTTACCACTATACCGGTACCCAAAGGATTCATCGCTATATTAGTAACACCGCTTTTATGCGAAGCTTCAATCCCTCCACTACGTGAACGTGAATTTATTACGTTATACCCAATGATATTAACTGCAAACGGATAATCTTCGACAACTTTTTCAAGGTCATCATTTTCCATATGCGTCGTTATCGAAACATGGTTAATTAGACCTTCTTCTTGCGCCTTGAGTATCTCATCTAAAGCTCCAAATCGTTTTGCTTCAGTCCAATCCAAAAAACTCTTCACACCCCATAAAGGAGTATAAAAGTCAAGGTATTCCATGTTTAATCGCTTCAAAGTCCGCTCGAGATTAGCTCGAAATGTGTCGTGATCGGCATCTAAGCACTTCGAAGAAATATAAAATGGTTTCCCGCTTTTTTTCATCTCCTTGACCGCCTTGCCAAGAATTATTTCTGATTGATCCTCACAATATAATTCAGCTGTATCAAAAAAGTTAATTCCCTTTTCAAATGCATATAGTATAAGTTCAACATATTCCTGATGTTCTTGAGGTCTCTCAAATCTCTGTGCACCAAAACATATCTTAGATACATCAATATTAGCTCTTTCAAAGTGAGTATACTGCATATTATCACCCTTTCACAATTGTTGTAAGTATCAACTAACTTGAATATGTTAGCATATACTAACCGTCTGTGTCAACCTCGTAATTATTATCATTTTATACAAAATTTTTACTCATTTTTCTAACTTACAACTAAGGTATGTGGGAAACGAAGCCTTGCTATCGCAAGGCGAGGCGTGAGGAGCAAAAAGTACCGAAAAAGGGCACTCTCAGGCGGTGTGGGTTTGACTCCTGCATACCTTTAGGGTGACGCACAAAGACTTGCGATGTAACATCGCAAGTCTCTTAGTATATTTACTCACTTTTTCTCTGCCTTGTAGCACATGAGTAGTGTTGCCATAGCGCCATTTACACACGGAGAAAATCTTAGTGATATCTAGTAAATATCACTGTTAATTGATGGTTTTAAAGCGACTGAAAATGTGCGGATAAAAATGGTATTTACTAATATATCTCAAAAGACACTAACAAAAAATTTACCCTACCTCACGAAGCCGTTCAACAATAGATTTGCGTTTTACACTACTATAGATAATTAGTGGAGTTGTCGTAGATATGAGCACCAGTAGTACCGAAATAATAATAATTGGTAAAATCTCAAAATTGTAGCTTGATGCTATCATAGAAACACTTAACATATCCACTGTATAGTAGCATATAAGCGAGCCTATTGTGGCTAAAAAAGCTATTACAGAAACCCCATAAAACAGCCCCTCGCTTATAAGCATCTTTTTCAGTTGCCCACCTGTCATGCCAAAACTTTGAAGCATGGCAAGCTCTATCTTCCTTGATGACACCGAGGTTATCATAGTATTTATAAAGTTTATGATGCCTATAAATCCTAAAATAAAGCTCAGGGTATACCCTGTCACTAAATAGGTGTTTTTTAGGTCATCAAACTCCTCCATGTATAAAGCCTTGCTTTCATAGTCAAGCAGTGGGTTGATGTTATTTGTATAGTCTGATATAAACTGCTCAATTTGTGGAATAGCTTCTTCATCTGCCCATAGTGTCATATTCATCGGGTTTCTATCAGGCAAATGCTCAACAAACTCGCTTTCAGGCAGAATAAAATATACATCTAAGATTATACTGTAACGCTTATCAAGTGAATAAGGCAAAGCACCAGCATCAAGCACTTCATACTCCTTTGTTTTTCCATTACCAAAGTCAATTACAACTTTTTCTCCCACATCATAATAAAGTTCATCTGGACGAGAAACTCCATAATATCCTGTGGTCAGAACATATTCCCCTGTTTTAAAAAGCTCAATTTGTTCCTCAGTTAAATAATCTTTTCCTATAATATCATTACTATCAGTTGCAATCTTATCCATTAGACTTTCGGAAACACCGTAAATAAAGGAATAGATTTCGCTATCTTCATGGAGCATATCCATAGATGATTCTATGTACATAGTGTTGCTATCATAATATTTTTCTACCGATGATTCTACACGCTCTTTAGCAGTATCCGTCAAAATATGGGAACCAGCCCAAGTATAGACTTTTCCGATTTTGTTCACTCCCTCAAGAGCAGACACTTCCTCTATAAATTCATCTGTAACACTATCTAAGCCGCTGTTAGCTCCAAGATTTAATAGCGATGCATCTGATACCACAAAATCACTTACCACAAATCTACTTAAATACGCATCCATATCAAGACCATTAACAAAGGTATAGGTAATATTAAAAATAAGCGCAGACAGGGAAATAGAGATGATTACAAGGGCGGTTTTAAGTTTATTCCGCTTAACGCTTGCAAGTGCCATGGAGAGGGGTGTAACCTTTTTTGCTTTTCGTATATCTTCAGCTTTTTTATCAACATTTGTATGCCTAACTGCTTCTATAGGCGAGAGCTTCGCTACAAATTTACATGGCTTATTGCAGGAAATTTGCACTGTTATCAGTGAAAATACAGTAGCAAAAACTAAAATCATCGGATTTACACTAACAATATAATAATCAAATGTACTCATTCCCATAACGGCAGGCATAAGGCTCGCACCAACAAAGTAACCCATGGCTAAGCCCAGCGGTATGCCTATCGCCGATAAAATTAAGGCTTGCAGCCGTACTATTCTTTTAAGTTGTCTTGATGTTGTGCCGATTGTCTTTAGCAAGCCGTAAAACTTCACATCGTTTGATACAGAGATTAAAAAGATATTATAGATAATAAGATAGCCTGAACTTATGATAATCGTGGTAAGTACTGCGACTAAAGCCAATGATGTAGCATCAATATCTGATGTCATATATGCCCAGTTGACACCATCATCAACTAAGGACATATCAAAACTCATTCGTGTGTTTAGTGCGCTCATTTGACCCTCAATATCAAAACTGGTAGGGAAGTCAAAATTCACCATAACCATACCAGCATTGTATGACATATCATCACGCATCTTTTCTATATAAGGAAAAACATCATCACCAACCCAAACAGGGGCAACCTTCATTGCATATTCCCTAGAGGTAATAACCTGCGATACTGCAAGTGCTGGGTCAACTTCATAAATGCCAGATACTACGAAAGTATCTT
>CAYIYZ010000006.1:0-131683 GCA_964367935.1 uncultured Oscillospiraceae bacterium
TAACACCTGCCCCCCGCATTGTCAAGCACTATTTTTACTTTTTTGTATTTTATTTGATATTATTCTCCAATACGCCCACTTTATCTATCTCACACCTTACCAAATCCCCAGGCTTTAAGTACTTCGGAGGGTTAAATCCCATCCCTACTCCATCCGGCGTTCCTGTTGCTATTATCGTGCCCGCCTTCAATGTCAACCCTTGTGACAACTCACTTATTGCATGAGCTATGCCATATATCATGTCTCCGGTATTCCCATCTTGACGTATCTCTCCGTTTACATAACACCTTATTCCCAGATCTGACGCCTCCCCAAGCTCGTCCACCGTCACTATCCACGGCCCCATCGCTGTGTACCCATCCAAACTCTTGCCGAAGTAGAACTGTTTATGTGCCTTTTGTAAATCTCTTGCTGAATAGTCATTGAACACACTGTAGCCCAACACGTAGTCAAACGCATCTTCCTTACTGACTTTATACGCATCCTTGCCCAAAACCACAGCAAGCTCCACTTCATAGTCAAGTGCGTTCGTCATATCAAAATGCCCCTCAACAGGCTCACCGTGTCCAACTATGTAAGCTGCACGCTTGCCAAAGTACACCGCCTTGCCCGTATCCTCGACCGTTGACGCCAGAGCTTTCGATTGCTCCGCCTCTGCTATATGCGCCCTGTAGTTCAGACCCAGACACATTATATCCTCTTTTGCCACCGCCATGGGTGCCAGTAACTCCGCCTCAGTTATATCAAAACTCTCGCCCACCATCAAAGACTCTACACTGACCTTCTTCAGCTTCTCTATTATGCCATACATGTCCGCTGCTGCCTCATAGCAAAGCTTGCCGTCACTTACTGCCGCAAATTCTCTGCCGTCTTTTCTGCATCTTATCAGCTTCATTACTTCAACCCCATATCATCTTATTTTATTATATCAAATTCTCCAAACAAGGGTAACCTCTTGCTTTTGCCAGCCTTTACGTTCGCTATGCCCTTAAAAAATGAGCCGATCGCACTCATCACACCCATCACGCCAGCTATCCAACCAACTATTGGTATACTGAAACTAATATTCACCAAAACACAGAAAATTACAAGTAACAGTCCCTGATTGCAGTGAAATTTTATAAACTTAGAGTTCGGCCTCAATAGCAAAGGCACCAACAACAAAGGTCCCAAATAACACAAAATGCCCATACTCCTCAGTTCTGCACTCGTTTCCTCTACACCCTGCTCATATTTACCTTGCCACTCGCCCTCTTTTCCATAGCCGTGGAAGCTCTTATCATCTTTTTTTTTAGTATCACCACTCGTTGTATTATACTTTTTCCAATACTCACCGGCACTATACTTGCCCGACGAGCTACGCATACCGCCGTCATCTTCGTCCTTTTTAGGACCACTTCTATATTCACCCGATGTGGGATTTGGTATGCTCTGTGTGTCCGATGCCGTTGCCGTCGCAGTCGCCGCTCCCGATCCACCGCCTACAGCCGTTGCCCTGCGCGTCGCACCCAAAGGCTTGCCGCAAGCTATACACTCATCTTCGCCCTTCGGTACATACGCCCCGCACTCCATGCAATAATCCATCCAATGCCTCCATGTAATCTAAGTCTTTCTATTATATTACACCACAGCACTTTTGGCAAGTACGCCTTTACATAATTCATCTTGTGTGGAACGTTCTTGACCGTTCAGAAACCATTTTTCTGCGAAAAAATGGTTTTTTGTTGTTTATTTTTAAGTTGGGGCTTTGCCCCAAGCCCCGTGGGGATTTCGCCGTCTACTAACGGGGAGCAGGGACGCCGTCCCTGCTCCCTGCAACTTTTTGAAAAAAGTTGATTAAAACTTTTAGAGTGGCTTCGCCTCGGTCTTTGTGGGTGCACTGCAGTTCTATGAACAGAACCTGTGCTTACCTATCTCTATTATCAGAGGCCTCGACCATATCCACGAGCTCGTCGCTGTTGAGGGATTAAAATAATATATAGCGCCACCCGTCGGGTCCGAACCCGCCATTGCCTCCCTCGCCGCCTTATACGCACTGTCCGATACCGGCTCGTCCCACTGCCCGTCCACC
The DNA here is from genome assembly GCA_964367935.1 of uncultured Oscillospiraceae bacterium. GTDB lineage: Bacteria > Bacillota > Clostridia > Oscillospirales > Oscillospiraceae > Scatomorpha. The sequence goes on from CAYIYZ010000006.1 coordinate 2,072, forward strand.
ATACACGTAAACGCTCCCGGCTGATATATTACGCCCGATATACTATTCGGAAAAGATGGGTGGCTCACTCTTGACAGTACGACCGCTCCTACCGCTACTTGTCCCAAATACGGCTCGCCACGTGCCTCAGCAGATATTAATCGAGCCAGCAAATACTCATCATTCGATCCACTGCCGCCACTTGTCCCACTTGCATCTATTCCCATGGCCTCTAAAGTCTGTGTTCCCACTACGCCGTCGGCCGTAAGACCATTCTGGCCTTGGAACTTCTTTACCGCATTCTCTGTTGCACTTCCGTATATTCCGTCTATACTGCCCGTATAAATTCCCCAGTCTCGCAGTACCGTCTGTATCTCTTTTACCGTTTCGCCCGAAGAGCCTTTTTTATACGATACCGCCTCTGCTGACTGTGCCAAAGATATTAGTAATATGTTTAAGGTAAATATTATCGCTACTGCCAATATCCTCTTTTTCTTCTTTTCCAAAACATTCACGCCCCTTCGTACCTAATATACGAAGAGGCGTGCTTTCATATGCAATTAAAATTATGGCAACTTTCCTATTTCCATTTTTCCAGCGTCATCGGTGTCCAGTAAACCGTAGCCCTCCGTATACACCAACTGCTCAGTATCACTGACTGCCGCTCCGCTAACATCGATTTCAACATCGCCGCCCTTTATACTTATTCCGCCCTCGCACTCAATGCCCATAACACCCTCAGCCTCAGCATTAAGCTTTAGACTTCCATCGCCGCTTATAGTTAAGCTTGAACGCTTGTCACCCTCGTCGGTCTTCGCACTGATGACGGCACTCGCATCATTGCTCACAGTCATACTGCTTTCGCCGACAAGCACGATCTCCAGATCACCGACATATTCAACACAAGCTAAGTCACCTGCATCAGCTTTCATCTCGACCGAGTCAAGTGTCAGGACTCCGTTTTCATACCTTGCGCCCGCATAGCCCAAACCTGTGGCATATTCGCCCTCAACCACCGGTATGCCGCATATACTGAGTTCCGACACCGGTTGCTTTTCGCCCTGTTCTGTTGGGCGTGGTGTGCTCATATCCGTCGGCGAGTTTGCAACCTCTGGGCCGGCTTCCTCACTCGTACACGCAGCTAACACCAAAATAAACGCCGCCATAATAATGAGCGATATCGCTCTCTTCATACATCAGTCTCTCCTGTCTATTGTATTTAAGTCACGTCTTTCTATCTCGTCTGTCAGCTTCGCAAAAAATTCATCAAAGCTCATTACACCCACGTCACCGCCAAAGCGTGTGCGCACAGCTACCGTGCCAGCTTCTTTCTCCTTGTCGCCCACGACCAGCATATATGGGATCTTCAAACTCTGTGCCTCTCTTATCTTATAACCGATTTTTTCATTTCTTAAATCAATTTCCGTTCGAATGCCCATTTCTTTTAGCCTATTTTCTATATCCTGTGCATAATCCGCCGATCTATCCGTTATGGGCATCACTTTTACTTGTACAGGTGTAAGCCACGTCGGAAATGCTCCCGCAAAATGTTCCGTTATAACTCCGATAAAACGCTCAATTGAGCCAAGCACCACCCTGTGTATCATTACCGGCCTATGCTTCTCACCGTCCGAACCCGTATACTCTAACTCGAAACGCTCAGGCAACTGGAAGTCAAGCTGTATTGTGCCACACTGCCATGTACGTCCCAAAGAGTCAGCTAAGTGGAAGTCAAGCTTAGGCCCGTAAAATGCGCCATCGCCCTCATTTAGCTTATATTCTTTGTCCATTTCCTCTATAGCAAGCTTCAAAGTCTCCGTCGCAAAGTCCCAATCCGCAACATCGCCTATATGCTCGTCCGGCATGGTCGATAACTCAATCTTATATGTCAATCCGAACGAAGTATACACCTCGTCAAACAGCTTGACTGTATTTTTTATCTCTTCCTTCATCTGCTCACGCGTCATAAAGATATGAGCATCGTCCTGCGTAAAGCAGCGCACTCTCATTAGACCATGCAATGCTCCCGATAGCTCATGACGGTGAACGAGACCCAACTCACCCATTCGCAAGGGTAGATCTCGATATGACCTTGGCTCTGCCTTATATGCTAGCATTCCGCCGGGACAGTTCATGGGCTTAATGGCAAAATCTTCCTCATCTATCTGCGTCACATACATGTTTTGCCTATAGTAGTCCCAGTGACCGCTACGTTTCCACAAGGAACTGTTTAGTATTACCGGTGTCGCTATCTCTACGTAACCATAACGCTTATGCACCTCACGCCAATAATTTAGCAGTGCATTTTTCAGTTCCATGCCCTTAGGGAAGAAGAAGGGGAATCCCGGACCCTCTTCCATGATGGTATAAAGGCCTAGCTCACGGCCTAACTTTCTGTGGTCGCGCTTCTTCGCTTCCTCTATCTGCTCCAGATAAGTGTCAAGCTCCTCTTTCTTCGGGAACGCCACACCGTATATGCGCTGTAACATTTTACGCTCTGAGTCGCCACGCCAATACGCACCCGTACAACTCGTGAGCTTCAAAGCATTACCCTTTATCCTGCCCGTAGAGTCAAGATGCGGTCCTGCACACATGTCCGTGAAGTCGCCCTGCTTATAAAAACTGATTTCTGCGTCAGCCGGCAACTCGTTTATGAGCTCTACTTTGTAAGGCTCGTCCTTCATAAACTCCAAAGCTTCCGCTCTCTCCAACACAAAATACTCTAACTTTAGCTTTTCCTTGAATATCTTACGCATCTCCGCCTCTATCTTCTCCAAATGCTCTGGCGTAAACACAGTCTCGCAATCTATGTCATAGTAAAAGCCGTTATCTATCGCAGGACCTATGGCAAACTTCGCATCCGGATAAAGACGCTTTACCGCCTGCGCCAATGCATGAGCGCAAGTATGCCAATACGTCTTGCGGTAAGCCTCGTTTTCAAACGTATACATTTTCTCGTCCATTTTATTACCTCCAAAAAATATAAAACACCCCTGTACCGTTCTCGGTACAGGGGTGTAAAAATAATACACGGTTCCACCCTGATTTTAACTCAGTACGCGCGTAACGTGCGCCCACGGATAAGCTTACTTCACTTTCAGCCTATCAGCTCCGGAAACGGTAGCTTACATTAGTCTCACGGAGTGGCTCTCAGCCTAAACCACCCTCTCTGTACCTCGACACCTGCAGCCTTTTCCTTCATCGCCTTTACTAATATTCCACTTCTATATTGTGCATTTTATCAGATGCTATTATACATGTCAAGCAAACAGTTCCACTTTTTTCTACATTTTATACATTGAACCTAAACAGAGTTACGTCCCCGTCCTTCATGACATATTCCTTACCCTCGGAACGCACCAGGCCACGTTCTTTTGCTGTTTGCATACTGCCACAGTCCGACAAATCAGAAAGTGCCACTATCTCTGCACGAATAAATCCACGTTCAAAGTCCGAGTGTATCTTGCCCGCCGCCTGTGGCGCCTTTGTACCCTTTGTTATCGTCCAAGCACGCACTTCTTCAGGGCCGGCTGTCAAATATGAAATTAGTCCCAAAAGCTCATACGAGCACTTAATTAGGCGCTCCAGCCCCGACTGTGTCATGCCAAGTTCCTCCATGAACATAGCCTTGTCCTCGTCCTCAAGCTCAGCTATCTCCTGCTCCACTTTCGCACTTATAGGCAACACTAGTGCGTCCTCTTTAGTCGCTACTTCCTGCACCTTTTTGAAATACTCGTTCTCGCCGTAATTTAAAAAGCCCTCTTCGTCCATATTCGCAGCATATATTATTTTCTTTAACGACAGGAGCTCACTCTCGGATATTATAGCAAGTTCTTCCTCCGTGCCATCATAACTGCGCGCGCTCTTACCATCATTTAAGTGCTCCTTCAACGCTTCGAGCACCTCTATCTCACGCAGATACTTCTTATCGCCCTTCGATGCTTTTTTCGCTCTGTCTATACGACGCTCCACCATCTCCATGTCCGACATTATGAGCTCTAAATCTATTATCTCTATATCACGTACAGGATCTGCGCCGCCCTCCACGTGCACGACATTCTCATCATCAAAACAACGCACAACATGCACTATAGCATCCGTCATACGTATATTAGACAAAAACTTATTACCTAAGCCCTCACCCTTAGAGGCGCCCTTTACAAGGCCGGCTATGTCCACAAACTCTATTACCGCAGGACTATACTTTTTAGGCTCGTACATCTTCGCCAAATAATCAAGTCGCTCATCCGGCACCGTAACCACACCTACATTAGGCTCTATAGTGCAAAACGGATAGTTCGCACTCTCTGCTCCCGCATTTGTTATCGCATTAAACAAGGTCGACTTGCCCACATTCGGCAGTCCCACTATACCTAATTTCACCCTTTATCTTTCCTTTCAACTTTTCATAAAAAGGGCTTGTCGAAGTCTTATCGTCCGACAAGCCGCTAATTCATTTGTCTATTTTTCTTCCTTGTCTGTAGCTACTTCAATCTCAGTTGCCACAACTTCCGGCTCTACAACTGTCTCTGTCAATTCCTGCACTTCATCTTTGTCTTGCTCTTCGCCTTCTGTCTCTGTTCGAGCTTTCTCCACTGTTATAAACTCGCCCGTCTCACAGTAGTGATTGAAGACCTCGCCTTCCATGCTCTCATTTTGCAGTAGATAGGTTGCAACACCGTGCATGACCTCGGACTGCTCACGCAATATGCTCTCACACTTCACATTCGCCTCATCGAATATGCGCTTGACCTCCTCATCTATCATCGCCGCCGTATCCTCAGAGTAACTCTTAGTCGTACCGAAATCTCTGCCTATAAAAATACTGTCGCCCGAGCTGTCGTAGCTAATTGGTCCTATCTTCTCACTCATACCGTACTTAGTTACCATAGCTCTCGCTATCTTGCTCGCATACTGTATGTCGCCTGCCGCGCCTGTCGAAATATCGTCCAAGAACAAACGTTCCGCAACTCTACCGCCCATGCTCACTATTATACGCTCATAAAGCTCGCTATAAGAGTTGTAGTCCTCTAAGTCCTCTTTCGGCCTATAGTAGGTAGCGCCGCCCGACTCACCTCTCGGAACTATAGTGATATAGTGCACGGGGTCCGTGTTCTTTAAGAACTTACCTGCCACGGCGTGCCCAGCCTCGTGATAAGCCGTTAACTTCCGTGCCTTCTCACTCATTATCTTGCTCTTTTTCTCAGGACCCATCTGAATTTTTCTGATTGCCTCTTCGACTTCTGCAGCCATTATAAAGCGCTTACCGTTAGAAACCGCCATCAACGCAGCCTCGTTTAACAAGTTCTCCAAATCTGCTCCCGAAAAGCCCGGTGTGCCCCTCGCCACGGAATTTAGGTCAACATCGTCACCCAAGGGCTTACCCCTCGCATGAACTTTCAGTATCGCTTCCCTTCCCCTTATATCCGGTAGCCCTACATAAACTCGCCTGTCAAAACGTCCCGGCCTCAAGAGTGCATTATCCAATATATCCGCCCTGTTTGTTGCAGCTATTACAATGACACCTTCATTATTCGTAAAGCCATCCATCTCAACAAGTAACTGGTTTAGTGTCTGCTCACGCTCATCGTGGCCGCCGCCCAAACCAGAGCCTCTCTGGCGTCCCACTGCGTCTATCTCATCTATGAATACGATAGCAGGTGCCACCTTCTTTGCCTGCTCGAATAAATCACGTACTCGTGACGCACCGACACCGACATAAAGCTCAACAAAGTCCGAGCCGGATATAGTCAAAAACTGTACGCCTGCCTCACCGGCAACCGCCCTCGCTATGAGTGTCTTACCCGTACCCGGAGGTCCTACTAGCAGAACACCCTTGGGTATACGTGCGCCCATTTCAGTATATGACTGAGGATTTTTCAAAAACGAGACCACTTCCTGTAGTTCCGCCTTCTCCTCATCGCAACCTGCAACGTCACGGAAAGTTACCTTCTTCAACTCGTCGCCGGCTATGCGTGTTCTCGCCTTACCGAACTTGCCAACACCCGGCGCTCCACCGCCCGAACCCGACCTGTTTATCATGAAGTACCACAAGGCGCCGAAAAGCACTATCACTATTAAATACGGTATGAAGCTAAGCCACCACGGCGCTCTCCATCCCTCTTTCAGATCGTAACTCTCTATTATTCCCGCCTCGTACTGCTCCAGCACCAAGGCATTCAGATCTTCTCTGAACCAGTAGAGGTCATATATAGAGTAGGTTACAAGTTCGTCTTCACCAAGCTCATCCTTTTCATGCAAGGTCATTACAAGCTCTGCGCCCTCTATATAGAAGCTCTTGACTTTTTCCTCGTGGAACAGATCAACTATATCCGAATACACATAGCCCTCTACCACGTCATCCGCCGTCATAGTGAACACCGTTGCAAGAAGTATTACCATTATCAAAGCATAAAAGCCTATATCCCTTGCCCTGTTATTTTTTGTGGGCTTGCTGTTTTTATTGTTCAAAGGCTACCACTCCCCTTCATTAAATAATATTATGTCTCATATACACTGCGCTTTAGCACACCTATGTAGGGTAAGTTCCTATACTGCTCCGCATAATCAAGCCCGTAACCTACCACAAATTCATCAGGCACGCTAAAACCCACGTATTTAGCACTTACATCATTTGCCCTGCGCCCCGGCTTATCAAGTAGTGTCACTATCTCAACCGATGCAGGCTTTCTGCCCTCAAAGTACTTTAACAAGTAACCCAAGGTTATGCCACTATCAAGTATGTCTTCTACTATAATGACATGCTCTCCTTCTATATTGCGCTTTAAATCCTGTGTTATCTCTACAGCACCTGTAGATGTTGTGCCTCTACCGTATGACGACACCGCCATAAAGTCCACAGAGCAATTTAAGTCCACATTGCGAACTAAATCAGCCATAAACATGAAACATCCTTTAAGAACACCTACGAACACAGGTGATTTACCCTTATAGTCCTCCGTTATGCGTGCGCCCAATTCCTTCACGCACTTTTCCATAGTCTCCTGCGATATCAGCACCTTTTCTATGCTATCATTCATCTTATTGTCCCCTGTCTGTTATATCTATTTTCAATACGGCACTTCCGCCTACGCACACGCAGCGCTCCGCTACTCCGAAACCCTGTACAGCCACGACTCCACATTCATCCCGTAACACAAAAGTTCGAGTTCTCTCTGCCCTCGTTAGCTTGCGTTCACCGAATAAATCCGATAATTTCTTCGTCACCCCTCGTCCTGCCAGACGTATCTTATCTCCGGCTCGCATAGGGGTAATGTTCAGTTTACCACAGATACTCTCATAATTAAAGAAAAAAGTGTTTAATGAACTGTTAATTTGATCGGCTTTATCCAACTTTTCCGTGAAAATGTGAAATTCCGTACCCTCTATACGCACATTTTTACCAATTACAGCCTCCGTATCAGCAAAACTCCCATCTTGCTCCATCCCCTTGACACTAAGCCTGCCCTGTTCCCTTACTAAACACAAACTCGGCAAATGGAGTTCCGCTCGTTCTCCACCTTCACAAAAACGAAGCACATCGCTCACATTTCGCTCGGTGAGACCTCGGCCGTACAGCCTGCGTATAACTCTCGTACTCACTGATGCATGTGCTTCCGTCAACGCCCTTGCCCTCAAGCCTCGCTCGTTGCTCTCTCTCTCAGCCAAGTCCGCCGCCAGACCTTCTAAATACTCCTCGTCACGGCGCATCAAGGCACTCGCACGATTTGCATTTCTCACAAATCCCTCGTTTACACTATTCAATACGGGTACCGCCTCATGCCTCAGCCTATTTCGTGCATAATATGTCTGTGCATTACTGCTGTCCTCCACATACGCTATGTTTTTCTCATGCAAATAGTGCTCTATCTCATCTCTCAGCCTATCCAAAACAGGGCGTATTAATCCCCCCCTGACAGGTGGTATGCCACACATTCCTTTAAGCCCCGTGCCCCTCGCTAAATTAAAGAGCAAGGTCTCTGCATTGTCATTTGCCGTATGCGCTGTTGCTATACATTCCGCATTGCGACCGCTCGCTACCCCGTACAAAAACTCATAGCGCAATGTGCGAGCCGCTTCCTCCGTGCTCATGGAGTGTTCCCTCGCATACACACTTACATCTCCACTGCCCACGTCGAGGCTTATGCCCAAACTCTCACAAAGTTCACGTACGAAACTCTCATCACGCTCTGACTCCTCGCCACGTAACTTGTGGTTATAGTGTGCGGCACTTAACTCTATACCCCTCAAAATGCACAGCTCACGCAAATAGTACAGTAAATATACAGAGTCGGCACCGCCTGACAAAGCACAGATCACAGATTTTACATTTTCGAACATGCCGTGCCTATCAGCATAGCCTGTATCGAATCGCAGGTCGCCCACACGCCCTTCACTATTCTTCATATCGCTCTTCCATTGGCGCAAATGTTGTAAAGTCCGGCAACCACATGAGCTTTAAGGTGCCCGTACTTCCGCGCCTGTTCTTTAGAAGGATTGCCTCCGCTTCATTCGGATTCTCACAACCTTCATTATAATAACCCTCTCGATACAGACCTATAACCACGTCCGCATCCTGCTCTATAGCTCCCGACTCACGTAAATCCGACAACATAGGTCTCTTGTCCGGACGCTTTTCATTTGCTCTCGAAAACTGTGACAAGCACAGTATGGGGACTCGCAATTCCTTCGCCATTATCTTGAGCATTCGACTTATGTCACTGACCACCTGTGTTCTATTTTCACTTGCATTAGAGGTGCCGCCCGCACTCTGCATTAACTGCAAATAGTCTATGACCACAAGCCCCAATTTATCAAGACGTCTGCACTGTGAATTCATATCCGCCACACTTAAACTTGGATTATCACTTATTCTTATATCTAAGCCACTCAAAGACGCCGCTGCCGAACTTATCCTGCGCCACTCATCTGTGCTGAGCTTACCCGTCTGCAACTTCTTGCTGTCTACCATTGACTCGCCCGATAAAAGTCGCATCACGAGCTGCTCTCTTGACATTTCCAAAGAAAAAATCGCCACCGTCTTACCAGCTGTTTTACCCACATGCAAAGCCATGTTCAAAGCTATACTCGTCTTACCCATACCCGGTCTCGACGCTATAAGTATCAAGTCACCTGCGCCCATACCCAATATGCTGTTATCTATGACGCTCAATCCTGTTGACAATCCCGGAATCTGTCCGCCGGATTCAGCAAGCTCTGTCAGTTTAGTATACACCTCATGCACTACCTGACCCACAGGGACAAGCCCTGAAATATCCCTGTCTTTTCTCAGCCCATATATCTTGCGCTCTGCCGACTCCAACAGAACGTCCGCTTCGCCTGCACCCTCTCGTGCCAAAGTGCCTATCTCGTCACCGACAGAACCCAGACTGCGTAGCAGTGAGCGATCTCGCACTATATTCGCATACTGCTCCACGTTCGCCGCCGTCGGTGTTACCTGCATCAGCTCCATCAAATAGCTCTGAGATCTGCCCTCACGGTACACTCCACGTGACTTCATCTCATCTAACACCGTTACAGGGTCTATTGCACGCCCAAACGAAAACATCGAGTACAAAGTCTCGAATATCTCCGCATTTGCCTCCGTGTAAAAGTCAGCGGCCTTTATTATATTTATCACTAGCGGTATGCAACGCGGATCTATCAGCATTGAGCCTATGACCGCCTGCTCCGCTGGTGTAGAATGTGGTATCTGCCTACCCAGCAGTTCTTCCATGTCGCCGCTCCTTTGACTCTATTTTTCTTCCGTTACCAGCACGTTTACCGTGCCGCTTACCTCATGGCCGAGCTTCGCCTTCACTTCAAAGCTACCAAAGCTCTTTATCGGCTCTTGCTGTACAAGCCTGTTCTTCTCTATTTCCATACCGTGCTGTTTCTTCAAAGCATCGGAGATCTCCTGACTTGTAACCGCACCGAACAATCGTCCGTTCGCTCCCGCTTTCGCCTTTATCTGCACTACAATGCTCTCCAAAGCTTTCGCTGCCTCATTTGCCGCCGCTTTCTCTCTGACCAGCTGTGCCGCCTTAGCCTTTTCCCTATGCTTAAACGCATTTATCGCATCAGGTGTCGCTTCTGCCGCCAATTTCTTCGGAAACAAAAAGTTTCTCGCATAACCGTCCGACACCTCTTTTAATTCGCCCTTCTTGCCCTTGCCCTTTACATCCTCATTGAATATTACCTTCATATCTATCTTCCTTTCTACTCTACTCTTCTAAATATTCGTCTATCGCCGCAAACAGCTTATTGACTGCGTCTCTCAAATCCGTGTCACTCATATACGCAGCCGCCGCACTCTTATTGCCGCCACCGCCTAACTTCTCCATTATCACCTGTACATTGATAGAACCCAGTGCTCTCGCAGATATGCTAACACCTCCGTCAGCACTCACCAACACAAAAGAAGTCTCCACTCCTGATATGTTCAGAAGCTCGTCCGCCGCCTGCGCTACCACGACCCTATCTGTCTTTGCGTTCTTTGCCGCTATAGCTATACTATCCTTATACCTCTGAGCTGTCTGTAGCAGACTGTAGCGTGCCACCGTATTATCCATGTCATTTTGCAGCAGCTTCTTTACCTCTGTCGTATCTGCACCTACCCTACCTAAAAACGCTGCAGCTTCAAATGTGCGTTCACCCGTACGTATCGAGAAATTCTTCGTATCAAGCACTATGCCCGATAACACTGCCTCCGCCTCACAACGAAGTACATCCGAAGGCTCAACAAGTTCCTGCAACATCTCAGACATAAGCTCACACACAGACGATGCAAATGGCTCATGGAATGTTAGATCCGCATTTTGTATATAAGTCGCTGCACGCCTATGGTGATCTATAACCACCACCCTATTGCAAGACTCCAGAAAATCTGAATTTTCCACCTGCTCCGGCCTATTCGTATCAACCACAACTAACAGTGAACGTCCGTCCGCTATGAGCATAGCCTCCTTAGGCGAAATGAAACTGTTTTTATACTCCGCCTCTCGCTCAAGACGACTTATTAACCGTTCCGAATCAGTCCTTTCACGCTCTATTACTATCTTATACGGCTTCTGCGCATTGCGCGCTATACAGCACACGCCAACAGCCGCTCCCACTGCATCTAAGTCCGCAAACTTGTGGCCCATTACAAACACCCTCGACGAGTCCTTGACAAGTTCCATAAACGCATTCGCCATGACACGAGATTTCACCTTCGTTCTCGTCTCTACTTCATTTCCTCGTCCTCCGAAAAACTCAAAGTTGAAACGATTTTTTATTACTGTCTGATCACCGCCTCGTGACAAAGCCATTTCAGATGCCAATGAAGAAAACTGCATATTCTCGCCAAAACTCGCTCCGTCCACACCCATGCCTATACTCAAAGTCGCATGTATGCCAGCTGCGCTTATTACCGTGTGCGCATCTTCTAAAATCGGGAATTTTGTCTCACGCATAGAAGCAAGATGTCGTGCCTCAAACACCACAAGATAACTATCACGCTCATATCGCCTAACTATAGCATTTACGCCCTCAAACGAATTGCGTATTCTATCCTCTATGTCCTCCCTAAGGTCAGACTTAACTCTGTCCGGCTGATTTTTTGTTATCTCGTCATAATTGTCTATTATTATCGTCGCCACTACAGGTCGTGACTGCTCGTACTCCACTCGTGTATTGTCATATTCGGTCACATCCACCCAATAGCTTATCCCCATGAACATGCGTGTCTCACGCTCTTTCGTATCACCTGCCGACTGTCTTATAATATTACCATGAACCTGATACTTCCTACCACCTATCTCCACCAATTCCGGATGCTGTGTCTTGCCCTCTACAAGCCACTTACCCGAAAAACCGGGCACCATATCACTTACTCTCGTATCCATCTTTGAGCCCTGTATTCCACACATATCGAAAAACATCTTGTTCGCCCACACCACTCGCGAGTCATTTAGACCTATTACCGCCATAGGCAAGGGAAAGTTCATGAGCGTATTATTCTTCGCCGTGTCCACATCGTAGGTGACACTTTCTATATACTCAAGCAACTGTTTTCTCCTGCGACTGCCTATCACAAGTGAATATACCAATAAGAATATTATCGCCCCTGCCTGTATACTTGCAAGCGTATATTGCTCAAATACGACGGAAGCCAAGGCAAATATCACGAGAAATAATAAATACATTCTCGCGCCCGGCTCTGTAAATCTCCGTATATTATTATTCATCTATAGTCTCCCCCTCAAGCTGTAAAAACCACGTCCCACACCTTATCAAGTTAGTATACCAAAAACCACCATATTTTACAATACAAATTTCACCGCTCCACGCTCCGCATTCTCACTAAATTTTCTGTCGTGAAAAATGTGCGTTTTAGGGCTGTTGCTATTGAAAATTTATTCTTTGGTGTTATAATCTACTTGTGATTTTATTTGATTATCTTTAGGAGGATGAATTATATGGAGCAAAATTTTAAGTACGGAAGCAGATACGAAACATTCAATGTGCCCGAAGAGGACATAGTCACGATTATTAAGCCTAATGTTATGGACATAGACGAAAGCCTCACCGGCGATGCCGCTATTAAGCTTGCCTTATCTAATCCCGTAGACAGTGCAAAGCTCCGTGACATCGTATCAGAGGGCAACACTGTCTGTGTTGTCATCCCCGATATGACACGTGCATGGCAAAACACCTCATTATATATCCCTCACGTGATTGAAGAGCTGCGTACCGGTGGTGTACGCTATGAAGACATGCTCATAATCTCCGCTGTAGGCTCGCACAGAGCGCAGACAGCCGAGGAGCACGAAAAACTCGTTGGTTCGGAGGTATACAGTAAGGTGCGTGTTGTAGATCACGATTGCATGGATAAGGATAACCTCACTAAGCTCGGTGTCACCTCACGAGGCACGCCCGTTTTTGTAAATAAGAGTGCGCTAGACTGTGATCACATCGTCTTAACCGGCGGAGCTATCTTACATTTCCTCGCCGGCTACGGCGGTGGCAGAAAGTACATACTGCCCGGCATCTCCGGCTTCGAGACTATCATGAAAAACCACTCATTCTCACTAAACGAAGGTATGGGTTCCGGCGCTAACCCCGATGTGAGAACCTCGAACATGTCCGAGACTAACATATTGCACATGGATATGATGGAGGCAGCCGCAATGGTAAAACCCTCTTTCATCCTCAACGTCGTCGTGGATGACCTCGGCACCATAAGTCACGCCTTCGCAGGTAATTATATCACTGCACATGAGGCAGCCTGCAAAATCGTCGAGAAGCGTGATTGTGTTACTATCAATGAAAAGGCGGATCTCGTCATTGCCTCAGCCTGTGGTTTCCCAAAGGATATTAACTTCTATCAGACCTCAAAAACTCTGTTCAACGCCGTCGAGGCTGTGCGTGAAAAGGGCGCCGTTATTATAGTTTCGGAATGCAGCGAGGGCTTCGGTAGCCCTGACACCGAATATGTCATAGGAACATTACCAGACATGCTCGCACGTGAAAAGGATCTGAGAGAAAACTACACCATAGGCAAGTTTATCGCCTATAAAGAAGCGGAGCTCGCAGAACTATTCCACTTTATTCTTGTCACTGCCATGGACCCCGCTCTTCTCTCTAAGACTAACATAAAGGTCGTGCGCTCCGTCGAGGAAGGAATAGCACTCGCTAAAACTCTGCTCGGTACGGAGAAACCCTCCGTCACTCTCATGCCGAACGGTGCAAACACCTTTCCCGTTTTAGGAGGAATGTAATGAAAACAGTACGACTCGGAAAAACAGAGATCATCGCCACAAAGACTGCCTTTGGCGCTCTTCCAATTATGCGTGTCAGCATGGATGAGGCTCGCACCATTTTGCGTGCAGCCTACGATGCCGGCATTAACTACTTTGACACAGCTCGCATGTACACGGACAGCGAAGATAAAATAGGCTATTCACTTTCCGATGTACGCTCTAACATATTCCTCGCCACTAAGTCGAAGGCGCTAAATGCGGCGGACATGGAGAAAGAGCTACACACAAGCTTGATGAAGATGAAAACAGACTATATTGATGTGTACCAAATACACAATGCACCTTTTTGCCCAAAGCCAGATGGTGCTGACGGCATATACTCTTTCATGGAGAAAGCCAAAAAGCAGGGTAAAATACGCCACATAGGCATTACAAGTCATCGTGAACACGTCGCTCTCGCGGCTATAGAGAGTGGGCTGTATGAAACTTTGCAGTACCCCTATGCTTACCTCTCGGGTGAGCGTGAACGTGCTGTGGTTGAAAAATGTCTTGCAGCCGACATGGGCTATATTGCTATGAAGCCCTTTGCGGGCGGCGCTCTGCAAAATGCCGCCGCTGTGTATTCCTTCTTCGCCAAAGAGGACGGCGTCGTGCCCATATACGGCATACAGAAGCTCTCGGAACTTGAGGAAATTCTATCATTTGAGAAAACACCTCCGAACGCCGAGACCGTCGAGGGTATCATCGCAGTGGACCGCAAGGAACTGAGCGGCAACTTCTGTCGTAACTGCGGATACTGTCTCCCATGTCCTGTGGGCATAGAGGTCGATGCTGTCAGTCGCAGTTACCACAATCTGCGCCGTATGCCACACGAAATGACCATAACACCCGAGTGGAAGGCTAAAATGGAGAAGACCGTGGAATGCATCGGCTGTGGCAGTTGCTCCTCTAAATGTCCTTACGAATTAGATCCACCCTCCAAATTTGCATTCCTCCTAAAAGACTATTTGGATCAGTATGAATTGCACTGTAAAAAGTAAATTAAATTGTAGTTTTAATGAATAATGATTTTTACTTGCAAACAATAAAGTAAAAATGATATACTTGCTAGGTTAAAATAAATGAAGGGAGATTACACACATGGTACAAAAGAATTTCGAGACACTTATTGCAATGGTTAAGTCCGGCGGAAAGAAGAAGAGGATGGCAGTTGCTGTCGCCGCTGACCTCCACACTCTGGAGGCAGTAATGAACGCCACAAACGAGGGCGTAATCGAGCCTATACTCATAGGTGACAAGGCTAAAGTTCTAAGTCTACTCTCAGAAATCGGTGCAAGCGTGCCCGAAGAGAACATCTACGATATCGCTGACGAGGTTGCAGCTTGCGAAAAGGCTGTTGCTCTCGTAAAAGAGGGTAAGGCTGATTTTCTCATGAAGGGTCTCGTTGATACTAAGGTCATATTAAAGGCTGTTGTAAATAAGGAAACCGGTCTCGGCAAGGGTCGTACCATGTCTCACTTCTCAGTAATGGAAATTCCCGGTTACCACAAGCTTCTCGCTTTGGTAGATGCCGGCATGGTAACCTATCCTACTCTCGAGCAGAAAAAGGACATCATCATAAACACTGTAGAGACACTGCGTACCATGGGATACGACGAGCCGAAGGTCGGCGTTCTCGCATGTGTCGAGAAAGTTAACCCCAAGATGCCCGAGACAGTCGAAGCAGATGCTCTTAAGCAGATGAATATAAACGGCGAAATCGCAAACTGCATAGTGGAAGGCCCCATATCCTACGACTGTGCTATGGACCCCGAAATAGCAGAACACAAGGGCTACTCCAGCCCCGTCACAGGTGAGGCTGACGTTCTGCTCGCTCCGAACATCCACGCAGGTAATATCCTCGCTAAGTGCTTTACCGTTACTGTCGGTGCAAAGATGGCAGGCTTTATCGTCGGTGCTACTTGCCCCATAGTTCTCACTTCTCGTGCTTCGTCCGCTGAGGAGAAGTACCTGTCCATCGTCGTTTCGGCAGCTGCAACTAACTAAGCATTTAAGGAGATATAAAATGAATTACAAGATTTTATCAATAAATCCCGGCTCAACCTCCACTAAGATAGCTCTGTACGAGAACGAGACTGAGCTGTTCTGCACCACTTTGCGTCACAGTGTTGAGGAGCTTGCTCCCTTCCCCGATATAGCAGATCAGTACGACTTCCGTAAAAACCTTGTAATGACAGAGCTCGAAAAGCACGGCTACAAGGCAGAGGATCTGTCCGCAGTCGTAGGACGTGGCGGTCTTTTCACTGGTATTAAAGCAGGCGGTTACAAGGTAACCGAGAAGATGAAAGAGATGGCTGCAAGCGACAAAGTTGTACCTCACGCTTCCAACATCGGTTCTTTGATTAGTGCTGCTATAGCTGAGCCTCTGGGCATCCCCGCTTACATTTACGATAGCGTCTGCGCTGACGAGCTCACTGATGAAGCTCGTGTCACCGGTCTTTCCGACATAGTCAGGACAAGCACCTACCACGTACTAAACACCAAGGCTATGGGCAGAAAGTATGCTGAGAGCGTTGGCAAGAAGTACGAGGACCTCAACATGATCATAGCTCACATGGGCGGCGGTATCACTGTCGGCGCACACTGCAAGGGTCGCATTGTTGACGTTCTTGCTGACCACGAAGGTCCCTTCTCTCCCGAGCGTGCCGGCGGTCTGCCTGCACTTGACCTCGTGAAGCTATGCTTCTCCGGCAAATACGATGAGAAGACTTTGGGTAAAATGATCCGTGGTAACGGTGGCCTTAAGTCACTGCTCGGTACCACTGACTGCATAGCTGTTGAGAATGAAGCTTTGGCAGGAAACGAGAAGACTAAGCTAATTTACGATGCAATGGCTTACAATGTCGCTAAGGGCATAGCAAAGATGGCTCCTGCTCTCAAGTTTAACATTGACGCTGTCGTTATAACAGGCGGCATAGCCTATTCTAAGTACCTCACAGATCTCATCTGCGAGTACCTCGGCGGTTTTGCAAACGTCGTTGTTCTCCCCGGCGAGAACGAGATGGAGGCTCTGACCTTCGGCGCTCTACGCATACTTAAGGGTGAGGAAATAGCTCAGGAATACTAAAATTATTATAGACAGGAGATGTACCATGGATTACAAAATACTTTCTATTAATCCCGGCTCAACTTCCACGAAGATAGCTCTTTACGAGAACGAAAACGAGCTGTTTTGCACGACCATTCGTCATAGTGTCGAGGAGCTTGCTCCCTATGCTGAAGTTTATGATCAGGCCGACTTCCGTAAAGAGCTCGTTATTAACGAGTTGAAAAAGAACGGTTATGAACTCTCAGATTTACACGCAACTGTAGGTCGTGGTGGTCTGTTCACTAACATCAGAGCAGGCGGTTATGCAGTTAACCAGAAGATGAAGGATCTCGTCAAGAGCGGAACTATGATAGCTCACGCTTCTAACCTCGGTTCACTCATCAGCGCTGCTATAGCTGAGCCTCTGGGCATCCCGGCTTATGTCTATGACTGTGTGTCTTCCGATGATCTTAAGGACATCGCAAGAATAACAGGACTACCCGAAGTCGTTCGTGAGAGCACCTGCCACGTACTGAACACCAAGGCTATGGGAAGAAAGTATGCCGAGAGCATAGGCAAAAAATACGAGGACTTAAACCTTGTTATTGCGCACTTGGGTGGCGGCATCTCCGTCAGCGCACACGAGAAAGGCCTAATTGTTGATATGGTCGCTGACGACGAGGGCTCATTCTCCCCCGAGCGTGCCGGTGGTCTGCCCGCTGTGAAGACTGCTAAACTCTGCTTCTCCGGTGAATATGACCAGAAGAGCTTCTCTAAGCTCATCAGAGGCGGCGGCGGCTTAAAGCGTCACCTCGGCACAACAGACTGCATAGAAGTAGAAAAGAGAATAGAAAACGGCGACGAGCAGGCTAAGAAAATCTATGACGCCATGGCTTACTGCGTTGCAAAGGACATCGGACGCATGTCCGCCCCCCTTCGTTTTGATGTAGATGCTGTCGTCATCACCGGCGGTATAGCCTACTCTAAGCCTCTAACCGATCTCATCTGCGAGTACCTCGGTAGCTACACCAAGCTCGTCGTACTTCCCGGTGAGAACGAGATGGAAGCTCTTACTTTCGGTGCTCTGCGTATATTGCGCGGCGAAGAAGTTGCACAGGAATACTAAAAATTACTGGCGAAAAACAGGTTTTTCGCCAAAAAGGGGTTCTCGGCTTGCGAGCCTCGATAGGAATCTGTGGCGTGTACACGCCCCGCCACAGATGAAATTTAGCATTTTTCAAAAATCAGACCAGGTAGAGGTATGCGTTTTTTGACAAACATAACTGCCGCATCTTCGGGTGCGGCAGTTTTTTGTTTTACTTGCCATTTTCTTACAGAGCGTTTATACTGAATAAAATATACTTAGGAGTGATTTTATGAAAAAAATTGTATTACTACTTGTTTTTGCGCTTTTGATTTCGTCCATGAGCATGTCAGTATTCGCCATAGACGACAAGAACGATACAGAGCCTGTAGACACAGCTACTTGGGTCACTGTTGACGGTATAATCGGCGGTCAAATTAAATTCGACAGTGAAAACGGTAAGATATTAGACGCTAACAAGAACATCACACAGGCGCACATCCCTTCGATGATTAACGGCGTTGAGGTCGTTTACATCGCCAACAATGCCTTTAGCGACAGTGCTTCGCTGACGAGTCTTGTAGTACCCGGCACTGTGGAAAAAATAGTGCTCGGCACTTTTTCGCACTGCAATAATTTGGAGAGCGTCACCCTAGAGGAAGGTGTCAAGGAAATAGGTGTCAGTGCTTTTTATGAAGCTAAGTCGCTCACCTCGCTCAGCTTACCCTCCTCTCTCGAGGAGATAGACAACACCGCTTTCGGGCTTTGCACCTCACTTAAGTCCGTCGTCATTCCCGAGGGTGTTACAGAGGTCGGGAAGATGGTATTTTACGGAAGTAGCTCCATGCAGAGCGCTACCTTGCCGCTTAGCCTCACGGAGATCGGCAACGACATGTTCTGGCAATGCTCTAAGTTTGAGTCCGTGTACTACGGCGGCACGGCAGATGATTGGGCCGCTATAGACCTCGATAATGACAACAAGGAACTGCTGTCCGCCACGTTTTACGATCTTGATGGTACCGAGATGCTACCGACAAGTGCAGGCTCAAAGGGCGGTTGGATAAGTGTCGAAGGTATAGAGGGCGGCATGATTCTATTTGACGACAGTAACGGTAAGATCCTCGCAGTCGAGGAGGGGATAACTCAGGCGCACATTCCATCTGAGATTAACGGCGTTACAGTGACTTACATAGATAATAAGGCTTTCGCCTCCAGTGAGACGCTCACCAGTCTTATTGTCCCCGGTACTGTGAAGAAGATAGGCCTCGGCAGTTTCTCGCATTGTGAGGAGCTCAAAACTGTCACTTTGGAGGAGGGCGTTGAGGAACTCGGCGTCAGCGCCTTTTATAACTGTGAGGAGCTGACGGAGCTCAGCTTACCGCAGAGCCTCAAGAGCATAGACAACACCGCTTTCGGCCTTAACTCTGCTTTGACGGAAGTCACTTTGCCCGAGGGTCTGGTTTCCCTCGGTAACATGACATTCTACGGCAGTGAGAACCTCAAAACAGCATATCTCCCCTCCACGCTCAATTATATGGGTGAGAAAATATTCTGGCAATGCCACGACTTCACAGACATAGTATATAACGGTCTTGAAGAAGACTGGAACGACATCCGCATATCCGCCATAAACGAGAAGCTATACGAGAGCACAGTTACACTTTCGGACGGCACTACGATAGAGCCCGAAGTATCGGATAAGGCTGATAGGCCCAGCGATTGGGCAAAGGAGGAGCTCGGTGAAGCGAGTGGTGTCGGTCTTGTCATTATCCTGCCCGGAATGCCACAGTATTCGGACGATATGACCCGTGAGCAGTTTGCGGAGATCGTCGTGAACATGGTTGAGATTTCCTTGGGTAGAGAACTCGATGTTGAGCCGAACAAGTTCACGGACACGGACAGCGAAGCTATAGCGAAGGCTTTCGGCATAGGCGTAGTCACCGGCATGACGGACACTGAGTTTAATCCCGATGGTACAGTGACAAGAGAGCAGATAGCGGCTATGCTGTTTCGTGCCGCCGCCTATATAGTCGAGAACGGCGGCAACTCTTCTGTCATCGCAGACTATGCGGATCTCACTGCTTTCAGTGACAGTGACGAAGTTTCCGATTGGGCGAAAGAGAGTGTATCAGCGCTGACGGCGAGCGGTATAATGCAGGGTACGTCAAATAGTACGCTGTCACCCCAGTCACATACGACGCTCGAACAGGGTATATTGTTGGTTTACAGGCTATTTTTAGCGGCGTAAAGGATCATTCTACATAAATATATAACTTGACAGATACTTGTCCGAAGGACTATTATTATGATGTGCATATTTGTGTAAATAAAATTAACAGGGGGTAATAAAATGAAGTATCAAATTACAGGCGGTTCTTTGCCCGTTCTACTCTGCCAGTTAGATCCGGGCGAGACGATGGTCAGTGAGTCGGGCGGTAGGACATGGGCGCGCGGCAACGTAGAGACAATCGCAACATCGGGCGGCGGAGCAAAGAAGATGCTCGGCAGGATGTTTAGCGGTGAGAGTCTTTTTATGACAAAGTATACAGCTCAGGGACCCAGTGAAGTTGCTTTTACTTCAAGTTTCCCCGGCTCTATAGTGCCCATGGAACTCGCTCCCGGCCAGTCTATAATCTGCCAGAAGAAGTCTTTCCTCTGCGCAACAGACGGTGTCGAACTCTCCATGTTCTTCAACAAGAAGATAGGTTCAGGTCTCTTTGGTGGCGAAGGCTTCATTATGCAGAAGGTTACAGGCCCGGGTGTTGTTTTTGTCGAGATGGACGGTCACGTCACGGAGTATGACTTGCAGCCCGGCGAGAAGCTCACCTGTGACACCGGCGTGCTCGCTATGATGGAGGAGACTTGCAGCCTTGACATTCAGATGGTAAAGGGAGTTAAGAACATGCTGTTCGGCGGCGAGGGTCTCATTGATACCGTTCTGACAGGCCCCGGTAAGGTTTGGCTACAGTCTATGACAATAGAGAAGCTCGCAGGACTCATTATTCCTTATGTACCTACTTCAAGCAAGTAAATAAAAATAGTACAGTTTCATAGAAAAGTACATTTACAAGTATCGATTTGCCGTATATAATGGTAACATCGGTACTTGTATTTTATTTTAACGGGAGGTAAAGATTATGGGACTTATTAAAGCTATAACAGGCGCTGCCGGCGGTGTCTTGGCAGATCAGTGGAAGGAATATTTTTATTGCGAATCTATAGACGCGGATGTTCTTGTGTGTAAGGGTGAAAAGCGCACTTCGGGTCGTAGCTCCAACACTAAGGGTGAGGATAACATCATCTCAAACGGCTCTGTTATCGCTGTCGCTGACGGACAGTGCATGATAATAGTTGATAACGGTAAAGTTGCTGAAATCTGCGCCGAACCCGGTGAGTTTACTTATGACACCTCCACCGAACCGTCCATATTCTCCGGTGACTTGGGTGAGGGAATAAAAAGTACGTTCATGAACATAGGTAAGCGTTTTACTTTCGGCGGACAGCCCGCTAAAGACCAGCGCATATACTACTTCAACATGAAGGAGCTCATGGGCAATAAGTACGGCACTCCCAGCCCCGTGCCTTTCCGTGTTGTTGACCAGAACATAGGCCTTGATATCGACATTTCAATTCGTTGTCACGGTGAGTACTCCTACAAAATTACAGATCCCATGCTATTTTACACGAATGTCTGCGGCAACGTTTCCGACGACTACCGTCGTTCGGAGATAGATGGTCAGCTTAAGAGCGAGCTCATGACGGCGCTACAGCCCGCCTTCGCTAAGATCTCGGCTATGGGTATACGCTACAGTGCACTCCCCGGTCACACTATGGAAATGGCGGACGCTCTCAACGAAGTGCTCTCTAAGAAATGGAGTGAGCTGAGGGGAATTAAGATTCACTCCTTCGGTGTGTCCTCCGTCAAAGCCTCAGAGGAAGATGAGGCTATGATAAAAGAGCTACAGCGTAACGCCACCTTCCGCAACCCCACTATGGCAGCGGCGCACCTTGTCGGTGCTCAAGCGAGCGCCATGCAGGATGCGGCGAATAATCAGGCAGGCGGCATGATGGGCTTCATGGGCATGAATATGGCACAGGGCGCAGGCGGTATGAACGCCAACAACCTCTTCGCCATGGGTCAGCAGCAACAACAGCAGCAACAGCAACAGCAATATCAGCAACAGCAATACCAACAGCCAGCACCTCAGCAAGCTGCTCCGAGTGCACCGCCTGCTTCCGCTTGGGCTTGCTCTTGCGGTAACAGCAGTAACACCGGCAAATTCTGCGATGAGTGCGGCACACCGAAGCCTGCCGAGGCTCAGGGTTGGACTTGCTCCTGCGGCGCTGTTAATAAGGGTAAGTTCTGCCCTGAATGCGGTGGTAGAAAGCCTGCAGACGCTCCGCTTTACGCTTGCGATAAGTGCGGCTGGAATCCGCCCGATCCCAAAAATCCTCCGAAGTTCTGCCCCGAATGCGGTGACGGCTTCGATGAGGGTGACGTGAAGTAAGCTACGCACAAATACGAAATGAGGTCTTTCTATGAATGAAACTGTGATAAAATATCAATGCCCCACCTGCGGTGCACCTTTGCGCTTCGACTCCACTAAGCAGAAAATTGTTTGCGACTCCTGTGACAGTGAGTATGAGCAAGACTATTTCAAAGACGCAGACGAGGACGCTGACCTCCCTGAGGGTGAGGAAAAAGTACAAATTGACTGGAAAGTTGAGGGTGTAGTCAATAAGCAAGAGGTCATGGAAGACCAGCCGGGCTTCATTTGCACCTCATGTGGTGCTGAAATCGTATCAGATGGGAACACGGTCGCTACCGAATGCATGTACTGCAACAACCCCGTTGTTATGACCGGTAACGTCAGCGGAATGGTGAAACCCGACATGGTCATACCTTTCAAGATAAACGAGGAACAAGCAAAGAACATGCTCAAAGACTTCTATAAGGGTAAGCGCCTATTGCCCACGGCCTTCAAAAACAAGGTTAAGCTTTCCGATATTTCGGGCATGTATGTCCCCTTCTGGCTGTTTTCTTGTACTGGTGAGGGCGACGTACGCTTTAGTGCCACTAAAATGAGGACTTGGAGTGACAGTAACTATAAGTACACAAACACCAAGTACTATAAAATCACTCGTGTAGGTAGTGTTGGTTTTGAGCTCATACCTGTGGATGCCTCCACTAAGATGGAAGATAACTACATGGACGGCTTGGAGCCTTACAATTACAACGATTTGGTGGACTTTGATTCTTTGTACATGGCAGGCTACTTCGCCGATAAGTTCGATGTCGGTGTTGCTGAGTCGGGTGAACGTGCCTCGGGGCGTGTCGTTCAGTCTGTTATTGACACTTTCCGTAACACCGTACACGGCTACACCACCGTACACAAGAGCACAGCTAACGTGCAGATGACTGGTGAAGATATCCGCTATGTACTGCTTCCCGTTTGGATGCTCAACATGAAGTATGAGGGTAAAATGTACCAGTTTGCCATAAACGGACAGACCGGTAAGGTCTCGGGCGCACTGCCCATAGATAAGCTAAAGCAAAAGCTGTATTTTTTGGCTACGCTTTTAGGCAGTGCGGCTGTACTCACGCCCATCATTAGCTGGATCATGCAGGCGTAGGGGGGATATGAATATGAAGAAATTACTTTTTATTTTAGTGCTGTGCACCTTGATTTTCACGTTTAATTCCCTTGTCGTACATGCAACTTATGACGAAATCCCACCGCTCATAGACGATGCAGATCTTTTTTCGAGCAGTGAGGAACAGACACTTACAAACGCTGTCATGTACCTCTACGAGGAGTATGACTACGACATTTACCTTATAACCATCGGCTCATTAGACGGCTACCCTCTCTCGGACTGGGCAGAGGAGTTTCCCTTAAACCGTGACCGCGGCGGCGTTGTCTTTATCATCAACATGGAGCCGGACAACAGGGGCTACTACACTCAGGAAAATAACCCCGGTCTATATGTTTTTACTGATAAGGCCTACGACGCCATAGACGATGACGTGCAACCTCTGCTCGCTGACGGCGACTACTATGACGCTTTCTTAGAGTTTCTATACCTAACCGAAGAGTTTCTCATTGCAGCGGAGAGCGGTGAGTACTACGGCACGGGATTTGATCTCAGTGATTATACGCAGTATGCCGGACTTTCCATACTCTTCGGCATATTTATTGCATTTATCGTAAACAAAATATTGGTAAAGCAGATGAACACAGCGGTAGAGGCCGCCGAGGCGTCTAACTACCTCAAAAGCGGTAGTCTTAACATCACGGTCAGCCGTGACCGTTTCCTTTACGAGAACACCACACGTGTTGCTATCCCAAAAAAGAGCAGTAGCGGCGGTGGCAGTAGCGGCGGCGGTAGCCGAGGTCGTGGCGGTAGCTTTTAAAACTATAAAAAAACGCCCTCGTTTCGAGGGCGTTTTTTTATTGCTATACTTTGCGTATTCATGTATACTGTTTTTATATTGATTTAGGAGGATTAACATGAACTACAAAGAAATATTAGAGGTCGCTCGTCCTAAAATAGGCGCTTACTGCAAGGCATGTCCCGTATGTAACGGCAAGGCTTGCGGTAATTCTATACCCGGCCCCGGTGCTAAGCCGCCCGGCAATGTCGCCGCTCGTAACTTCGACGCTTGGGAACGCTACAAGGTCAACATGGACACCCTCTGTGAAAATAAACCCATCGACACCACATTCACACTGTTCGGTCGTGAGTTCCGCTCACCTGTATTCGCCGCTCCCATAGGCGGTATGAGCCTACACTACGGCGAGGCGCTTACCGACTTTGATTATAACGACATAGCCGTCAGAGGCTCTTGCGACTACGGCACCGCCGCTTTCATCGGAGACAGTGTTATACCGAACGGTTTTAGTAGCTCTGTTTCCGTCTTAAACTCTGTTAACGGTTTAGGTATACCCACCATCAAGCCTTGGGATAAGGAATCGCTTTTTGAGCGAATAGACCTCATAAAGGGCGTGAACAGCTTCGGCTTCGCCATGGACATAGACGGTGCGGGTCTACCCTTTCTTAAGAAACTCGGCGGTAAGGCGGGTAGCAAAACCGTTGAGGAACTACGTGAGGTCATAGAGTACGCTAACATACCTTTTATCTTAAAGGGCATTATGACCCCTCATTCCGCACGCAAGGCTGTCGAAGCTGGTGTTGCCGGTATAGTTGTATCTAATCACGGCGGTCGTGTATTGGCGCAGTGTCCCGCTACTGCCGAGGTGCTTGAGTCAATAGTCGAGGCAGTCGACGGTAAAGTTCCCGTCTTTGTGGATGGTGGCATACGCAGTGGTGTTGATATATTCAAAGCTCTCGCTTTGGGCGCTGACGCCGTGCTACTCGGCAGGCCCTTTGTATCCATGGCTTACGGTGGTGGCGTAGAAGCAGTCAAGTTCTACTACGAAATGCTCGAAAATGACCTTCGTGACACTATGAGTATGTGCGGAGCTCATTCGCTGAAGGATATCACAAGGGATATGGTTAACTACTACTGAGATTGAGAGGACTTAGTCACATGAACGAAGGCATGAAACTGTATTACGACTATACCGTCTCGCCACTCGGCCGCTTGTTTTACAGGACGGTTTTTAAACAGCTCGGCGACCTCCACGACAAAAGCATCTTAGATTTCGGGAGTGGCTTCGGTTTTACTTCCGATTTTCTGGCGAAACGCAATACGGTTACTTCTATTGAGAAAGATGCTGTCATGATAGACTTTACTGTTAGCGCGAACGGTTTCACTCAAATACATGGTGACTTGGAATCTATAAAGAAAATGGCTGACGCTTGTTTCGATGTGGTGATTTGCCATCTGGTCTTGGAGTTTGTAGAAAATCCCACCGAAATATTAACAGAGCTAATCAGAGTCTTAAAAAAAGGCGGTATTGTATCTATAGTCAGGCATAACAAAAATGGTAGAGTCATTCAAGCTATAGTACAAGACTACGACCTTTCTGATGCGAAGAACCTTTTGTGTGGTGGATATTCACACTCCAGTGCCTTTGGTGACATCAAGTACTACACTGACGAAGATTTGATGGTGTGGACAGCGGGTGCCCTTGAACTAAACAAAGTTTTCGGCGTCAGGACACTTGCTAGTCTGCACGATAATCATGTGCAGACTAAGGATGACTGGCTGAGTGATATGCTCGAAATTGAGTCTACTCTTTGTGAGCACCCTGACTACATGAAAATAGCCTACTTTAACCATCTCATCCTTGTAAAACTGTAGCACTGTTTTTTGTTTAAGATTATTTATTTTTGAATTGAGATTTCTTATGAAAAAAGTATTAGGATTTTCTGGGAGCCCTGTCATTAACAGCAACACCGATAGAACGGTCAGGCACATTCTAGAGTCGACAGCTTGTGATTATGAGTTCTTTAAACTGAGCGAGCTTAATATAAGGCCGTGCATGGCATGTAAGGCCTGTGCAATAAGCGGTAAATGCATTGTGATGGACGATTTCCAAACTCTACAGGAAAAAATCAGAACAGCTGACGGCTTAGTAATAGGAGCTTATACTCCGTTTTCATCTATTGACGCCTTCACTAAAATTTTACTAGAACGTCTTTTTGCCTTGCATCATAACATTGAGCTTGCCGGCAAAAAGCTCATTACCGTTGTTAGCTCAGTCGCTCCTTCGACAGCTTTGCCTGTTGTGGAGATAATCAGGCGAGAAGCTAAATTAGAGCAAATGGAAGATTTAGGTTACATCACCCTTGAAGGGACTGTCCCCTGTGCCACTTGCCCTGCAGCTTATGAGTGTAAGCGCAATTCCTTTTACAGTAGATTCGGTGAACATGCAAAGGCAGGTGCCCATAATTGCAAGCAAGTAGAAGATTCTCCTAAATGGGCGGAAGCCGAGAAACTGGGTAAAGAAATGGGTAGACTTCTTCTTATTAGCGATATATGATTTTTAGTCTTGCTCTGCTCCCTAATCTAAAGTGAAAAGAAAAACAACACTGTCTTATTGTGACAGTGTTGTTTTTTCATATGTATGATGCTTGCAGATCACATTAGTCTTAGCCTATATGCCTCATAATAAATGAGGGGTTTAAGCTATATGTCAGCGCTGTATCCTTAGTTATCACGCCCTCTTTATATAGCTTTGTGATACTGCTGTCCATCGTTACCATACCATCTGAAGATGACGACTGAATAATGGAATTAATCTGGTGTGCCCTGCCCTCTCTTATGAGGGTGCGTATAGCATTATTACAGTGCATAACCTCAAAAGCAGGTACCATTTTTCCGTCGACCGTCGGCAGTAGTTGCTGACACACAACAGACTCCAAAGCCATCGAAAGCTGCATACGTATCTGATTCTGCTGATTCGCCGGGAAGCTATCTACTAACCTTCCTATCGAGTTCGCCGCTCCCAAAGTATGTAACGCAGAGAAAATAAGATGCCCGGTCTCCGCCGCTGTCATTGATATGCTTATCGTCTCCGCATCACGCAATTCGCCTATAAGTATTACATCCGGACTTTGACGTAGTGCCGCCCTCAAAGCTAAAGGATAACTCGCCGTGTCGAGCGATATCTCTCTTTGGCTGATTATACTCTTCTTATGCGAATGCAAATGCTCTATCGGATCCTCAAGTGTAATTATATGCGCAGGTGTTGTCTTATTTATCTCGTCAAGTATGCAAGTCAAAGTAGTAGTCTTACCACTCGACGCAGAACCCGTAACAAGCACCAAACCACTCTTGCGCTTTCCAAGCTCCAATATGCTCTGCGGTATGTTCATGCTCACAGGGTCCGGCAAACTAAACGCTACTACACGTATTACCGCCGCCAATGAGTTCCTCTGCTTATACGCATTTATCCTAAAGCGAGATACTCCCTTAATAGCAAAGGAAAAGTCATCATCTCCGCGCTCTTGCAATATGTTCATGTCACGCCTTGCCAAAGCATAGATATCCTCAATAAAGCGCTGTGTCATATCAGGCAACACCATATTGTCATCATACGTCATCATCTGACGGTTTAATTTATAGCTTATGGGTCGGCCCGCAACTATAAATATGTCCACCGCTTGCCTCTCAACCATTGCCTTCAGCAGAGCCTGTACGTCCATCTGAATGTTCATACTATCTTCTCCTCACTCTAAAATAACAATTTCATCTATCTTTGTCTTCCACGCAAGCCGCTCCGGCTCTCCTTTTTCGCCACCTTCGGCGCTTGTCGGCAAGCCTACCCTCACCAAAAGATTGCGTGCCTCATCTATCACTACACTGTACTCAGCTATCATGCCATCATATTCCTCAGACTCCGTTACCACACAGCCCAAAGCTTCCAGTGCCGCTTTCATCTCCGCTCCTTCCGTACTCATATATATATCATACAAGTCCGCGAAGCGCTCCTCCGCCTCGGCGTCCGCCGTATAGTACTGACTTATCGTAAGTGCTGTCCGCTCTGACATCACCGTGTCCGTGCGGGCACTCGATAATATAAGTACCGAGAATATTGTGAACACCAATACCGTTAAAAATGTGCCCAAGGATATTATCCCCACACTCATTATCGGCTGTTTCCTCTTCATATCCATCACGCCACCTCCTCGATAGCGCCGACGAAACTCTTTATATCAAGCTCATATATTAGCTCATCGCCCTTTTTAATAACTATCCGAGCATTCAGCATCATGTCTTCAGTCAAACTAGTATCAACAGTTGCACTGTATACCACCTCGTCCGCACTGCGTTGCCAGTCCTCGTCGTAGCCAATGAAGTACACACCCTCATTCGACTCCGCTTCAAGTAAGCTCGCCAACACCTCAGTATCGGCTCCGACCGCCTTAACCGTCTCAGCTATGTTTTGCGCCTCCAAGGCCGCCGTAGACAAATCATTGCTCCTGCCACTCTCCAAATGCCCGCTTACAAATATGCTAACACATATTGATACGCACACAGAGAAAAACAGACAGTTTATTATTAATTCCAACAAGAAATGTTTAAGCTTCAAACTCTGTGTATTCACTCTATGCCAACCCCCGTTCCACTCTCTATATAGTGCCGTGAGTTATGCACATTGCCCTCTGTATCCGTTACCTCTACCTCTAGCAGACCGGGTATCGTCTCGCTCAGCGCCATCGCCGACAAGGGCATTATCCTCTGTCCTATACCCGTCAAGGGCTCCATGCCCTCCGCTAACAAAACCTCACACAAATAGCCATCCTCTATATATATCCAGGTTTCATACACACTGTCCGCCACTACCTGCTGCATAATTATAGCATCTGACTGCTCTGTTTCACCTAAACGGATCTGGCCAATTTCCTCACTCTGGCGCAGCTTCTCGCCTATATACAGCAGAGATGTGCGCATATTATAGCTCTCGCTCGACGCACTGACATTCTCTTCATACACATCAGCGCTTACCAATATGAGAAACAGCGCCGTTATCGCATATATGCAAAAGACACTGAATATCAATATTGTATTTATCAAGTGACTTTTACTCTGCTTCACCGCTTAGCTCCTCCCACACTGTCTCTTACTCTATAAAAAACACTGCTATGTCCGGCAATAAATTGCCGCCCAAATTCTCGTAGTGTACTATATATTTGCTGTCGTCAAAACGCAGCCCGTATATGTCTATCAAATAATCCAAGTTCGGTGGATAACTGCCCTCCAAAGAATAACACTGTACAGCCGAGCGCCGCACCGTATCCTCTAACATTACCTGCTGCTGCACATTGACTGTATCTGAAACTAATTCTACAGAATAGCTGAGACCTATGAGAAGCACGGCGAACAGTATGACAGACCAAAAAACCGAATTCTTCATGAGCCGACCTATTAACGTCGATGACTTTAAACCTCTCACCTATCTCGCCCCCTCTCCAATTACTCGCTCCTAGCCTATCAAATATTTTACAGACCTGTCATGATGCCTGCTAGCGGCAACATCACTGACAACATTATCATTCCCACGGTTACACACAATAATGCTACCATCGCAGGCTCTATTACGCCAAGTAAAGATTGTGTTCTGCGCATAGTATCGTCGTAGTAGCTCTCAGCCACAGATGATAGTACCTCGCCAAATGAACCGGCCCTTGATCCGGCTTCCATCACTCCGTAATACTCGCTACCCACTATGCCGCTTGCCAATATCGAATCAGACAAGCTCTCGCCCTGTTCCATTCTCTGCATAACATCGGCAATGCGTGTCTGCGCTATCTCATTCTCAGCCGTCGTATATGCAAACTCCAAACAGCTCGTCGTATCTATTCCACTCATCAGCATGAGCGACATTGAGAACGCGAACCTATTCGCTGCCTCTGCCTCAGCTAACTTGCGTGTTACGAAAGACCTCTCATACATACGGCTAATCGACCTCTTGCCCGACGCAGTTGACCTCATCACTAGTGCGACAATAATGATCAAGGCCACTGCCGCCGCTATGTACACCGCCGAGCCACTTAAGGCTTGACCAAAGTTTAATAGTCCTGCACTGACAGGGTTCAAGCCCAACCCAAGCTGATTGAACACCTGCTCAAATACCGGCATAACTTGTACAAGTAACACGAATATTACCACAAGTACCATAGCCGCCATAAACAATGGATATGCTATTGATGAACGTACATTCTTTCTCAATACGTCCCTGTTTCTGTAGTACTGTGATAACGCACGGCAAACTTCCTCAAAGCGTCCTGTCTGCTCGCCCAAATCCGTCATTCCCAAAGCATATTCAGGGAAACAACCACACAATGTCATCGCCTGTGATAAGTACATGCCCTCAGACACATACTCACACAAAGTCGCTATCAAAGCACCGTTTAAGGCCTTCGACTTGCCCCCCTGCATTATATACAAGCTCTCCATCGTCGATATGCCACTCTTCGCGTACATCGCTAACTGCTCAAAAAAGTACGCCAGTTCGTTTGTACCTACCGCTTCAAAGCTCTTGGCTTTTGTTTTTACCGTAGCTTGACCTTTATCCATCGCAGACCACGCCCCCCTTTATCAGTATATATACATAGGACTGTAGTTTTCACCGTCTCCAACAAAGTTTAGTATATCCTCACTCATATTAGCAGTTGATGCAAACGTCGGATCCATTCGCACCCACTCAACTCCATCAAAGTAGATTATGCCCACTACCCAGCCGGTCTCCTCCGTATACGTGCTTATCCAAGCATGATACGCCTGACCCGAGTACCCTATTACCAACTTCGTAGGAATCCCCTGTGCCCTCAACATCGAGGTCATCAGTACAGCATAATCAAAGCATATGCCCTTACCCGTCTCCAAAGTCACATCTATATCAGGCAGGAAAAAGCCCGATATATTAGCTGCTAGATCATAGTCGTAGCTCACATGGCCTGTCACAAAGTCAAACACCTTCTCTATAACCTCAAGGTCGTTTGCTGCACCTGCCACCACTTCCTGTGACTTCTTGATCGCATCATCCTCTGCATTAAAGTTGACATACTGATTCGGATACAGAAAAGTCGAATACTCATCTTCCAAGGTAGCGCTGAAACTGATAGCATCAACTACTGCATAGCTCGTGCCGGATATATTCTCATTTATAGTCAGGGAATATGAGCCACTGCCCTGCGACAGAGGAAACACCTCGTACTCATTCAAGCCCGACTTATTCAAATCGTAGGTATAAGTCGAACCGCCTTGGAGTGTCAACTGCATCTTCACCTTCGTATTCGTGCCCGTATACTTCACCATGATATACCCCTTCGAGGAGTTAGATGTATCCACCACACCCTTGTTGCCCAAATGCTCCTCCACAGCATCAGCTGTCGGAACCAAGACCTTCGGTGTAGTGTCACGCGCACCACTCGCGCTCGGTGTCGTACTGGCAGGTAAAGACACTGCACTCACAGTGCTCGTCGCCACAGGCACATCTGCCCCACAGCCACTGAGCACAAACACCAATGCCATTAAAACTGCCACCAGTTTAATCATATTATTCTTCACGGTTAGAAAGACTCCTCCCAAGTATAGTTATTGCCTAAACACTATTTCTATCTTAACACATCTTCAAAAAAAACAAAACACTTTTTTTCATTTTATGCCGCTTTTTTCTACTTCGACACTATGACTTACATTTTTTTATGCTCAGACTCCCATTTTACCGCTACAGCCTACTTTTATTATTCGTTTTCCGTATAATTGTATTGCAATTATACGGATTTTGCCTTATAATACTATAATCTTTGGACGTTCATATTATTGTGTGAGGGGTTTGACATGCAAAAAATACAGATCTACACTTTAGGCGAGTTGAAAATTTTAGTGGACGGAGTTGATATAACAAAGAGATTCAGGCAGTCTCCTAAGAAAGTGGCTTTGCTTGAATATTTGATTATTAACAGCGGAAGACCTATGACATTAGATAGTATTATGGATGTGCTTTGGGGTTCTGCCGACGAATCGCACGAAAGCACCTTAAAAAGCTTAGTCAGTCGCCTTCGCAAGGAGCTGACCGAGTGTGGGCTCGAAGACGCTATCATCACAAGACGTGGCGCTTACATGTGGAATCCCGCTCTTAACTGCGAGATAGACATCAATAAGTTAGAGTCACTTTGCAACACGCTCTCTGAAGCCGAACGCCTCAACAGCGACAACAGCAATGACTTCGAGGAAGTCATGCAGATCTACAACGGCGACCTCTTAGTCTCGTCCGGTCTAAACACCTGGTTTGCGAGTAAAGAATACTATTATCATAACCTTTATATCAAAACCGTCAACCACTACATTACCTTGCTAAGCGCTGCCGGTAAGTACGATGATGTTATCAGAACCTGTAAGACAGCGCTTGACATCGACATGTTCGATCCCAAACTCAACATCGAACTTATGCGTGCACTCCTAAAGCTAGGCAAGCACAGGGCCGCAATGGAACAATACCAAACGGTTACCGAGCTTCACCGTGCTCAGCTCGGCGTAATGCCATCTGAGGAAATTCGCGAGTTTTACAGACAACTGCTTAGCGAGGAGCGCAGCGAGGATATGAATATAGGCGAAATCTACGCTGAGCTCAGTAAGCCTGACACCAGCACAGGCGCCTATATGTGTGAATACACCATCTTTAAGGATATATACAGACTAAACATGCGCAATGTAAATCGCACTGATATGACCACCTTCCTCGCCGTTGTCGGCATACACGACGAGACTGAGGAAGGCATCGACTCACATGAGCTTGACAGGGCCATGAGTGAACTGGGCTCCATACTCGAGCAGAGTCTAAGGCGCGGTGACACTGTATCTCGCTATAGTTTATCACAATTTGTGCTGATGTTGCCCGGTGGTGAAGCACACGAGACATCTAACGTCGATTTCGGACGCTTGAAAAGAATGTTTTTGAAAAACAAGAAGAACTCAAAATTTACATTCGATTTTCGTATAATGGCACTTGGCAAATCCGAGGAAGACGAAAATCAAAAATTTTAATCAATTTTACTAAAGCAAAAGACCCGATGCACATGCATCGGGTCTTTTAACTTTATTTCGAGTTAAATATCTTGAAGATACTGTCGAAGGGATCTTCCTCAGCGCTCGGCTTGCTAACAGGTGCCTGTGTCGGCTCAGCTTCCACCTTCTCTACCGCTTCACTGTACATACCACGTGTTGTTGTCGGCTCGTTCGCCACAACACGCTCTACTACACGCTCTACGGGTTTGGGCTTAGCTCCGCCATCTTCAAAACCTGTCGCTATAACAGTTACCCTAATTTCATCCTCCATGCTCTCGTCAAATGTAGCACCGAAAATGATATTTGCATCGGGATGTGCTGCCTCTTGAACGAGGTTTGCAGCTGTCTCAACATCCTCAAGCCCCATATCCTCGGAACCTGTAATATTGATGAGCACACCACGTGCTCCGTTTATCGAAGTCTCCATCAGAGGGCTTGCTACTGCCATCTTCGCAGCTTCCTCCGCCTTGCCCTTACCTACAGCATGTCCAACGCCCATATGCGCAAAGCCCGCTCCACACATTATTGTCGTCACATCCGCAAAGTCAAGGTTTATAAAGCCCGTATTCTTTATTAGATCGGAAATGCTCGTCACCGCCTGACGCAACACATCATCAGCTATCTCAAACGCATTCGCCAAAGTAACCTTCTGGTCCGTAGCATATTTCAGCCTATCGTTCGGTATTATTAGCAGTGAGTCTACTTTACCAAGCAAATTATTTATACCGGATATAGCCTGCTCCATTCTGCGCTTACCCTCAAACTTGAAGGGCTTCGTCACCACGCCGACAGTCAATATGCCCGTCTCCTTGGCTATGTCCGCAACTATAGGTGCAGCACCTGTGCCCGTGCCGCCGCCCATGCCGGCTGTGATAAACACCATATCCGCATCTTCAAAGCACTTAGCTATCTCGTTTCTGCTCTCCTCCGCACTCTTCTTACCTACGTCCGGATTGCTGCCCGCGCCCTGTCCGTGTGTCAGCTTCTCGCCTATCTGTATGCGCTGATCCGCATTCGATACCGCCAGTGCCTGCTTGTCCGTATTTACAGATATAAATTCCACACCCTGTGCGCCGGATTTTACCATGCGGTTTACTACGTTGTTGCCGGCTCCACCTATGCCCACTACCTTTATCGTGACCACGTTCTCCGGTCCACTCTCAGCCTTATAAGACATGTATCCTCTGCCTCCCTGTTCTATTCATCTTACCTTTTCTCATTAAGGTATTATCTGTTTTTCATCCGCTTTATATAAGTACCCCAATATAAAGCTCCTTACATTCTAATACTATTTTCCGCTTCGGTCAACATTTTTTTATTACCATTTACACTTTTTTTACTCAGATATGAAATTTACAGGGTTGTCGCCCGACAAATCCAAGACACCCCTGTCGCCCGATTGTAGTTTGCCCACCGCAGATATTAGCATTCCAAATCTATATTCAGTATTACCCTGTGCGCCCAACTCAACCGTAAATCTACCTAAATAGTCAAATACTGCGTTGCCCACCGTGCTCATATCCAAATAATTCACCTGCGTATACATACCACGCTCTTGTATCTGGTCGAGTATGACTGTCGCATACTCGACCTTTGCACTATCTTCTGCCGTCACTATTATTATCTCGCCCGATGCCGGTGACTCTATCTCTATGCCACGTAACTCTATTAACCCCGTGAGCTCCTCCACGCCACTCGCCCTATCAAGCAGTTTACAGTTTCTGTCTATCTTCCAGTACTCAGTCACCGTTCCCAAGCCGTCAGACGTCGCACCCTCATACGCCACGTACGCTATGGCCATACTCTCACTCACTTCTATACTAATCCTATTGGGCAGACCACGACTTATTGAAACCGTCTCTATGTAAGGTAACCTCGCATACAGTCTACTCGCCGCCGAGAACATGTTTATGAAAAATAAATTGTCCCCTTCCTCTATGCCCGATGCCACTATTACCTCATCTGCAGTATAACTCACATTGCCGCTGACTTGTATGTCCGTGGCTCGAAAAAATATACTCATTCCGAATATCAGTATCGCACACACAAAAACCAACATAACAGGTCCGTATAATATGCTTCTACGTCGCTTCTTATCCGTATTTGTCGTATGTCTGCCCTTCGCCATTTTATCCTCCCGTAAAACTCGGTAGCGTATTAGCTACGAGTCATTCTCTATGTATATGTCCGCTCCCAAACCACGGAGATTCTCGTCCAAACGCTCATAGCCTCGCACTAAATGCCCCGTGTCCTTTATCCTCGTCTCTCCTGCAGCTGACAGCCCCGCTATAACCAAGGCTGCAGCGCCCCTAAGATCCGTCGATTCTACCTCTGCGCCACGTAAGCGGTTAACGCCCCGTATGACCGCTACGCCGCCCTCCGTATATATGTCCGCCCCCATGGACTTTAACGCCTCTAAGTACCTATACCTGCCCGTGAACATCCGCTCAACAAACACCGTATTGCCCCTCGCTTTGAGGCACGCCGCCAAAGTGACCGGCTGCGCATCCGTCGGAAACCCGGGATAAGGTGCTGTGAATATAGGTGCGGGTGCCGAGAGCATAGCATCTGATTTTATCCTTATACTCTGTGGTGTACTAAGTATAGTACAACCCATTCGACTGAATGTACCCAATATGCACTCCATGTCGCTTGTGTCCGCTCCCATAAGCTCCAAGTCACCACCGCAAGCAGCAGTAGCACTCAGCATAGTCGCAGATACTATCCTATCCGGTATTATTCTATGCCCGACTCTCGGCTTCGGTAAAAAGCCCTCCACCGTCACCGTATATGTCCCGGCTCCGCTGACCTCAGCTCCAAGTGTCCTTAAAAATCTCTGTAAGTCAACTATTTCAGGCTCCCTAGCCGCATTATGTATTACCGTCCTTCCCTCAGCTCCGCAAGCTGCCAACATCGCATTCTCCGTTGCGCCCACGCTCGGCAATGGCAAGTTTATCACCGCTCCTCGTAATTTTGTACAACGTGCTATTATATCGCCGCCATACTCTATTATCTCTGCCCCCAAGGCCCGTAGCGCCATGAGATGTAAGTCTATGGGGCGTGGCCCCAACTCACAACCGCCGGGTATCGACATCTTCGCTTCACCGCTGCGCGCAAGTAAGGCCCCCAAAAATATCACAGACGAACGCATCTTGCGCATCAAGTCCGAACTTATCTCAGGTGTATCCATACTGCGTGAGTCTATACGAAACACATCGCCGTCACGTTCCGTCTTACAACCCATCGCCTCCAATATATTAGAGGTTGCACTCACATCCGAAAGCTCAGGTACATTAGTCAGCTCCGTCTCACAACCTGCCAATATCGACGCCGCCAATATCGGCAATACAGCATTCTTAGAGCCCTGCGCTCTCAAACTTCCTTCCAATGGCCGCTCGCCTCTCGTCACTATTACGCTCATAGCACTATCCCCCTTAGCACGCCATTCTATGCCCGAGGATTTATTTTTGTTACCCTTGCTACTTCGTATTAACTCTTTTTCCCACTCTCGGCAAGATCCAATACCGTCTCGCATATCCGCTCAGTTGCATCTTCTACGAATAAGCTACGCATACTCTCGCTCATTTTCTTTAGTCGCTCCGGACTCTGTACAAGT
This sequence comes from uncultured Oscillospiraceae bacterium, assembly GCA_964367935.1. Classification (GTDB taxonomy): domain Bacteria; phylum Bacillota; class Clostridia; order Oscillospirales; family Oscillospiraceae; genus Scatomorpha. The sequence goes on from CAYIYZ010000006.1 coordinate 39,065, forward strand.
TGCCATACCATATCATAAAGCTCATCCGTACGAAGTTCCGACTCCACTATCACCTTAGCTCCACCAGCTCTCTCGAGTACCCTCGCATTCTTCTCCTGATGATTATTAGTCACATTCGGTGACGGCACCAGTATTGCCGGCTTACCCATAGCCGTAAGTTCCGCCAAAGTAGACGCTCCGCCACGACAAATAATGAGATCGGCCGCTGCCATCACCTGCGGCATATCGTAGATATACGGACGCACCTCCAGACCCTTGTCCGCATAGTCGGGACACAACTCTTTTAGCTTCTCCGTCATCCTACCGTAGCCAGCCTCACCGCTCGAATGTATCACATTCATCGTATCATGCTCACAGGCATTTGCAAAAAACTCAGCCATACGCATATTCATAGCCGAAGCGCCCAAGCTTCCCCACACTGACACCACCAAGGGTCTTTTTGTATCGCCCATAACCACTTGACGTGCCTTTTCCCTGTCTAAATTAATAAATTCACGACGCACAGGCGTGCCCGTAACCATGACTCGCTCCGGATTTTTATAATTTCGCCTACTGTCCTCAAAGCCCACCATTATGCGATCCACTGTACCCTCTAATACCTTAGTCGTCAGCCCCGGCACCGCATTTGACTCATGTACCAACGTCGGTACACCCAGCTTCGACGCCGCATGTAGCACAGGAAAACACACATAGCCGCCCGTGCCAACAGCAACGTCCGGCTTAAACTCCTTTATTATTCGCTTCGACTCCGTTAATGAGCCTACTATATTCTTCATTGTGCCTAAATTGTGCGCTATGTCCTTAGGCTTTAGGCCTCGACTGACATTCGTTATCTTTACCGGCCTTATCTCATAGCCGGCACGGGGCACCAAATCCGTCTCCATCCTGCCCTGTGCACCTATAAACAAAAACTCAGCCCCCGGTACCGCCTCTTTCAGACGACCCGCCACAGCAAGCGCTGGATTTATATGGCCGGCTGTACCGCCACAGCTAAACAAAAACCTCATCAGATATCTCCTGTTTCTTCATTTTCAACCCGCCTCACGAGCAGGTATCTCACGTGTTGCACTTAATATTATACCCATCTGTGCAAGCTGTATCAAGAGCGCCGTACCGCCATATGAAAAAAACGGTAGCGATATGCCCGTACTCGGTAACAAATTCGTCACAACGCTCACATTCAATATCACCTGTAAGGCAAGCATCGTCGTAAGGCCCGCGGTGACCAAAAATCCATACCTATCCTTCATATGCATCGCAAGCCAATACCCTCGTACTATGAGAAGCGCAAACAGTATAAGTATAGCTATAGCACCTATAAACCCCAATTCCTCACACACCACGGCGAATATGAAATCATTATGCTCTTCCGGCAAGTATAAGTACTTCTGCCTACTCTGTCCTAAACCTAATCCCATCAGCCCACCTGAGCCTATTGAATACAAGGACTGTACTATCTGATAGCCGGAATCTGACATATCCGAAAACGGGTCACGCCATGTACTTATCCTCTCTACCGCATACGGAAAAAACATCATAAGAACAAAGAGTCCTAAGGCACCAATAAGCGCTCCTCCTATGAACCATGTCAGCCGTGCTCCACCTATGAACATCATGGATGCTCCAATGCACAGTATTATCACTGCAGCCGAAAAATGCGGTTCCAAAGCAAGTAAGCCAACTATGAGTAGCAGTATAGCCGCAAATGGTACTATGCCGTAACGAAATGTGCGCATCCTGCTCTTATATTTGCATATCAGCATCGCAAAGTACAGCACCACCGCAAGCTTAGCTATCTCCGAAGGTTGAAAGGTTGTAAAGCCCAAATTTATCCAGCGTTTTGCTCCATTTGCCTCCGTACCGATAAACGGCACTGCTATCAGTAAGAGTATCGCAGCTCCCATGACAAGTGGCGCAAGACGTCTATACACTACCATTGGTATGCGTGAAAGCACAAGCATCACACCCACACCCAAAACAGCAAAAAGTAACTGCCGTACAAAGTAATAACTTGCACTGTTACCCGTCACTGTACTGTAATACGCCCTCGCATAGCTCGCCGACAGCACCATTACTACGCCCACCGTCAACAAGAGTAACACAAGTAGCATAAACGGCATGTCACAACCCATCCTGCTCTTTACACGCTCTTTTGTATAGGGGTCTGTCCTGCTGCTTACCGTATACTCCATACCAAGCTTCTCCTATACCGCAATTTTACTACTAAAACGCAAACCTATCCGATACACCTATAAACGCTATCACCGCACACACCAAACTAACCGAGAAAAACAGTGCACACAGCCCTTTCTCAGTCCACTTCTTGCCCGAATAACCGCCTAACTCCAAATGATGATGAAAAGGTGCCATCTTAAACACACGCTTTCCGCCCGATAACTTAAAGTATCCGACCTGTATGATATCTGACAGCGTTTCTATTATATACATCACGCCTATAAGTAACAGTATGAGCGGCATGTCATACGAAAACGCCAAGGCCGCCACAGCCCCACCTAAAAACAAAGAGCCCGTGTCCCCCATAAACACCTTCGCAGGATTAAAGTTATACACTAAAAAGCCCATGAGTCCGCCCAAAAGTCCCGAGGCAAAGATACCTAAAGCAAGATACTCCGTGCCCCACAGGAACGTGACAGCCACAAAAAACAAACATACAGGTATTGTCGTGCATGTCGCCAAGCCGTCAACACCGTCCGTTAAGTTGACCGAATTTACCGTACCCACTATCACAAATGCTGAAAACGCAAAATACAAAGGCTCAGACATCGGTATATACACATTCACAAAAGGAATATACAAATTCGGCGCCAGATATCCGAAGCGACGCATAAGATACACGAACACTATAGCCATCGCTATTTGTAACAGAAACTTTTTGCCTGCTGTCAAGCCCAAGTTCTGCTTCTTCTTAAGCTTAAACCAATCGTCCGTGAAGCCTATAGCTCCAAAGACCGCGGCAAAAACGAACATGAACACATGACCGCCCTCACCATTCATCAGCTCCGAAAACCCAACAGTGAAGCACACCACACCGCAAGCTACAATGAACATTATTCCGCCCATTGTCGGTGTGCCACTCTTTGACATATGCCATACCGGCCCATCTTTTCTAATCTCCTGCCCTGCCTTCATTCGCCGTAGCCACGGTACCAAAAACGCGCCCAGCGCCGTCGATACCAAAAATGCCACCACAAATGCCGTTATCAGCCTTCCGCTCATACGCCCATCTTCCTTTTGTCCATTATTTTCGCCACTATCTCTCTCTCATCCATAGGATATTTCTCTTTTCCTATTATCTGATAATCCTCGTGACCCTTGCCCGCTAATATTATCATATCACCCGACCTGTGATTTTCTATCGCCCATTCTATAGCTGACGGTCTATCGACTATTACCGTATACTCTGTACCCTTTTCCTCCACACCTGCCAAAATGTGGCTTATTATTACATTCGGATCCTCCGTTCTCGGATTATCCGAGGTCACAATCACAAAATCCGCATGCTCGGCTGCCGCTCTGCCCATCATCGGACGTTTCTTATTGTCCCTGTCACCGCCACACCCAAACAGCACCACCACTCGACCCTTCGCAACCTTGCGCATGGACTTTAACACATTCTCTATAGCGTCCGGTGTATGTGCATAGTCTATGAGTATGGTATAGTCGCCGTCCGTCGGTACTGACTCTACTCTGCCCTTAACGCCCTTTGCACAAGCGAGTGCTTCCGCTGCCTTTTCAGTATCTATGCCGAGCGCATCGCCGCAAGCTATGGTGCACATAGAGTTATACGCCGAAAACACTCCGGGTATTCCCAAACTCACGGCCACACTCTTTCCCGAGACATTTAGCCTATAGCTTACACTGTCATCATAAATTATTAGATCATCAGCGTAAAACGCAGCCGCCTTATTCTCTAAGCTCAGTCCCCTCACGCCCGTAGGTGAGGCATCTATCATTACTCCCGACCACTCATCGTCCATATTTACCACTGACGCCTTAGAGCTCTTAAATAACATCGCCTTAGCATCTGCATACTCAGCCATATCCACATGAAAATCTAAGTGATCTTGCGTCAAGTTCGTAAACACGCCCACGTCAAATTCTATGCCGTGCACTCTCTTTAAGCTCAACGAATGTGAGGAAACCTCCATCACCACATGCGTACAGCCTGAATCTGCCATAGTCCTAAACAGTTCATGCAGTTCATAAGACTCAGGCGTCGTATACTCCGACTGTGTAAACTCATCGCCTATTATATTGCCGTTCGTGCCTATCAGTCCCACCTTAGCATCTAAGCAATACTCGAGCATATGCTTAATGAGATATGACGACGTCGTCTTACCATTTGTGCCCGTTATACCTATCATGCACATCTCCAGCGAGGGGCTTGAAAAGAAATTTGCCGAACACAGCGCCAAAGCCTCACGACTGTCCTCTACAAGTATATACGCCACGTCCTCTGTCGGCACTGTTTCACACACAACGCATACAGCCCCTTTATCCACAGCTGATTTTATATACTTATGGCCGTCTGTCTCATAGCCTCGTATCGCCACAAACAGACCACCCTCTTCTACCTTGCGAGAATCGTAATACAGTCCGCTTATCTCAGCTTTTAAATCAGCTGCACACTCTAAAATTTTCACCTTGTCTATTAACTTTCCTAATTCCATATCTACTCCCTTTAGTATATCCCAAGCATATCCGTGCTCATCGTCTCCAAGCGTACCTCTACAATCGTTCCATGCTCCACATAGGTGCCTGCCTCTAAATTCTGACTCAGCACCCTCTGCGACTCAGCGTCCGTCACCACACTGTCCGTACTCACATATATGCCGTAATACGACAGCCTGTCACGAGCTTCGGCATAAGTCAAACCACTCACATCCAACAATATCTCCCTATCATCCGACATATGCGACTCGGCATATATTATCATCTCACTGCCCGAAGCCACAAGCACACCAGCCATAGGTAACTGCTCCGTTATGCTATCGCCGGTGCCTATTAGCCTATACCTCAAACCCGCTGCCTCTATAGCCTCCGACGCTTCCACTACACTCATGCCACTTACATCCGGTACACGCTTATCCATGTTCGCAAGCTCTTCTTCGAGGTACTGCGGTTCATAGCCCAAATAAGGCAGTACATCAGCCATTATATCGCCCACCACAGGTGCCGCCATCTGTCCTCCGGATATGTATATGCCCGTCTCCGTGCTCGGATTATCCAAAAGCACCAGGACCGCTATCTCAGGATCATCGGCCGGCGCTACGCCAACAAATGACACTATGTATTGCTTTTCTCCCGTAACAAGCTCATGTGTCACCTTCTCAGATGTACCCGTCTTACCGCCTATCCTATAGCCCGGCACATAAGCATTTCTGCCCGTGCCCTCCTCCGGATCGCCTACTACCGCTTCCAGTATAGTGCGTACCTCCGCACTCGTCTCTTCGCTTATTACCGTCCGCACTAGTTCCGGCTCCGTACTCTCTATTATTGTGCCGTCTGCCGCTCGTATCTCCTGCACTAAATACGGCTCCATCAAATTGCCACCGTTCACACAAGCTGATATCGCCGTAATAAGCTGCAGGGGCGTTATCGTAAATGTCTGCCCGAAAGACGCCGCCGCAAGTTGTGACTGGTCGTTGGGATTTGTAAACGTATTTTCACTCCACCATATGCTGCCACTTTCTCCGGCCATATCAATGCCCGTCTTTGCACTGAGGCTCATGTCCTTATCTTCAGTGCGCTCTAAGAAGCCGAAACTCTCAGCGTACTCGTAAAAGGTCTCGGCACCCACCGCACGACCTATATTTACAAACGCTACATTGCAAGAGTGTTGCACCGCCTCTGTCAAATCCTGCGTACCGTGCCCCTGCGTCCTCCAACACTTAACCGGCTCTGTCCTGCCCACCACGTCCACCGTGCCGTTGCAGGTATAACTGCTCTCAGCACCAATAACGCCCTCATTGAGACCCATAGCTAAGGTCACTATCTTAAACGTCGACCCCGGCTCATACGTATCCGACAAGGCTTTATTGCGCCATTGCAACTGCTGTGCCTCCGATATTAGCTGTGCCTTCTCGTCATCCGTCTGCGCAAGTTCATCTATATACTGCTCAACCTCATAGCTCAAACCCTGATAATTATTTAGGTCAAAATTCCCCAATGACACCATAGACAGTATACCACCTGTGTCAACATCCATGACTATAGCCGCCGCTCCGTTTTGTACATCATAGTCGCTTACCGCCTGTGTCAGATGCTTCTCCACATAAAATTGTATGCTCGAATCTATGGTCAAGGTCACGTCACTACCGTCAATCGCATCTATATACGATTCAAAGTTTGTAAACAACATCTCTGTACCTGCCGCTGTCGTCGAGCGTAGTGCACTGCCCGATATTCCGGCAAGTTCATTCTCATACTGCGCTTCCACTCCGCCCAATCCATAATTATCCGTACCCACAAAACCTATAACATGTGACGCCAAGCTTCCGTATGGATAATAGCGCTTTGAATCAGCCTCAAGCTTTACTCCGTTCAGACCGTACTCTGCCTTAAATTCACGCACAAGCTGTGCCGTCTCCGGCTCTACCTTGCGTGCAACCGTTTTATACCACGAGTTGTTATCATAGGTCATCTCCAACACTGCCTCATAGTCCACGCCCAATATATCTGACAGCCCCCGTGCTATTAGCTCCGCATCTTCGTCATACATTTCTATCTCCCGCGGACTTATATATACATTGTCAACACTCGCACTCATGGCAAGTATCTTACCGTTCATATCATAAATTGTGCCCCTATTAGCGGACACTGTAGTCTCACGTAACTGCTGCTCTACCGCTGCGCTCTCGTAAAACTCATAGTCTCTTATCTGTAGTTCATATAGCCTATAGCCAAGCACTGCAAATGCAAGTATGCCGCACACAGCCATCAAAAACCGTACACGCCCCATCATTATCTTGCTCGGGCCACCATCTTGCGGCCGCTCTCTTCTCCTTTTAGACATGGCACTCTCCTGACTCGTTTTTCCGGGCTTGTTACATTATAACTCAGCTACTCACCAAAGTATTCCACAAAGCTGGCAAACATAGCGAATATCCCATCACCCTCCACATCCTCAGGCTCCACTACCTCCGAGCTGTCCCTTGCTCCGCTCTCAATATATAATACCTGACTCTCAGCCGGTTCAGACATGCCAAGCTCCTCACGGGCATAGCGCTCTACCTCCACAAGATTAAGACTGTACTCATACTCGATGAGTAAGCGCCGCTCTTCTTCTTGTAACTGCACCATTCGCTCTTGCATCACGGCCACTCTATCCGAAGTCTCGCTCAGTTCCGAACGCACAAGTAAGGACAACACCACAAGTGTCGCCGCTATAAGTACCCCAACTACGGTGACAAAAGACAGGCCTCGGCGTGGAGCATTATCCACCTCGTCATGCTCCCTTAGTTCTTCCTCATCCCATATGTCATTGTAGCTCGACTCAGGCATGTACCTCTTCCTCTCAAATCCGCTCCGCCACTCGTAGCTTTGCACTGCGTGAGCGTGGATTTTCCGATAACTCCGCTTCGCTCGCTACCAATGGTCGTCGCCCAATGCTCTTTAAACTGCTCTTGAAGCCACACACGCACACAGGCACTTCTCTCGGACAACTGCATCCGTCCTCTCGTGACCTTATCGCCCTCTTTACTATTCTATCTTCCAAAGAATGAAAGCTGATTACCGCTAAACGTCCGCCCACATTCAAACTGTCCGGCACTGTCTCCATCATATCTTCAACCGCAGACAATTCGTCATTAACCGCTATACGTATCCCCTGAAACGTGCGCTTCGCCGGATGCTGCTTCTCCCTCAATGCCGCTGCCGGCATAGCAGACCTTATTACATCCACTAACTCTGCCGTGCTGTTTATCGCTGCCTGCTCACGCCTTCTCTCTATAGCCGTTGCTATCCTCTGTGCATAGCGCTCCTCACCGTAGTCTCTAATTATCCGCAAAAGCTCACTCTTTGGCCATGTATTAACCACCTGCCATGCATCTAAGCTATCGCTCTTGTCCATGCGCATGTCCAAAGACGCATCCGCCATATACGAAAAACCGCGTTCAGCCTCATCTAACTGCGGTGACGACACACCTAAGTCAAAAAGCATCCCGTCCACCTTAGCATAGCCTAAGCCTTTTAGTATCTCTGCTGTATCTCTGAAGTTGCCATGCACTACCACATGCCTGTCCGCATATGCAGACAAACGTACTCTCGCCCGCTCTATCGCAATTTCATCCCTATCCACGGATATGAGCGTTCCGCCTTGCGTCAAACGCTCCAATATCGCTTCCGAATGTCCGCCCATTCCCAAAGTACCATCTACGTACACACCGTCGGGACGTATTTTCAGCCCCTCCATGCACTCATTTAACATCACAGGATAATGTAGCTTGTCCAATTTTATGTCCCCCACATTTTTCTCTCTTTGCATACACATTAAGTATATGAAATTTTACCATAAATTGCAAGCGATTTTTGGCAGTTAGTGTAGGCTGTATCGCCCGAAATCTCGGCACCCTCGTAGGGGCGAACCTATGTGTTCGCCCGAAACCATTTTTCTGTGGAAAAACAGTTTTTTGTTTTTAGTGTTTTTTAGTTGGGGCTCTGCCCCAAGCTCCGTTTGTATTTTGAGTGCGTCGCAAACAAAAAAATGCCCGAAATTATCGGGCACTTTTTCACAGCTTATACTACTCGTAATTTTCTTCATATTCAGCATCGCCAGATGGCTGCTCGGACTCATCCACAGATATAAAGCTACCTGCCGCCGTCCTAAAACTGCTACGAGCCGCACTTACCTCAGCCAAGGCCTTCGTCATCGAATTCTCACTATGCCTTAGCACCTCGTCTATATATTCGTTAGCCACACGCCTTAGCTCCGTCGACTTGCTCTCTGCCGCTGTCATTATTTCCAAAGCTCTCTCACGCGCAACCCTAACAATCTCCTGCTCTTCGACCATCGTCTGTGCACTTTCCTCCGCATGCCTACGCATAGACTCAGCCTCGCGCTTCGCATTGCCTATGAACTCATCTCGTGCAGCTACCAAACGACGAGCCTCAGAGACCTCCGTAGGTATGCGCCCCTTTAACTGCTCCAAAACGCCCAAGGCCTTTTCACGCTCAATTAAGCAACGGTCATTACCCAGGGGTACACCCCACGCCTCCGAAACCATAGCATAGAGCATGTCAATCAGTTCCATTATGTCCATATTATCCACGTCTATTCCTCCTCACCCTTCGCTCTTTTTGCTAACTCCTCCAGGATCTCATAGGGAACAAACTCCTCTAACTTTGCGCCATGCGCCGCAAGCTCCCTTACCATGGACGAGCTCATAAATGTATATTTGACATCCGAGGTCAAAAACATTGTATCAAGTGCGGGATTTATGCTCTTATTAATCTGTGCCATTTGAAACTCATTCTCAAAGTCCGTATTCGCTCGCAAACCCTTTACTACCACCGGTGACTCATACCGCTTCGTATACTCAGCCAACAGTCCGTTGTAGCTCTCAACACGCACATTCTCGAAACGGCTAACGCACTTCTTTATTAGTGTCACCCGCTCCTCATGTGTAAACATAGGACTCTGCTTTGACATATTCACCATGACCAACACCACAACTTCATCAAAGATGTTCGACGTGCGCCGTATTATATTCAAATGACCCAAGGTTATAGGATCAAAACTGCCCGGACATATTGCTATCTTCATTATATCGCTCGCTTTCCGTACACCCTTACCGCTACCTTGCCGTAGCTCCTGTCGCTCACTAAATAATACGGTTCCTCTACAATCGGCGCCGCTACTTCCCGTGAACTCTCACAAATTATTATACCACCTTCATTCAATATGTCAATCTTTCGTATTTTCTGTAGACATTTCTCCATCAGCCCGCTACCATACGGCGGATCGATAAACACTAAATCAAAGCGCCCGCCTCGCTCTATATACGATGTGGCATCCGAAAGCATCACTTGCGCTTCAAACCCACAGTGCTCCAAATTCTCCCTAACTAACTTCACAGCATCACGACTCTCGTCTACAAACACCACCTCAGAGGCGCCCCTACTCAGTGCCTCTATACCCATTTGGCCCGTGCCGGCAAACAAGTCAAGCACTCGCCTGCCTTCTATATCGTACTGCACTATATTAAACACGGCTTCCTTTACCATGTCCGTTGTAGGCCTTATATCCGCTCCCTTCGGTGCTTTTAAGCGTCTGCCTCTTGCGCTACCCGTTATTACTCTCATCTCTTGTTCCGCCTTTCCTATAACTGTCATACACCGCCTGTGCCACATTCTGCGGCAACACTTCTCTTAACTCCTCAATGCTCGCCGCCTTTATTGCTTTAACCGTCTTAAAGTGTACAAGTAAGTCGTTTCTGCGCTTCTCTCCTACGCCCGATACATCCTGTAAGCCACTCTTCAACTTCTCTGTGCGTAAACTACGCTGATACTCTATAGCGAACCTATGCGTTTCCTCCTGTATGCCGGCTACATAGGCAAACACCGCAGGCTTTGACTCCAAGCCTATTAATGCACCCTGAGAATTAACAAGCTCCCTCGTTCTATGACGCTTATCCTTTACCATGCCGTAGGTTGGTATCTCCAGCTCCAATTCACTGAGTGCGCGCTCTGCCGCCTTTACCTGGCCTGCTCCACCATCTATCAGTAGCAAGTTCGGCGCATTCTCAAAGCCCTGCGAACCATCTTTCAAGCGTGCGTACCGCCTATACACCGCTTCGTACATAGACGCATAGTCGTCCGCTCCCTCTACTGTCTTTATCTTAAACTTCTTATACGCATTCTTCAACGGCTTGCCACGCACATGTACAGTCATAGCCGCAACGACACCCTCCATGCCCAAGTTAGACACGTCAAACGCTTCTATTCGCTCCGGCATCTCTTCCATACCCAACATGTCCCTCAGCCACTCTAAAGTTTTGAGGCTCTTTTGCGTAGCATTCGCGGCACGTTCACTCTCCTCACGTGCATTCATGAGCGCCGCTTCAACTAAACGTAGCTTATCACCTCTCTGCGGTACCTCTATATGCACCTTGTAGCCCGCCGATTCCGTTAAATACTCTGACAATTGCTCTGCATCCTCGGGCATGGTCTGCAGTAAAATATACTTAGGCCATGTGCCCCTATTTCCGTAATACTGTCGTAAGAGCCCGGACAAAACCTCTGCATCTTCTTCAAAGGGCTCCTCCGTCAACTCCTTGTCCACAGCTGCCAAGTCTCCGTTCACATAGTGCAACACCGAAAAACAACTGCGTGCACCACGATAAAAGCCAACTGCATCAGTATCCGCATACACAGCAGAGATAACCCTCTGTTTCTGCGCTAAGGACTCCACCGCCCTCAACCTATCCCTAAGCTCCGCTGCTATCTCGAAACGTAACTCCTCCGACGCCAACATCATTTGTTCCGTAAGCTCCGATTTAAGTTCCTCCGCCTTGCCCGAGAGTATCATCTGCGCCCTCATCGTCGCCGATATATATTCTTCCCTGTCAAGTTCACCTGTACACCAACCGGCACAACTGCCCATATGCTTATTGAGACAAGGCCTACCCTTGCCCAAGTCTCTCGGAAATTTCCTGCTACACCTCGGCAACAACAAAGCCTTATTCACCGTATCTATTATATTCTTACTCACACCACGGCTACCAAAGGGTCCAAAGTAACGTGCGCCGTCCTTCGCACTCTTATTTGCCAGTTTAAACGTCGGGTACTCACTCTTTACATCCAACATTATATATGGATAACCCTTGTCGTCCTTTAACAGTATATTATACTGCGGCCTATGCCGCTTTATCAAAGAGCTCTCCAACACAAGCGCCTCAAACTCCGAGGACGCTACTATTACATCAAAGTCATGAACCTTGCGCACCATCAAACTTACCTTAGGGTGATGTTCACCGTGAAAGTAACTCGACACCCTGTTTTTCAAGGCCTTCGCCTTACCGACATATATTACCGCGCCATCCGCTTGTTTCATCAAATATACACCAGGTAATAAAGGTAGTCGTGATGCCTTTTCCCTCAGTTTATCGAGCAATCTGCCCTGCCCTCACTTTCAACTGCGCATCGCGCTCTCTCCATGCATTATACACACACCACAAGCTGATCGTAGCCAAGACCACAAGACCACCGACTATAGCATAAAAGCCCGGACTCTCACCTGCAAATATCATTACCCACACCGGATTTAACATAGGCTCAAACGCACTCATTAAAGAGCAAGTAAGCGGCGAACACGCCTCTGACGCTTTCGCAAGCAGTATATAGGGCAGTCCCAACTGCACCACGCCCAAAATGACTATATACACCACGCTCATAGTATCTACAGTCGGCGCGGTCGTAAACACAAACGGTATGCCTATCATAACCGCGAACACATTAGCCAGTACTATAGAGCTCATTCGCTCATCCGCCGACGCTCCATCCAAACTCATATAGAACACAGCAAATGATGCACCGGCACACACTGCCAAAACATTGCCGAGCATACTGCCGCCGTTTATCTCATCAGCAAACAGTAAAGATATTCCAACCGTCGTAAACAGCACTGCTATCAAATCAGAACTCTTAGGACGCTTCTTAAAAAACAAAAACGAAAACACAACTATGAACATAGGCGCAGTAAACTGCAATACTATCGCATTCGCCGCAGTTGTCAATTTATTTGCACACACGAACAAAGTCAAGGTACCGCACAGCCCAACAGCACCCAGCAAACTACGCTTACTGAGCTTCAATTTCTGCTTACTAAACAGCATATACGCATAGGCCACAGAGCCGGCTATTAAGCTGCGCACTCCGGATATAACAAACGGATTCCAATCTATCAGCTTTATAAAAAGACCGCCAACACTCCACATCACAGCGCAAGCCGCCAGCATCACTAAGGCAAGCGTCTTTGAATTTATCCTCTTTGCCAAGTCAATTTCCCCTCTACTCTCTATTCTTCTGCGTATTATATCAGCACTGTTCAATTACGTAAATAGTATTTTTCCATTTATCACTATAAATAAAAATAAAACCTTAGAAGTGCATTCACACCCCTAAGGCATATTTTACATTTTTTATTCAGAGAAGTCTGAGTCAATAAGGTTCGATAGTGTTTCTATAGCCTGACTCTCATCGGGACCGTCAGCTACTATGTTCACACTTGTTCCCTTAACTATCCCCAGAGAAAGGACACCGAGCAGACTCTTCGCATTCACGCGCCGGTCATCCTTTTCTATCCAGATGCTACTCTTAAACTCATTCGCCTTCTGAATGAAAAATGTAGCGGGTCTCGCATGGAGACCGACTTGATTGTTAACTGTTATCTCTTTCGTAATCAAGAGAGTCACTCCTTCCACACTGTTGTGCACCTAAAGCATAACAAAATATCTGCCCCTCGTCAACAGGATTATACTTATTTTGTGCTATTGCACACAAGTTTTTCATACTGACGCCAGCTTTTATTTCAGTTTTACAATCGTTACCCCATCTTCGCCCTCTCCGAACATCCCTGGACGATGTGTCTTTACCGCTCTATTGCCCTTCAAGCTCTGCTGAACAGCCTTGCGCAAGGCACCTGTACCCTTACCGTGAATGATAGTTACTGTCTCCACCGATGCAAGTTGTGCCGAATCTAAATATCGTTCCATGACCGGTATCGCTTCCAAAGTTTCCATGCCACGTATGTCAAGCTCCGCTGACACAGACTCTGTGCGCAAAGGCGCCGTATACGTAACGCTCTCCTTCGCCTTCGGCGCATTCTCCACGACTATGACCCCATCCTGTTTCGCCTTCATCTTCATAGATCCCACGCTGAGCACCAAACTGCCGTCTCGCTCTACCGAATCTACAGTACCTCGCACTCCGACAGATATTATGTCAACTACATCGCCGACCACTGCCGCACGACTCGACTTGCGTTTTTCCGCTTTCAATTCCTCTGTTCGTTCTGAAAACTTGCCCTCTGCCTCGTTCATACGGCGTCGCAACTCTGCCCTCGACTCATTCTCAAGCACATGATCACTCTCGACCTTTGCCCTGCTACGCATCGCATCTATCTCTCGGAACATGTCCTCCATCGTATCCCTTGCCTCAGACAAGACCCTCGCCGCTTCTCGACGCCCTTCTTCGCCCGCCTTCTCCAAACGACGCTCCAAGTCCCTACGTATATTCTCTGACTCTTGCCTGTTCTCCTCTGCCTCTCTAAGTCGTACCGATACCGCCTCATAATCACGCTCTAACTTACTGCGCAACTCCTCAAGCTTTATCACACTCTCCTCAAAGCCCACATTGTCAGCTCCGACCCTTGTACGTGCATAGTCTATAACCTCGTTCGGCAGACCCAGCCTCTCCGATATCGCAAAAGCATTAGATTTTCCCGGTATGCCCATCAACAGACGATACGTCGGACGCAAACTTCCCACGTCAAATTCACAGGACGCATTTATGAGACCCTTCTCCGTCGTTGCATACACCTTCAGCTCCGAATAGTGCGTAGTAGCCGCCACAAGTGCACCACGACTTCGTACATGCTCTATTATCGCTATGGCAAGTGCTGCTCCCTCCACAGGGTCTGTGCCCGCTCCCAACTCGTCAAACAGCACCAAGGTGCCCTCGTCGCACTCATCGAGCATTCGCACTATATTCGTCATATGAGACGAAAACGTCGACAAGCTCTGCTCTATGCTCTGCTCATCGCCTATATCGGCAAGTACCGCCTTCAACACAGGCACAGCACTGTCGTCAGCCGCTGGTATATGCAGCCCGCAAGCAGCCATCGCACACAATAGTCCCACCGTCTTTATAGATACCGTCTTACCGCCTGTATTAGGGCCTGTTATGATGAGCGTATCATAATCACCACCGAGCTCCACATCTATAGGGACAGCCGTATCCGTCGGTAACAACGGATGCCTCGCCTTTCTAAGCACTATATCACGCTCAGTTAAACGTGGTTCCATCGCCCTATGCTTATATGACAAATTCGCCTTAGCGAACACTATATCTATCCCCACAAGCAGCTCAAAGTCACTAACTATATCCGTTGCATGTGCTGCACATTCCGCAGACAGCTCCGCCAAAATGCGCTCTATCTCCGCCTTTTCCTTAGCACGTAGTTCTCTCAGCTCATTATTAGCCTTTACCGCCGCCATCGGCTCCACGAACAAAGTAGCTCCCGATGCCGACACATCATGCACCAGTCCGGGTATCGAGCTCTTATATTCAGCCTTTACCGGCACTACATAACGATCCGAACGCATGGTTATTATCGAATCCTGCAAAGCCTTCGCATAGGTCGGCGAACTTATTATCTTCTGCAAAGCCTCTCGCACCCTCGAAGACGCAGCTCGCATCTTGCGGCGTATATCAGCCAGCTCCGAGCTTGCCGAATCGGATAACTCATCCTCGCCGCTTATACTGCTCTTTATTCGCTCCTCAAGATACCTATTGCCACGCAAGCTGCCAAAATAATGACTGACCGCAGTCTTTACACCCCGCCCGTCACCTTGCCCGTAATTCATCGTCTGACGTGCAACGGCAAGCACTTGCGCTATATCCAACAGCTCCCTCGTATTTAATATTCCGCCCAAATCCGCTCTCGACAAAGCCGAGCGCACGTCCTTGATTCCCACCAAAGGTGGCGAACCTCTTAACACCGACATATCTCGTGCTGCTGTCGTCTCACCGAGCCTGCGCTTAACTTCATACGCTATGTCAGACGGTCGCAACAAAGCTATGCGCTCCTTCGCCACCGTACTCACAGCCTCCGCCGCAAGTTGCCTCAGAACCGCCGGCAATTCTAATATATTCAACGATTTCTCATATTGACTCATCTCTTCACCTATTGTACTTTTTTATATTGAGTTTACATAATTATAACATATCAAATTTATGTCGCCTATAAAAGTCTCCGCAAGTGACACATTTTCCGTAAACACACAAAGCAAATATGGCTGCTCAGCATATATTATGCCCACTGCATTTACAGATACCCTGCCATATTCGTCCCTAAACCAACCGTATTTCTGTACCGTCATACACTCATCGTCAGGCACAGACAGTTCAAAAAATTTGCCGGCCGTAGCACATTCAAGATAGCCTATCGCCTCTGCAAAGAACCCTGAATTATCATACATGTACTTTATCGTATTTAACATAAACTCCGCACTATAGTCAAAACTCGAAAAGTACTCCTCGCCTAAGTCCTCATCACTCATGCCGCCGTACTTCCTCATAAGCTCCTTATACTCACTTACCGTCCCAAGCGCCTGACGCATGGCCTCCGCCGTCTCATTATGTGAATATTGCAAGGTAATCTCATGGCATCTACTCAATGTATGACCCCAAAAAAGAGTGTCGCTGTCTATGACACCCAGCGCCTCCTGCTCGTAATAGTACATATTCAGAGGGAGTTTATACACACTGCCGGGGTAAAACAGAGCATCCTCATTATATCCAACACTCTTACCCGTAACAGTATTGTAGTAGGCTATGCCTATTCTATCCTCGTCCACGCTTCGCTCCGTTATATACTGTTCTATTAATTCCATAAGTTCCTCGTCTTGTGACTCGACCTCAAAACTAACCGCATGTCCGCCGTAATCCTGACTATCGCTTGGCTCTACGCTGTAGTCTACATTAAAACTATTTATCGCAGTTAGTAGCACCAAAGTCAAAAGCATAAATGGGGTGCTGCCACTTCTAATTTTCACTTGCTCTCACCTTCCTATAGTAGGATAGTGAGCCAAAGCTCCTATCTAGGTGGTGCAAAGCAAAGTCCTCGCACAATCGACCCAATTCACGCTCCGCCATTTCGTCCAAACGAAAAGAAAACACTCGCTTCGCCTCAGCGCCCACAACATACTTCATCGCCTTGCACGCATCACTGCCATGCATCCCGTATGGTGGTGCACAGTCCTCGCACAAAGCTCCGCCCGAAGTTTTATCTAAATGATAGCGCTCCCCAGTCTCTATGCCGCAGTTCATGCACACATTTAACTCCGGCCTATAGCCCGTCAAACACATGAGTCGTAACTCAAACGCCGCCTTCACAAGTGCCACACTGTTTTTATCCTCACTGAGCACATGCAAGGCATTCAAGCCCAGACTGAGCACCTCACCGTCCGGACTGTCCATGTCCGATACCGCCTCCAAAAGTTCCGCTATGTAACTACCCAAGGAAAACTTGACTATATCACCTCTAAGCTTATAAAACTGCTCCACACTCGAGGCCTCATTGACTGTCCACATGCCCTTATTGCGAAACAAGTTAAACTCAGAATATGTCAGGTACTGAGTTCCCGCCGACAGCTTACTGCGAGGACGCAGAGCCGCCCTCGCTTTTGCACTTAACTTGCCTTCCTCAGCCGTCAATATAGTTAATATCTTGTCCGCTTCCTTGTACCGATTTTCTCTCAGCACCAAGCCGCGCGCACTCATGTACATCCTTATCCACCACTCCGCTCGCTCTCGATAACAGCCAGCATATAGGCTCACCCGTCTCGTAAAACACTGCCCAGTATCCGTCGCTACTCACTTCATCACCTCAGCTATAGTGTTTCACATTTTAGCTGATTTACTTTGTAAGCTATTTCAATTA
Source organism: uncultured Oscillospiraceae bacterium (assembly GCA_964367935.1). Classification (GTDB taxonomy): domain Bacteria; phylum Bacillota; class Clostridia; order Oscillospirales; family Oscillospiraceae; genus Scatomorpha. The sequence goes on from CAYIYZ010000006.1 coordinate 56,748, forward strand.
TATCCAAAATTTCTTAGTTGTGTAGCATTGTCACGCCACTTTTCCTTGACCTTTACCCATGTCTGCAAAAATACCTTCGTGCCCATAAATTTCTCTATGTCTTCTCTCGCTAGCACACCTATCTTCTTTAACATTGCTCCGTTTTTGCCTATTATGATGCCCTTATGCCCCTGACGCTCGCAGTATATTGTAACATCCATATCGATTATGCCGTCATCACGCTCGGAAAATTTCGTTACCTCCACAGCCGTGCCGTGCGGTACCTCTTTCTCTAAACACCACAGCAGCTTCTCACGTACAAGCTCACCGCAGATATGACGCTCGGGCTGATCTGATATCATATCATCGGGGAAAAGTTGCGGGCCCTCCTGCGCATACTTTGAAAGCACGGACATCAGCACATCCAACCCGTCCTTCTTACGTGCTGAAATAGGCACTATCTGCGCAAATTCATATCTTTCCGAATACGCCGCCATCACATCAAGTATCGCCGGTTTCTCCACGGAGTCCGTCTTATTTATCGCCAATATTACAGGCGACTTGTTCGACTCAAACGAGGCTATAAGCTCACTCTCCTGCTTACCCACCGATGCGATAGGCTCCACTACCAAAACTATAGCATCAACATCAGCGATACTCGTACGTACCACATTGTCCATGTACTCGCCCAAGCGCGTACGCGCTTTATGATAGCCCGGTGTGTCCATGAACACAAACTGTGTATCTCCCTCATTTAGCACAGCACTTATCCTATTACGTGTCGTCTGCGGCTTGTTAGATACTATTGCGACTTTCTCGCCCACTAAGGCATTCGTCAAAGTCGATTTACCCACATTCGGCCTGCCCACTATGCTTACCATCGCATTTCTTTTTATCACTTTTTATTCCCTCTCTATCTTTACTTTACGCTTTTACGCTTTTTATATTTTGTCTGCTTTTCAACACATCACTCGTTAAATATATCAGTACCGCTATCCACACAAGTATAAACGTCACTATTTTTGCTTGCGTCAGCGCCTCATCGTACAATATCACACCTAAGGCAAACTGTAGGGTCGGATTTATAAACATCAATATCCCCGACAAGGACAAAGAAACATGGCGTATCGCATATGCGTAGGCAAAAAGCGGGAGCACCGTAACGGCGCCTGCAGCAGGTAGCAATAACAACTCCGTCCCACTTAGAACGCCCGAAGACACAGCTCCAGTACCATTTAGCTCCATATACACAAGTATACCCACAGCTACAGGCAAAAGTACCAAAGTCTCTACAAACACTGATATCTCACCCGGCACATTTATAGTCTTCTTAATACTGCCGTACGCCGCAAAGGACACCGCTATTACCACAGCGTATATAGGTATCTGTGCTGACACAAACATAGGGTAAAGTACACCTACTGTCGCAACGAGTACTGCCAATATCTGTGCTGCCGTCAACTCTTCTTTAAACAGTAAACGCCCCAAGAGTATTGACAGTAAAGGACAGATATAATATGCCAAACTCGCATCCAATATATGACCTGCACCCACACACCATATGTACAGCCCCCAGTTCACAGCTACGAGAAGCCCCGCTACCGCCATTGTCATCAAGGTTCTCTTGTCTGTAATTACCTTCTTCGCCTCAGGCCACTTACGTATCAAACTTATTACCAGTGCCGCTATTATTGATGAAAATACTATCCTCGCACTCAATGTATAAACTGAATTAACGTCTGCAAGTAGTTTCCAAAACACTACCAGTGAGCCCCATAAAATTTGACTCAGTAGTAATATTATCGAGTGCTTAGTCATCTCACTGTCCCCTTATCTCTCTCAATCTCTGACATTATCTCTTTTTCTCTTGCTCGCATTGCACGCTTTCCTTCCGCCTCGTCCTCATGGTCGTAGCCTAAAAGATGCAACACACTATGCACAGTTAAATAGCTCAGCTCCCTTGCATAATCATGCCCATACTCATCCGCCTGTTCTTCACATCGTGGCACGCATATCACCATGTCCCCCAAATAGTAACAACCCGTCTCGGGGTTTAACTCACATACATCCTCATCGAAACATCCCGCCTCCATGTCAGCAAACGGAAAAGACAGCACATCCGTAATACTATCTTTGTCTCGCATTTCGGCATTTATACTGCGTATGCCCTCACCATCTGTGAGCATTACCGATACTTCACAGTCGCAAGCCACACCCTCCGCTTTCAAAGTGCTCCGCACCGCCTTAATTATCAGCGCCCTACTCTCAGACCTGCCCAAACCACGGCGCTCACGCCTTACACTTACCTTTACCACTATATCCTACCTCTTATAACGACCGGTAGACGGTAACTTCACCGCTTGTCCGCCGGCCGTTCTCTCCGCCTTCATCGCAGTCTCCTTGGGCTCGTGTTTTTCATACGCCTCTATTATCTTCTGTACCAAAGAATGACGCACCACATCCGCACCCGTCAGCCTGCATATCGCTATATCATCTATGCCACCTAACACCTTCATCGCATCTTTCAATCCCGACTGCTTATCCGGCGGCAAATCTATCTGCGTCACATCGCCCGTAATAACCACTTTCGACCCGAAACCTATCCTCGTAAGAAACATTTTCATCTGCTCCTTACTCGTATTCTGTGCCTCGTCCAAAATGATGAAACTATCATCCAAGGTCCTACCGCGCATATACGCCAAAGGTGCAACCTCTATGCTTCCACGCTCCAAGTACTTGTTGTACGTGTCCGCACCCAACATGTCGAAAAGCGCATCATACAGTGGTCTCAAGTAAGGATCTACCTTGCTCTGCAAGTCGCCCGGCAGAAAGCCCAGTCGCTCTCCGGCTTCCACGGCAGGTCTCGTCAATATTATCCTATTGACCTGCTCCGAGCGAAATGCCGCCACCGCTTGCGCTACCGCCAAATACGTCTTGCCCGTGCCGGCAGGCCCTATGCCCAATGTTATCGTATTTTTCGATATGGACTCCGCATATTCTCTCTGTCCTATGGTCTTTGCCTTAACCGGCTTGCCCTTTGCCGTTATACACAGCACATCCTCCGCAAGCTCCGTTATCTTCGCCTCTCTACCGTCCTTCACGAGCTTTATTATATAACGCACATTCTGTGAGTCTATCGCTTCGCCCCTTGACGCTAAATGTAAAAGACCGCTTATCGCACGCTCCGCTATGAGCACAGCCTCACCCTCACCGCTTATATGCAATTCACTCTCACGGTCCGTTATCTTCACGCCCAGCTCATCTTCTATTATCCGTAAATTCCTATCAAATGACCCAAACACATTTATCACATTTTCCAACCTGTCAATCGCCAGACTGATCTCCGTCATCACTTTCTTCTCCTTCGTATTGTCTCGTGAACATGGGTTCCTCTGTATTCACGCCTATCTGCTCTAAGCACTGCGCCCTCAAAGTCACCATGACAATATCACCATTCACCGCTACAGTCACAGCGCTCTCAACAACTTCACCCTCGCCTATCTCCGCAGACAGTGCCGCTCGCAGACTCCGCTCCAGCTCAGCTGCCACTTCATCAACACTGCGCTCTTTTGCCACAAGCTCATATTCACGCTCTTCGATTTTGACCAGTGTCAGCGGCAAAGTGAACAGTCCATCCGCCGCCAACTCATATTCACGTGCTATTCTATCACAGTCCACACCACTATTTCCACTGCTAATATAAAAATTAAGCCTTTTTTCCCCAATTTCAAGCGCCCATCGACTATTTTTGCCGGCTTTATATTGCTTTTCGTACTCTATCACACCGGCGACCGCCGTCATTTCATACCAAGTACGCGCCGTCACCTCACCAAGTGCATACACATATTTGTCCTCAGCACCCTCATAACTGCTCATCATATACCCCGTCACAAGCAGGTCACCCTCATTTACTATCTGACCTTCCACCACATAGGCTCTACCCTGAAGCACATTCACGCTATCCACAACGCCCGTCTTCGTCGCCACTATATCCGACGGCATGTCATTGTCCACAGGCTGTACCACCTCCACTCGTTCCCGCACTATCACCGTCGCTCTGCTTTGGCTCACATTTACAGCCAAATATGCTATCTCGGGTAAGGCAAGTTGCATCTTATTTCTAATGTCCTCATTTGAATACGATAACCAAAAACTGCCTATTGATACACCGCAATCTTCCAAGGCTCTCAAAAGCTCACCGTTTGTCAGCTTCTCATTGCCCGTCACCTCTATATCCCACACAAAAAGCGAGGACATCATAATCAGTAGAGTAAGCACTATAAATGAACACAGCAAGGTCTTCCTACCACGCAGCTTTTCTCTAAGCTCATGCCTTGCGCTTTGACGCACTACCTGTAAGTCGCACTGACAGTACAGCGCTATATTGTGTATCGCCTCATAGTCATTTTCAGGTATGCGTAGCTCGAGTGTTGTCTCACCTGTCCTACGCACAGAACGCAGAGCATAGCCACGTTCCGCCAGCTTATTGAGCACAGTCTCTGTCTTTGCGCCACTGAGCTCTACACTCACGCTGCCTATCAACACATTTATAAATTTTTCCATCAGTCTAACTCCACAGCTGTTATCCGGCCTCTTATCAGCACTGCACCCTTATCCATTGCCGCTAAATTCAGTTCTGTACCCAACACCCTTATATTCATATGTTCACATTCTAATTCAACCCGTTCATTTCCATAACTCACTATACCCTTATGGCTCTCTATCAGCACCCTTGATTTACCCGACATCGTCACCTTAGTCGTACCCAAGGCCTCGCCCGGCATCTCAAAGCGCTCTGCTATGTCCTCTCTCCAATTCATGTCACTTCCTCCTCGCACATTATCTGTTTTTAGATTTTATGCCGCTGAGGGAAAATTAAGCACAGCTTGTGCATACATATCAAGTGGGAGGAATGGCTTATGAAAATATTAGAAAACACTCTCTCTGCATTTGTCGCGCTCTTACTCTTCGCCGCTCTTTTACTCTACTCACAGGTCGCTCGTGATAGCGCTATCTATGGACTGGATGTCTGCACATCCCTTATCATACCCTCGTTATTTCCTTTTTTTATCGTATCATCCTTACTAACTTCGCTCGGTCTCATTGCAAAGCTGGCAAAATTCTGTGCACCTATAATGACAAGGCTCTTCCATGTATCAGGTGCCGGCGCTGCTGTATTTGTCATCTCCGTTTGCGGCGGCTATCCCTTGGGTGCGAAAACACTCGCCGACCTTCACGCTCGTCGTGAAGTATCTTCGGAAGAGTGCTCACACCTCCTCTTGTTTTGCAACAACTCCGGTCCTGCCTTTATAGTTGGTGCTGTCGGCATAGGCGTATTCTCCGACAGCTACATAGGGCTCGCACTCTATGTAGCTCATATACTCGCCGCCTTAACAACCGCCTTCACCCTGCGATTTTCCGCTCCCAAAACCACTACCCACACCCTCTCTTCCGTCCTCGTCACCTCGCCCGTTCCTTTCCCAAAAGCAATAACTAGCGCCGTTTCCACGTCTATCAGCTCACTGATAAATGTCTGCGGATTCGTTATCGCCTTCAGCGTGCTCGTCGGACTCCTTGACGCCATAGGCATTTTTTCCTTTCTCGCCGCTGAACTTGCCATGCACTCAGTGCTCGGTCCTTCACTCTCACGCGTATTTCTCACAGGCTTCTTAGAGCTCGGTAGCGCTATTGCTGCCATGCACTCTCTGCCCGCCGACACCCTTAGCCTATGTGTCGCCGCTTTCGTCATTGGCTTGGGCGGTATCTCTGTCCATTTCCAGACACTATCCGTCTTAGCTGACACGGACATAAAAAGCGCCCGACACATGGTCGGGCGACTTCTAAGCGCTTTATTTTCAGTATTTTATATTCTGCTGTTTTCCATATTTACAGCTTAAGGACTACTCCTACGACCGCTCCTAATGCCACTAACGCTATCGGGTGCAGTTCTTTGAAAAACTTAACTGTATTCGTCAGCACAAGCAGCACCGCAGCTATTATTAGTGAGGGCCACACGATTAAATCACTCAGTAAACCGCTCAGCTCATAAGACGGCACATCCATAACCACTATCATAAGTATAGATATCGCCGCTGCCGACACAAGTCCCATAGATGCAGGGCGCAGACCGTAAAACGCATCGTCCACAAGCTTATTACCACGAAATTTTGCGAGCATTTTACTCACTATGCCCACTATAATAACGCCGGGTAATGCCGTACCTATAGTCGCTATCACGCCACCTAAGGGGCCTGCCACAGTATAGCCCACGTAGGTAGCCATATTTATCCCTATCGGCCCCGGCGTAGATTCACTCACCGCCAACATGTCCGCTATCTGCTGATACGTAAACCACCCCGTCTTGTCCGATAAATCGTACAAAAAAGGGATAGTAGCCATGCCACCGCCTACCGTGAACAGTCCTATGTAAAAAAACTCATAAGCAAGCCGCAAATATATCATGCCTTTCGTCCTCCTACATGCCTCTTGCCCATGCCTATTAGTGCAGAAGCAACCACTGCAATCGCAGGTGAAAGCTCCGTAAACACCATTAGCACAAACACTACAAGCATGATAGCTAAGCTAAACTTGTCAACCACAGCTGATTTGCGCAACTTATTAATCACGTTTATTAGCATCACCAGTACGCAAACTCTTATGCCGGCAAAGGCGCTCTCCACTATCGCATTGTCCGCAAACTCTTGCAACACGCTCGCTATTATCATGATTACAAACAGTGAAGGTGTAACCGCACCCAAGGCCGCTACTATGCCGCCTAACATGCCTTTTCTCTGATTGCCCACAAACGAGGAAACATTGATGATAATTATGCCCGGTAGACATTGCCCCATAGCATAATAATCTACTATTTCCGCTTCCGTCATCCATGCACGCTTATCCACCAGCTCTTTCTTGAGTAGTGGTAGCATCGCATATCCGCCACCGAATGTCACTCCACATATCTTGAAGAATATTAAAAACAGTTCTAAATATTCTCTCATTTACCCAAGGTACCCGCAAACACAACAAGACCCTCTAGCTTTGCCTTGCACTCAGCAGCATCCTCGCCCTGTACCAACACATACACCTTTACCTTCGGCTCTGTACCCGACGGCCTCACTATGAACGTACTGCCGTCAGCCAACTCAAAGTATAACACATTCGAGCCCTTAATCTTCGTCGTATCAACAGGGCCTAAATCCGAAAGCCATATGCGGCCATCCAAATAGTCACGCATAGCAAGCACTGCTACACCGCCTATTTCCTTCGGTGGTGCCGTACGTAAGTCTGCCATTAGTTTTGCCATATCAGCCAAGCCGTCTAAGCCCGGCATCACTATATTCAAGGTATGCTCATCGTAGTAGCCGTACTCTTTATAAAGCTCATCCAAAGCGTCAAACAAAGTCATATTACGACCATGATAATAAGCCGCCATCTCCGCTAACAGGACACTCGCCGTAACTGCGTCCTTGTCACGCACAAAGTCGCCCATCATATAGCCGAAACTCTCTTCATACGCCAACAGATACTCATAACCGGCGCCCGTCTCAGCATACTCAGCCAGCTTCTCCGCCATAAACTTAAAGCCTGTGAACGTCTCTTCCGCATGCACGCCGTTGCGCTCCGCTATCACTCTGCCCATATTCGTCGTGACTATCGTCTTAATAAATGCCGGCTTCTCCGGCATAGTACCCTTAGCCTTTTTCGCCTTTATTATATAGTCAAGTAAAAGTGCGCCCGTCTTATTGCCGCTAATCACCTTATACTCGCCGTCTGTATCCCTCGCCATGACTCCGACTCTATCCGTGTCCGGGTCCGTGCCTATGATAATGTCACTGCCTACACTTTTCGCAAGCTCCGCAGCAAGGTAAAATCCCTCGGGATTTTCCGGGTTCGGGCTCTCCACAGTCGTGAAGTTCCCATCCGCTTGCATCTGCTTAGGCTCACACACTATATGCTTTAAGCCCAGCCTACGTAAAGCCTCCGGTACAAGCTTCGCACCCGTGCCGTGAAAGGGCGTATACACAAGCTTGAAGTCATCTGCTACCTTCAACACCGCTTCACGATCTATGATCATCTTCTCGACCTCTGCCAAAAATGCCTCGTCCATCTCAGCACCGAGCATCTCTATCAGTCCCGTCTCCATTGCTTCCTCGTAGCCCATACGCTTCACGCTCTTAAACACGTCCATGCTTTCCATCTTACGTGCCACTTCCTCTGCGTGCTGCGGAGGTAACTGACCGCCGTCAGACCAATACACCTTGTATCCGTTATATTCCTTAGGATTGTGGCTCGCCGTCACGTTTATTCCCGCTATAGCTCCATAGCGGATGATGGCATAGCTAAGCTCCGGTGTCGGTTGCATAGCGCTAAACAGGCGTACCCTCACCCCATTTGCCGCCATCACCGATGCCGCTACCTGCGCAAAACGCTCACTGTTTATCCTGCAATCATAGCCTATTACTATGCCCTTTTCCTTTGCCTCTTCGCCCTCAGAGCAGATTAGCTCCGCAAACGCCTGCGTTGCCCACCTTATTATATGCTCATTCATGCGATGTAAGCCAACTGCCATAGTGCCCCTCAAGCCTGCCGTGCCAAAAGACAAAGGCGCAAAGAACCGGCTCTCGATCTCCTTCTCATCATCGGCTATCGCAGATAGCTCCTGCCACTCACTATCGTTTAGCGCAGGACTGTCCATCCAATACTCGTATTCTTCCCTATACGTTCTCATCATCTTCCACTTCCCCTTCCAATAGTGCAGCAGCATCTTCCCTCATACTCTCGGGTACAAATATCGCTACCCCCTCCGCACTAATTCCTATCATTAGTTTTCCAAAACCACCATAATGCGGAAACATCTTTATACAAGGTATGCCATAGGCCTCTAACATCGACACCGTCATAGTATCTTCCATGTTAAGCTGTAAACAAGACTTCAGATAGCTCGGCGCTTCATATTCGCCCTTTTCGTCCTTCGGCCACCGATCCGGAAGTTTGCCCGGAAATTCCGTGCTCCAACTTTCCTTCATGCTCTCACTCATCTTATTCCCTCCATTACTTATGATACTTTGAACCACCGTTTATACTAAACGCCCTATAGACCTGCTCCGTTAACATCACACGTGCCAAATGATGCGGGAACGTCATCTTCGACATGGATAACTTCATATCCGCACGTCGCTTCACCTCTTCCGACAAACCATTTGACCCGCCGACAATATAACAAAAACGCGACGTGCCACCATTTACCCGTGTGCTTATATGCGACGCCAGTTCCTCACTTGACATTCCGACGCCTTCCACACACATCGCCGTCACATACGCGCCATGTTGTATATTCTTTAATATGTCCTCACCCTCACGCTTTAAAGCCTGTTCTATTTCCTTTGCCGAGGGTTTATCCGCCAGACGCTGTTCCGTCAACTCCATAGCCTCAAAGGCACAGTATGCGCCTAAGCGCTTCACGTATTCCTCATAAGCCGCTATGTAATGCTTCTCTCTAAGCTTACCTACACATATAAGTCGTACCTGTATCATCTACTGCATCACCAGTCTCGTAATTTCACGTTCGGACGCAACGCTCAAAGTAACTGACTCACGCCACTTACCAAGCTTTGCACTCACTGCCTCTAATGCATGTCTTGCACTATTATTCTCACCACTCAAATGCCCGAGCATAAACGCCTTAGCGCCACTTGCACTTAAATACGCACACAAATCACCGCATGCCTCATTTGACAAATGACCCAAGTCGCCCATGATCCTACGCTTCAAACTATAAGGATATGGTCCCTTCGTAAGCATGTCCACATCATGATTAGACTCCACCAAAGCACAGTCCACTCCCTGCATCGCATACGCTACCTCGTCAGTCACCCTACCTAAATCCGTGCACACTGCAAGCGTATGCTCACCATTAACCCTATAGCCTACGCTCTCCACACTGTCGTGCAAAGTTGCAAAAGCACACACGCTCATATCATCAAAATCAAGGCACTCCCCACGACGTATCTCATGCAAGCTCTCGCCCAGACCATTATACTTATAAGTTAAAAATGATGCTAAACCCTGAGGTACATATATGGGTACCTCGCTTTTCTTCAGAAGCATCTCAAGTCCCTTTATATGATCCATATGTTCATGCGTCACAAACACGGCATTCAAGTCATCGACTCCCATGCCGAGCTCAGTCAGTCCCATAGTCAAACGCTTATACGATATTCCACAATCTATGGCGACACAAGACTGTGCAGAGCGAATTAGCGTACAGTTGCCGCCCGATCCGCTCGCCAGACTAATCAGTTCCATCATCCGGCATTGCAGCCGTACAGAGGCGGTGTATTTTCATCACTAACCATGCTTATATCAGCGCCCAAACTTCTCAGTTTGCCCACCAAGTTCTCATAACCGCGCTCTATATAATGTATATCCTCTATTATTGTTTCACCCTCAGCACGCAAACCGGCTATTACCATCGCTGCACCGGCACGCAAATCACAAGCCGCCACAGTGACGCCCACCATTGTACTAACGCCCTCTATCGTCGCCTTTACGCCCTCTACATTCACCTGTGCACCCATCTTCCTGAGCTCCGTGAAATACTTGTACCTGTTATCGTACACACCCTCAGTTATCACACTCGTGCCCTTCGCAAAGCACAAAGCCGTCGCTATCTGGGGCTGCATGTCCGTCGGAAATCCAGGGTACGGCATCGTCTTTACATTCGCACCCTTAAGCTCGCCCGTGCTACGCACAAGCACCGAATCCTCATACTCGTCCACAGTAACGCCCATTTCTCGTAGCTTCGAAACTATAGACTCCAAGTGACGTGGTATTACATTCTTCACCAACACTTCGCCACCAACCGCTGCCGTTGCAGCCATAAACGTGCCGGCCTCTATCTGGTCGGGTATCGCAGTATAGCTACCGCCATGTAGCTCCACTACGCCATTTATCTTTATTGTATCTGTGCCCGCGCCCCTGATATCTGCACCCATTGAGTTTAAGAAGTTCGCCAAGTCTACTATATGAGGCTCCCTTGCCGCATTTTCAATTATCGTCTTACCTTCTGCTGTTGTTGCCGCTAATATCACATTCATCGTCGCACCAACAGACACCTTATCCAAATATATCTTCGTGCCCTTCAAACGACCGTTTGCCGCCTCCGCACTTACAAATCCGCCCTCAACATCTATTTCAGCACCCAAGGCAGTCATACCTTTTATATGTTGATCTATCGGACGTACTCCGAAGTTGCAACCGCCGGGCATCGTCGTCTTTGCCCTGCCGAACCTGCCAAGCATCGCACCTATTAAATAATAAGATGCCCTTATCTTGCGCACAAGCTCATACGGTGGCTCCCTGAAACTTACATTCCTGCTATCTATCTCTATTGTATTGCGGTTTAGCATACGCACCTTTGCACCCATATAGCTCAAAATGCTCATTAGGGTATCAACATCGCTTATCCCCGGTACATTCTCTATCCTGCACACACCGTTTACCATCAGTGCAGCCGGCAATATCGCTACCACTGCATTCTTCGCACCGCTAACTTCCACTTCTCCGTTTAACTTGTTTCCTCCGCGAATTAAATATCTATCCAATAGTTACACCTCTCTGATTTTTCTCGGAATGCTCATGAAGATTTACATAACTCCATTTGCAAACTACATACTATCACAGTTTTAACAGTAAATCAACTGCATATTTCTCAAAATGTCTCAATTTTACCAGTCAAACCATTCACATAGAACACGCCTACGTCCGTCGACAACTTCCAAACAGGTTCTAAACTGTTCGCACCCGTTATTGATGAGTTTTGTAAATAGCAGAGACTCACATCATCTATCCGCTTGCACACATAGCCTTCACTTTTAATTATGTCCAAAAATCTCAGCAGTACAGACGGCAAATTCAAACTTTCTTCAGCAATATTTACCCCTAAATCAGGCAAGGGTCGCATACCCGTCACAAGGTACAAATTTCCACTTGCAAAATATATCGTTATATTGCAATTTAAAAACTCCGCTCCATCACCGTATGCCCTTAAACTCACTGTCCCAGACTGCCCATCTATATCTTCATACTGCAAACGTGCCTCTATACCCAATCGCTCAGTAAAATCAAGCGCTGCCGAAACCGGGTCTTCATTGCGACCAAGTTCATAACCCTCAAGTAGCATTTGGAAGCTACCTGTCACTCCTGACGTAGCATCACCCTTCTCACCATCATAAAACAATAAGCCACCGCCTTGGTCACCCACCGTATACTCACCCAATATAGCTTCTATATCCCAGTCTTTTATATCCAAACCTGCCCGAAGTTCCGCTGTATCCATATCCCATGCCTTGCCCAAAGCCTCGTCCGATAACTCTATCTCATTTTCCCTAAAGATCTCAACAAGTGCCTCCTGCGCATTGTGACGAGACACGCTGCTCTCTATATAGTCCACCGCCAACATTATCCCCAAAAAAATGTTCACCATAGCCAAGAGCAATATGATTAAATCTTTTACCCTCGAAGTGTTCATTGTGCCATCACCCACTCCGCACTTATTTCGCCGCCCTTATCACTATAGCTTAACACCGGCTCCCCGCCGCCGTCAGCCGCTACTAAAGCCGCAACCTGTATAACCGGTATAGGCTCCATCACAGAACTCAGTTTCATATAATCACGCAAACGTAAATTCGCACTTTCCAAAGCTCCGTTTACTATCACAAAACTTCCTGCATGTGTCCCGTCTGCAAAACGCACGGGCACGCCGTCTACCTTATAGTCCAAAGTAATATCGTAACTATTGGCCTCGGGTTCGTACTCTATATGTGACACGAATAACCCAAGCTCAGCATCTAAATACGGCATGGCTTCCGCACTGAGATTATACACCATATCCATCGCCGCCGACGGACTCATATACTCGTACAAAGTCGCGCCCTCTTGCCTATATTCCAAATCGCCACTCTGCCCTATTCGCAGTATTGCGCCACCATCAACATATACAGTACTGCCCTGACCTTCAGAATAAGGCAAAGCTACAAAACTACTCATATCAAACGCCGATAGTATCTGCTCGCTACTCACTGTACTGTCCATTGGATTGCGCCATTCTAAGGACGTTAAATTCTGGGGCTGCTCCGTGAACAAAAACTCAGACGGCAAACCCTCAAATTCCTCTTCACGCTCAAAATTGTAATACGCTCCATTTGGTGCATAGCCAACTATGCGTTCTTGTAAACTCGAAAACGGTAAAGCCGTTTCACTCTTATACACTTCCTTGTCCTTCACATTAATATAGTATATAAGCACTTTTCCACTATCAGATTCAGATAAGCATAGCCTGCGTATGAATCGCTCAGATATCTCTGCCCCTGCCATACTGCCCAGAGATGCCGCAAGTTCATACACAGGTTGATTTGTCATGTAGTCTATATAGATACCATTGCTGCTCAGCGCAGTTTCCCACGCGTCGGTATCCGACGGCTCTATGCTTCCCGCCGTGCCCAAGGCCTCGCCCAACACTCCTGCAAGGGACTCGTACGCCTCACTCACGCCGACCGTGCCCGTAGTATATCCACAGTGGTGCCCATCTTCGCTAGTCACCACTATAGTAAAGGGCTCTACCGTCGCCATATAGCTTAGCTCACCCACAACTTCCATTATCTCTCGTGCTTCGTCTTCGCCTACACCAAACCATGACACATAGTCGCCTATCATATTCGACATTAACACCGCCGTCACCAGCAAAACAGGTATTAACGCCGTCTTAACATGCTCTTTGATGCGTGTCCTATCTATTTTCTTAGCGTCAGAGGTATCCGCTCGCTTTTTCCTATTCGACTTCATCTTCGGGTCCCCCCATAGGCAAGCGCATAGTTATCACCGTACCTTTACCTTCCTTACTGCGAAGCTCCATGCTACCGCCGTGACGCAACACTATCTCCTTCGCTATAGAAAGACCCAGTCCCGTGCCACCCGATTCTCTACTACGTGCCTTGTCCACTCTATAAAACCTATCGAACACCTTGTCCACGTCACATTCCGGTATGCCTATACCGTTGTCACGTACCGTACACCACACTTCACCTGACTTATGGCCGGCATTTACGCTTATGCGCCCACCATCTCGTGTGTACTTCACCGCATTCGATATCATATTCATTAGCACCTGCTCAACACGTGCCTTATCTCCTCTAATTTCCGGCATACCCGCCTGTATATCCGCCTTAAAGTTATGCCCATGACTTGCAGCCTCCATCTCCATCGCACTGAAAATATCACGCACGGATTTATCAAAGCTAAACTGCGCAAAGTCAAACTCGATACTACCGGCGTCAAAGCGTGAAAGTGTCAACAAATCCGCCACTATTTTCGCCATGCGGTCAGACTCATTCAACACCACATTCAAGAAGCGATTGCGCATCTCGGAAGGCATATCCGGATCCTCCTCCATAGTCTCCGTATAACTTCTTATGCTCGTGATAGGTGTCCTGAGCTCATGCGACACGTTTGCAACAAACTCACGGCGCATTTCCTCAGATTTCGTCAGATCCGACAGTGTGCTCTCAAGTTGCTCCGACATCTCATTAAACGTGCGTGTCAGTACTCCTATTTCGTCATGCGCAGTATTCTCCGGTTTTTCCGAAAAGTCGCCCGATGCCGCCTTTCTTACCGCCTGCGTCAGATCCTGTATCGGTATTATCAAGGTCTTAGCCAACAAAAAGCCCAATATTAGCGATATTAAAAGGCCTACGCCCATTGCTTCCAATATTATCTCGAATAACTCGTCATTTAGCTCCCTAACGCTCTCCTTATTATCTCGTACATACACGATATACGAGCCACCCTCTCCCTCTATCGGCAAAGCAACGTCCATATAATCAAGCTCCGAGTCACTAGCGTAACCCGACTCACCGTTTATCGCCATTAATATATTCTCCGTCGCTGACAAGCCGTTTTCCGCCGTCGTACTACCACTTAAATACGCAGCCGTGTCACCTGATAATATGTAGAAATTGCGTGTGCTCGCATCTATGCCCAATCTACCCGAATACAGACTGAGCACCTCTGTAATGCGTTCTACTGCCATATCGTCGTCCGCCGCATCGTACAAATGGTCTGCCACATCCTGATCCGAAAATACCGACTCCATCTGGGTATAAAATTCCATTACATAAAACTCACGCACTCCACGCAACAAAAATGCGCCCGCCACCGTCATAAGCGAGCTTATTATCACAAGTATTACCAAAACCAGTTTCGTATAAAGACTTCTATTCATCTTACTGTCCCGTTACAGATTGAAGTAGTAGCCGGCGCCACGTTTTGTCACGATATATGTCGGCTCCGAAGGCTTAGCTTCAAGCTTCTCTCGCAGTCTTCGTACCGCTACATCCACAGCTCTCAAGTCACCGAAGTAATCGTACTGCCACACACTACTCATCAGCTCCTCACGCGACACCACCTTGCCCGGATTTTCCGCCAGAAAGCGTAGTAGCTCATATTCCCTATGCGTCAGATCTATCTCCGACCCATTTTTAAGCACAGCTTGTCTCGCTCTATCTATGATTATATCCTTTACTCTAAGCTCATCGCTTGCACCACTGGTTTGCGTACCCATGCTCGCCACTCGACGTATATTCGCTCGCACTCGTGCCACTACCTCACGCATGGAAAAAGGTTTCGTTATATAGTCGTCCGCTCCTTGTTCAAGACCAAACACTTTGTCCGTCTCGCCTTCTCTTGCCGTAATCATTATTATCGGGACATTATTACCCTCTTCACGTAGCTTTCGACACACCTCAAAACCATCCATTTCCGGTAACATTACATCCAACAATATCAGGTCAGGATCCTCCTCACGTGCAAGGCGCATACCTTCCGCTCCGTCATACGCCGCCACCGTGAAAAAATCGTTTTTCTCCAAATTATAACGCAAAATGTCCACTATAGCATGTTCATCGTCCACTATCAGCACTTTCTTGCCCATATCTTCACACTTCCGTCCGTATTATTTTTTGAGATACTCGCTCGCTTTCAGTACCGCCACTATTGTCTTTGCATCCTCTATCTCGCCCTGCATTACCATGGTCTTTAAGCTGTCCAAGCTGTGCTTTTCCACAGATAATAATTCGCCCTCGTCAAGGCACATTTCACCCTGCTCCAGTCCCATTGCCAAGTACACATGTAAAAGCTCAGTACTATAACCCGGTGAAGTCGCACAGCCGCCCAAATACACCAGCTCTTTTGCCTTATAGCCCGTCTCCTCTTTCAATTCACGCACTGCACATTCATAATGCGCCTCGCCCCACTCGAGTTTACCTGCCGGTACCTCTAAAACGCTCTTACTCAAGGGATACCTATATTGTCGCACACAGGTCACTTCGCCTTGCTCATCCACAGGTATTATCGCTACACCGCCCGGATGCAACACCACTTCTCTCGTAGATTGCCTGCCATCGGACAAGCGCACCTTATCGACCTTCACATCTACAATATAGCCCTTATATTCCGTATTACCGCTTATTTTTTCTTCCAAAAATTCCATTTTTACTCTCCATCTCACAATTAGACTATCATTTTACCACATTCCAACCACCATTTCCACTATTTTTGCATTGACCTCTGCCCGCATTTACTGCAAACTCTCTGTAGGGAAAGGTGGTATACATATGAAAATCGAAGTTCTCGACGACCGTCGTGTCGTCATATCGGCGCACGGCTCTCTTTGTCATGATGAGCAGAGCGCAACCGCACTTGTGCGCTCTGCTATGCAAGACGGCGGTCTCTTGCCTTGGCAGTATTTAGAGCTTGAGACATTTAACATCGGCGAAGATGTGCTTATTATAGCACGTCCTCAAAATGACATGTATGTCGAAATCGCCGACTACGTCCTGCCGTTTTTGTTTTAGTATAACCTTCGTTTTGTTTTCTTTGCAAAAATGTATTTTATTCTCTTGACAACTGTGTTATAATGTACTTTACGTAATTGTGTATGGGAGGTGTATGCCGGTGTCAAAAGCTCAGGGCGGCACAAAGCAGATTGTGTCCAACAGAAAAGCTTTTCATGAGTACTATGTACATGAGCGTTTTGAGGCGGGTATCGAACTTTTCGGCACAGAGGTTAAGTCCATACG
Organism: uncultured Oscillospiraceae bacterium; assembly: GCA_964367935.1. Lineage (GTDB taxonomy): Bacteria > Bacillota > Clostridia > Oscillospirales > Oscillospiraceae > Scatomorpha. The sequence continues at coordinate 73,862 of CAYIYZ010000006.1, forward strand.
TGCCGGCACCGCCAACCTCAAAGATTCTTATTGTATGGTGAAAGACGGCGAGCTTTTTGCGCGCGGTCTGCACATCAGCCCTTACGAGAAGGGGAACATATTTAATCGTGACCCTTTACGCCCGAAACGACTGCTCATGCACAAGCGTGAAATTCGCAAACTGCATGCCAAAGTCATGCAAGACGGAATGGCGCTTATACCGCTCTCTTTGTACTTCAAGGACGGGCGTGTTAAGTTGGAGCTTGGGCTGTGTAAGGGTAAGAAACTGCACGATAAGCGAGACACGGAATCAGCACGTCAGGCGAAACGTGATATAGAGAGAACTTTGAAAGAGAGGAACCAATGATGTCAAACCCCATAGTTACCATTGAAATGGAGAGCGGCGGCATAATTAAGGCCGAGCTCTACCCCGAAATTGCACCCAACAGTGTGCGCAACTTCCTTTCACTCGTGAAGAAGGGCTATTACGACGGCGTTATTTTCCATCGTGTCATACCCGGTTTCATGATACAAGGCGGTGACCCTAACGGCACAGGCACAGGCGGACCCGGCTACTGCATTAAGGGCGAGTTTAGCGCTAACGGCTTCAAGAACGACTTGCGTCACGCACGTGGCGTTTTGTCCATGGCGCGTACTAACGCTCCGAACTCCGCCGGCAGTCAGTTTTTCATTATGCACGAGGACTCTCCGCACCTTGACGGTCAGTACGCTTCCTTTGGTAAGGTTACTGAGGGTCTTGATGTAGTGGATGCTATAGCAACCACAAAGAGAAATTATAGCGATAAGCCTAAGGAAGATCAGAGGATGAAGCGTGTGACGGTCGAGACCTTCGGCAAGGAATATGCGGAGCCGGAAACGTGCTAGGCGCATAATATACACAGTATAAAGCGGAGGGTACTCTCCGCTTATATATGGGGCTGTACCGGTTTCGACGGGGATGCGGCAGTCGTGATAGCGGGCGGATGCGCCTACCATCCATAAAATGGGCACTTTATAAATTAAAGAACAACAACAAAACTGTTCTTCTCGCTGCTTAAGCAGTGAGCGTTCCCTCCGGTAGTGCCGCGGACCGGAAGTGGAGCGTCGATTAGCGGCGTCCGTGCGTACGCAAAGCTTTGAGCGTACCATGCATAATGAAGCTACCAAGCTCTTGAGTGTGAAGGCCCACGCCTGAGTAAGGGAATGTAAATGACCTTCTGCGCCCGGAGAAGTTGCGATGAAAGTGTTTTCGGACAGGGGTTCAATTCCCCTCAGCTCCACCACCAGCGTGACGCTGGACCCAATTTCGCGCCCCAGAGAATCTCTGGGGCGCGATTTTTTTCTAGAAAAGGCTTTCTGCCAAACGGGATGTGCGCTATATCCTGATGGATGATAAACGGAACGTCCTATATGTCAGTGACTATTTTGAATTGTCAGCACAAGACTTAACAAAAGAAAAGTGATACGTCTATATTTAAATACAAATTTATCTCAACAGCGTAAACTCATTCTTATGATAATCAATGAGTCCGTCTTTTTTCATTTTTGATAATTCATTCGACAAGGCACTTCTATCCGCACACAAAAAGCTCGCAAGCTCTTCCCTGTTCATTGTTATTGCAAATTTGCTTTCACCCATACTCTCATAATGGAAGTAGGTGAGCACTTTATCTCGTAAAGATTTCTTTGAAATCACGTCTATCCTTCGGTTGAGATACAGGCTCTTATTCGCTACCACCTTCAGCATATTGGATATTAATTGCTGGTGGAAAACACAGGACGAACTGCACATCCTTATTATCTTCCTATAGTCAAAAAACAGCACCTCGCTCCCTGCTGCAGAAATAATAGACACAGGACTTCTGAAAACTTCAGCGCAGACAAATACTTCAGCAAATATATCGCCCTCCGTGAGCTCGGCAATAACAACTTCGTTGCCTTCATAATCCGTTTTGACTATCTTGACAACTCCCCCAAGCACTGCCCCTACAAAATTTATACTATCGCCTTCATTTAGTATAACTTCATTTTTGCCGTAACTCTTGTCAAATGCCGCTAGGCAGGTTAGCATAGAGTAGAAATCTTTCTCCTCTATGCTATCGAAAAGAGTGTTTCCTAATATTTTAGAATATTTATCTTTCATAACAGGCTCCTTCGTTGTCTAAACAACGGTAATGTTATTTTAATTATACTATAATATGCGTAAAGTAGTCAACGAGGCCGGTAAATACAAAAGTTGAACAACAATGAATCTAAAAATAAATTAATTGGGAGAATAAAAAATGAGTAAGAAGATTATTAAAATTGATGAAGAGAAATGTGTGGGCTGTGGTCTCTGTGCCAATGCTTGCAAACAAAGCGCTATTGAAATCATTGACGGAAAAGCTAAGGTTACTCGTGAGGATTATTGTGATGGCATTGGAAATTGTCTGCCTGTTTGCCCTGTTAATGCTATTAGTTTTTCTGACAAGGATGTTGCTGACAAAGATGTAAAACCTTTGCCTTGCGGTTGCCCGGGCAGTAATTCGAAAGAGCTAACACCTGTAGTGCAAGAGCCTGATAATTTTATGAGCAAGCCTAAATCTCAACTTAGACAATGGCCTGTGCAAATAAAACTCGTACCGGAAAATGCACCTTACTTTAACAATGCGCATCTGTTGATCGCTGCAGACTGCTCAGCATATTCTTATGCCAATTTCCATAACGAATTTATGAGAAATAAAGTAACATTAATTGGATGTCCTAAACTTGACGATGGCGACTACTCTGATAAACTTACCCGAATTATAGAAAGAAACAACATTAAAAGCGTTACCGTAGTTCGCATGGAAGTCCCTTGTTGCGGCGGGATTGAAAACGCCACAGTGGACGCACTCAAGGCAAGTGGAAAATTCATCCCATGGCAAATAGTGACTATATCAACGGATGGTATGATTATAGACAATTAGCCCTTCACTATTAAATGCGATTTCTTTCAACTTTCTTTTAATTTTCCTAAACGAAACTTTTATTTTCTGAAATATAATTGTATACTAAAGATATATTATAGCGGAGGTGCTCTATGAAAATATTGGTTGTCGATGATGAAAAGGATATTAGAGGACTTATAAAACTTTATTTGGCAAATGAAAATTATGAGCTCATTGAGGCTGAAAACGGCATTGAGGCGCTCTCGATTCTTGATGACACCTTCGACCTCGTTCTTCTCGATGTAATGATGCCGAAAATGGACGGCATTCAAACTTGCATTGAAATCAGGAAGACCCTCAACACCCCTATCATCTTCCTAACTGCAAAATCAGAAGACATGGATAAGTACACCGGCTTCACCTCAGGCGGTGACGATTATATCACAAAGCCCTTTAACCCTATAGACCTCACGTCTCGTATAAAAGCCCAGATTAGAAGATACAGAACTTATACCGGAAATACTCTGAACTCGGACGAGGTGACCTTGGGGAACCTAACCGTAAATCTTGTCGCTAAAACAGTGCAAAAAAATGAGGAAGTCATTAAGCTGACTAAAATCGAATTTTCTATTTTAGAGCTGTTCTTAAGTAACAGGAGACGTGTATTCAGTCTGGAGCAAATCTATACTCGCGTTTGGGGTGAGGATAGTGTATTAAACGCCGAAAGCACCGTTTCGGTCCATATCAGAAATCTGAGAAATAAAATCGAAGATGATATAACTAAGCCTCAATATATAAAAACTGTTTGGGGGAGCGGTTATCGTGTGGATTAAAAAAATTGCAACTTCGCTTTATGTTTCATTTTTGATGAAGACAATTATTTCTGCGCTCATTAGTTTATTGATTTTTGGATTGCTAGCTACTCTTACACAAACCTATATTGGAATTAAAAACACTCAAAACCAAGATCAAATTCGCTTAGAAAGTGATGCTATTGCAAGGGATATACTTGAACAAATTGCCGAGGGCAACATGACATTTTCACAAGCAGATGAAATGAGTTTTGATAGTCTGCCCACCTATCAAGTGATATTTATCAAAAATCAGCATTTGACACAATCTGTGGTTGATGGACTCAGTCAAGAAAGTGTATTTGGATATGACGTAGAATTTGCAGACGCTTCTGGGCAAATGTATATAAATGTGTATGGTTTGGAAACAAAGGGAACTATTTATTATATTGTATCTGCTGTAATTAGTGTAATATGCTTTTTAGTTTTAGTTATTAATTTCATTGTTAAAGAGATTTTTTATTTAAAGGAAATTGAAAGTGGGATAAAAACTATTGCGACCGAAGACATTTTATATAAAATACCCATTAAAGGAAAAAACGAGCTCGCTCGTCTTGCAATGAACATCAACAGTATGGGAGATTCATTATATGACAGCAGGAGAAAAGAGCGTCAAGACGAAATAAATCAAAGGCTTTTAATAACTAATATGTCACATGATTTAAAAACTCCACTCACATCAATGATTGGTTATATAGATGTAATAAAAAACAAGTTGTCAAAAGAAGATGAACTATATGCTTATGCTGACATTGCAAAAGAAAATGGAAATCGCCTTGAAAAACTTATCGCTGACCTATTTTTATACAGTAAGCTGATTAGTGGTGATATGCCAGTAAATATGCAAGCTATTGATATAAACTTAATGCTCACACAAATACTTGAAATAAGAATTGAAAACATTGTTTTTAGTAGCGAAAGCAAAGAGTTGAAGTCTAATATTGACCCAGAAAAATTTCACCGTGTTATTGATAATTTAATTAGCAACGCCAACAAATACGGCGTTTTGGACAGGCCCATAATTATAGAGATTAAATACGACCAAAACAATATCATAATTAATATTCAAAATGAAACGGAAGACGACCTTACCGACAAGATTAAAAATATTTCAAAAAGACTGTATACAGCGCACGAGGACAGGGCAAACGGTTCGTCGGGGCTTGGGTTGTCAATTGCAACCGAACTTATCAAAACTATGGACGGAACGCTTTGTTTTAAGTTCGACAATAGAATTTTTACCGCAACAGTTAAACTGCCGATAGTTTAATTTCTTTTATCTTTCTTTCAAAATCCTTTTAAGTTTCTTTTAGAAAACCTAAAAGGATTTTTTATTATGTATTTTATAATATAAATATAGCAAAAATAAATGTAAACAATTAAATCCGTTTTATAGACAGCGGTTTTTTAAAGAAAGGTGATATTATGCAAAATGTATTAACAGTAAAAAATGCTACAAAAAAAATCGCAGATAAAATAATTATCGAAGATATATCAGTTTCAGTAAACGAAGGAGATGTGCTTGGTTTTTTAGGTCCAAATGGTGCAGGCAAAACCACTTTGATTAAAATGATGACCGGGCTTTATAGCATAACAGGTGGCGAGATTTCTGTTATGGGTGTGAATATGAAAAATGACACTGTGAAGGCATTAAGCCATATCGGTGCTGTTATCGAAAACCCTGAAATGTACGGATATTTAAGTGGTATAGACAACTTAAAACTTTGGGCAAATATGCACAATGGCGTTACAAAAGAGCGAATTGCAGAGGTTGTTAAACTTGTAAAACTTGAAAACAGAATAAAGGATAAAGTAAGCAAATATTCTCTTGGAATGAAACAACGACTCGGAATTGCACAGGCACTGCTTCATAAACCGAAACTACTAATTTTAGATGAGCCGACAAACGGACTTGACCCTATGGGTATTAAAGAACTTCGTGATATGATACTAATGCTTGCCGAAACAGAAAAAATAGGCGTGTTTGTTTCAAGTCATATCTTGGGAGAAATGGAAGCGATGTGCAATAAGTTTTGCATAATTGACGAGGGTAAAACTGTGTTTATCTGCAACCGAGATGAGCTTTCTCAAGGTGAGCTTGAAGAAAAGTTCTTAAAAATAACAAGTGGTTCAAAAGACCAAATTAGATAGATTAGGAGATAAATATGTTTAATAAATTAGTCAAAAACGAGCTTACAAAGCAGTTTAAGAAAAAAGGAATAGTAATTTTTACAGCTTTAATTTTGTTACTCTCTGTTGTCTCACCTGTTATAATCAAGTATATTGACGACAAATCAATCGAAGATGTTGATATGAGCGTAACAGGTTACAATATGGAATTTATAGAAGAAGAACTCGCAAAACCCGTAACAACGGTTGCTGAAAAAGCAAACCATCTTGTTCACACAGGTAGAAAAAACAATTTGTTAATGATACAACAGTTAACACTCGTAGACAATGATTGGCGAGCACCACTTATTGACTTGCATGAAAGAACTGCAATAAACTCAGAATATGTAAATGCTATGATTGATGGCATGACCTTTGAGGAAATAAAATTACATGGCGATAGTTTTGATTATAACTTGCTCGAAAGTCTAGCTGATGCATCAACTGAGCAGTTAACAGAAGCTTACAATAATTTGAACGCTGAGATGTCAAATTATGCTGAAATTATGATTAACAGTGATTATGTAGCTGGTACGGAAATATTTATACAGATGAATGAAGAAGTTATTGCTATTAAAGAGATAGAGCTTGAAGAGCTTTACGAACAGCCACAAGATGACTTTGTGATTTCAGATATTCAATTTACTGAGCAATTAATTAAAAGACTAGAAACTGAAAACGAAATACTACAAATGCGTATTGATATGGGGATTCCTTATGACGACTATGATTGGAAGAGCCAAACATTAGATAGTATGGTATTTTACAATAATGGAATAAATGAAATTATTATGAGCGAGGGCGAGTTTTCTGTATATGGTTTTAGTAATGCTGACACTTATGAGGAATATGTAACTCTTGCAAATCTTAAAATTGATACTCGCAAAGACAGGTTATCTGAACTTTATCATTCACTAGAAGTAGGCGAGCCTGCTTATGAACTAATGGTTGATGCGAGAGTAAGCACAAATACTTCACTTGAAATATCAGTTATTGCTATTACCACTTTGCTTATCTTTATGGGTTGTGGTATTATGTCCAGCGAATTTTCAAAGGGTACAATAAGAATGCTTGTTGCAAGACCTGTTAAGCGCTCGTCAATATTTTTTGCAAAACTCACATCGCTTGTGATTGTAGGACTAGGACTTGTGATTGTTTCTGCTGTGATTAGTACGATTACCTCTGGAATTATATTTGGTTTCTCTGACTTTGGAATAGATGTTGCAAAATCATCTGGTGATATTTTGAGCACATATAACTACTTCTACTTTCTTGCAAGCGAAATAGTTGTAACACTTGGTGGTATGGCACTTGTCATTGCATTACTCATAACACTATCAACAATTACAAGAAGCGCAATATTCTCACTTGGTTTTACAATGTTACTTTATATGCTATCAGCACCTATAGGAGCATTTTTCATTTCGTCAGAGCTTGTAAGAAACAGTATTCTCCCATATATGAATGTCGGCATGATTAGATTAGTCCCTGACTTGTACAACAGCGTTTGGGGCATGGGATATGACCTTAACCTAACTCTCGGCGCTATATCTATGTTAGCTCTTGCCGCTGTAATCAGCACAGTCGGCTGCATAGTGTTCGTAAAAAAAGACATTCGAAACTAAGTTCTGAAGTTCACTTCAAATAAAGGCACATGTGGAGATTATGCTCACATGTGCCTTTATCGTTCTTAAAACACTTGCGTATTTCGACAAAATTCGATATACTTTAAGCGATGAGTATTGAGCAGAAGACTTTACCTCAAGCTTGAAAATACTAAGTTTATCACACAGCACATGGCTATGATACGAAAGGACTATTAAATGGTTAAAATTATTACCGATTCGTCTCCACTATTCACGAAAGAAGAGGCGATTAAGTTGGGCTTTAAGGCAATCCCTCTATGTATAAGCATAGGAGATTGGACATTCCGAGACTTGGAGATAGACACTAAGGATTTCTATCAAAAAATTTCAGAAGGATTTGTCCCTAAGTCCTCACAACCTCCTATCGGAGAAGTTATCAGCGCTTACGAGGAAAACCCAAATGATGAAATAATCAATATCGCTATGGCTGATGGATTGTCAGGCACATATCAAAGTGCTTGCTCCGCAAAAACAATGGTGGGTAACAGTGATAATATTACAGTTATCAACAGTAAAACTCTTTGTGGACCACACCGCTATATCATCGAACAGGCCTTGAAAATGTCTAAAATGGGTAAAAGCAAAATAGAAATCATTGAGTTAATTGAAAAGTTAGCAAACAGCGCCGGCTCTTTTTTGCTACCACAAGATTTTTCTTATCTTAAAAGAGGTGGCCGACTCACACCCTTAGCCGCAACTTTCGGGGGACTATTTAATCTAAAGCCAATAATGAAACAAACACCTGATGGAAAGCAAATAGAAAAGGTAACAGTCAAAAGATCATTCTCATCCGCTATTTCTTTCGTGATTAACAACTTAAAGAGAATATGCATTGATGATAAACACATTATTTATATTAGTCATGCAAACGTTCTTAAAGATGCAAAGCAAGCAAAAGCCGCTTTTGAAAGTGCTTTCCCAAAAACTGAAATTCAAATGTTCGATCTAAGCCCTGCTTTTATTACACAGGGCGGGCCGGCTTGCATCGCTATCCAGTATATCAAAAAGCAGGCCGCTCTTGGCAACGCATAAATAAACCACATAAGAAAACTCACAAACCGGTCTTAACACCAAGTTTGTGAGTTTTTATTTTAGCTCTTATCTATTCTCAGCAAGTTGACGCTCATACTTCTCGCGTTCCTTCGTATTGCAGAGCACAAAATGTCCCTCTGACAGTTCTTGCCACTTTGGTGGCTCCACATCATACTCATGTATGGAAGGATCGTAAACTGTAAGCACTTTATTGCGCTCATGCTCGGGATCCGGCTGGGGTATCGCCGATAGTAAGGCCTGAGTATATGGATGCAGAGGATTTTTGAAAATTTCTTCTGTCTCAGCCATCTCCACAATCTTACCCTTATAAATAACAGCAAGACGATCCGTTATAAAACGTACTACCGAAAGATCATGTGCAATAAAGAGGTATGTCAGCCCCTTTTTCTTCTGCAAGTCACTCAGCAAATTCAGTACCTGAGCACGCACAGAAACATCTAGCGCTGAAATTGGCTCGTCAGCAACAATTAGCTCCGGTTCCATAACCAAAACACGTGCTATACCTATGCGCTGACGCTGTCCACCCGAAAATTCATGTGGGAAACGACTTGAAAACTCAGGTAACAGTCCCACCTCAAGCAAAGCACGATTAACCGTCTCTCGCACATTAGCCTGATCTATCTTGCCGCTCAAATTGTGCAGCCCCTCCGCTATGATATAATCCACCTTTGCACGCTCATTCAAACTCGCCATAGGGTCTTGGAATATCATCTGTATGCCGCGTATAACCTCACGGTCAAGCTCTTTGCTTATTTTGCCATTAATCTTATTGCCCTTAAACAAAATTTCGCCCTGCGCAGTATCATTGATGCGCATGATGGCACGTCCAATAGTCGTCTTACCCGAGCCTGACTCGCCAACAAGTCCAAAGGTCTCGCCCCTATAAATCTCGAAGTTAACACTATCAACAGCTACGAATTTATTTTTCTTCGTGCCGAAAGTGACAGAAAGATCTTTAACCTCCAACAGTGGCTCGGCATTCTTATAATCTACCATGTTATTGATCCTCCTTGCTTTTCTGGCGAACCGCTTTATCAAAACAGGGTCGCTCTACCTTCGGTGCACGCTCATCCAACAGCCATGTCCGTGCTTTATGCATTGGTGTAATCTCAAAATACGGTGGGCGCTCCTCAAAATCTATGGCCAAAGGCTTAGGGTTACGTGGCGCAAAGGCATCACCCTTAATCTCCGCAAAGAGATTGGGCGGTGTTCCCGCAATTGAGTAGAGTGGCTCTCCCTTGACTCCGAGCTGTGGCAAGGATGACAGTAATGCCCATGTATAGGGGTGCTGTGCATTATAGAATATATCTTCACACAGTCCTACCTCTACTATATCGCCGGCATACATAACAGCGACACGGTCAGCAACATTTGCAACCACACCCAAATCATGTGTGATAAATATTATTGTTAGGCTATACTTCTTCTGTAGTTCCTTCAATAAGCTGAGGATTTGTGCCTGCATGGTCACGTCAAGTGCCGTAGTTGGCTCGTCACAAATAAGAACCTCAGGGTTGCAAGCTATAGAGATAGCTATAACAACACGCTGTCTCATACCACCTGAAAACTCATGCGGATACTGCTTATAACGTTTCTCGGGCATGGGAATGCCGACGTCTTCTAGTATACCCAATACACACTGACGAGCTTCGGCACCTTTAAGTCCACGATGCAAAACCACGGCTTCTAATATCTGCTTACCTATTGTTTTCAGTGGATTCAAGCCTGTCATTGGATCTTGGAACACCATAGATATTTTCTTGCCGCGTATTGTAAGCCACTGCTTTTCTGTATTAAATGTAGCGAGATCCTGTCCGTCATAGAGTATTTGACCATTGTCAACACTGCCATTGGCGTCAAGCAGACCCATAAAAGACTTACTGAACACCGACTTTCCCGAGCCGGACTCGCCCACTACCGCAAGTGTTTCGCCCCTATACAAATCGAGAGATACATTGCGTATGGCGGTCAGCACCCTACCACGCAGCTTAAAACTTATGACGAGATCACGTACCTCAACAACTTTTTCACATGTATTATAGTCCATATTTTACGCTCCTTACATGTGTGATCTGGGATCTGCCGCATCAGCGAAAGCATTACCCATAACATAAAACGAGATTGTCACAAGTGACAGCACAAGCGCCGGGAATATTAACTGGTAGCTGGAGCTCATCATTACCAGTCGACCTTCATTTATGAGGTTGCCGAGTGAAGGCTGGCTGACAGGTAGTCCCAGTCCAATGTACGTAAGGAAAACCTCTTGTCCGATAGCGTAGGGTATGGATAGTGCCATTTGCATAACGATAACGGATACAAGGTGCGGCAACATATTACGTGTGATTATTCGTGACGTCGGTGTGCCAAGGCAACGTGAAGCAAGATTGTACTCGCGATCACGTATGATCACTATCTGATTACGGATAAAGCGTGCCATGGGTAACCATCCGGTAATACACATCGCCAATATAATCGTAGTCATGCTCGGACGCAAAATATATGCCGCCAGAATAAGAATAATCGAGCTTGGGATATTGTTCAGCACATTGTAGATTTCTGTAATTGGTGCATCAAGCTTCTTGACATATCCCCAAAGTGAACCTACTATCAAACCGAAAGTTACATCAAAGAGTCCTACTATGAGACCTATAGTCAAAGATGTGCGTGTTCCGCTCCAAATACGAGCCCACAAGTCCTGACCTATGCTGTTTGTTCCAAACCAATATTCGCTACTCGGCTCTTCGTTGCGAAGTTGCATTCCCGTTTCTGCATGTAGATTACAATACGACGGGTCCCTCTGATTCGGTAACATCGGTTGCATGATTGTAAATAACAAAATGGCGCACAGTATGAACAAGAATGTCATAGCAACACGATTTCTCTTAAACGCCTGCCATGTAGAGGCCCAATACGAGTAATTTGAATATGTTATCTTCTCAGCTTGGTCCATCTCATTTACAACTATGCGAAACCGATCTGTAACACCGTCCATTGACTTTTCAATCTGCTTTTTCATCGTGAGGCCTCCTTTCTGACAAGTTTAATACGTGGATCAAATGCAGCCATCAACAAATCACCGAGTAATAAGCCGAGGATGCCCACTGTGGAATAGATAAGCACAAGTGCCTGAACAAGAGTATTGTCCTGGCGCTGAATTGCCGAAACTAAGAGTCCGCCCATGCCCGGTATCGAGAAAAGCGCCTCAACGTAAATTGAACCTGAAATCGTAAGCAGAATGTTCAAAGGTAACTGCTGTGACAGTGGTACGAAAGCGTTACGTATAACATGTGAAGACATAACCTTGCCATGTGAAACACCCTTAGCTCGTGCAAGTCTAATGTAGTCTTTGTTGAGCTCATCGACCATGTAACGCCTAACCCACATAGCATAGCTGCCTATACTGCTGAGTGACATACACACGACCGGCAATATCCAACTAACCGGATTTCGTTCACTGAAAAGCATGGGGATACTTAGAAAGTCCGTTATATACATCTGCAAGAACAGAATGTACACAGCAGAAGGAACAGCTTTAATGATAACGACGTATCCTGATCCGATACGATCGCCGAGCTTTCCTTTCGAGCGTGCCATTAGCATACCCAATGGTATGCCGCACACTAAGGCAAGCGCAACGGACGAAAGTCCGAATGCCAATGAATAGGGAATCTTAGGCGCAATAATATCGATGACGGGTTTATTCTTTTGGTAAACAATAGAATTACCCAAATCACCGCTAAGCAATTCGCCATAAAATCGAAATAACTGCTCAAGTATAGGGTCATTTAAGCCCATGCTATCCAACGATGCCTGTATTTGTTCCTCAGACATCTTGTCTATACTCTCGCCGAAATAGCCCTCAACGGGCATTTGTCGCATAAGTAAAAAGACCACCGTAATAACAACGAACAGTGTTATAAGTGATCTACCCAATCGGGTTAAGATAAATCGAAGCATATATGGTATCCTCTCTCTGCCGATATGCTAAATATGTTTTCTGCCAAATCCTTAGATTTGACAGAAAACATATCGAAAACTAAGATTTACTGTGCTGCTGCAGCCAAAAGTGCTGCTGCGCGCTCTTCCTCGTACTGTGCCTGAGCAATCTCAAACTCCTCAGGAGTGTAAGGACGATCAAGAAGTACCTTGCCTGCATACTTGTCGCGAGACTGACCGTTCATGGTGTTAAAGCCACTAAACGGATCAAGACGAGACACGTAATAGTCGTAACCGTAACGGTAGAAAGGTACTGCGTAAGCGTTATCTATCAGGTAGCGCTCAGCCTCTGCAAAGAGGTTGTAACGTACTTCCAGATCCAATACCTCTGCATTCGCCTCATTTAGCATGGTCTGGAATGTAGCGTTGCCCTCTGCATCTATTCCTTCCTCTGCAAGGTTTACTCTGCCGTAACGCTGACCAACAGCTATATCACAGTTAAAAGGATCAAGAACAGACATGGGATCCATGTAGTCAGGGCCCCAGTTTGCCTCGAAGAAGGACCAAACACCAGCGTTACGAGTCTCTGCGGAGTAACCAGTTGAGGGATATGCTACCAGCACTACTTCAACAAAGTCTGTACCAAGTGTAGTCTCAAGCTGCTGCTTAAGTAGCTGTGCACGGCTGGTCAGAGGCAAGCTACCTGTATTGTAAGGCATAACAACCTGTACGGGGAAAGTAACTGTATCTGCGAGTTCCTCCATTGCGATATCCCTATACTCTTGTGCCAGCTCTGTATCAAATGTAGGCACGCCGCTGATGTCCTTAAGTGCATCAAGCTGAGTATAGTCAACACCGTTCACATTTGCAAAACCTTCAAGTACAAAAGTATTTGTCAGGCGTAGCTCCGGAGCATAGGGGTCAACTGTCATAGCAAGTGACATCTGATCTACTGCGTGGAAGAAGGACTTTCTGAAGTTAATGTTGTTAACTGCTACTGTCCAGTTGTCGGGATTGTACTCATCGCCGTAACGGGGGTCAAAGTTAAATGCATGGAAGTATGTGTAGGGGCCTGCAGGCTCGTTGTAAAGCATAGCGCTAAGCTCGGGATCCTCTACCCATGTATCGATGATATCTGTTGTAATATCAGCCTCATCTATTTCGTTTCTAAGGAACATCTCGGGTGCGATGGTCGCCGCTTCCTTATTAAATGTCTCCTCAATCGCTGCTAGCGAGTATGCGGAAGCATTGAAGTAATCGTCATAGCGCTCGTATGTGCGACGGCTTTCCGGCTCGTAAACGGTCATAGTATATGCGCCGGAGTATAGTATGGTGTCGTTAGATGTGCCATAGCTATCGCCCATCTCCTCACGGAACTGACCGTTTGTGGGGTAGAAGCTTGCATAGGTCAGCATGGACATGAAGTAAGGTGTCGGGGAAACGAGTGTGTACTCAAGTGTGTACTCGTCTATAGCTTTGATACCTACTTCCGAGAAGTCAGTTATAGTACCTTCATTAAACTCCTTGGCATTCGCCAAAACAGCTATAAGGTTACCGTTTATGATGCTTGCATTCTCAGCTGTCAGCATCCACTCTGCCGTATCGACGAAGTCGTTAGCGGTCATAGGTGCATAAACTTCACCGTCCAAAGTTCTCCAGTTTACATCGTCACGTAGGTTGAAGGTGTAAACAGTACCATCATCGGATACAGTCCAATCTGTTGCAAGGTTGGGCTGCAAAATACCGTACTTATCATACTCCATCAGAGTGCAGATAGTAAGGTCTGCATGGTAGGAAACCGTAGCCGTAGAAGCATTGTTGTAGTCAAGTGTTGTAAACTCAGTCACATAAATGTTACGGAAAACACCGTCCTGTACGATCTGAGGGCCGCCGGGTATAGTCTCAGTAGAGACATTTTCCGCATCGGGGTTCGATGCGTCTGGTGTGGCTTCAGGTGCTTCGTCCGAACCACAGCCTGCCAAGAGTAATGTGAAAACCAGTGCGCAGGAAAAGAGTAGCTTCTTCATTATTCATCCTCCTAATTCTATATTAATATGTCGTAAAGAAATTACAACATACCAATTACCTTAAGCACGTCATATTAAACAGCGCAAAAAACCTTCGGCTGAGCAACAAAGCTCAGATACTTGTCAATACAAGTGTTTAGTATGCGTTCCTCGGGCACTCCAAGTCTTTCCGCAAAGGCAATGGAGGCACGCATATCACCCACATCATCGTAAAAATGCGAGTCACTGCCAAAACTAAAGTATACGCCCTTCTCTATGCCAAGCTTAACGATTTCCTCAAGCATCTCATAGGCACCCTCGCCTCCGTGAGTGTCTACTATTGCCCATTTATCGTTTATCTCCAGGGCAGTACCCGTCTTTACTGCCTGATCCACTACCGCCTCAATATCAAAGGGATACCTCGGATTGCCCGGATGCACTATTATCTTGACGTAGGGGTTATTCATCACATTCAAATAAGCCCTCGTGTTGTACTCAACCGTGCCGTCACCGTCATAACAATGTGGATGTATGCCGGCCATCACCGTTGTCAGTCTCTTAAGTGCACGCTCTTCTAAATCTACATCACCGACATCATTTAAAATGTTAAGCTCTACTCCCGGAAAAATTCGCACGCCCTTGAGCGTAGCCGGTAAATCAGGCAAGCTTAAAAAATGCATTCTCGAGCAAGTGCCCGGCATGTTCAGACCGTGATCTGTAATGGAAACCGCTTGTAGGCCTTTAAGCGCAGCCTCATCCACTATCTCCTTTACTGTAGAGTACGCGTGTCCGCTCGCTAGGGTATGGATATGGTTGTCCAGAACGATATTCATTAAGTCCCTCCAAAGATAAGTATTAGGTATTCGGATCATAACTCCGACAGAAAAATACAAAATTCGCAAATACCAGTAAAAAAAAGCTAAACCATCGGAATCGTTTAGCTTTTATTGTTATACATGTAGCGAATATAATGTTATATTTATTATGTATAATCATCAATCCAAATCAAATATGAATTCTGAAATAATATACAAAATTTTTGATTCGAGCAAAGTTTAACACATTATTAATATAAATTCAATAGTTTTTACAAATTAGTACTTCTTTTATCATAGTTTTGACATAAACATCATTATTATATGTAAAAACAGCATAATAGATAGTTGGTTTATACAAGATAACTGAACTGTACATTAATTTGATATAGCCTGCTTTTATGCCGGCATTTGCCATTATAAAAGCAGACTATAGTTTCAGTTTCTACTGTTCACTCAATCCCACTTTTTCGAGTGATATATAACTTTGTAGTAGTCCCACAAAAAAACTAATGAGAATAAACAAAAGCATTAGTTCACCAAATAAGAATGTAAAAGTTCCAAGCACATTGCCCACCATAGGCTCGCTTATACCTAAGGGTAAAATTAAATTAGTAAAAAAATCTATTAGTTGTTGTTGCATCGTAATACTCCATTCACATCAAATAATAAGTTTCATCCATAGAATATTAGTAAGCTCATTGACTTCTACACCTATAATTGCTGCCACAAACACACATGCTCTCGCCCTCCATAAAACTATAAAACTAAATATTTCGAATTGTTCGACTTTAATTAAGCACACTTTATAGTGTGCTTAATTAAATTTATCTATAACATTCTTAGCCTTTTCAAATTGCTCGTGATTAATCTTATAATATGCCCATTTGCCTTCTCTACGCTGCAAGACAAGATTTGCATTCGTCAGTACCTTCAAGTGATGTGCCAATGTAGAAAGCGGCATCTCCATTTTCTCGCTTAAGTTGCAATTGCACTCTTCCCCTGAAAGAAGTATCTCAAGTATTCTTATTCTATTGATATCTGCAAGGCCCTTGAACAACACGGCTACACCATTATCAATTTCCATTTCTTCCGCTCCATTGTGAAATTTCTATAAAACTAATTATGTGGTTTTATTATATGCAGACTCCTCCACTTTGTCAACCATTTTTATCTACATTATAAACACCGGCTGTGCTATGAATTAAATTGAATAGGTAATTTTCGGAAGACTTTTGTTGTTTTCGCTGTTATAATAGTGCCACTACAAACTGGAGGCTAATAATGAATAACACTTACTTACCTAAGCATCACGCTATATTATACAGTACAGTAGTCAAACACCTTTTGGCTGAGCTTGGAGAAAATGCCAGCGATGATGTACGAGCAATAACACAAGCCTATGGAAAAGATCGTGCTGAACGCATGGCAAAAAGGGCATTACACGACGGCCTTGAGCTCAACGCACTTTCCTACCTCTCATATGGTGAGCTAAACGTGCCTTCCGGAATAATCGAAAGACGCACATCCCTCGACGGGACTGATGCTGTGCAAATCACTACGAAATGTCCCTGGCACGACGCTTGGGAACAGGAAGGCCATCTAGAGTACGGACGCCTCTTTTGTGAAGTATTTGATGAAGCTCTTGCGGATGGTTTCCATCGCAGTGTAAATATGAAAGTACCTGTTACTATTACTACCGGTGACACTCATTGCAAATTTGTATTTCTAAACTCAAATTTTACGGAAGACGATAAGAGAATACTAGCTCTAAATAACGAAAGGCTTAACAAATCCGCAACCAAGCCTTTTCTATATCACATGGGGCATTTATTCAGCTTCATGTCAAAAGAATTAAATCGTAGGTACGGCGAGCTCGCTAAGCAAATTATAGACAAGGCTTTAGACGAATATTCAAGCACTTTCGGGAGCGAAGCTGTCTGTGATATTCTCTCTATGGCTGATATAGATTACTCCAGCATAGCCGACTATGAAGGCAAGTAGAAAGACAAGGTTGGTATAATGTACATAAGAGAAACTGAAATAAGAAAAGAGCTATTTTCTCTCAGCGATGAGAGTTTCCGTGAGTTTTCAAGCTCACTCATTCCCGGCTGCGATAATTTAATTGGTGTGCGAATCCCACAACTTAGAAAGATGGCAAAGAAAATCTCTAAGGACAATCCCATCGATTTTCTTGATAACGCTTGCGATCTATACTTTGAAGAAACCATGCTCAAGGCACTTATTATCGGTAACATGAACGAGGACATTGAAATCATACTCGAGCAAGTAGCCCTTTTTATTCCCAAAATCACAAACTGGTCTCTCTGTGACAGTTTTTGTAACGAACTTAAAATTGTAAGAAACCACAAAGCACGTGTGTGGAAATTTCTGCAACAGTATCATCAATCAAGCGAGGCTTATGAAATACGCTTCGCTGTGGTAATGCTACTTTTTCATTACATGGACGAGCAATACCTTGATGATATTTTGTTTATCTGCGATGTGATAACTCACGAAGATTATTATGTGAAGATGGCTGTTGCCTGGTGCTTGCAAGTTTGCTTTGTAAACTTCCCCACTCAAACTATGGCCTATCTCAGACACAATAACTTAGACGATGAAACACACAACAAGGCCTTGCAAAAAATAAGAGAATCCTTGCAAGTGGACAAGGAGACAAAGGAGCTCATCAAGACCTTGAAGAGAAAGAAGTGATAATGTGAACTGTGAATTTACAAGCTTAACATCTGAGGAAATGTTCGATGCCGTCGCACAAAATAACGAGAGCTATGACACTGTCTTTTTCTATGCCGTAAAGTCAACAGGCATCTATTGCAGGCCATCTTGCAAGTCAAAAATGCCTAAAACGGAAAACATAGAGTTTTTCAAAACGTCTGAAGACGCTGTGAGCGCAGGATACAGGTCTTGCAAGCGATGTAGGAGCGATTTGCTTGACTACAAGCCCATGAAAGAGATAGCCGAGAAAGTGAAGGCTCTCATCGATAACATGTTCAACGAGCTCGAAATCTTAGGTGCGGAAATGGATAAGCTCGGCTTGTCACGCAAGCGCATGGTCGAGATATTCAAGGAAGAATACGGAGTTACTCCAAGTGGCTATGTGAACAACTTGCGATACGAAGAGGCTATTAGACTTTTAGAACAAACAGATAATGAGGTTATTGACATCGCTCATTCTGTAGGCTTTGGTAGCTTATCTGCATTTTATAAGTTCTTCAAAGAAAGAGCGAATATGTCACCGGCAGCATACAGAAAGGGTGTTAAATAATGACAGGATTTGCAATATACGAGACCAAGTTAGGCTATTTTAAGATGGAATACGAAGATGGTTTTCTTATTTTTCTTAAGAAAATTTTCGATGAAATCATAAGCGATTTCGGTACTAAGACAGAGCTCACCGAAAGCACATATAAGCAACTTACAGAGTACTTCGAAGGCAAGCGTAAGACTTTCGATCTGCCCTACAAGCTAAACGGCACAGACTTCCAAAAGAGAGCGTGGAGCGCTTTATGCGACATACCGTATGGCGAAACCAGAACTTACAAGGATATTGCAAGGGCAATCGGAAATGAAAAAGCGAGCAGAGCCGTAGGTATGGCAAATAACAAAAATCCCATACACATTATCGTGCCCTGCCATAGGGTTATCGGCGCCTCCGGCAAGCTTGTCGGCTATGCTGGTGGGCTGGACATGAAGGAATTTTTAATCGAAACTGAATCTGAAAACTGTTATCGAAATTAGGTGATAAGGTGATAATCAGTGCAACAAGGAGAACCGACATCCCCTCTTACTACGGTGAGTGGTTTGTCAACAGGCTTAAAGAAGGTTATGTACTAATACAAAACCCATACAATAATAATCGCTACTCTAAAGCGAGTTTAACTCCTGAGGCTGTAGATATTATTGTGTTTTGGACGAAAAATCCAAAACCTTTTATTAAGTATCTACCCATCATTGATGACATGGGCTACGCTTACTACTTTCAGTTTACCCTCACTCCTTATGGTAAAGAAACCGAGAGCGGGCTGCCAAAAAAAGCTGAGCTGCTCGATACATTTATCAACCTCAGTGAGCGACTTGGAAAGAAAAGAGTTGTGTGGCGATATGATCCTATTATACTGACCGACACCTACACAAAGGACTATCACGCAGCACATTTTGCTTACATGGCAGAAAAGCTATCCGACCATACCGACAGATGTGTTATCAGTTTTGTTGATGATTATAAAAATGTAGCATCAAGGATGGGCAAAGACCCCACTTATAGCATGACAAGCGATAATATACTTGCAGTGGCAGAAACATTTTCTAAAATTGCTAAGGCCAATAACATTGAGCTCTTCACCTGTGCCGAAGCTATAGACTTAGAAGCATTTGATATAAAGCACGGTGCTTGCATTGACAAAGAGATAATAGAGCAAGTTCTCGGTCAAAAGATTAAGGCAAAAAAAGACAAAAATCAACGCAAGGAGTGCGCTTGCATCGAGAGTATAGACATTGGCACATATAACTGTTGTGCCAATGGTTGTAGCTATTGTTACGCACTTACAAGCGAAAAATCTGCTCACTCTAATATGGCAAAACACAATCCCATGCTCCCGGTGTTAATCGGAAACGTTAATCCCGAAGCCGTTATCACCGACAGAGATAGCTACAGTATTATCGAAAATCAAATGTCCTTGTTCTGATTCATCTTTGCTCAATATCGTTGTACGCAGCATTCGTGTGTGATATAATTTAAGGTGAACATAGTATGAAATCTTGAATAACAGAGGAGCAGTTATATGAAAGTTTGTATAATTACCGGAGGCGCGAGCGGCATAGGCTTTGATATGGCAGAGCAGTTTGCAAAAAAAGGATATAAGGTCGTTGTACTCGACATTCTCGAAAACAAAGAAGATTATGTGGACTATATTGAAACAGATCTATCCGTACCGAGCTCTGTGGAGCGAGCATTTGGGATAATTAAGGAAAGGTACGGTACAGCTCATATATTGATCAACAATGGAGCTGTTGCCATGTTTGTGAAAAATGTTTTAGATGTATCGCTCGACGATTACAACAAGGTTTTAGACACAAACCTACGTGGCGCTTTTCTATGTGCAAAGAAGTTTATTGAAATTAACAGCGGTGAAAACTACGGCAGAATAATCAACATCTCATCCACAAGATGGCACCAAAACATGGAGGATTGGGAGCTATACGGCATGAGCAAGGGCGGAATCGTCTCACTTACAAATTCACTATGCGTGTCACTTAAAGGTACACCGATCACCGTAAACGCCATCAGCCCCGGCTTTATACACGTGGGTTATTGGAAGGACCTAGAGCCGAGAGACCACGAAATCCACCCCTCTAACAGAGTTGGCAGACCGCGTGATATATCAAATATGTGTTTGTTTTTGGCCGATGAGGAAAACGACTTCATTAATGGTGCAAACATTGTAATCGATGGCGGCATGACGAAAAGAATGATCTATTAACCGTATTTATAATTTTCATATAGCGTCTCCGCAGTTTTTGTGTTATAGTTAATTCGTTCATTAATTTTCGACATTATATCTATAATATTTTGGTACGAAGGAGCACGATATGAAGTATTCACTCACTGATGATCTGCGCACCGGTCACTACACCATTGATGCTCAGCACAAGGAACTGTTTGTCGCTGTAAATGATTTGCTCGACGCCTGTTCTAAAGGTGCTGGTAGGAAGAGCGTCGGTAAAACCTCGCAATTTCTTCGTCAATACGTTGAGAAACATTTCGCAGATGAAGAATCTCTGCAAATCAAAAGCAATTACCCCGGATATTCAGCTCACAAGCAATTCCACGAAAACTATAAGAAGAAGCTTAACGAAGACCTAAAGTCTTTAGATGAAAGCAATATATCGATAGCTACACTGGCTCTTATTAACAATTCCATAGCTACGCTCATAGCACATATCAAACAAGAAGACAAAAAGATGGCAAAGCACCTCCAAAGCAAAGCAACAAAATAAAAACTTTAAAGCCTGTGGATTTCTCCACAGGCTTTCTCTTATTCAAGGCTTGCTTTATATTTTACAGATATCTACCTGTGACGCTGTTTTTATTTTGCGAGATTTCGTAAGGCGTGCCCTCTGCTATTATCTCTCCACCACGACTGCCGCCTAAAGGTCCAAGCTCTATAATGTAATCACTTTTTGCGAGCATCTGGGTGGAATGCTCTATGACAAACACAGAGTTGCCTTGCGTCACTAATTTTCTCAGTAGCACCAAAAGCTTTTCACTATCCGAAGGGTGCAAGCCCGTTGTCGGCTCGTCCAGCAGATACAAAGTATGCCCCACGCTCCCCTTCGCCAACTCTCTAGATAGTTTCAGCCTTTGACACTCGCCGCCCGAGAGTGTAGTTGTAGATTGACCTAATTTGAGATAAGACAGCCCCACTTCATCTATGGTCATCAGCTTTTTCATTATTTCCTTACTACCTGCAAAAAACTCTAAATTCTCTAATATAGTCGAGTTTAAGACATCTGAAATGCTCTTACCTTTGTATGTGATCGATAACACTTTTTTCTTAAACCTATGCCCTTTGCAGACAGGGCACTGAACCTCAACGTCATCTAAAAATTGCATATCAAGCGGAATGACTCCAAGTCCTTCACATTTTTCACAACGCCCACCTTTGACATTGAAGGAAAAATCAGCCGGTTTTAACTTCAATCTCTTCGCTTCCTCTTGAGTTGAAAACAACTCTCTTATCAAGGTGAAAACCTCAGTGTAGGTTGCAATATTACTCCTACTCTGCCTGCCAATAGGACTTTGGTCTATTTTTATTACATCCGTGATATTCAAAAAGCCCTCTATGCTCTTTGCATTTCTGCGCTGTTCTATCACATCAAATACGAGTGAACTTTTGCCACTGCCCGAGACCCCGGCAAACGCCACAAGCTGACCTAAGGGGACTTTTACCGAAATATCCTTCAAATTATTCGCCTTCGCTTTTTCAACCTCTATAAAACCACTCGCCCTTATCACCTTGTCATTAGGCTCTTGTTTTTGCGTTCTCAAGTACTTCGCAGTCTTAGATACTTCACTAAGCGCCACTTGCGAAACCTCTCCGCTTGCGACAAGCTCACCGCCAAAGGTGCCGGCACCGACACCAAAGTCCAGTACATAGTCACACTCTTTTACAAATTCCATATCGTGCTCTATAACTATTACCGTATTCCCCAAATCTCTTAGCTTTCTAAGCGACTTTAACAGTAGGTCTGTGTCTTTTGCATGTAGGCCTGTCGTCGGCTCGTCCAAGATATACAATACCCCGGTTAGTCCGCTCTCCAGTACGCTCGCCAATCTCAAGCGCTGGCTCTCGCCGCCTGATAATGTGAAAACAGGCCGATCTATCGAAAGATATTCCAGTCCGATTTTCACTATCCCACCCACACGCTTTAAAATATCACCCACTATAGCACTCGAAATTTCCTTTTCTGCGCTTGTTGACTTCGTTTGCATCTGCTCTATAAATTCTACCAGCGCTAACATCGTATACGCACTAACCTCACTTATGGTCTTGCCGTTTACTTTTGCGGTCCTTCCGTCGAAACCAAGCCTTGTCCCATGACACTCATCGCAATCCACACTGCATATTGCATTTGCAATCACTGTATTTGCGACCTTCTTAGTGCTTGACTCTATCACTTTCTTGCTCACAAATGTGCGCAGCCCCTCAACATAACCGTCCATCACCCTCTTGGGTTTTTTTACATCGGGAAACCTACGCTTAAACTCCTCACTGTCAACACCGTCCATCAGCACCAAACGCTCAAGCTCATTATAATCTCTCACAGCCTTAGTCACATCAAATGTAAAGCCATAATGCTTGCCGCAAGCCTCGTGTACTGCCGAATAATGCTCCCAAAATACCTCATTACCCCAAATTTTGATTGCACCATCTTTTATGCTTAAAGTCTCGTCAATAATTTTCGAGAAGTCTACATCCTTTATCACGCCTATACCCTTACACTTTTTACACGCCCCCTCCGTCTTATTAAACGAAAAGCTTGCCATACTCAAGTGAGGAAGCTTAGCCTTGCAGCAAGGACAAGTTGTGTCTGTGAAATCTATCTCCTCATCTTCTTCGAAGCTCGGCTGTATCTCCACGCCACAATTAGGGCACATTCTTGTAGCTAATTTAGCATACAAAATGCGTAGATACGTCAATACCTCCGTGTAAGTCCCTACGGTCGAGCGTGGGTTTTTTGATAGTACTCTCTGGCCTACGGAAATAGAGGGTGAAAGCCCCTCTATACTGTCTACTTTCGGCTTGTTAAGGCCGTCGGTCACCATTCCCATTGACTCTAAATATTGCCTTTGACATTCCTTTTGTAAAATATCCATTGCAAAGCTGCTTTTGCCGCTTCCCGACACACCTGTTAGGGCTATAAGCTTATACTTCGGGAGCTCAACACTTATATTCTTTAAATTATTTTCCCTCGCACCTGTGATTTTTATCATTTCGTTTCTCATTTTTTCCTCCTCAAGAGCTAAGCGACTGCACATTTATCGTCTATCAATATTGCTTATTTCTATCCTCATCTGTGATCTGACGTAAAACTCTACACGGATTACCCACAGCAACCACGCCGTCCGGAATATCTTTTGTAACTACACTGCCGCTTCCGATAACCACATTGTTGCCTATAGTTACGCCCGGCATCACATGCACACCCGCTCCAAACCACACGCTATCTCCTACACTTATAGGTTTCGCAAACTCCAAGCCCATATTTCTTCTTTCTGCATCTATAGGGTGACTTGCTGTATGAAAGCCACAATTAGGGCCTATAAAAACATCGTCACCGAATGTAATTTTAGCGGCATCCAGAATAATTAAGCCGTGATTAGCATAGAAATTTTCGCCAATCTCTATGTTATATCCGAAATCACACCAAAACGGACTTTGAACCGCCATTATACTTTTCACTTTGCCAAACAACTTTTGTAATATCGCCATTCTCTCATCTTGCATTGACGGCTTTAGGCTATTGTACTCGAAGCAAATATCCTTACATTCATTTAACTGATCACATATTTCTTTGTCGTAATTTGCATTATAGAGCATCCCTTTAGCTCTTTTTTCTAACTCTGTCATTTCATCTCACGCTTTCTTTTATTTTACCGTCTTCATCAAGATCAAAACACATCAATCACTATACACACTATACCAGTAATCTTGCCACAATTTCAAGCATTACCCTTCTTTCTACAGTATTATTAGCGCCTGCACAGAGCCTTGCCCTTTTTTATGTTTTGCTGTATTATTGTAAATAGTTTATATTATAAACAAAAAAGTGGGTGATGACATGTATTTTGAATACGGACAAGTTGAAATAGACTATTTATCAAAAAAAGATAAGAAGTTAGCAGAGGCAATCTTGCGGATAGGGGCTATACAAAGGCCTCTTGACGAAGATTTGTTTTCCTCTACCCTACATCATATTATAGGGCAGCAGATCTCTATATCAGCGCAGGCGACTGTATGGCGACGAATGTGTCAGCTATTAGGTGATGTCAATGCCGAAACCGTTGCAAACTCAGATGTTGAATCCCTACAAAAGTGCGGTATCACCTTCAAAAAAGCCGAATACATTAAAGCCTTTTGCGACAGCGTCATCAGTGGCGAACTTATTTTAAATGAGCTTTACAGTAAAAACGACGAGGAAGTTATTAAGATCTTGAGCTCTATTAAAGGTATAGGCGTATGGACGGCTGAAATGATTATGACATTTTGTATGCAAAGACCGAATGTCATTAGCTATGGTGACCTTGCAATTTTACGTGGAATGCGAATGCTCTATAGGCACAAGAAAATAACACCCGAACTTTTCGCAAAATACAAGAAGAGATACTCCCCTTATGCGACGACGGCGGCACTATACTTCTGGGCCATTGCCGGTGGAGCCCTCCCTGAATTAACTGATCCTGCCCCTAAGCCAAAGAAATCAAAAACGAAATAAGCAAGTGCAACGAAACTTCGCTTTCGTTGCACTTTTTTGTTCTAACGTACTATGCCTGTCCGTATATTTTAACGACGGGAGGTATTTAATATGATTATGTCTGTAATTTGGATAGCTATGATGCTTTGTGCTCTCCTGTACTCACTGTGGGCCGGCACTACTGCAAATCTTGGTGCCGCTATCACACAAGGTACAAGTCAAGCCGTCACTTTCTGTTTGAGTACCGGAGCACTCATTTGTCTGTGGTCAGGGCTTATGGAGGTTCTTAGCCGCAGTGGTGCCATGTCGGCACTATCACGACTTCTCAGGCGACCGCTCACTATACTATTTCCGGATGCCGCCAAGGACAAAGACACCATCGAGGCTCTCAGTGCCAACGTCTCCGCTAATCTACTGGGTTTGGGAAACGCCGCCACCCCCATGGGCATACGTGCCGCTGAGGGGCTCTCACGACTGGCAAACAACAACCCAAGCGCAAGTGAATCGCTCTGTATGCTCGTTGTGGTAAACACAGCTTCCGTACAGCTCCTACCAACTACCATCGCCTCGGTGCGTGCTCAATTCGGCGCATCTGAGCCTTTTGATATTCTGCCCGCTGTATGGATTTCCTCTATCGCATCTGTCGTAGCAGGTGTGCTCATGGGAAAATTCCTATCAGCCACACTTTTTAAAAACACATGCTGAGTGCACTAATCATTATATCCATCGCTCTCTTTGGGCTATTTCGCTCCACTGATATCTATGAAGCCATGATCGTCGGTGCAACGCGCGGTCTCAAAACCGTCTTGCAAATTTTCCCATCACTGCTTGTCTTACTGACCGCTGTGTACATGCTTCGTGCCTCAGGCTTCACAGACACTCTCACCATCGTCATAGAGCCACTGTTTTCCAAACTCGGCATAGCTCCGGAACTATCTGTACTCATGGTACTGCGGCCTATAAGCGGAAGCGGTGCCCTTGCCGCCGCCGGTGATATCATCGCGACACACGGCGTCGACAGCGTCACCGGGCGTGCAGCTGCTATCATGATGGGTTCAACCGAAACCACCTTCTATGTGCTCGCCGTCTATTTCGGCGCAGTCAGTATCAAGAAAACAAGATGGGCTATACCTGCAGCACTCACCGCTGACTTCGTCGCTATGCTCACCGCCTCAATATGCGCTAAAATATTATAGCCTGACGGCAAGAGCCGTCAGGCTATTCAGCTTGTCAAAAAAGTCGCCGCACCAAACCCTCGTCCTTTGCAGAGCAAAGATTTTTCTAAAATCACGGCGAGTTGCCTGGTCTGATTTTAGAAAAATGTTAGATTTTATCTGTGGCGGGGCGCGTACACGCCACAGATTCTTATCGAGGCTCGCAAGCCGAGAACTCCTTTTTGTCGAAAAACCTGTTTTTCGACAGTCTATATAGCCTGACGGCAAGAGCCGTCAGGCTATTAAAGTTATGTTTAAAGTGCGTATCGCCTATTATTTCTTCCCGAAATAAGCAATAGCATATGCTCCGGGGCCAACATGCGTACCTATAGTACTACCTATGCTCATTGCCTTTACATCCTTATCACCAAAAAGCTCCTTAGAGTTAGCCTCTAAATACGCTTCTATAGTTGCCGTAGAGTCTCCCGAAAATCCTGCCAGTATCGGCATGGATAAGTCCGCTCCACCGCTCTTTGTGACAAGCTCTGTCAAGACGCCAAAGCCCTGCTTTGCACCACGCGCCTTACCCACTGACTCAACTGCTCCGTCTACCACGCTTATTACCGGCTTTATGTTCAATAGACCGCCCGCTATCGCCGCTACCGCAGAAATGCGCCCGCCCTTTTTGAGGTACTCCAATGTATCCAAAACTGCGAATAGACGTATGTCTTTCTTAACGTCATTTAGTATGTCTGCTATCTCCTTAGCCGACTTACCCTCTTGCGCAAGCTGCATGCCATAGCGTACAAGTAATTGCTCGCCTATACATGCATTTTCACTATCTACCAAAAATACGCAGTCCTCATAACCATCACGAGCTATGACAGCACTCTGAAATGTACCCGATAGCTTAGAAGACAGTGCGACCACTACAGCCGTATCGCCCGCCTGCTTCACTGCCTCAAATGCATTCTCAAACGCCTGAGGACTTACCTGACTCGTGAAAGGGAACACCTTTGCATCTGCCAACTTCTTGTAGAACTCAGCATGAGTAATATCTATGCCATCAGCAAAACTGCCATCCTCAAAATTAATGCCTATGGGCAAAAACTCATGCCCACACGCTTTAGCCTCCTCGTAAGGGAAATCCGCCGCTGAATCAATAATAAACTTTACTGCCATGTTATCTTCCTTTCAATAATACTGATTAATATCCCGATAATTTCTTTAATTTCTGCTCTATCTGTGAAAGTGCCTCGTAAAATATGGCACGTTCCTCCTCCGAAAGACTATTGCCGGCAAACTCAACTATCTCCGACGCCTTTGCGTCTATATATTGCGAGCTCTCCTTGCCTTTTTCCGTCAAACGTATCGGCATCTTATAGCGACGCACTTCAGCCTCCAAAGGCTTCTCAACTAACCCTGCCTCAGTCAGCTCGGATATGGTGCGTGAAATCGCAGCCTTATCTTGATCACACAACACTGCAAGTTCTCCCGCACTAAGTCCCTCATCACTACGCCCTAAATAGTACACGCACATAGTATGTGCACCCTTAAGTCCCAACGACGCCATCTCATCACTCTTGAGTTTTTGCACCGAACGGTATATACTGACTATATTGGCGATGAACATCTCAAATCTCGCAATCATGCTTTACCCCCTTAACCTTATCTCTTTCAGGTGCTGACACATTATAACTCTTGTTTGTTGATGTGTCAACAAAATATTTTCCCGATCTACGTTTAAACGAAACTCTTTGCGGTAATATTCGTCCTATACGTATAGATTTACGCCATGCAATAAATTATAAAGGAGATTTTCTATGAAATCAAATAATATTCTTATTTTTATGCTCTGTACCTGTATTTTTTTCTTATCTGCCTGCGGTGATTCCGCGAATGAGCAGAAAGACCTCTCTTCTTTTTGGACTACTTTGTCCGAATCTCACGAAATGGCAGAACTTAGCGATGCCGACGATGCCATGATTTCCTCTGTATACCCCGGCTTAGAAGAAATCAATGCCGTGCAACGCATAGTTAAGCTGCCCAGCATATCTTTTGCCGTGAACGAGTATGTATTCATGGAATGCGCAAACGCCGAGGATGCCGACAAAGCAGCCGCCATACTTCAAAAGCGCATAGACGATCAGGTCGCAGGTGCTGCCTTCTATCCTCAGAGCATAGAGGCTTGGCAGGCCGCTCAAGTTATCGTACATGGTAGTTATGTCGCTTTAATAGTATCCGCAGAATTTACCGAGCAAGATGCCGCAGCCTTTAACGCACTTTTCGAGTAGTTTAATCAGCTTTTTAGCGCCGCTTCGTATAACAGGTTCTTCGAGTAACCTGTGTCCGAGGAGGCGCGTTTTGCTGCCTCTTTCAAGGAAAGTCCCTCAGCCCTATAGCCTTCTAATATTCTTAAAGCAGTTTCCATATCACAGCGCTCTTCTGCTTTTTTCTCAGCGCCTTCTATGACAAGCACAAACTCGCCTCTCGGCGGCGTATTCTCAAAGTGTAGTAAAGCCTCGGAAAAAGTCGTCCTAATGCACTCCTCATGCAGCTTCGTAAGCTCACGGCAAAGTGCTATGCGCCTGTTGCCGAAAGCCTCTAACATATCCTTCAAGCTGCGTTGCAACTTATGCGGTGCCTCATAAAACACCATTGTACGCTGTTCGTCCTTCAATTCCTCAAGATGCTCAAAGCGACTTTTCTTAGATGTGGATAGGAAACCCTCAAATGTAAATCTACCGCAAGGAAGGCCGGCTAAGGAAACCGCACTGACGACAGCACATGCGCCGGGTATCACCGTCACCTCAATTTCTGAATCTGCACATAATTTTACAAGCTCGGTGCCGGGGTCACTTATAGCAGGCATACCTGCATCTGTGACAAGTGCGCAGGTCTCACCTGCCAGTATTCGCTCCACTATCTTCCTGCCACTTTCTGATTTATTATGTTCGTAGTAACTCACAAGTGGCTTTTTAATGTCAAAGTAATTCAGAAGTTTTATGCTCACCCTCGTATCTTCTGCAGCTATGAAGTCACATTCTTCAAGAGTTTTCACAGCTCTCGGTGACATATCACCGAGATTTCCTATAGGCGTCGCCACAAGACAAAGTTTGCCGGACATCTTCATACCTCCAAATGATATATTCTTCGGTACTCCGCTGTGGGCGTACCGTCTTCATTTTCCAAAATCAGAAGAGGCTCCACCTTAACTGAGGGCTTAGCCCCACGCTTTGCCTCTATTAGCACTAAACGTGGAGCTGAATCCACCTTATGTGCCACTAACCTTAGCCTCTTAGGCTCCAAACCACACTTTGTCATAAGGTGCATACTCTCCGTCATGCGTTCAGAGCGTATTACCATATAAAAATATCCGCCCGTCTTACATAGATAGGCGGCACTTTCTATCAGTTCCGCAAGTGTAGCACTGCCCTCACTACGTGCCCGAGCACGAGCCTCATCAGGCGAAATCCTGCCGCTTTCTCTACTAAAATACGGCGGATTACTGATTAGCATATCAAAATGGCCCGAGGGATAAAAAGTACGCAACTTACGCATGTCCGCATTAATAATACCCTCGGATAAATGCCCATTCTGTCTCAAATTTGCTATACAACACTCTACCGCTGCCGGCGATATGTCCGCCCCATGCACTTCAATATCTGCATTTTTACCTAGCAACAATAGTAGTAATATGCCGCCGCCACAGCCGAGATCCATAACGCGACGTACACCGGGCGTTTTGGCAAAATCAGCGAGTAAAACGGAGTCTGTTCCTATGGGAAATACCCCTTCAGCCCCTTTGTATACCGGGCCACCCTCGTATAATGAAAAATAATCGTTCATGTATAACCTCTTTTTGATGAAAACCTGTTTTCCGCCAGACTAATAAAAAAGCTTTGCCGACGGCAAAGCTTTTTTAAGACCCTCTGAGGTTTAGCCCTCAACAATAGCCTCTGTGGGACATGTGCCTGCACATGCACCGCAAGACACGCAAGCATCAGCGTTGATTACGTACCTGTCGTCACCCATAGAGATGGCTTCAGTGGGACATGCACCCTCGCAAGAACCGCAAGAGACGCAGTTTTCATTGATTGAATATGCCATAACGAATACCTCCGATATTTATTTGATCGAGCAAGCCCTATCCTCGTAATCTTATCATAGTGCACAAATAAAATCAATCATTTTTTACACTTTCATTTTTTACATAAAATCGGTTTAATTGGATGATAGAGGGAAATAATAAATCGTGTCAGTCAGATGCAGGACACTTCCCCTTTTCACAAACAGCTACCATAAAAACTCGTTCGGAGGTAAAAATATGCGCAGTAATGTTAGATTTACAGACAAGGCAAGTTCGGCAATAATAAGAGCAAAGGAGGTTGCACGCGCCTTTAGACATTCACATGTGGGTAGCGAACATCTCCTATTAGGCGTACTTGAAGAACGTGACGGCGCCGCCTCACACATGTTGGGTCTAAGTGATGTCGAAAGAAAAAACATAGGCGATAAAATCGCTTTCGGCAAAAGACCGAGAGAAGGTTCTCAAGAGAGTGAAATTCCCTTCACGGTAAATGCACGAGTCGTCATAGATTATGCTAAAGGATGCGCCGAAAGCACCGGCAGAGGCATGGTGGGCACAGAGCATATTTTGAGAGGCATTTTAGTTACAAAAACATGTACCGCTCTCTCACTGCTAAAATCATCAGGTTGTGACACCGATGCCCTTAATAAACGTCTTGACATGCTGTTCGGCAGTCACGATTTCGAACAAAAGCCCGGTCAAAGCACCACCGGTTCGCCTTTCAAGGCACCCTCACGCAGATCCGAGACACGTATATTGGATCTATACAGCAGAGACTTGACCGAGATGGCATCCATGGGAAAAATGGACGCCGTCATAGGACGTGACGATGAGATCTCTCGTGTGATACAAATATTAACACGCAGAACGAAGAATAACCCCGTCTTGGTAGGAGAGCCCGGTGTAGGCAAAACCGCTATAGCCGAGGGATTAGCTCAGCGTGTAGTAGCCGGCGCTGTCCCAGACCTTCTCAAAAACAGGCGCGTCGTCACCTTGGATATAGCTTCCATGCTTGCCGGCACGAAGTACCGTGGAGACTTTGAAGACAGAGTCAAAAATGTCCTGCGCGAAATACACAGAGCAGGAGACGTTATTGTTTTTATTGACGAGCTGCACACCATAGTCGGTGCAGGCTCTGCCGAGGGCGCTATAGACGCCTCTAATATACTAAAGCCTGCCTTGGGGCGAGGTGAATTGCAACTTGTCGGTGCCACTACTACAGACGAATACAAACGCCATATAGAAAAAGACTCAGCCTTAGAACGGAGATTTCAGCCCGTCAAAGTCGAGGAACCCAGTGAAGCCAGCTGCATAGAGATGCTCATAAGCCTGCGCAAAGCCTTAGAGACACACCACAAAGTACGGCTATCTGATGCAGCTCTGCAAGCTGCGGTGAAAATGTCCGTACGTTATATAGGCGATAGATATCTCCCCGACAAGGCGATAGATCTTTTAGACGAGGCCGCCTCACGTGTCCACCTCAAAGACTACTGCGCACCTATGGAGCTCTCTAAACTTGAAAGAGAGCTTGTGGAGCTGTCTTTACGCCGTGATGCCGCCCTGCGTGCAGGCAAAAGCTCACTCGCCGATGAGCTTTATACGGAAGAAAAAGAAAAACGTAAAAAACTTCAAAGCATAAGAAGCGATCGCTTACCTGCAAATCTACGTGAAGTCAGCGCTCAAGATGTAGCTGAGGTAGTATCAAACTGGACAGGCATAGTGCTCTCGACCGTAACCGAATCTGAGAGCCGTAGGTTGCTGCACATGGAAGATGTCTTACACCGCCGTGTAGTGGGTCAGGACGAGGCTGTAACCGCTGTAGCACGTGCCATACGGCGAGGTAGGGTCGGATTGTCAGATCCAAAACGCCCCATAGGCAGTATGCTTTTCTTAGGCCCTACAGGTGTAGGTAAAACTGAGCTATGTCGTGCTCTTGCCGAAGCTGTATTCGGTGACGAAAACGCTATCATCCGCTTTGATATGTCTGAGTATATGGAAAAGCACGCTGTTTCAAAACTGATAGGCTCACCACCGGGTTACGTCGGATACAACGAGGGCGGTCAGCTTACCGACAGAGTAAGGCGCAAGCCATGGTCGGTAGTACTCTTTGACGAAATTGAAAAAGCGCATGAGGACGTTTGGAGCTTGCTACTGCAAATTATGGAGGACGGTAGGTTAACAGACTCCACAGGGCGTGTCACAAGCTTTAGAAACGCGATAGTGGTCATGACCTCAAATGTGGGTGCAACTTCAATAACGGCCGAACGTCCCTCCCTCGGTTTTTGTGCCGTAGAAGCTGATTCTCACATAAGGGTGAAAAACTCTGTTATGGCGGAGCTGAAAAAGACATTCAGGCCTGAGTTTTTAAACAGATTGGACGAGACTATAGTTTTCAAGAGACTCAGCTTAGATGATGTTAAGAAAATAGCTGTCAGACTTGTTGACGCTGTACGTGAGCGCATGCTTAGCCTAGGCATAGAATTAGATGTCACAGAACGAGCTTTGATTAAGCTCTGCGAGGAGGGTTTCGATTCCGGCTATGGTGCACGTCCGCTCAGAAGACTACTGCGTCTGCGCATAGAAGACCCTGCCGCCATGCTTATTTTAACCGGCGCCCTCAGTTCGGGAAATCGTGCTATCTTGGATTTAGATGACAGTGCCGAGGGTGGTGTATCTCTAAGCTCAGTGAAGGATTTTATCCCGAGTGAAGTGTAGTGCCGGGATAATAGTGAGCGAGTATCTCTGTGTATTCGTACCCCTCGTTTGCCAAGATATTCGCACCATACTGGCTCATACCCACTCCATGCCCATAGCCTATCACGGAAAATAAAAAAACGCCCTCCGAATATTCAAGCGTGAAGTAGGTCGAGCGCAGCTCGAACAGCTCACGAAGTTCAAGCCCACTTAACTCCACGCCACCTATCACTATGCTCGCCACACGATAGCTATCGTCTCGCATCACTTCTCCCACCCATGTGTCAGGCGTATAGCTGAGATCGCATCCGTAAGGAGCGAGTATTTCCGCAAAGTCCGTAACCGTCAATTTGACACTGCTCTCAAAGTTAGGTACCAAAGACGACGTCTCCGGCGTCTCCACACTCTGCAAGTATGGCACATCGTTCCAAATAGAGGCGGCACTCGCCGTATTCCCCGCCGAAGACGAGTGAAACACCGCCTCTATTACTTCACCTTCATAGTAGAGAACCTCGCCACTCGTTTCTTCCACACTATGATCCACTATCGACTTATTCTCTATAAACGAGGATGTCCAACGCGTATTCAGCTCCTCGTTCGTCAAATGAGCCTTGCAACAGTCAGGGTCATCACAGACATCTGCTTCCGGATGATTCGGATTTTCTTTTTCTACACGATTTAATATGTATGTCCGCGCCGCTACCGCCTGAGCCTTTAAGGCCTCCATATCAAAAGAGACCGGCATCTCTGCCGCCACCACACCCGGTAGCCACTCCGCCATGGTTGTCTCCGATATTATGCCATCACTCAAGACCGTAAATGTAATTTCATCATCTAAGCCGTAGTTAACCGGCTCTGTTAGTGTCAGAGAAGTTGGCAAAGCCTCCGTGCTCGGCGCACTTGTCGGCATGGGACTCTGGGGCGTAGAAGCGAGCACCGTAATGCACAGAGCAACTACGATAGATAACAGTGATAAAATAATTGATGTTTTCATATTCACTCCTTAATTCTCTAAATACAGACCATTGACTTAATGGCATAAAAGGTATAAAATAGCAAGATATTGAGTATCCGATGCATTTAGCATATTGTATATAAGCGGAACGTGCGGGCATCGGACATGCTACTTTTAAATCTTATTAGGACGGTTGTTATAATATGCAGAAAAATGCTTTGGTTAGTCTGTGTATCACCGGCGTATTCGGTGCCTTCGGTGCCTTTTTTAGGTGGATACAAAACTTAACCGCATATGAAATTAGCACGGGGCTCTATTCCTCCGGCAACATCTGGGGAATAGCGATCATCGCTCTGGGCATACTCTTTTGCACAGTACAGGCGGTGCGCTCTTACATGTTTAGGAGCGAGAAGCTCTGCCTTCCCAACGACACTCACGAAGTGTACGGTGCAAAAAACCTTGTATTTCGCTATACTTACAGAATATTTGCGCTTCTCTTGGCTATAGGCGCTCTCATAGTCCTTTTAACTCCGCAATACGGAGTCTTTGCAAACTCGGATAGATTGCTTGGCATTTTGGGTCTCGGTGCAGCCTTGGGCTTCTTTGTCTTGATGTACTCTGCTGATAAGCGCCGTACTGCCGGCCCCGACGCTTTCGGCTGTGTGCTTATGGTCATATTCTACGGATATTGGCTCGTGGCAAGCTACAGAGAGAACACCGCCACTCCCACAATTTGGGCTTACTCCGCCGAGATAGTTGCTCTCGCCGCCTCACTGCTTGCCGTCTACTACGTCGCAGGTGTGCCGTTTACGAAGCCCGCTCCCTACCTCACACCTTTCTTTACTCAGCTCTCCGCACTCCTATGCCTCGTTACTTTGCCGGATGAGAGAGCGATGGGCAAGCAAATTATGATAATGGCGACCGCTTCAATCATGCTACTATTTTCTTGGCAGACCATATCCGCTTTACGAGTTAGGAAAGACGATGAGGATAATGTAGAAGCGCCTGAAGCTGTACATGTGCCCTCTGTTGACCCTTATATGGTGTGGGAACTTGAGGATGAACCTGAGCAGTCTGAAGAAGATGCCGTTCTCTACGACGACGATCTTTTCTCCGAGGACGACAAGCCCGAAGACTAAATATTAAGCAAACATTTTATTAAGGTGCCCTCGCATTGTGAGCGAGGGCACCTTTTAACTATCTTCCTGCCTCAATTAGCTTGTGAGCATATCAATATCCTCTATACTAAGGCCGTCATGCAGAGCGAGATTAATGCCGTAGGCTATGAGCTTTGCCGTGTCCTTAACCGTGGAGTCTATATCACGCGGTGTCACAAACAGCCCTTCGAGTAATTCACCGTCTGCTAAACTTCGTGCATCTGTCACCGTTGGTACACCCACAGCAATAACCGGTACACCGAGACTCTTTTGAGACAGCTCCGCACGCATATTGCCAACACCCGAGCCGGGCACAATGCCAACATCCGATATCTGCACCGTGCGGCACAAATGCGACACATTCGCTGTCGCCAATGCGTCAACAGCTATCACCCGTGCCGGCTCTGCCGTCGCTGCCACTGAACGCAGTACCATGGCACTCTCAAGGCCTGTCGTGCCGAGCACACCCGGTGCTATTGCCGCAACGGAATGAAAGTTTGCAAAATCCTCGGGCAACTGCTCCTTCAAATGGCGTGTCACTATTATGCTCTCTACGGCCTTCGGACCTATGGCGTCGGGTGTCACTGCCATGTTTCCTAAACCTGCGACCAAACTTGTTCCGCCCTCATCAGGCCTAAGCAGAGGTCGTAATTCATTTGCAAGTAAATACGCTGCGTCCTCAAAGGCATTTTCACTGCGGCTCAGCAGTTTCGTCAATTCTATAGTTATATACGTACCCACAGGCTTGCCCAAGGCTTCTGCGCCCTTCTCGTCCACTATGCGCACCTTCGTAACCTTATAACCCGAGCGCTCCCGCTCCTCTGATTCCACGCCCGGAATATCCCCAAGTTCGTCTCCGGTCGCCGCCCGTGCAAACTCAAATTCCTCCAAGGCTAAGTCTGTTCTTTTCTTATTAATCATTGCCTCACCCCCCTAGTTTTATGATATAGTTTACCGCTTTTAGTGTTCGATATACTCTTTATAGAAAAATAGGTAAAAAACGCTTGCATTTTATCTTTCTTAGTGTTATAATACCAGTCCGTGGGTACTAAACTTACAGTATTATAGGAGGAGGTGGCAAAATATGCCCAATATTAAGTCCGCGAAGAAGAGAGTTCTCGTATCTCGCAAGGAAAACGAGAGGAACAAGGCACAAAGAACGGCACTCAAGACCGCAATGAAGAAGTTCGAAGCTGCTGTCACAGAAGGCGACAAGGAGGCGGCTGCCGGCACCTATAAAGTAGCTGTCAAGTCTGTAGATAAAGCTGCTGCTAAGGGTCTTTTGCACAAGAATAACGCCGCGCACAAGAAAAGCGCTTTGGCGACTAAGCTCAACGCTATGAGCTAAGAAAAACGAGGCACCGTACGGTGCCTCGTTTTTTATTGAAACCGCTTGTTCTCTATGGTATAATTTTTACCTGCTTCGTAAAAGTTTTGCGAAGGTGTGCAGATTAAAATGCGGGTATGTGGAGCGAATTTATATAACAGATGGAGGAAAGTTATAATGAAAAAAAGCTGTTTAGGAATAGGGGTTTTACTTTTTGCTATCTTGCTTCAAATGAGTTCAACTAGAATGGAAGGCATGACGCTTGCTTTAGGTCTTATAGGGCTTGCTTTCTGTGTGGCAGGATTTGTTTCAAAAAAATAGTAAGTGGTAAGATTATAAGCATTCGCTTTATTCAAAGCTTCTCGTCTCTACTACAGATTATCTAACTAAACACAAAGGCTCAAACGCAAGCTTAATCGCTTGGTTTGAGCCTTATTTTTATATTATCGGTCTTTCCTACTTCTATTCTTCCGTCTCCGCTTTCTCGCAAGCGCAGTCGCCGCCGTCCTCACAGCCGCAGTCGCAATCCTCATCGTCACAGCTAAAGGGATCTAAGAACTCCAAACGCTCAGAGCAACCGGGGCAATCTATAGCACCCAACATGAGTACGTCCTCGTCTATGGTAATGGTATTCTCACAAGCAGGGCAAGTCACCTCATAGAACATGGGCTCCTCATCGTCACCGCAACCACAGCCGCAACCGCAACCGTCAAAGTCGTCCTCATCCTCATCCTCGTCGTAATCGTAGTCCTCGTCATAGTCCAAGTCCAGCTCGTCATAAACCAAGTCCTCAAGCTCCGATAAATCGTCGCTCACCTGATCTATAGCCTCGCCCAAGTCCCAAGCATTTTCCGCAAGATCCTCAATATCTGTTGCCAGCTCAGCTAAAATATCGGTTATAACCGTAAAAAGCTTGCCCTCTTTATTCTTATCGGTGATGCCCAAGCCCTCTGTCAAGCCTTTTAGATACGCTACCTTCTCTGATGTTGTCATAATTTACACCTTAACCTTTCGCACGCTCTAAATACTCGCCACTGCGTGTATCTATGCGGATTTTTTCACCTGTTTCCAAAAATAGAGGTACCTTAACCTCTGCGCCGGTCTCCACTACAGCGGGCTTCGTCGCATTT
This sequence comes from uncultured Oscillospiraceae bacterium, assembly GCA_964367935.1. Taxonomy (GTDB): domain Bacteria; phylum Bacillota; class Clostridia; order Oscillospirales; family Oscillospiraceae; genus Scatomorpha. Next base: position 111,732 of record CAYIYZ010000006.1, read on the forward strand.
GTCGCTGTATTGCCCGCAAAACCCGGGTCAGTCTCCGTTATGGTGAGCTCCACGAAGTTCGGCGGCTCTACCGCAAATACCTTGTCCTTATATGACATTACCATGCACGGCATATTCTCCGTAACAAACTTAAAGTTGTCGCCCAAAACGCCGCCATCTATAGGGACAAGCTCATACGTCTCCCCGTCCATGAAGTAGTACAAATCACCATCTGCATAGCTAAACTCCATGGTCTTTCTGTCTACCGTGGCACTCTCAAACTTCGCCGTTGGGTTAAACGAAGTCTCCACCACCGAACCCGTGATCACGTTCTTTATCTTCGTGCGCACAAAAGCTGCGCCCTTTCCAGGCTTAACGTGCTGGAACTCCACAACCTGCATTACCTGTCCGTCCATTTCGAAGGTAACGCCATTTCTAAAATCGCCTGCTGATACCATTATATTGTCCTCCCATGTTAATTAGCATATTTTTCACCCCATTTTACACCATTTCACGCCCATTTGCAAGATGCTAATACAAATACATACACTTTTTATCCGATATTTTTTACATGTACGCAATCAGGTGCTTGACAGAGTGGTTTTGTAGTGGTAAAGTATATAGTGCGTTTGTCAACGCAGCCTGTGCCGGTGTGGCGGAATAGGCAGACGCAAGGGACTTAAAATCCCTCGAGGGTTAACCTCGTACCGGTTCGACCCCGGTCACCGGCACCAGTCGAGAGCCTCGACACGCAACTCGCGTTCGGGGCTTTTGCTATGTCTAAATTTAAATGCTCGCGACTAAGATATCCGAAGCGGGCACACACTCCGGTAGTGAGTCGCTGCACCCAATTCGCACTCTACACCTGTGGGGTGCTTTTTGTTCGCGCCTGCGTCCTTGCATCTATTTTGACCGCACCCACCAAACCTATATAACCCGAGCCATGCACTACAGATAATACCTGTTGGTGATGGGTTCGGATTATTGCTTTGTATTGATGGTAGATTTCTCCATATATGGTTCATAGTTAAATATAGTTATACAAAAAGTGTCAATTTTAATTAAAAAGGATTGAATTATGATTAAGAAAGATTCTAACACTAAATATCTCATTGTTAATGCAGATGATTTTGGAATGTGCCACAGTGCAAATGTTGCTATTATGAAGATGCTTAAGGACGAAAAAATAACATCAACATCAATTATGCCAAACTGTTCGTGGTTTGAGGAGGCTGCTGATTTTTTAGTTGCGAATCCTCAGATGGACGTAGGTGTCCACCTGACATTTACAAGTGAATGGGCACCGTTTAAATGGAGTCCACTTACCTCCGGGAGTTCTTTGAAAGACGCAAAAGGGTACTTTCATCAAACTTGTAAAGATTTTCAACTTAATGCCAACGAATCTCATGTTAAAGCCGAGATAGTTGCACAGATTGAAAAAGTAAAGTCTGCCGGAATTAATATTTCTAATATAGACAACCATATGGGAAGTCTGACAGGCCTTGAGTCGGGTATCGGATTTATGCCTGCAACTCTTGCAATTTGTGCGCAGTATTCACTACCATACAGGCTGCCAAAAGTATTTCCCGAAGAGCGCGTCAGACTGCTCCCCGAACAGGTTGTAAGCCAGTTCCGACAACTTATAACCTATGGTGAATCTTTAAATGTGAACATGATTGACCACTTGATTGAGTATCCCTTCCACAAGCAAGAAGGAGATACATACGAAACCTTCGTTACTCAATTTGTTAATCTTATTTCCAATATAAAGCCCGGCATTTCAGAGATATATATGCATCCTGCAATTGAGTCAGATGAGTTGAAAGCCATTCACGCTTCATGGGAACGCCGAGTATATGAGTATCGTGTGATGTATGATTCAAGGGTAGTAGAAGAATTGAAAAAACAAGATATTCAGTTAATTAGTTGGAAAGATCTAAAGTAACATTTCAATATAAAAAAACAGGAGGTGTATAATGACTACTACGACAATTAGAAAAAGAGAGCTGCTCGGGTATGGTTGTGGTGAAGTTGGGGTAACTCTTATTTTCGCGCTGGTAAATGCTATTGTACAAAAATATTATACCGATGTATTGGGGTTGGCTGCTAATTCAATAATGATACTGTTTATAGTGGCAAGACTTTGGGATGCGATAAATGACCCACTATGGGGTAGATTTGTCGATACACGAGCTCCTTCATCAAATGGAAAATACAAAATCTGGCTTAGAAGAATGGCGATCCCCTTGGCGATTTCTGTGGTTTTATTATTTGTAAAAATACCGGGCCTAACCTCCACACAATATCTTGTCTATGCATATATCACATATATTTTATTTGGCATGCTTAACACAAGCATTAACATTCCATATGGCTCTTTGGCATCGGTGATGACTAACAATTCAACTGTTCAGTCAAGCTTATCAGTAATACGAAGTGTTTTTGGCGTCCTGGCATCCATTCCGCCTATTGTAATTGCCGCAATTGTCTTCACTACTAAAGATGGGGTCACACAATTCAATGGTGGGACACTTATTATCAGTTTAATCTTATGCGGAATATTCTGCGCCGCAATGTTTTTCATTTGTTCATTCAGTGTTAAAGAGCGAATTGAAAAAAAAGCTGTTGCAGTTGAAAAAGGTAGAACAGTTCTTATTATTAAAAAGTTGTTGGCGGACAGAGCGTTCTTTAGCTTGTCTGTAGCAGGTCTGCTACTAATTGCAAGCACAATGTTTACTCAAACATACTACCTATATCTTTTTAATAGCTATTTTAATGCATCGGGACTTTACATCTTTGTAACATTAAGCACATATCTACCCATTGTGTTTATTGCACCTATTATGGGCAAGATAGTTAAGTTGATCGGAAAAGCCGAAATATGCTCAGCAGGTATGTTAGTGGCCAGTGTTTCGCAGTTTGTTCTTATGTTTCTAAAAACACAAAACCCATATGTATTTATATTTTGCAGTTTAATCAGTGGAATTGGAACAACATTTTTCATCATGCAAATTTGGGCAATGGTTAACGACATGATTGATAATTTCGAGTGCAAAACAGGCATACGTGAGGAAGCCAGCACATATTCTTTGTTCCTTTTTGCAAGAAAATTGGGTCAAACTGTAGCAGGCGTCCTTGCTACCTCTGCTTTGGTTTGGATTAACTACACGGTAGGTTCGGCAACTCAATCTGCACAAACTATAACGGACATGTATACAATCTCCACACTTGTGCCGGCATGTATTTATCTAATATCCGCTGTCGTTCTGGGTGTTTGGTATCCAATCACTCGTAAAAAACTTGCTGCACTTCAAATCGAGAAAGAGGCGCTGCGAGGAAAAGTGGGCTAGAAGCATAATTGTAATCGAGCTAAGCAGTTTATTTTAAAAAGGACTTATTAGAGATTTTCCATAGAGTACATTTTTGTTCGGATTCACGCCTTAGGCTATTGCTTAAGGCGTGATTTTTTGTTCCTGACTGCGTCGAGCCTTTTCTAGTAAATCAGACTTAGTTAAATATACCCATAGATGCATCTTTTCTTTATTGTTTTCTATAGAAAAATTAATAATATTCTCGTTGACTTATTCGACACGATTTGATACAATCACACAGTGCGGTCGCATGCATGCAACCTTTTCACATTTTTTAGAAGATTAATTTCGTTTTTCGGAGGTTTTTCCCTTATGGGCGATAAAAATATCATAAACTTAAATGATGTACACCCTGACTTCAATGTCTATAGATTCGAGAAATTCAAGCTCGACATTGAAGATAGAAGAATAAACAAAATATGCATGACTGAAATAATTAACGCAGATATGATGATTGCCACTGTCGGACTCGGTGCCTACTCTTTGGGCTGTAAGGAAGTTTTAACGCAAGGACGCAACGATGTCAAAGCTATGGGACTCGAAAACTGCCTTATTCATTATGTATATAACTACAAGAACTTTATCGTTGCCGGTACGGAAGATATAAGCGACGAGGACTTTAAGAAAATTATGCAGCTTACTTATGAACAGTATGTTCATTCAAACTCTAAATCAGCGGATTTAAGTGCACTTTCAAGATTTGTCCTAGTTTTCGGAGACGACTTGATTGATAAAGCCCGAAGCGCCTTCTACTTTCACAGAAAGACACAGAATAACTACATTATCGCCTCAAACGAAAGAGAACTGCTAAACACCGAAAACAAAGCAGATATCGAAACTTTCAGTCTAATAAACTACGCCATTAATGAAAACAAGGTTATTCCCTATTACCAAGGGATATACAATAATGCTGCCAATCGGATAGATAAATACGAAGCACTCATGCGTATTTCCGACGCCAACGGTAAGATATATGCGCCGGGCATGTTTTTGGACACTTCTAAAAAGTATAAACTATACAGCACCTTAAGCAAAATGCTTATCAACACAGCTCTGAATGATTTCGAAAGTAAGCAAAGCGAGCTTTGCATTAACGTTTCCTTGTTCGATGTCGAAAATGATGACTTTGTCACTTGGTTCATCGATAGAGTCAGGAACTTTCCACAGCCTCAAAATCTGACTATAGAGTTTGTCGAAACAGAAAACTATAACAGTGGCCAGAAGCTCTATTCTTTCTTGAACACCGTTCGCGAGTTTGGGTGCAAAATTGCCGTTGACGACTTCGGTGTCGGTTTTGCCACTTACACCTCTATTATGTCACTTAAGCCTGACATTATTAAAATCGACGGTCAAATAATCAAAGATCTTGTCACAAACCAAGATAATAGAAATATTTTATACTCCATTAACTATATGTCCAACTTAATCCACTCCAAGACGGTTGCTGAGTTTGTTGAGAACCCCGATATTCAAGAAATTTTGTTAGCTGAAAAAATTGACTATTCGCAAGGTTACCATTTTTCTAGGCCGCTGCCAATAGAGCAACTTGATATCATTTAGACCTATAAAAATGAGAGGTACTGCATATTTCGCAGTACCCCTCATTTTTTTCTTAATACTATCTATATTATCTTTTTATCATACAGCCTTGCAGCATTTAGCACCACAAGTACTGAACCTGCATTGTGCACCAACGCGCCTGTTGCAGGATTTAACAAGCCTAATACCGATAATATAATCGCGCCGAAATTTATAAACATCGCCATCGTTATGTTGAACTTGATTGAAAATATCGTTGCATTCGATAGCTTTTTTATGTATGAGATCTTAGAAATATCATCGCCCATTATTGCGATATCGGCTGCGTCTATAGCAATGTCACTGCCCATGGTACCCATCGCTATGCCTACTGTCGCTATTTTAAGTGCAGGTGCGTCATTTACACCGTCACCTACCATGCACACATTTTTTCCATCGTCCATAATCTGCTGTATCGTAGATACCTTGTCCTCAGGCAATAGCGATGAATGAACAGTGGCTATACTTACCTTATTCGCAATAAATTGCGCGCTCTTCTCATTGTCTCCCGTGAGCAGTACCGTCTCTCCTATTCCTGTAGCATTCAGTGCAGCTATAGCTTCTGCCGAACCTTCTTTTATTTCATCTGACAGACCAAGTACTGACACAATTTCTCCGCCTTTTGCGACAATCATTACTGCTTTGCCTTCCGACCTCAGGATAGATATATCTCCTATGATTTTCTCTGAAATCTTTGCTTGCACCTTTTCCTCTATCAGCTTCTCATTGCCACAATATACAAGCTCACCGCCCACTTTTGCGCTAACCCCTTTGCCGGGCAACATAGAAAACTCACTTATCTCATGTGGCGCTACACCCTTAGACACAGCATAACTCACTATCGCTTTACCTATAGGATGCTCTGAATGGCTCTCAACCGATGCTACAAGCTTGAGTAGCTCTGCCTCCGACACTCCGTAGTACTCTATATCACTTACTGTCAGCTTTCCCTGAGTTATAGTGCCTGTCTTATCAAAAGCTACTGTAGACACCGTGCCCATCTGCTCTAATGCTTCGCCTGACTTTATGAGCACTCCGTTCTTAGTCGCCTGACCTATTGCCGCCATTATTGACGTTGGTGTCGCAAGAGCCAAGGCGCAAGGGCAGAACACAACGAGTACTGTTACCGCTCGAATTAGTGCATCGTCTGCACGATTTAACGCAAAGGCAAAGACCACATAGGTGATTATGGCAATCACACACGCCAAAGGCACTAGAACACCTGCCCACTTATCAACTATCTTCTGTGTGGGCGCCTTATGCTTATCTGCATCCTCAACGAGCTTTATCATCTTTTGTAAAGATGAGTTTGCAAATGGCTTTGTCACTCTAACATCCACTGAGCCAAAGCGATTAATTGTACCTGCAAAGACTTCGTCTCCTACAGTCTTATCTAAGGGCAAACTCTCGCCTGTCATTATACTCTGATCTACCGTCGTATCACCCACTATAATAACACCATCAGCAGGAAAACTCTCGCCGGGCAAAACTCTAATCACCTCATCGGTCTTAATATCCGTCGCTTCCACCATGGTCTCTCCCTCAGTGGATATCACCCTACCTTGTGACGGAACGAGATTTAGTAGTTTCTCTATTCCTTTCTTCGCCTTCTCTACCGTCCTACCCTCTAACCACTCGCCTATCGCCATGATAAACGCAACTTCACCCGCTGCGAAAATATCGCCTATATAAACAGCGGCTATCATCGCTATCGTTATTAGTAGCGGTGAAGTTATGCGCTTATCCAAGGTATTCACCACTGCCCAGTACGCAAGTGGTATACCGGAAATTATAAGCGATACCCACGCCGGATTAATAGGCAACTCAAATTCAATGCCCATCAGTGGAAGTATGTACTCCATTATAAAACTTGCCAACAAAAACAGTCCGGAAACCCACAACATGGGTTTTGAATTTAGCTTTTCTATCTTCTCACTCATACCGCCACTCCTATATTGTTTTTGAAAATTGGTTTAGGGCAGAGATAAGTCTATCGATGGTCTCTTTCTCTTTACCGCTACTTATACCGTCAAGCACACAGTGATGCATGTGCCCCTCCAGTATAATCTGCCCCGTCTTGTGCAAAGCAGACTTAATCGCACCTATCTGGATGAGGATATCCTCACAAGGCTTATCCTCGTCCACCATCTTTTGTATACCACGCACCTGCCCCTCGATTTTTTTCAGGCGCTTACTAACCGCAGTCACGTCCATGCAATCTTTCATATGCTCCTCCTTTATTATACCCATAGGGGGTATAGGTATAGTACCTCAAAGTTCGGCATCTGTCAAGAATTATTAGTAGTTTTGTACTATATTCTCTTGAAACGCCCTTGGAGCTATGCTAAAATATTTGTGTCTTATGATAAAATTATATACGGAGGATTTTCAATGTACAAGTTTTTACACATCGGAGTACCGACGACGCAGGAGAAGGAGGGGGCGAGCTATGCAGAGGGTGTAGGGGTCTATGTGACCGACCCTGCGGCGAGCCCTTTTGCGATAGAGTATGTGCGTTTCATGCCGGGGACGATATTCCCCGAGGAAATGCAGCATGATATACATGTCGCCTTTGAGGTAGACTCCATAGACGAGCATATAAAAAACGCCGACTATGTGATAACGCCGAAGACGGACGCAGGCGGCATGTACCTAAGTTTCATACGTAAAGACGGAGCGATAATAGAGCTCATAGAGATGAAGAAATAAAAAATAGGAGGAACATACATGAAAATGAGCAAGAGATTGGTGGGCATACCCTTGGTGGTACTGTTAACGCTAATGCTGTCGGTAATGCTACTGACGACAAGTGCGTCGGCGTCATCGTGGCCGGCGGATAGACCGGCAGAATTAGAAAATGCGACATGGACGGAACTGCCAAAAGATGATGGCACATTGGCAAGTGGCAACTATTACATATACGATTATGATGGAGTTTATGAGTTGACAGAAAACCTCACCATCGGTGACGGTGTGACGGTCAACCTGCATCTAAACAATAACATCCTGATGGGCAGTTCGACAAATCCCGGCTCGGTTATCACCGTAAACGGTGGCGGTGTGCTTAATCTTTATGATGTTATTGATGACAATGACAACGACGGACACGAACCGACCGACAGATACTGGGATGTAAGTGCAAGTGCAATTGCAGACGGCACAGGTGGAGCGGACGACCTCGCCTTCACCGGCGGCGCAATCACGGGTGGCGATACGCCTAATGATGTCTACGGTGGCGGTGTTAATGTTGTGGGCACAACTGAAGGCGGAATAGCTACTTTCACCATGCACGGTGGCAATATTGTCGGCAATAAGGCCTGGCAAGGTGGCGGCGTGAATGCACACTCAGATGGAGCAGGGGGCATTTTTACAATGAACTCCGGTAGCATTATCGGAAATACGTCAACTCAAAGTGGAGGCGGTGTGCGTGTTTTAAACTCCTCTTCCATTTTTACTATAAACGGTGGTAGTATATCAGGCAACAAAGCTGGTATGGAAGGCGGAGGTATTTATAATTACAGTGGAACACTTACCATGACAGCTGGGTCTATTACAGACAATACAGCCACAGGTAATGGTGGCGGAGTACTTGTAGTGAGTGCCGCCAACTTCAATCTAAGCGGAGATGTGACCATCACAGGTAACACGAAAGTAGACGGCACAACAGCAGATAATGTATATCTGTCTAGAAATAAAACTATCACGCTGACGGGCGCATTGGGCAACAGTGCAGCTATCGGCGTGACGACAGAAACAGCCCCGGCAAGTGCGGCACCTGTAACCGTAGCAACGGGCGCAGGTGCAACGGAGGCAAGCCTCGCAAAATTCACCTCGGACAACGACCAAGGCATACTTGCCTTTGACACTGACAAAATCGTCTTAAATGCGCACCAACGCCCGACGGACCATATCCAAAACGGTCTCACAGGCAACGAAACATGGCAAGTGTTAGGCGAAGACCCCTCAACAATCGACTACTCTGACAACAACACAGCCTATGTTTACCTAAACGGCGATGTGGATTTAGCCTCAAACATCACGGTAGAGCGTGACCAAATCCTACATTTGCACCTAAACGATAACATCATAACGAGCAACTTCAGCGGCTCGATTATCTATCTGGACTTCGATAGTGAGCTGTATCTTTATGACGTAGCAAGTGGCACGCAAAGGCACTGGGACGGAGATAGCATCGAAGCCGGCGAAAGCACGACTGACGGACACTATAATTTCACCGGCGGCGCCATCACGGGTGGCTATGTGACACTCGGTGGCGCTGGTCTGAATATCAACGGTATCGCCACCATGAGCGGTGGCAACATCGTTGGAAACACAGCACCGCGTGGTGGCGGTGTGGCTGTGTTTAACACCGGCACCTTCAACATGTCCGGCGGCGCTATCATCGGAAACACTTCGCAGGTCTCCGCCAGCGACAACAGCAGCGGCAAGGGTGCCGGTGTATATGTACAAGGCACGTTCAAGGCAAGCGGTGATGTGACCATTATAGGCAACAAAAGAGTTGATGGCTCGGTCATAAGCGAGAGTAACGTTTACTTAATTGAAAACAATACTTTTGAGTTAGGTTCTAATCTACCGGATGGTGCCACAGTCGGCATAACGACGGAAAGAACCCCGACAAACAAAGAAGATATGATCGTAGTATCAAATGCGTCGCCAAGCGACCTTGATAATTTTGTCTCTGACAACAACCAAGGCATACTCAGATCGAATTATAATAGTGCCGGAGTTTATCTCAGAGGTCATGTTCCCACAGACAGTGTGGTTGACCTAAATGGTGACGAAGACTACTGGGATGATGGTGAACTCTCAGGCAACGAAACATGGCAAGTGTTAGGCGCAGACCCCTCAACAATCGACTACTCTGACAACAACACAGCATATGTTTTCCTAAACGGTGATGCGAATTTAGCCTCAAACATCACGGTAAGCAGTGGGCAAACTCTATACCTACACCTAAACGATAACATCCTAACGGGCGACGGCAGCGGCTCGGTTATCACCGTAAACTCAGGCGGTACGCTGTATATCTACGACGTGACAAGTGGCACAGCAAGATACTGGAACGGCACTGCGATTGTGACTACCGATGATGGCAACGACATCGCTTTCACAGGCGGCGCAATCACGGGTGGCAATAGCACCACAAACGGCGGTGGTATTAGCGTAGGCGGCACTTTCAATATGTACGGCGGTAATATCGTGGGTAACAAGGCATCTCCTAGCGGCGGAGTCGGCAGCGCCGGCGGTGGTATTAATGTCACCGGTGCTGTAACCATGCACGGCGGTAGTATCATCGGAAATTCGGCGTCCGGCGTTGGAGGCGGTGTGAGTATATCTACTGGTGGCACACTCAATCTGATTGACGGCACTATTAACAATAACATCGCAGACGCAGGCGGCGGAGGTGTGTATGTTGTTACCACCTTCAACATGTATGGCGGCAATATTCAAGGTAACAGCTCAGGTATCAATGGTGTTGGTGGCGGCGTGCTTGTAGAGACCAACGGCACGTTTAATGCAAGCGGCGACGTAACCATCACAAGCAACACGGAGAGTCATGCTTCATACATAACCGCAAGTAATGTATACTTGCCAACAGGCAACACCATCACGCTGACGGATGCATTGGGCGACATGTCTGAAATTCACGTAACCATGGAGAGTAGCGCTCGCCCTGTAGACGTAGCGGTGGGTGCGACGTCTCCGGCTTACACCATCACAAACTCTGACCTTGCGCATATAATCAGCGAAGTGGGGGAAACACATACGCTCAACAGCAACAGCAACAAAATCTACATCAAAGGACCGCAACCCACAGACCCAACAGGCAACGGTCTCACAGGCCACGAAACATGGCAAGTGTTAGGCGCAGACCCCTCAACAATCGACTACTCTGACAACAACACAGCCTATGTTTTCTTAGCCGACGATGTACAATTAACCACAAACATCACGGTAGCCGATGGGCAGACCCTACACCTGCACCTCAACGACAAAGTCCTAAAGGGCACAGGCGACGGCTCGGTCATCACCGTAAACGGAACAGGTGAGCTATACCTCTACGACGTGACAAGCGGCACGACAAAATACTGGAACGGCACAACGATTGTGACTGCAGATGATGGAGACGACCTCGCTTTCACCGGCGGCGCAATCACGGGCGGCACGGGGACATTACAAAACAACGGTTTTTATCGAGGTGGCGGCATTTTCAGCGAAGGCTCTGTCACCATGTACGGTGGCAACATCGTTGGTAACAAAATAATCGGCGTCTACACCGGTGGCGGCGGTGTGGCTGTCATAGGTTCTACTGCTGTCTTTAATATGAGCGGGGGTAGTATCGTAGGCAATACATCCGCTGGTGGTGGCGGTGTATATTTAGAGGGTTGGGCAGAAATGGATATGAGCGGTTCTGCTTTCATTGGCTACAATGAGGCGCCTGCTTCCCAGGGCGGCGGCGTTTATATAAACGACGATTCAACCGTTACCATGCGTGGGGGCGCTGAAATCAGTCACAATACAGCAGGTCGAGGCGGCGGCGGTATATACATCGTCTCCGACGGCATATTGAATATGCAGGGCGGCTCTATCACAGACAACACGTCAGGTTGGGACGGTGGTGGCGGTGTGTATGTTTTGGCTACGATCAACCTAAGCGGTGACGTGCGCATTACAAACAACACCGAGGTCACAGCTGATGGCACAACAGCAAACAATGTTTCTTTGGGCAGTAACAACACCATCACGCTGACGGACGAATTGGGCGCAAATGCCCAAATAGGCGTGACGACCGCAAGCGACCCGACTGCCGACAGTGCTGTAGACGTGGCGATGGGAGGAACGCCTTCGGCGTACACGATAACAGACGATGACCTTGCAAAATTCAGCTCCGACAACAATCAAGGTACACTTTCGCTTGACGCGACAAACAACAAAATCGTCCTCGGCGTGTATGTGCCGCCCTCGACCGGTGGCGGCGGATCGGGCACAACTGAGCCCGAAGTAGACGAGGATGGCACAGTCGAAACGACAGTGGACGTAAGCAGCTCCACGCAGGACGGCTCTACCACAGCGCAGGTGGACAAAGACGCTATAACCGACGCCCTCGAAAAAGGCACAGCGTCACTCGAGGACGCAAAGGAGGGCGAGACGGAGGCAAAACTTGTCGTCACCATAGACATTCCGACCACGTCCGACACAACGGAAGTCATCACGGAGCTCCCCATAGATAGCATGACGGAGCTGTCAGGCAGTGCGGCTGAGGAGCTGAGAGTTGAGAGCGATAAGGGCACGGTTACATTTGACAAAACCGCTTTGGATTCAATCGCCAAGCAGGCTGAGGAGCTAAAAGAGACAGAGGACGATGTCCTAAAGCTCGTAGTCCGCAAGGTGGAGGACAAAGCAGAGCTCACAGATGAGCAACAGGAGATAGTAGGCGAGAGCCCCGTGTATGAACTGTACCTCGAAGTGGGCGGCAAGCGTATCACCGATTTCGGCGGCGGCACAGTGACCGTCGAAATTCCCGAAGCTCTGCGCACTGAGGATGCTGAGAACCTCAAGGTCTACTTCGTAGACGACGAGGGTAAAATCTATGCTGTGGCGGCAACCTACGATGCGGAAGCAGGCACGGTCACCTTCGTGACCACGCATTTCTCGTATTACCTTATCACCACGCAAACCATGTTTGTAACACTACCTTTCACGGACGTGAGTGCAGAGGACTGGTTCTATGAAGCTGTGCAGTATGTTTATCAGACAGAACTTATGAGTGGCACATCGGAGACGACCTTTGAGCCGAATTTAGGCACGACACGAGCCATGATAGTGACCATATTGTATCGCTTAGAGGGCACACCCGAAACAGCGTACTCGAATGTGTTTGAGGACGTTGCGGATGGTATGTGGTACTCCGAAGCCGTCATATGGGCGGCGGAGAACGGTGTGGTAACAGGCTACGGCAACGGCATGTTCGGTCCCGACGATAATATCACTCGTGAGCAGCTTGCGGCGATGCTCTACCGTTACGGTGAGTATAAAGGCTATGACCTTAGCGCAACGGCTGACATTACGACTTTCGTAGACGGTGATACCGTATCCGATTGGGCGACTGTGAACATGCAGTGGGCTATAGGCAGCGGTCTTATCACGGGTAGGGGTGAAAGCACCCTCGCACCGACTGAAGGCGCCACGAGAGGTGAACTCGCCACTGTACTCATGCGTTATCGTGACTTCGTTAGATAAATCATAATTTTAGGGTTTCCTAGCACAACATTTTAGGGGTGCTCCGATAAATCGGAGCACCCCTTAGCCTGTCGAAAAACAGGTTTTTCGACAAAAGGGGGTTCTCGGCTTGCGAGCCTCGAGCGGAATCGGAGGCGTGTACACGCCCCGCCGCCGATAAAATCTAACATTTTTCTAAAATCAGACCAGGCAACTCGCCGTGATTTTAGAAAAATCTTTGCTCGGCAAAGGACGAGGATTCTTAACTATAACTTCTTTGACAGACTGAGGGGTGCTCCGATAAATCGGAGCACCCCTCTATTTTTCGATATGCATAGCTTGAAATTTATTTTCTTAAACTTAGTGCAAGTAAGATGACCTCAACCGCTCCCTTTACGCCTACTTCCGATGTATCCACACACAAATTGTAGTTTTTCATATCCTCGCAATTTAGTCCCGTATAATGCGCATGGTATTTCGCCCGTGTTTTATCTACAGCCAAGATTTCCTTTATCATACCCTTCTCACCTTTCGAGCTTCTGTCTTCCGGCACCGCCTCAAAACAACGCTCTACACGAAAGTCCATATTCGAGGAATAAATAAAAACTTTGAATGGATTTAGCTCTCTTAAAACGTAGTCAGAGCATCTTCCTATAAACACCGCATCACCTTTTTGCGCTGATTGCTTAATGATCTTGTTCACTGCAATCTGTAGTTTGTCGGAAGGTGATTGCTGGAAAGTCGTAAAAGTTCTCCCAAAGGTATATCCATAGTTTCTTGTTGCCTTTTCATCATATAGATTTATACCGCTCCCCACCATGCCTGTTTCTTCCATGATAGCATTTAGTAATTCCTTGTCGTAATACGCACAATCTAAAGCATCGGCAAGCCTTTTCCCCACTTCCCTACCACCACTGCCAAACTGTCTATTGATCGTAATTAGCTTTTTCATCATTCTCCTCACTCTCGTAAATCACTTTTAGCCCTCTTCTACAATCAGACTTTCCGTAAACATTTCCCACACTTTGTGATAGTCCATATCTTTGCCATAGCGTATAGCTGTTTCAATTCCGTCAAGACAAACGTCATAGAAGCTAATATACACTTCTCTGTTATATTTGCTCACATCAAAAGCACCTACCTTTTCGCCGTGCTCAATCAGTAATGCATTTCTTTCTCTCACACTTTGAATATAACGCTTTTCTTCCTCTCTAACTGACTCTAAACGTTCACTCTGAATGTAAAGCTCTGCTACAATTTTACCAAATTTTTTATTATTTTGGCAATAGTCAATACGCTCAACACCTATATCCATGAACAGCTTCTTATATTCCTTTATTGTGTGGACATCTTGTATTTTCTCTGAAATATCACAAGTTTTGGGCAGGTACTCATCTACAAGCGTAAGAAATAACTGCTCTTTATTTTTGAAAAAGTAATATAGCGAGCCCTTATTAATTTCTGCTTTTTCACACACTGCGGCAGTAGACGCCTTATCATAGCCCACCTCTGCCACTAAGTCATACATCGCATCTAATATGCGTGTTCTTGTGTCATTTGCCACAATCCACCTCTTTAATATCCATATACTTTCCTATACTTCTTTAACAGAAGAATAGACACTATCACTGACAACACCTCTGCTATCGGAACCGCAAGCCACACGCCCGTTGTTTTGAGCAAGGGCGGCAATATCAGCAACATTCCCATTATGAACACAAAGGTCCTCAGAAATGAAATCAGCGCAGATATTTTGCCGTTTGAAACTGAGGTAAAAAACACAGAAGCATATATGTTCATGCCCGAAAACAAAAAACCTACCATAAAAATTCTGAAACCACTCCTCGCTATACCAAAAGCTGAATTATCCGGTGATAAAAACAAGGAAATTATATTATCCGAAATCAAGAAGCAAAGAGCTACTATTATCGCTGAACCAATTATCACAAATTTTGTAGATATCCAAAACACACTTTTTGTTTGCTCCCTATTCTGTTCGCCGTGTGCATAACCGAAAATCGGTGCAACACCCGCTCCGAATCCGATAAAGATAGAGTTTAGCAAAAACTGTGTCTGTCCGTTTACACTGGCTGCCGCAATGCCGTCATTACCTGCAAGATTTCCCAGTATGATATTAGTTGTTGCCGCTGTCGCCGCTACCGCTAAGTTAGTTACCATTTCCGACGACCCGTTTGCTAGCGTATTTAACAAAAACCCTTCATGCCTTTTCGGCTTAACAAAGTGCAACACCGAGTCTCTATGAGTAGCAAAGTACCAAATGAAAAATCCGGCAGGTACAAAGTTTGCCACAAACGTTGCAGCTCCCGCTCCAACTATGCCCACACCCACTACGCCAATTAAAGTATAACTTGTGACTACAGAGCTGAGGCCGCCAAGAGACACAAACAGAAAGCCTAAGGTAGGCTTTCCTATCGTAACAAAAAAGTACTGTGCGTATATATTTATAAACATAAAAATTAAGGTCGGTGCATAAGACATCAAATAAGCTTCACTAAGTTCGACTATATCATCTGTTGCGCCAAGTAATGTGACTATCTCTGTTCTGAATATGACCGCGAGAGCAGCTAGTACTACCCCCGTCACCACTCCCACTATTGTAATGGTAGAGAAATTCTGCCGTGCCTTTTCCGGCTCACCTGCGCCTATGTTTGCCGATATAATCGCATTCGAACCCGTAGCATACATAATAGATATCGCCAATGCTATTGCTGTTACCGGGAACACTACACTTGTAGCTGCCAAGGCATCCTCGCCTACAAACCTTGAAAGAAAAATGCTGTTTACCATGCCGTAAATCGCTATGAACAACATCATCACCACACTTGGCATAGTGAATATCAGTAGTGACTTTGACGTGAATTTTTGAGAAATTGAGTTTTGCATATAACCTCCTAAACCCGTTCTTAACCGAACGGTCAACTAAATATAGCACAGTCACCGAGCTTTGTCAATGTGCTCAATCACACTTTATCATCTATCTTCTCCACTCTTATATTGCCCATGTGAGAATGTATAAAAAAATCTAAAAGGCGACTACCTATAACGGTAGCCGCCTTTTACACTAAAATTTATCTAATCACTAATTTAGATACTCATTTTCCATAATAGCAATTCCCACTTCCGGATCTTTATCTACAAATTCATATATGCTTCCGCTGCCTGACTCTGAAGTCCAAAACATCCTACCATCTTCTATCTCGGTGAATGTTGCACTATACATATTCGTTTCTCCGCCGATGCTATCATCCCATTTTACGGGAACTTCGTAGTAAACCGTATTAACTCCGTTGTCCACACGGACGAAGTCCTGAGCCGTAAACGTGCCCATATACTCTCCGCCTCTTAACCACCCTACTATTATCTCATAGCTGTCATCGCCTTTATCTGTTATCTTGATAAATTCGTAGCCATGCGAAGAGTATTCATTGCCCGCTTTATCCCAAACGCCTACCAGTGTATCTGCCGTGATATTTTCCGGATCTATTACCGTCTCCTCACCCGAAAGCTGCGTATACAACTGTTCAAGCGAGACGGTGCCGTCATTTTCGCCGTATTCCTCAAATATATTAATTATGGAGTAAGTTTGCATATAATTTAGATATTCATAAAAAGTCTTACTCTCACCGTTCATCACCGAGTTCGCATCTGTTATAGCGCCGTTTGATTCATTTGATGTATACTCAAAGCTCAGATCATCTGCCAGTGTGCTTTCTTCATTTTCATAGAGATAAATTTCTCTCTTTCCCCACCTTAGTACAAGATCCCCATATTCACCAAACTCTGAAAACATCATTATATACCGCTCTCCACCCTTCTCAAGTATATGAATACCTCCTGAAGGACCTCCTGCTTGAGCATAAAACTCGTAATCGACAAACAAAGGAACAACCGCCCCATCGGAAATTGTATAGATACTTGCTGCGAAGTAGGGATAATTTCCTGTCTCAACAGTATAGAGCATTATTAGCTCGTCCACCCCATTACCGTCTATGTCAATTAAAGCTCCCTTGTTCCGGTACATATCGCTACGGCCGAGCATTGTCTCTTTAATTTTCTCGTCTTTCGTATATAGACTGTAGTCCACATTTTCTATTTGTACAGAATCATTTTGCTCGGGATCTATGCCTTGAATTGCGTCTGTTTGTGTGACTTCAAAGTCCAACGCTCCCTGTACAGCCAAATCCGCGCTCAGCAAGTAATATGAATAGTCATCTTGTATTATGTTTTCCTCACCCAGCTCAGCCGAGTCTACTATTATCTGCTTTACATTAGCTCCACTAAGGCTTGGATTCGCTCCAAAAAGCATGGCCGCAACTCCGCTCACATGCGGTGTTGCCATAGATGTTCCGCTTTGATTTTCGTAGCCGTTATCTTGAAAGGTGGAGTAAATCTCCACTCCGGGCGCGGCAAGATCAACTCTTTCTCCTGCACAGCTGGAGCTCGCCATCGCATATCCGTCACCGGAAATCCCTGCCGAGCCGACGATGATAATTCTATCAGCTACCCTTGGATCATCAACATTAGCCATTATATCGAAGTCCGCAAGCACACCACCTGATTCAACTCTCAATGCAATTTCGTCTTCTCTGCCTAAATACCTGGCAAAGGGTGAGTTTTCGTCACGATCTTCGCTCTGCAAATAATCTTCAAAATCGCTTAAAGCGTAGTAACCATATAAGGCATTTTCATCGTCTTCGTCAGCGGCGAAATACTCATATGCATTGCCATACAAGTTGCCCGCGGACTTACAGATGACAAACTCGTACCCAGCATCCACATATGCACCCAGTATTCGTTCTAGTTGCGATGAAAACTCATCTGTCGCCCTAATTGCCGCCTCATTACCTCTTGAAGCTGCAAATTGAAGGTCGTTAATGCTGATAGACATATTTATTACTTTGCAGCCTTCGTGAACTATTAGATTAGTGAGGCCTGTAATGAGTAATTGTTCTGAGGCATACCCGTGATTTGCAAAAGCATTTACAGATACGCCATATAGTTTAGCGTTTGGCGCAACTCCACTTATTCCTTCATCATTGTCAAAAGTCGCGCCTATCGTTCCCGCAACATGCGTACCGTGTGTGCTAACTTCCGCTGATAACTCATCTACGAATGCTAATGCAGTATCTTCATACGCTATGTCAACGTGACTCAAAAACGCAGTATCCATTATGCCCACATTCACATCCGCCATAGCATCTCTGCTATCCCATGCAACGGGCGCACCTATAGCCTCCACTCCCCAGTTTGTGCCAGACACGTCACCTCCCCATTCTTCTGCCCACTCAGAGTCCGATGGGAAATAGTCTGACGACACTCTAAACACACGATTTGGCGAGACTCCAATGGCATATTCAACTCGAAGCTCATTCTCGATTTCTTCGAGTTCCGTAAGTGAATAGCTCTTATCGAAGAGTATTTGGTAGTTATTTACCGCTTCTACGTATCCCACAACTTCGCCGCCGTATTGAGACGCTACATTTTCCACTTCTTCAAGCGAAATCTCTTCCTCAAAAGTCAAAATGAGTTCATTGTCAATGTACGCAATACCCTGATCAACCGACATCTTTTCATAATCTGACTGATACACAAGAATTCCATCTGAAACTTGGGCTGTTTCAGACGTATTAGGTTGCAGTACAAAGACAAGGGTAACAGCAAGTGCAATAGCAAGCACAGTTATTAGGCTAATGGTTTTTTTGTTTTTTCTCTTTTTCATAATTTCCCGCCCTTTAGCTGAGTATTTTAGACGCAGTCTCTGCGCCATCTTTGGTTTCATTTGCATTAGGATTTTAACATTTATCAATCACACTTTCAAGTGCCTTGCTCTGTCTCAACAGGAATTTGACCATAACAACTCATCCATCCTTATTGTTCTGTATAATGATAATAAAACAACTACAGTTCTTATAGGGTGGCGCACATAAAAACAGCTAACCGATTTTCTAAAAATCAGTTAGCTGTTTTTATCTTTTATAATTTATGTTGCCATTTTGTTGCCAAAGACGGCATCAAAACCGCTCAAACCCACTCGTCCCAGAGGTAAGTATTTTACGATGTATTCAGTGCAAAATGTACTTCTGGAACAGCTTTTTATAGGGTTTTATCTGTATTATTTTGAGTATTGCTGTTTCAGTAGCAGGAACGGAAGATGCGCCTTGTCTAACGAAAACACCTTCAGGTCTGATACCTTTAGATGCAATATAATAAGGGCATGAAGTGCCTCTTTGGACATCTAAAACAACTATTGACTTGCCGTCTGTTGCTTCTACTTTATAGTCAACAAACATAGTTATATCAGGTTTAATAGAATCTCTAACCATATTAGTACATTTCAGAAGCACTTCATCTGCATCGTGCACGCCAGCAATAGTTAAATCATCATTAATTCCAATATATATTTTACCACCGACAGTATTAGCAAAAGCTATGACTGTCTTTTTTATTTCATCGGTATATTCTCTTTTATATTCTATGCTTTGATTTTCGAGTTGCATACGTCACCTTCTTTCTACTAGCATTCTACTACTTTGTCAAGTGTTCGAATGGTAGTAGAACCAGTATCGGCTGTTATAATAATTCACTCATGCTTTAAATCGCAATTTGCTTATAACATTATTATGACCATATTACAACCCAAACTTCCGAAATTATCAATAGTTTACTTCCGAAATTATCAATAGTTTACTTCCGATATTATCGGTTCAATTTTAAGCTTTAAGCTTTAATTTACCCAAAATCTCAACATCTGCAGGGCAAAAC
>CAYIYZ010000007.1:0-123759 GCA_964367935.1 uncultured Oscillospiraceae bacterium
TACCGATGACGATGGTAGATAAGTGGACGATACTGATGGCAATCATAGCTCTGGTACAGTGCGCAGTGACTTACATGTCACGTAAGGAGCACGAGGAGGAGAGCGAGAACGCTTAAGTTAAGTCGAGAGCAAAGACGGCGAAGATCGTTAAATTAGCAAAAATCTAATATGAAACCCTCCCGAACTTCGGTTCGGGAGGTTTTTTTTAAGCTTGAAACCATAATTTGGGGGCATTATTGCATTAAAAACAGCCCAAAACGGGCGACTTTGTTGCGATTTCGTAACAAATGCAAAAAAACGGCCAAATGCAACCGAAATGCAACCTAGCGTCACTATAATGGGCACATAAAGAAAAACAAAGTTAAAAAAGGAATGGTGACCACTATGAAAAAGGCAAACAAAAAGATTTCACTTAACACAAGAATACTTAGTGTAATAATGATAGTATCTTTGTTATTGGTGAACGTTACGATGATCAGCCCTGCCTTTGCAGATGATCAGAACTCAGCACCTGTAGAAGAGAGCGGCGGCCTCGGCGTACTCGACTTAGGCGACGTAGACACAGGAGAAGGTGAAGGCGAACAAAGCGACGCAACACCTCCCGCAGGCGAGCAGGCTCCCCAGAACAATACCGCCGGTGGATACAACATCATCCTCAACTACGTTAACAGGCAAAATGAGGTAATCAAGGATAGCGTGACAATCCCCGCGACGACCAATTTCTCAAATCAGTATATCACAACAATTACACATAATGGTACAGAGTACGCCAATCCGACAATGACAAGATCCGACGGCGCTACTAGCTACTCTGTAACTCCAGCGAATATGACAGAAGACCTGATAGTTACTTTTAGCTATGCAAGAGTGCTGGTAACTTCTGAACTGGTTACATTCGAGCCGCTAACCGCACAGGTCGTGTCATGGCCCGAGAACCCCTATGGTCCTCAGTACACAGACTACGGTTGGGTACAGTGGTCGGTAAAGGTATCACTTTCTGATGATGCAATTGCAGAGGGCATAACACTAAATTATATTAGCTTCAACCCCGGTGGTACGGCGATGACCAATCCTCCGAACTCAAACTATCAGGGAATTCCCGCAGACAGCACTGAATTCGTTTTCACAACTATTTCGTTGCAGAGTGGCTATCCCAAACCCGGCGACAGCCACAATGTAAGCGCTAATGTAAGGTTCAACGGAACATATGCATCTTTCAGCGGCACTGCAGTTCGCCCCGAGCTTGAGCTGGCTGAAGAGCTTGCGATAGTAGATGTCAAGCTCGACGAGAACAACATGTTCACAGTAACAGCGAGCCCGGCCAGCGAGACCGGCGTAGTCGGCACAATCGGCGGCGAGGAACTGACATTCACAATGGATGAAGCTACCGGCTTCTGGACTGCGACTTATGACGCAACAGCAATGTTCACAGGCGATGATCACAACATTAAAATTGACGTAACATCCGATGCAGGTGAGACTGTATCCGAAACTGTAAGAGTATTAAAGGTTAACTTCTATACACATGACAACCACAATACACCGGCAGCATCACGTTACATGCTCTCGGACGACCAAGTATACAACTTCCTACCCACAGCAGATGAGTACACCGCACAGTACGGTAGCACCTTGCTTCAGGGCCAGAAGATAGCACAGGGCAATGACGCGTCCGGCAACCTTCAGTACAGCTGGTACTATGTAGCTGACTATGTATACACAGAAGCATACCCCAACACTACACCCATAGCATCAAGAGACTTTTACCCCGTAGTTATCTCTGAAGTAAAGTTCTTAGGTTATCCTGAAGTTACATTTGACGGTAACAGCAGACCCGTGTATGGCGATCCCATGGACACCACTCTATGGACACAGTTTGCAGGCAACGCAAATCTATACATGCTTTCCGGTCAGTTGCCGGGTACCCATCCTAACTTAGATGGATTCATCTGGACAGGTGAAGACGGCAATGAATATGACTCGGGCGAGGTCGCTCTGTTCGACATCAGTGAGCCCACAACATTCACCTATTCGAAGCTGGCAGAGCCCGTACCCACAGATCTAGCAAGAACAGTTTTCTCCGGTGACGCAACAGCAGCCTATCTAGCAGCAGATATTCAGGAGATCCTCGGCACAACAGAGACAATCAATTTCGCAGCAGGCTCCACATTTAACGTAGTGTGGGCAAATGGTCAGCCGGCAGTCAATGTTGGTTTCTCCGAGAGTGACGTAGCTGAGCAGACACTGGCATTCACAGTAGGCGACTCAACAGAGGCACAAACAATACAGGCGAAGATTTACCCCAGAGTAGTAACAATAAACCGTATCAACTCACACGTATCAGTACAGGGCTCAAATGTGATGATAGACTTTGAAGACGCTATGCGTTACCCCGACAGCTACAGCTTCCAGTTTGAAGCAGGTGCTAATGTAAGCGTACTAAGCGGCACAGAGCTAAGAAACTTCTACAGCCACTTCTATGTGTACGTTGCAGCAGATGAGCACAAGGATTCTTCACAGCCCATACTCGGCAACTACACCTTTACAGCACTAGAGTCTAACCCCATGTTCTACAGCTCACCTGATTTTGATGTAGTATACAAGGGCGGTACACCTTTGTTCCAGCTAAAGGCGGAGAACGACATGATTCACAGCACACATGTTGACATCAGCCCCGAGGTATTTTCCAACTATCATATGCACATGAACCAGGGCAACCTCAGTGTATACGCAGCAGATAACTTCGAAGACAGCAAGCGTTACGATGGCGTAGGATACACCATGGACACAGAGGCAAATGACAGTGCAGAGACCGATATGTTCCTAGAAGCAGTATACGGCGATATCGCAGTAGTAGAGAATGCATTGGCAGAGAATCAGAGGCTGATCGTACGTTTCCCCGGAGACTTCGCAACGAACGACATTAACTTTGATCAGACTTCCTACACAACACCTGCGGCACCGGGCGTCTATGAAGTACCCTTCAAGATCTTCGTAGCAGAGTTCAACTCAGAGACAAATTCTTGGGAGCCCATAGCAGGAGAGACAGCATCAGTTTACAGCGAAGACAATGCGTATACAGCAACAATCACAATCACTCGCGGTACAACAGTACCGTCACCGGGTCCGTCGGATCCTGTGCAGCCGACACCGACACTGACACCGACACCGTCGACAGAAATTCCCGATCCGAGCACACCGCTTGATCCGGGCGAAACACCTCCTGTAACGACAGGCACACCGACACCGACGGCACCTGTACAGATAACAGACGCACCTCCTCCCCTAGTAGCACTTCCTTCTGACACACCGACTCCTGCAGAGCCGACAGATCCCGTAGAGATCCCCGAGCCGAGCACACCTCTTGCAGGTGGCGAAGAGACACCTGAGGTAACAATCACAGAGCCGGAGACACCTCTGGCAGCAGGCAACGGCGCAGCATGGGCACTTGTTAACCTAATCCTAACAGTGTTCACAGGCATCTTGAGTGTAGTACTTCTCATCGGTTACTTCCGCAACAAGCGTGAAGACGAAGAGTACGAGGACGAGGATGTAAAGCGCAAGGGCGCAATGAGACTGTTCAGCATCGCACCTGCAGTAGCAGCGGTCGTAGTGTTCATCCTAACAGAGGATATGAGCCTACCGATGACGATGGTAGACCAGTGGACGATACTAATGGCAATCATAGCTCTTGTACAGTGCGGAGTGACTTACATGTCACGCAAGGAGCGCGAAGAAGAGAGCGAGAACGCTTAAGTTAAGTCGAGAGTCAAGACGGTAAAACAACAAAAATAGCGAAAAACTAATAGCAACTACCTCCCGAACTACGGTTCGGGAGGTAGTTTTGCTTTAAAAACGGGCTAAAACGGGCATTATTGTTGCGATTTCGTAACAAATGCAATAAAAAGGGCAAATGCAACTAAAATGCAACCTCGGATTGCTATAATGGGCACATAAGAAAAAGCGAATAAAAAAATGGGAAATATAAAAGGAATAGGGAAAGGTGAAGGGAAATGAAAGCACAGAATAATAAGAGGACGATTAACAAGAAGATACTCAGCATAGTAATGGTAGTAGCGATGCTTTTGATGAATGTAGCACTGGTAAGTCCCGCATTTGCAGACGACGGTTCCGTAGCGGAGAGTGGCGGCTTGGGCGTACTCGACTTAGGCGATACAAGTGGCACTGATGAGGGTACAAGCGAACCCGAAGCGAAGAAACAGATCGACACCGCAGATAAGTACGAAATCGTGTTCAGATCCGCCGGTGGCATATTTAATAATACAGACGATAACAGCAAGACAAAGACAGTTAAAATTGTTAACGGTAAGGTTAATGACTGGATATACGGAGTGCATGCACTCACAGCTCCCGAAGGTAGGATGTTCAGCCACTGGGAATTTTTTGATAACGGCACTCAGGCAAGCAAGGAAAATGTAGCGACTGCGCTACTAAGCGATGACGATGGAAAAATCGACCTAAAGGCAGTGTACGTAGACCTCATACAGGTAACATACGTTGCAGGTAATGCAGAAGGATTATTCACAGCACCCGTAGACAGTAAGGACTATGAGCCTGGCAAGACTATAAAGCTTCAGAGCGCAACAGATGATGTCATAGCAATCGAAAATGTCAATGGCAAGCTTATTAACTACGTTTTTGCAGGCTGGAAATTGACAGGCGGCTCCGTTGAGTCCGGCGGTGTTGTATACAATTATGGCGAAGATAAGGTTTTCAACGAGAATCAGCAGGTAACACTCTTGAAGGACGCAACATTCAGGGCACAGTGGGCGAAGGTGTACACCATCACATACCTACCGGGTGCTGAGGACGTTACAGGTATGCCCAACACAACAGTTAAGTACAAAGAGGAAGGCGCTGAGTTCAAGACAGCAGATAAGCCCCAGCGTGAAGGCTATACCTTCGTGGCATGGGAAGTAACAGCAGGCGAGACGGTACGTGACAACGGCACAGATAAGAATGTTGGCGATACAATAAATCAAAACAAGAAGATAGTAGCAATCTCGGACGTAACCCTCACAGCAGTTTGGGAAGAAAAGACCGATAACAACACAGGCAACGAAGGTGACGACAACACAGGCAACGAAGGCGACGACAACACAGGCGACGAGGGCGACGACAACACAAACGCAAACACACAGGTACCTCCCACGAACGCAGTTAATGACGAAGAGCCCGAGCAGCTAGCAAGCTACACAGTAACGGTAAACTACGTAGACGAGAACGGCGCAGAGATACGCACAGCATACACAAGCACAGGCGTAGAAGACACAGACTACGACGTAAGCGCACAGACAGCACCTTCAATAGATGGTTATGACTTTGTAAGCACAACAGGTGCTGCAAGCGGCGTACTTAGTGGCGATGTAGTGATAACTTCCACCTATGCGGCAGAGGAGATCGAGGCACCTGTAGAGGTAAACTACAACTTGACTGTAAACTATGTAAGCGAGGCAGGCATCTCCATAATAGCACCTTACACAAGCACAGCACTTGAGGGTACAGAGTACGACCTAACAGCAAATGTCGGACTGTTCATAAACGGCTACACCTTCTTAAGAAGCGAGGGCGCAGACATAAGCGGTACACTAAGCGGAGACGTAGTAATAGAGTGCGTGTACGCAGTAGCAGTAGCACCGGTAGCGGCAACAGGCGACGAGACACCTGTAGTAGGCGACGATGCACCCACAACAAACATCGTTGACAACCAGCAGCCACTTGCTGCACAGGCGGACACAGATAACGCAAACACAGAGAGCGCAACTACAGAGATAGCAGAAGAAGAGGCACCTCTAGCAGCAGAGCCCGAGACAACAACTTCTAACTCCCTGTTCATGTTAGTAATAGTTGCAGCAGGTCTGTTGAGCACAATATCACTCATAGTATTCTTCCGCAAGAAGCGCGAGCAGCAAGACTAATATAATTAGGAAAACCCCTTGAAAAGCTAAGCTTTTCAAGGGGTTTATTTTTTTGAGTAGAACTTTTATTTGTGATGGCGCTTTAGGCTTTTAAAAATGCGATTTGCGCCTCCACCGACTCAAAGCCCGTACCGCCCTGCGATGTACGCTTTCTCACACAAGTCATGAGTGAAATCTCATCGAATACATCGGCCTCAATTAAATCCGAGTACCCACGGTACTCCTCAAGTTTGATATCCTCAAGAGTCTTACCGGACTTAATGCACATAGCGACAATCTCGCCTGTTAGCTTGTAAGCCGTACGGAAAGGCATACCCTTTTTTGTAAGGTAATCAGCGAGATCCGTAGCGTTTATAAAACCGCCGTTTGCAGCTTTAAGCATCTTCTCGGGGCGTGATTTCATTGTCGCTACCATGGGCGCAAAGACCTTTAGGCACATGGATGCAGTGTCAAAAGCGTCGAATATCGCCTCCTTATCCTCCTGCATGTCTTTATTGTAAGCGAGCGGCAAGCCTTTAAGCATAGTAAGCAGTCCTATGAGGTCACCGTAGACACGTCCGCATTTACCACGGCAGAGCTCTGCCATATCCGCATTTTTCTTCTGCGGCATGATGGATGAGCCTGTTGTATAGGCGTCCGATAGCTCCACAAACTGAAATTCCCAGCTTGACCATAGAATAATCTCCTCCGAAAAACGTGAGAGATGCGTCATAAGCAGAGCGAGCGCGGAGCAGAGCTCAACACAGAAATCTCTGTCGGATACAGAATCAAGACTGTTTAGTGTGTAGCCCTCGAACCCGAGAGCTGCAGCCGTGTGCGCCCTGTCTATATCGTAAGTCGTGCCCGCAAGCGCACAAGCGCCCAAAGGCGACACGTTCATGCGCCGCACCGCATCCTCCATACGCCCAATGTCACGGGTCAGCATCATGGCGTAGGCCAAAAGATGATGCGCAAAGCTTATGGGCTGTGCCCTCTGTAAATGCGTATAGCCGGGCATTATACTCTCTTTATTTTGCTCCGCCTGTACGACTATAGCGTCTATAAGTGCTTTTGTGAGCGCCACAATTTCAGCAGCCGCACCTCGTAAGTACAGCCTTAGATCCGTCGCTACCTGATCGTTTCTGCTACGTGCCGTGTGCAGTTTCTTGCCCACCTCACCCAAACGATCTGTCAACACTGCCTCAATAAAGCTGTGTATGTCCTCTGCAGCCGTGTCTATTTTTAGCGTTCCCTCGTCTATGTCCGAGAGTATAGCACCGAGACCTTCTATAAGCCTTGCGCCCTCGTCCGAGGAAATTATACCGCATTTAGCGAGCATGGCGGCGTGCGCTATAGAACCCTCTATGTCCTGCCTGTACATGCGACTGTCAAAACCAATGGAACTGTTAAAATCGTCAGCGACACTGTCAAGTGCCTCAGCGGCACGCCCTGCCCAAATTTTACTCTGCGCCATTACTTCGCACCCTTACTGTTTTTCTCTTTTAACTGTGCCTGAACCTTTATGGGCAGTCCGAAAAGATTTATAAAGCCCTTGGCGTCGCCCTGGTCATAGACCTCGTCCTCGCCGAAAGTGGCTATCTCTTCGGAATAAAGTGACCAGTCACTCCACACGCCGGCCTTTATTATATTGCCCTTGTACAGCTTCAAACGCACCTTGCCCGTCACGTTCTCTTGAGTCTTGTCAACGAAGGCACTGAGAGCCTCACGGAGCGGTGTGTACCACTGACCGTTATACACGAGGTCGGCGAAAGTGATGGCGAGCTCCTGCTTTTTGTGCATTACAAGCTTGTCAAGGCACACGGTTTCAAGGTACTTGTGCGCCGCATAGAGAATAGCACCGCCCGGTGTCTCATAAAGACCCCTGCACTTCATGCCAACAAGCCTGTTCTCAACTATATCGAGTAAGCCTATGGCGTTAGCTCCGCCCAGTTCGTTGAGCTTTAGCACTATATTCTTTGCGCTCATGCTCTCGCCGTTTAGCGTGACGGGCACGCCCGACACAAATTCCATCTCCAAGTACGTGGGCTCGTCCGGTGCCTGCATGGGCGACACGCTCATTTCGAGGAAGCCCTCTTTTTCATACAGGGGCTCGTTGCCCGTGTCCTCGAGGTCGAGACCCTCATGAGATAAATGCCACAGGTTCTTATCCTTGGAGTAGTTCGTCTCACGGTTAATCTTAAGTGGAACATTATGCGCTTCTGCGTAGGCAATGGCGTCCTCGCGTGAGCGTATTTCCCACTCACGCCAAGGTGCGATTATCTTCATATCGGGCGCAAAATGCTTTATCGTGAGCTCAAAACGCACCTGATCGTTGCCCTTACCCGTGCAACCGTGGCAGATGGCGTCTGCGCCCTCCGCCTTTGCTATCTCCACTATACGCTTAGCGATGATGGGACGTGCAAAGCTCGTGCCGAGCATGTAATCTTCGTACAGAGCGCCGGCCTTGACGGTTGGTATGATGAAATCTTCGACGAATTCGTCCGTCAGATCCTCTATATAGAGCTTAGACGCACCTGTTTTTATCGCCTTTTCCTCCAGCCCGTCAAGCTCCGTACCCTGCCCGACGTCACCCGACACAGCGATGACCTCACAGTCGTCATAATTTTCCTTCAGCCACGGAATGATAACGGACGTATCCAAACCGCCTGAATACGCAAGCACAACTTTCTTTATCCCTTTTACGGACATATGTATATTCCCTCCAAACATTTAATACCACAATTATAGACGCATTGCCCCATTATTGCAATAGAATAAAACAGAAAAATATACACCCCGTCGAGCAGCGACAAAGTGCATATTATACAATTTATGTGGTGATTTGTGAATAAATATGAGTTTTGCGATTTACCAAAGTCTGTCTTCATACTCCGTTTCCTCAATGCCTTTTGCCTTTAAGTTAGCTACAAACTTGTCCAAAATCGTTTTAAAGAAGACTCTAAATATCTTTGTTTTCCCGAACAAAGATACAAACAGCGGGCTAATGCAATAATACACTTTGATAATTATAAGCCCGAAATAATTATTTGCCATCGTATAATCTCTAAATCTTCTTAAAACCCACACTTCAGGGCAATCATACGAGCCATATACAGCGGTTGCAACGTAACAACCACCTGCTTGCTGAGTATAGCGTAGTGGAATCTCATAAGTAGAATCTATTTCTTTTATTTTTTGATGCCACATCTTTATATTGTCTATATTCACCGATTTTGCTTCATCAGTCAAACTATACTCTCTTACGGGTGCTCCCCTCCAATAAGTCCAAGAGTAAGATTTTACAAGGGCTTCTGTCAAAGTAATCATATTTTTATACCTTTGAATATCTGCACTTTCATCTGAATTGCAAATATCAATAGAAGCTTGAAGCAAATTGAGTGCGATAAATCCTCTATCTTTAAACGTTTCCCAAACATACTTTGAGGGATGTGGGTCATCCTGATAATTTTTTAAAATACAATTTTGCCAAGCAGATACTACCGAAGCATTTATCATCGTAGCAACATCTTCTTTAAACCCGTCTGCTGACACACCACACTTAGATAAAAGCACAAGTGAATATATCTGTGCATTTTTCAAGTTCACTAGTATAGCATTGGAGTTATCTATTGAGGGGTAGTTAGAATAATTATTACAGCACAATCTCAACAGTGCTATCGACAAATTTGTAGTTTCGTTTGCTATATCGCTCTTTAGCGTCTCTTGCTCATTTTCAGGAGCATTATCTAAACACTTTGTAAAGCAATTTACAGCTTCCTCAATACGTATGTTAGCAAGTGTAGATTGCCATCCGGCAGAACGTCCTTTGAGCAACCACGCCTTATAATTTAATGGATCTATTTCAATTACTTTGTTACAATAACTTTCTGCTTCTTTATTATTATTCGATTCATACGCACTCTCAGCCATTGCATAGTAATTCTCTATATTTCCAGATTGGTCTATTTTAACAGTTCCTTCTACCATCATCTTTTTTGCTTCTTCTACTGAATATTTTGTCCCACACGATTGGCAAACAAAATATCCATCTTGTTTAACCACTTCATTGCTATGGCACATTTCGCAAACAAGTGCTTTCATTCTTGCTTCCTCCATATCTACAGATTCGTATCTATAATTAAAATGTTCGTCTCTTGCACTCTCCATTACTATATTATATAATTTTCTACTAAAAGTCAACAAATTACTTCATGTATAGACAAATTATGTCAGTAGATTTCACCAAAAATACCCCTAAGTCCTACTCGGACTTAGGGGTATTTACCCACATCACCCTACCTCAAGACCAACGGCAACAGCTGCGCCACTACAGCGCACAGTAGCGCACCGCAGGCTGTCGGTAAGGCAAACGCAAGTGCTGTCCATTTTAGGCTGTTCGTCTCTTTTTTTATCGTCAGCAACGTCGTCGAGCAGGGCCAGTGCAAGAGCGAAAACAGTATAGTGCAGACTGCCGTCGTTGTCGTCCAATCGTTTTCGATAAGCAGGCACTGCAGTTCTTGCAGGCTGTCGAGCTCTATGATATTGCCCGTGGACATATAGCCCATTATCATGATGGGTACGACTATTTCGTTTGCCGGCAGCCCCAGTATAAAGGCGAGCAATATTATGCCGTCCAGCCCCAATAGTGCGGCGAAGGGATCTAAGAAATCAGCAAGGCGGTTAAGTAAGCTTACACCCTCGGGCGCAATATTCGCAAGCAACCAAATGACGAGTCCTGCCGGTGCAGCAACCACTACAGCACGCCCGAGAACCTTTAAGGTGCGCTCAAACACCGAGCGTATAATGACGGCAAAAAACTGAGGTCTGCGATAAGGCGGCAGTTCGAGCGTGAAAGCCGAAGATTCACCCTTTAATACTGTTCGTGAGAGCATAAATGTCGTGAGAAACGTCAGTGCTATGCCCAGCATAATAACCAAACTCAGGAAAAAAGCGGAGAGTAGGCCGACACCGAAGCTGAGTGAAAAGCCGATGAAAAACATGGTAATGAGCGAAATAATCGTGGGAAAGCGTCCGTTACAGGGCACGAAATTATTCGTAAGTATGGCGAGTAAGCGTTCACGAGGTGAATCTATGATACGTGTACCCGTGACACCGGCGGCGTTACAGCCGAAGCCCATGCACATAGTCAATGCCTGCTTACCGCAGGAACCGCAACTCCTGAAGCTGTTATCAAGGTTATACGCCACCCTCGGCAGATAACCTAAGTCCTCCAAAATAGTGAAAAGCGGAAAGAATATAGCCATGGGCGGTAACATGACATACACAACCCAGGCGAGCACTCGGTACACGCCTAATATGAGAGGTTCTGTTATCCACCATGGTACGGAGAGTGCGTAAAATAAGTCAAGGAGCTGTGCCTCTATGTAAAAAAGGAGGTCGGCGAGCATGGCAGAGGGATAATTTGCCCCCGTTATGGTCAGCCAAAACACAAAGCAGAGCAAGGAAAACATGAGCGGATACCCAAAAAGTCTCGAGGTTATGAGTTTGTCGATTTTTCTATCCCTTTGCGAGTAGGCGCAGTTATCGTATTTGCATACGTCTATGCAAATGTCCTCGGCGTAAATGAGAAGTCTCGACACTATGCGGTCACGCAAAGCTTCGCCCACTATACCTTCGGCGGCTAAGAGTTCATGCGCCTCTTTTAATGCAAGGTCGAGCGTAGGGTCACGCTCACAGCTTATGCCGAGCCTCAGTTCTATCTCCGAAAGTAAAGAAGAGTCACCCTCAAGTAGCTTCAAGGCTATCCAGCGTGAGGGCGGTGCATCCGCGGCTAAGTTGAGCACTTTTTGCACACGCTCTATCGCCCTTTCAATGGGTGCACTGTAGCGGACTTTCAAAGCCTTTTCGCTCTCGAAATCCTCGCCCGTCAAGGCATCCAAGGAGGCGACGAGTTTTTTAAGCCCTCTCTTTCTGCCGGCGGACGTGCCCACGACGGGCACTCCCAAACGCTCAGACAGCGCTTCGAGGTCAGGCAACATGTTTTTGCGACTTGCCTCGTCCATGAGATTGACACAGACGAGCACCCTGTCCGTCACTTCAAGCACTTGCAGTACCAAATTAAGGTTACGCTCCAAGCAAGTCGCATCGCAGACGAGTACTACGGCATCGGGGCGTGAAAAGCAGATGAAGTTACGTGCCGCTTCCTCCTCCGCCGACTGCGCCATGAGCGAATATGTACCGGGGATATCAAACAGTAGGTAGTTTCGCTCTTGCGAGCAAAAGCGTGCGTTAGTGTTCTCGACGGTCTTGCCTGCCCAGTTACCGGTGTGCTGACGCATACCGGTAAGGGCGTTAAAGACAGTGCTTTTCCCGACATTCGGGTTGCCTGCCAAGGCTATGTGCCTATCACTTTTATTCACGCCTTGAATACCTCCCTTACAAGTATGCGCTCACAGTCCGCTTTTCTTATTGCGATGACAGCGCCCCTGATCAAGAGCGCTATGGGGTCGCCCGAGGGGCTTCTTCCAACACATTCCACACGAGTTCCCTCGTATAGACCTATATCCAAAAATCTGCGTCTTACCGCACCCTCGACATTAAGCGTATCAACGAGGGCAGTATCGCCGATATTTAAACTGCATAAGCTGCTGATATTTTTCATGTTTACACTCCCGATTGCAAGTTTTAGGCTGATATATTATACTAAGGAAGGTGTGCTAATGTTACAAATGGGAGTAGAGAGCATGAATAAAGAAGATAGACAGTTTCTAAAGCGAATAGATGAGCTTTCCGAGCGTGCTGAAAAGCGCAGGAGTCGGGAATGCTCGGATTTTTTAAGTCTTGCGGAGCAGAGCGTGTTACTCGGCAATGCGCCGTATAATTGTAGGTTGTGGGGAGGTTATGAGGCGGCAGAGCGCAAGCTTGCGCTGTTTGATGAATGGCATGATGAGCACATAGAGGCAGATGAGCAGCTGGTGCTAATAAAAATAGCGCCCGTTAATGCGAAGTTTTCAGATGCACTGACACATCGTGACTTTTTGGGATCATTGATGAATATGGGGCTGCGCCGTGAGTGTTTCGGAGACATAGTTTTGCAGGGGAACACCGCATATTTATTCTGTATGGCAGAGGTGCGTGAGTATGTGTTGCAAAATATAGACAGGGTAAAGCATACGACGGTAAAAACCGAGCTTGTACAGAGTCTGCCAGCAGAGATAACAGAGCGAGCGACGGTGCAGAGTTATAGTGTAAATTCACTGCGCCTTGATGCGCTTATAGGAGCGGTGTATAAGTTGTCACGCAGTGAGGCGAAGGACTTGATAGAAGCGGAGGGCAAGGCGTATATAAATGGGCGAGAGACACAAAATGCCGCCGCACAGGTGTGCGACGGCGATATGGTATCACTGAGGGGGTACGGGCGTTTCAGGTACGAGGGCACGAGTGGCGAAACTCGCAAGGGTAGGCTTAGAGTGGACTTAAAGGTGTATTAAGTCGAGGCCTAGGTCATTATGGGGCTCGCCGGTTGACTAAAATAGGACGGGCGACCAAACAATGGTCGCCCGTCCTATATACTACACTCACAATGCTCAGTAAGCGCCTTTTGAATAAGTTACCTCGTAGCTATGAGTATAAATTTCAAATACGATACCAAAAGGATCTTCGACATAGCACATTTTGTATGGTTTTTCATTTGGGTAGTATTCTTTAATTGGCATGCGTTGTTTACCGCCATGAGCTACAATCTTTTCAATCATGCCTTCGATATCAGGGTCCTGTACAGAAAAGTGGAATAGACCTGTGTTTTTATACTCAAACGGTTGCTTTTCTTTGTTGTTGTCTAAAAACTCAAATAGTTCTATACCGATAGCGTTTGATGTTACCATGTGAGCAATTTTAAAATCGCGATGACCTTTTCCGAATACTTCCTCGCACATGATTCCAATTGCAGTAGTGTTTTCCTCCTTAATAACAGATGGTTGCATTACTACATACCAACCCATAACCTCGCTATAAAACTTAACAGCCTGTTCTAAGTTAGGCACAGACAAACCTATATGTGAAAATGCTCTTGGATAGTTCATTTTCGTTACCTCCTTATTATTGTGTTTGAATTATATCCTAAATACAACAAATAAGACAATAACGTACTTTTTTGTACCTACATATCTTGGAGCGTTATTTCGTTTTCACTAGCATATTCCTTAGAGAAATTACAAAAACCCTCTACAAGCGGGATGAGACCTTTGTACTGTGTTGAGAGCGAATATTCAACATTTAGAGGCTTTTCACATACCACAGTTCTTACTAGTATATTGCTTTGCTCTAGTTCTTTTAGTTGTGTTACAAGCATTTTGTGTGTTATATCCGGGATGCCTTTTTGTAACAGGGAAAAGCGATTATCACCATTCAAAATATGCCACAAAATTCTCATTTTCCACTTTCCACCTAATAAATCCATAGATAAAAGCAATGCACAGGTGTATTGTTTTTTTATTTTCATATCATAATCCTTTAAGCGTATGGGTTTTTCCTTGGCAGTTCCATAATCAAGCCTTCAGGTACTCGGCGAGCTCTGCCACGTCACGCATAATGTGCGTAGGACGCAAGTCCGACTGCTCCACCATGTCAAGAGTGGTCTCACCCGATAAAACGAGCACGGAAACAGCGCCCGAGTTTATGCCCACGGCAATATCCGTATACAGCCTGTCGCCCACACAGCAAATACGCTCGTTCGGTACGCCCGTGCGCTTCGAGATGATGTCGACCATATTGCGGTTAGGCTTACCCATATAAAGAGGCTCCACTCCGCTCGAAGCGGTTAAAAGTGCACAGATACTGCCGCAGTCGGGCATGACCTCCTCATGCGGCAAAGGGCAGACCCAGTCGGGGTTCGCCGCTATAAACGCCGCACCGTGACGCAGAAAATGTACGGCACGGTCAAGCTTCTCATACACAAGCTCCGTGTCAAAGCCAACACAGACCACACCTGCGCCCTCCGTCACAAGCTTTACTCCATAACTCTCAAGCTCACGCATAAACGCACGTGTAGCTACAGGGTAAACACCCACGTCGGGGTAATGCTCACGCAGATACATGGCAGTCGCCATGCCCGAGGTGAACACATTCTCACTCTCACAGGGAAAACCCATGCCCTGCAGACGAGGTATGTAGTCCACGCCCGCACGTGAGGAATTATTCGTCAGGTAAATGTACTTCTTACCCAAGCGATCCAAGGTATCCACAAAGTCACGGGCGAAGGGGAAAACGTCCTCGCCGAGGTACAAAGTACCGTCCATATCAAGTAAAAAAAGCTCACATTTTTTTAGTGCATCCATCTATTCGTCCTCCATTAAATTAGGTATATCCTCGGGCATGAGCGTCACAAGATCGTCTCGTGTCGGTGCCTCCATCAATGCTATACGGCTCGCCTGATTTATAACGCTGTCTTCAAATATATTGCGCACGTCACGGCCGTTGCCGAAGTTATCGCCACGGTTCTCGTACAGCTCATGCAGTAGCTGCGTGACACGCTCCAGAGTCTCGTCCGTAAGGGTGTAGGCGTTTTTTTCGCACCTTAGCTTAAACATAGCGAGTAGGCTCTCACCGTCGTAGTCGGGAAATTGTATATACGTACTAAAACGAGATTTAAGACCGGGGTTCGAGTTAATAAAGGTGTCCATGAGATCCTCATAGCCTGCGACTATGACGATAAGCTCCTCACGTCTGTCCTCCATCGCCTTCAAGAGCGTCTCTATAGCCTCACGTCCGAAGTCATTTTCACCGCCCGAGGCAAGTGAGTACGCTTCGTCTATAAATAAAATGCCACCTATGGCCGTTTCTATGAGCTCTGCCGTTTTAAGCGCCGTCTGCCCCACGAAGCCTGCGACAAGTCCGCCTCTATCCGTCTCTATGAGCTGACCCTTTTTCAAAACGCCCAGAGCGGCGTAAATACGGCCTATAAGCCTTGCAACCGTCGTCTTACCCGTACCGGGGTTACCCGTGAATACAAGGTGTAGAGACAGTGGCGTGAGAGGTAGATTGTTTTCCTCACGCAGTTTGCGGATTTTTATGAGGCTCACAAGCTTACGCACCTCTTTTTTAACGCTGTCGAGACCTATGAGAGCGTCCATCTCGGCGAGCATCTCCTCAAGTGTTGCGGTGTCGGGCTCTGCGACTTTCTCACTTGCAGTCTCCTTGCCTGTTGTTGAGGGGCTCGGCGTGTTTGCATGCTTTTGAGTGAAGGAACGCTCGGCGGTCGTCACGTAGTCCGCCGCCTTAAGCGGTGCTTTTGATGCCTTGACGGCGGCACCGTCACACACGGCGGTCAGACGCTCGGCACAATCGTCTATAAACACCGCCTCGTCTGCGGACAGTTCGTCGTCTGCGGCGGCGAGGATGAGTAGGATATTTACGACCATACGCACGAATATGCGTGAATGTGCTGTGTCACCCTGCCTGTCTTTCTCCGCCATGTCCCAGAGGAACATAGGAGGTAAAATTTCGTCTGAATTACAGATATCACTCGTCAGACCCCACAGCAGACGAGTACCTTGTCTGCGCCCTTTAGAATAGAGCATGTTTATGCTGTCCGTGTGTACGTTCGTGATAGCGGAGGCACCTCGCCAGAGCGAGAGTGCGCACTTTACCATGAAGTCGTCGAGCTCGGGAGCTATGGAGCGACCCGTGATTTTATATAGTGCCTCCGTGTTCTGTATATAGCTCTTGTGCAGTTCTTCCGGACTGCGTTTCCATGTAGATGGCATGATTGTCCCCGTTTCTTGTACAGTATTTATTTTCTCATTATAAACGAAGCCATAAATTTCTACAAGAAAAATAGTTAAAATAGGTAAATAGGCATTCCTAAAATAAAGATGACGTGTTATAATGGCGAAATAATGTGTGAAAGGTGATGTAAATGGCGAAGAAACAGTTTAAGGCGGAGTCTAAGAGACTTCTCGATTTGATGATTAACTCCATATATACGCACAGGGAGATATTTCTGCGTGAGCTTATCTCGAACGCCTCGGATGCGATAGACAAGCTATGTTATGTTGCATTGACGGACGACGGTTTGAATATGAGTCGTGAGGACTTTAAGATAGTCATAGAGCGTGACGAGAGTGCCCGTATACTGCGTATCACAGATAACGGCATAGGCATGACGAAGGAGGACTTGGAGTCGAATTTGGGCACGATAGCAAGAAGTGGATCGGGCGCATTTAAGGCGGAGCTTGGTGACGAGGAAAAAGAGAAAGCGGACATAGACATAATAGGTCAGTTTGGTGTCGGGTTTTACTCGGCGTTCATGGTGGCGGAGCGTCTTAAGGTCACGAGCCTTGCCTACGGAGCGGATACTGCGTGGACATGGGAGTCGACGGGCGCTGACGGCTATACGGTAAAAGAAGCGGACAAAGGCACGGTCGGCACATGCATAGAGTTGTTTTTGAAGGCTGACGATGAGAATGAGAGTTATGGTGAGTATGTAAGTGAGTGGCGCTTGAAAGCACTCATAAAGAAGTACTCGGATTATATAAGATGGCCTATAATGATGGATACGGAGAAGCTAAAGGCAACAGAGGGTGACACTGAGCCTGAGTACGAGACGGTATGTGAGACGGTAAACAGCATGGTACCCATATGGCAGAGGGCGAAGTCGGAAGCGACGGACGCTGATTGCAAGGAGTTTTATAAGGAGAAGTTTCGTGACACGACAGAGCCAACGGCGGTAGTGCGAGTAAATGCTGAGGGCAATGTGAGCTATAAGGCTATGCTTTTCGTGCCGGGCAGGACACCGGCGGAGTTTATGCTCTCGGACTTTGAGCCGGGTCTACAGCTCTACAGTTCGGGCGTTATGATAACAGAGCACTGTGCCGAGCTTTTGAATGAGTGTTTTTACTTTGTAAGAGGTGTGGTGGACTCGCCCGATCTGTCGCTCAACATTTCACGTGAGATGCTACAGCATGACAGGCAGCTGAGGGTAATATCACAGAGCCTAAATAAGAAGATAAAATCCGAACTTTTAAAACTGCTTGAGAATGACAGGGCAAAGTACGAGGAGTTTTACAAAAACTTCGGGCGCAATTTGCGTTACGGTGCGGTGTCCGGCTATGGTCAGAATATGGAGCTTGTAAAGGACTTGTTGCTCTTTAACGTGTCTGAGGACAAGGCGGTGAGTTTAAAGGAATATGTAGACTCTATGCCGAGTGCGCAGGAGAAAATATACTATGCGGTAGGCGAGAGTGCGGCAAAGACCTTGCGTTTACCGCAAGCGGAGCTTGTACGTTCGCGTGGCTATGATATTCTTTGTTTGAGCGAGGAAGTGGACGAGTTTATCATAGAGCGCATAGGCGCTGTGGACGGCAAGGCGATATGCAATATAGTCCGTGACGAGTTGGGTCTCAGTACGCAGGAGGAGAAAGAGGGCTTAGAGCGCAAGTCGGAAGAGCAGAAGGAGCTACTTGATTTCTGCAAGGAGACTTTAGGTGAAGCGGTAGAGAGCGTGCGCTTGTCGGACAAGCTACTTTCAGCGCCTGTGTGCATGGGCACAGAGGGTGAGATAACGCTTGAGATGGAGCGTTATTTCAAGAAAATGGAGAAGGCTAACGGCATGCCTGCGATGAAGG
This sequence comes from uncultured Oscillospiraceae bacterium, assembly GCA_964367935.1. GTDB lineage: Bacteria > Bacillota > Clostridia > Oscillospirales > Oscillospiraceae > Scatomorpha. The sequence goes on from CAYIYZ010000007.1 coordinate 18,503, forward strand.
CGAGAAGGGTGCTCGAACTCAATGCGGAGCACAAGGCGTATGATGCGCTGAGGGCGGCATATGAGGGCGATAAAGAGCGAGCTGAGAAGCTTGTGCGGATACTGCATGCGCAGGCGCTGATAATAGCGGGTGAGAGTCTTGAGGATGTGTCGGATTATACGGAGCTTGTGTGTGAGTTATTTTAAACACCCAACACCCAAAATCTTAGGGACGAAGCCAAGCTAAAAGTTTTACTCGATTTTTTTCAAAAAATCGTGGGGTCTTGGGGCAAAGCCCCGAGTCGCTTTCCGCAGAAAGCGAAATCCTTTGCCTTAAAAGCGTATTTTTGAAAGTGAATTTTCGCACCTAGTGCGGAAAGAGAAAACTTTTTACAAGAAAAAAAGTTTTCTAAATCCCTCGCAAGGGGTTCGGGGCACAGCCCCAACCAAAACATAAACAAAAATAATAAACCATTTTTCTGTGAAAAATGGTTCGGGCGAACACACAGGTTCGCCCCTACAATGGGAGAATGTAATGGATAAATATATGGGGGTGTATGTACACATACCCTTTTGTGAGTCAAAATGCGGATATTGTGACTTTTACTCATTGGCGGACAGGCGCAGCTTAATGCCACGCTACTGTGAGGCTTTGTGTGAACATTTGGCGGAGTCGGCGAGCGGCTTGGGCAAGTATCTCATAGACAGTGTGTATTTCGGCGGCGGCACACCGAGTGCCTTTGGGCCTTTGCGTCTTACTCGAGTGCTAAATGAGATAAAGATGTCGGGCAGTCTTCTAAAGGACGCTGAGATAAGTTTGGAGGCAAATCCCGAGAGTGTGCGCCTTGATCATTTAAAACAGTTGCGTAAAGCGGGCTTTAACCGCATATCCTTAGGTGTACAGAGCATGAACTACGACATATTGAAGATGATAGGGCGTAGGCATGACCGTCATACGGTGATAAAAGCGGTGGAAGCTATACGAGAGGCACGCTTTGACAATTTGAGCATAGATCTCATGTATGGCTTACCGAGTCAGAAGAAAGAGGATTGGGCGGACACTTTGGCACGTGTAGTGGCGTTAAAGCCCGAGCACATCTCTTGCTATGGACTTACCTTGCATGAGGGCACACGAATGTACGATGAGTACTCGGATTCTGTGATACTGCCTACGGAGGATGAGCAGGCGGACATGTATATGTACGCTGCGAGCTATTTGAAGTCCAACGGTTATAATAGATATGAGATATCGAATTTTTGCCTTAAGGGCTATGAGTGTAGGCATAATATGAAGTACTGGCGGCAGGAAGACTATGTTGGCTTTGGGCCGGGCGCACATTCGAAGGCGGATGGACTGAGATACTCCTATGTAAAGGATGTCGATGCATATATAGAGGGCGTACTGCTCGAGACACAGCTCATAGATGAATGCGAGGAGATAACGCAGGCGGAGAGTGCGAGTGAGTATGTTATCTTGGGAATGCGCACGACGGAGGGAATATCGGAGCGTGAGTACAAACTCCGTTATAAGTCAAGTTTTGAGCCGGCGCGTGAACTACTCGATATTTTTGTTAAAAACGGTTGGGCAACATGCAAGGATGATGACAGCTGGCGTTTCACAAGCTCGGGTTTTTTGGTCTCGAACAGTTTAATAATAGCTTTACTCGACGCATTGGCGGGCAACAGGGTCGACATAAACCCTTGGATGCGAGAGCAGTACCCGGAGAAAGAGGAGGCACCTTTGCCGCCAGATGAGAAGAGTGTATTTATGCAGACGGCATTAAAGAGACATTATAGAGAGATGTAGGTTTGACAGTATATTGTGGAAAAAGGTGGGGTTTTAAATTAGTTCCGAAAAGAAAAAACGTGGCAAGAAAGTCACGGAGAACACGGCGGAAGTTACACGTCCTAAGGCCGCAGAAATAAAGAAGGCGGAGAATAAGGGCAAGCAGAGAAATTTAGATAAAAACGGTGGCAATAAGTCCGGCAATGCGAAGATGATCGTAATAGTGGTCATAGCTGTGGTGACTGCCTTGACTTTGGCTTTCGGTGCATATGGGCTGTACGCAGGCGGCACGGACACGATATTCAGAGGTGTGTCGGTGGATGGCGTAGCTTTAGGCGGCATGAGCATGACAGAGGCAGCCGAGGAGCTTCAAAATGCGGGCTGGGAGCGTGAGGATGAGACTGTAGAGGTACAGTTAACGAATGGCGCAATCATCAGCGTGGATGCGGCGGAAGTGGGAGCCTCGGTAAGTGCTGAGCAGGCGGCGCAGGCGGCGTACGCTCACGGGCATGGTGGCAACGTGTTTCAGGACGCTTATTATCACATGACGAGTCTTTTTATATCACGTGAGGTTGAGGTTGTTCCCGAGGTGGACACAGAGCGTCTTGTGGCGGTTATAGAGCCTCAGGCGCAGGAGATAATGCTCAATATGATGTCTTCGGAAATGGAGATAAAATCTGAGAGTGTAGCCGTCGTAAAGGGTGCAAAGAGCGTAACTGTGGACACGGAAGAGCTAAGCAACTTAGTGTCAGAGGCACTTTTGGACAGAGATTACGATGTGATAAGCTACGAGGCTTCTGTTGAAGAGGGCGGCGAGCTCGACATAGACGGGCTGCATGCGGATATTTATGCCGAGATGAGCGATGCCTACTATGATACGGAGCTTGGCGTTGTAGTGGAGAGCGTCGTGGGACGTGACTTTGACAAGGCTGAGGCGCAGAGACTGTGGGACGAGGCGGCTTACGGTGAGACAGTGGAGATAGCATTGACGATAACGCAGCCGAATGTAGATACCGCTACCTTGGAGTCCATGCTGTTTCGTGACCAACTCGCAACGAATACGACGAGCATGGCAGGCAGCAGTGCAGGTCGAAAGACGAATATAATATTATCGGCAGCGGCAATAAACGGCACGGTGTTAAATCCGGGCGAGAGCTTCTCATTTAATGAGGTTGTGGGACAGCGCACAGCGGAAAAGGGCTATCAGTACGCAGGCGCCTACACTATAGGCGAAGTGGTGTCGGAGATAGGCGGTGGTATCTGTCAGGTATCCTCGACTATCTACTACTCGGCATTACTGTCTAATTTGCAGATAGACAATAGATTATGGCATTATTTCCCTGTTTATTACCTGCCACCGGGCATGGATGCTACTGTAAGCTGGGGCGGCCCCGAATTTGTTTTCACAAACAGTAGGGATTACCCTATACGAATAGATGCTACGACGAATGAAGAGGATAGCACACTCACGGTCAGTATAGTCGGCACGGATGTGGACGGCAGTTATGTTGAGATGAGCTATGCAACTTGGCCGGTGTATGCTCTGGAGGAGCACCCCGAGATAGCGACGGGGCATAAGGCACTGACTTATAGGAATGTGTATGATAAGGACGGCAATCTCATAAGCCGCACGGAGGAAGCGTACAGTACCTATGCTTACGATCCCGAGAGCCTTGATATACCGTCACCGAGCCCCTCGGCGGAGCCGTCGGATGGCACGGAGTATGACCCGACACCCGATGTGAGTGCGGAGCCGACAGAGAGCGAGGCACCGACGGAGAGCGAGACGCCGACAGCGACGGATGCAGTGGGCACGGAAACGGAGGCGCCGACAGTGACGGAAACGCCGACAGTGACGGAGACACCGAGTACCGAAGAACCTGTAACGACTTAAATGAGGCTCGCAAGCCGAGAACCCCATAATTGGCGGAAACCTGTTTTTCGCCAGACAAAAGATAGGAGATAGAGAGATGAACGAGAAGGGCACATTTTATATTACTACACCCATATACTATCCGTCGGATAAGCTGCATATAGGACACACCTACTGCACAGTGGTGACGGACAGCATAGCACGTTATAAGAGGATGCTGGGCTACGATGTCATGTTCCTAACCGGCACGGATGAGCACGGTCAGAAGATAGAGGAGCGTGCAAAGGCGGCCGGCGTGACACCTAAGCAGTTTGTAGATAAGATAGTCGAGGGCGAGGGTGGCATATTAGATCTGTGGAAGCTGATGAATATATCTAATGACAGGTTTATAAGGACAACGGACGACTATCATGAGGCGGCAGTACAGCGCATATTCAAAAAGCTCTATGATAACGGAGATATATATAAGGACAAATACAGTGGCATGTACTGCACGCCCTGTGAGAGTTTCTGGACGGATGCTCAGCTAAAGGAGGGCAAATGCCCCGACTGTGACGGCAAGGTCAGCTATGCTGAGGAGGAGGCTTATTTCTTCAAGCTCTCTAAGTACGCAGATTTTCTGCGTGATCTGCTTTCCTCGGGTACGTTTTTGGAGCCTGCCAGCCGTGTGAATGAGATGATAAAGAATTTCATTGACCCCGGCTTGGAGGATCTTTGCGTGTCACGTACGAGCTTTACATGGGGTGTACCTGTGGACTTTGACGAGGGTCATGTGGTGTACGTGTGGGTGGATGCGCTCTTTAACTACTGCACGGCTTTGGGTTATGAGAACGATAAGTACGATGATTTCGATAAGTACTGGAACGGCGAGGTTACGCACATGGTCGGTAAGGAGATAGTGCGTTTTCACTCTATCATTTGGCCTGCTATGCTAAAGAGTGCGGGTGAGAAGCTCCCCGAGAAGGTGTATGGGCACGGATGGCTGTTGTTTGGCGGCGGAAAGATGAGTAAGTCTAAGGGCAATGTGGTTGATCCTGTCGTACTTGCGGAGCGCTACGGAGTGGACGCTTTGCGTTATTTTCTAGTGCGTGAGTTCCCCTTGGGCTCGGACGGCAATTTCTCGAATGAGCTCTTGATATCACGTATAAATTCGGATTTGGCTAATGACTTGGGTAACCTCTTATCACGTACGGTAGCGATGGTTGACAAATATTTCGGCGGCACTTTGCCTACGGGTAGGGTGGAAGAGGCTGTAGACTCAGAGATTTTGGGCATGGCGTCGGCACTGACTGAGAAGTACACAGAGCTCATGGACGCATATAAGCCGCAGGCGGCACTAGAGGGCATATTAGCACTCATATCACGTGCGAACAAGTATATAGACGAGACGACGCCTTGGATATTGGGCAAGGAAGAGAGCAAGAAGGACAGGTTGGCAAGTGTCATGTACAATCTGCTCGAGGTATTGCGTGTGAGCGGTATACTTTTAAGCCCCTTCATGCCCGAGACAGCGGAGAAGCTCTTTGCACAGCTCGGTCTTGAGGGTGCTGTGGCACTCACGCAGTGGGAGAGCGTAAAGTGGGGCGGACTGCCGATGGATATCACGGTTAAGAGGGGCGATACGCTGTTTCCCCGTATAGACATGGAGAAGGAACTACAGGAGCTTGACGCACTGAACGAAGCACCTGCACCCGAGTATAAGCCTGTACTTGAAAATGTGGGCATAGAGGATTTCTCGAAATGCGATATGCGTGTGTGCAAGGTGCTCGCTTGCGAGAATGTGAAGAAGTCGGATAGGCTCTTAAAATTCACTCTCAATGACGGATCGGGCACGGATAGGACGATATTATCAGGCATAGCGAAGTACTATAAGCCCGAGGCTCTTGTGGGCAAGACGGTGGTAGCTATCCTCAACTTACCGCCTCGCAAGATGATGGGTCATGAGAGTAACGGCATGCTCATATCTGCTGTGCATGAGGAGAAGGGTGAGGAGCGCTTGAATCTCCTTATATTGGACGATAGTGTACCTGCCGGTGCGAGCTTGTGCTGAGGATATAATATGGACGTAGTAGAAGTACTGAAAACACGTCGTTCGGCTAAGGTGTTTAATCCGAATCGTGAGCTTGCGGAGGCGGAGATTTGTGCTATAGAGGACATTTTGCGCTATGCGCCGTCCTCGGTTAATTTACAGCCTTGGCATTTTGTGATAGCGTCGAGCGCCGAGGGCAAGGCTCGCATGGCAAAGGGTGCACATGGCATGTTTGAAGCGAATAAGGAGCGAGTGCTGCATGCGTCCGCAAATATATTGTTTGCGACGCATACCGAGGTGTGTGATGAGCAGATCTACAAGGTGTGGGACAAGGAAACGGCTGATGGGCGCTATTTGACGGAGGAATTTCGGCAAGAGGGCATACAGTCGAATATGATGTTTGCGAATGTGCATAGGGACGTGTTTTGTGACGGTGCCGAGTGGGCGGAGCGTCAGGTATACATAAACTTGGGCAATTTTCTTTTGGGAGTTGCGTGCTTAGGTTTAGATGCCGTTGCTTTAGAGGGTCTTGACTTTTCGGTCTTGGACGAGGAGTTTAATCTGACGGCACGGGGTTTAAAGGCTGTAATGCTTGTGTCGGTTGGCGAGTCGGATCTTGAGGACTATAACGCAAAGCTACCGAAGTCACGACTTGAGAAGCAAGACATAATAGAGCGACTATAATAAGAATAAAAGAGCCGCCTGCGTTGTAAAATACGACATAGGGCGGCTTATGCTTGTTTTTTTGCAAAGCGTAGCGTATTATAAGTAAAAGAGTGAAAGGGGGTAGGGGATGACTGCGCAAATGAGAACTTTAGTATCACGAGTACGCAGCTTGTGGCGCGGCGTAAAGCGTCATAGGATACTTATATATTCATCGTCGGGTGCGTATTATATCTTTTTGTCCTTTGTACCGCTTTTACTGCTGTTTAGCTCACTTTTGTCCTTTACCGATATCAGTCAGGCAGATTTTATGGAGATAGTGGCTACGTATATGCCTCAGAGCATGTACGAATTTATGATAGACGTGGTAGATACTGTGTATGCCGGCGGTAGTGCGGCGGTAACGGTGTCTGCGGTGCTGACGGTGTGGTCAGCATCCGCGTCTGCGCGGGCTATCATGCGGGGCATGGATGTGGTGTATAATGTCACGAGACGGGAGAATATAGCTTTTTTCTATATACGAGGCTGTTTGTATATGTTGGCGTTTGTTGCGGTGTTCTTACTTGTGCTTGTGGTTTTGGTCTATGGCGAGATACTCTTGGGCTGGATACGCAATTTATTACCGCATTCGGCGGATGTGGACTTCATATTTTATGAACTGCGTGCCTTACGATTTCCGGTAACGATGGCATTTTTGGTGCTTGTGTTCATGGGACTATATACCTTTATACCGGCACAGCGTCAGGCATTTAAGGATCAGTGGATAGGTGCGGTGTTCACCTCGGTTATGTGGACGATTTTCTCGGCTGTGTTCTCTGTGTATGCGTCTAATGCGAATAGCTTGGGTGCCTATGGATATGTGGGAACTATAATAGTGGTGCTCATGTGGATGCACTACTGTTTGTTCTTCCTATTGGTGGGTGGCCACATCAATTACTTGAGCGCTAAGCGCCGTAGGCGCAAATAAAAGTTTCCTAATCCCTCGCAGGGTATCGGAGCGGTAGCTCCGACTAAAAAAATAAAAAACAAAAGCGCCCTCGTGCAATTGCACGAGGGCGCAAACTATTAAATTATTGCGTTTGCTTACGATAGAGTGTTGTCGCCACTGGCGGTTGCAAGTACAACATAGTGCATACGCTCAATTTGATCGGCTGTGAAAAGATAATCGCCCGTACGGCTACCCTCGGCGGGGTCGCCTATCGGAAGCTCAAATCCGAAGTCTTCGTTCAATTCACCTGCAGAGTTAAGAAACAGTACATAGAAAACAGCGTCGGCAAAATTGGCACCGGCCGTGTATTCGTAGCTGAGCTTGTACATGTCATCATGACTGTGTACTATGTTCCTGGCGTAAAACTCAGAGATGATGATGCTGCCGGTCAACTCAGTCCTGGCTTCATCAGCGTATAGTGGCAGGGCGTTCGGTGAGCCGTAGTTATAGTGCAGATCAAGTGAAATAGTGGGAGCAGAGCTGTCAATAACCGTGACATAGTAGAATATGCTAAGCTGGTCAACAGTGAGGGTGATAGTAGTTTCGCCTAGGGTGTGCGCTGTAACGTTACCCTCGAAATCGACGGAGGCGACAGTAGTGTCGGAGCTGTGCCACTGCACGGTCTTAGGTGTAGCATTTGCAGGCACTATCTCGTAGGGCAGGGTTTCGGTAGCGCCTAACTCAAGGTCAAGCGTATTTATAGTGCTCGTGAGGTTAGTTAAGGGTATGACCTCCTCCTGCGTGTCAAGGGAGTTGTACAGTCTGAGCATGGTTAGAATACTCTGCTCACGAGTGTAGGGGCCTGCAGGATCGAATTTATTTTCGCCCACGCCGTTCATTATGCTTGCAATTTGCACCTGACCTACGGCATCGAGTGCCCAGGTAGAGATAAGGTCTTTGTCCGAGAAAGTCGGGGTCGTGATGGACAAGGTATTGCCCATGGCAGCGGAAAGACGAGCCAAAATAGTGGCCGCCTGCTCACGTGTGAGCGGTGAAAGCGGAGCGAAATTGCCCTCACCCACGCCGTTTACCACGCCGAGACCTGCCATCTTACGTACATTTTCGTCGTTAGTGTCGTTAAAGGTGAGCATGTCCGTGATAACCGTGTCCATTTTGTTCTCGTACAGCGCAACCGCCAAGGAGCAAAACTCCGCACGAGTGATGTTCTCTTGGTACACCGTCTGAAGTTGCGTGGGGACTATGCCCAAATCAATAGCCTTATTCACTTCGATTTCCGCCCAAGGCGAGGGTGCGGCCAATGCGGCAGTGCTTGCAAAGCTGAGGATTAAAATGAGTACTATTGCTAAAGATATTACTTTTTTCATAACGTTTCCCCCCATATTAATTTGCTGTATTATAACACAAATAATGAAAATATGCCACACCTATTTAGTTAAAATAAAAGGCTGCCACCTTTAGGTGACAGCCTAAAATATGAAAAATTACAAGCTTGCTACGTAGTCCATGCCTGCACGCAGAGCCTTGATGTTACCCTCAAGGAACTTCGCCTTTTTCTCGCCGAGCTCAGTGCGTATAGCTTCGATGATGACTTCTAGGTCAAGAAGACTTGTCTTAGCAATGTAAGCACCGAGGAACACAACGTTAGCGCCCTTGGGGTTTCCGATTTCCTCAGCTATTTTGTTAGCCGGCACGTAAACGACATCTACATCGTCACGTGTGGACTTAGTATCCGTAAGGCTGCTGTTAACTATAAGCAGACCGCCGGGCTTAACGATCTTCTCAAACTTTAGAAGAGAAGGAAGGTTCATAGCAAGAACGGAGTCAGCCTTAGTGATGAGCGGAGAAGCAACCGGCGTGTCGGAAACGACAACGGAGCAGTTAGCGGTACCGCCACGCATCTCGGGGCCGTAAGCAGGCAACCAAGAAACGTGCTTACCGGACTGCATGCCGGCCTTTGCGAGGAACTTACCGATAAGTAGCATACCCTGACCGCCGAATCCGGCGAAAATGCATTGTTCTTTCATCTTATTCAGCCCCCTTGTCCTTGTATACACCCAACGGGTAGTAGGGTATCATGTTCTGCTGCAACCACTCGACAGACTCAAGTGCGTTCATACCCCAGTTAGTGGGGCAGGTGGAGAGTATCTCTATGAGCGAGAAGCCCTTACCTGACATCTGATACTCAAGAGATTTCTTTATAGCCTTCTTAGCCTTTATGATGTTAGCGGTAGTATCCAGAGAAACACGCTCAATGTAAGCGGCGCTGGGTATCTGTGCAAGCATCTCAGAGACCTTCAAGGGCATACCTGACCAAGCTTCGCTACGTCCTGACGGGCAAGTAGATGCCTTCTGGCCAACAAGTGTTGTAGGAGCCATCTGACCGCCGGTCATGCCGTAGATAGCATTGTTTACGAAGAAAACGGAGATGTTCTCACCACGGTGAGCAGCGTGAACGATCTCGTTTGTGCCTATGGAAGCGAGGTCGCCGTCACCCTGATAGGTGAAGACACAAGTGTCCTTGTGTACACGCTTAATGCCTGTTGCAACAGCGGGAGCACGTCCGTGTGCTGCCTCGAACATGTCACAGTTAAAGTACTTGTAAGCGAAAACGGAGCATCCGACAGGTGCAACGCCTATTATGTTATCGTCCAGACCGAGCTCAACGACAGCCTCTGCTATAAGACGGTGTGCGACACCGTGCTGACAGCCGGGGCAGTAATGGAACTTATCGTCGGAGATCATTGTTGACTTTTCAAATACGACTGCCATTTATAAGCCCTCCCTCATGCTCTTTATTTTCTCTACGATTTCCTCTGCACTGTGTACATGGCTACCGTAATGGCCGCAGAACTCTATCTTCTGGGCACCGTTAATTGCAATTTTTACATCCTCAAGCATCTGACCTGCATTGAGCTCAACGTCCAAGACAGCCTTGACGCCGGGCGCAGTTGCAGCATTGTAAACAGCCTCAGAGGGGAAGGGGAAGAGAGTGATAGGACGGATCAAGCCGACATTTATGCCCTCAGCCTTCAGCTCATCTATAGCAGCCTTGCAGATACGAGCAGTAGTACCGAAAGAGGTGATGACTATCTCAGCACCCTCAAGGTTGTATGCCTCGTAGCGAACTTCGTTCTTCTCTATCTCACGGTACTGAGCCTGTAGACGCTCGTTAAGCTCGTCCAGCTCCTCAACCTCAATGTAGAGAGAGTTGATGTTAGCCTTTTTGTGATCTGCACTGGGGCGCTTACCGTTAGCTGCCCAGTCCATCTTCTTGTAGTCAACCTTGATTTCCTTCATCTCAGGAAGCTCAACAGGCTCCATCATCTGGCAGATCATACCGTCGCCGAGGATCATGACGGGAACACGATACTTCTCAGTAAGATCGAAGCAGTAGCCCATCATGTCAACAGTTTCCTGAACGGAAGCAGGAGCGAGAACCAAGAGGCGATAGTCGCCGTGGCCGCCGCCCTTAGTAGCCTGAGAGTAGTCACCCTGACCGGTCTGTATACTACCGAGGCCGGGGCCACCACGCATGATGTTTATGATAACACAGGGTAGCTCTGCGCCGGCTATGTAGGAAATAGCTTCAAGCTTAAGAGAGATACCGGGGCTGGAAGAGGTGGTCATGCTGCGGTAACCTGTACCTGCAGCACCGTAGAGCATGTTCGCAGCTGCTACCTCACTCTCAGCCTGCAAGAAGCAGCCGTCGACCTCGGGCATACGTGCGGACAGGTACTCAGATATCTCCGTCTGCGGAGTTATGGGGTAACCGAAAACATAGCGGCAACCGTTTCTTACTGCTGCTTCTGCTATGGCCTCGGCGCCCTTCATTAGAGTTAATGCCATAATAAATTTCCCTCCTAAACTTTCTCGATTCGGATAGCCATATCCGGGCATGTACGAGCGCAAGCAGCACAAGCTATGCAAGCCGCTTCGTCGGTAATCTCAGCAGGGTGATAACCCTTGGGGTTGATCTTCGTCGGTGAAAGTTGGAGGATTTTTTTCGGACATGCTCTAACGCAGAGCTGGCAGCCCTTACAAATATCCTCGTAAACAGTGAACTTTACCATTTCGATACCTCTTTCTTTGATTATTATATGATTTAGAGTCCTTTAGTAGTAAATGACTCCCAATCTCTGTGCATGTAGGTCTTCACCACCATGGGTTGACCTATAAACTTAGGGTCACGCTCCTCAGACAAGAACGCATTTAAATTTTCCTCACGGCCTGTGGTGAACGCCACGGGGATGCCGGCAAGCTCGGAAGCGCCGCGTATCGCGTCATAGCCGTCACCTAAATCGCTCGTTGAAGACAGTGTAGATAAATTCGTATTGTTTATAAAGCCCGTTACCTTAAGTCTTGAATAATACTCCATGTCCTCCATGAGCTTAATTATACGCTCGGGAGTATCGGACATGGGACGCTTTGCGTTGACTACATTGTAGACACTCAAGCTACCCTCAGGCAAAGAGAGAAAGTCACGTTGGTAGCGACCCAGAGCCGTAGCGCCGGCAGGGTCGCCGCCAACATCAAAAATAACAAGATCCCAGTCAAGCGTAAACGCCGATGCAACTTCAGCAGGTACGGACAAAGCCTCAACGTTCTTACCGATGAAGTTAGGTGATACCACTCTGATGTCCTTGCCCAAAACATCAATTCTATCGGATAAACGGAAGTAGGTGTTAACGATGTCCAAATCTATGACCTCGACACGTTTACCCTCTGCCGCCGCCTTCATGGCGAAATTGAGCGAGAGCTCCGTCTTGCCGCTGCCATAGTTACCTATCATGACTATATATTTTTTCATAGGGCGTTTACCTCTGCTTTATAATTTAGTTAGTAGGCTCTTTGTACTGGTTATTGTAGTTGCCCTGTATGCAGCGTACAACAGTGGAGAGTACGTCACAAGTGGGAGTGGGGACGTTAAACTGCTTGCCGTAATCGGAAATTGCACCGTTTAGAGTGTCTATCTCTGTGGGCAGCTTCTTTATAAGCATGTCCTGAGCCATTGACGGGTAGTAGTCAGCTATGTTTGTCACTATGTGGTGGAAGTCCACATCAAGGAACTCCTTCTCACTTAGCCTAACACCCTTAGCGTGTGCTATGCTGACGCACTCGCTGATAACCTGACGGAACAGCTGTTTACCGTAGGGATCGTTCTCAACTTCACCTATCTTCAAACGAGTAACGGCACAAACGGTGTTAACCGTGCAGTTAACGATGATCTTCTTCCACAGGGAAGGCATGATATCGTCGTGGAACTTAGCCTTACAGCCACCGTCTATGTAGCACTTCTCGAGGTACTTACCTGCAGCTACAGTAACATCGTTATTCTCTATAGCACCGAAGTTCATGATGATGCCTTCGCTGGGTGTGGACACGCACTTACCGGGGCCGTCGAGGAAGGTGCCTATAACGCCCGAGCCTATCATGCAGCGGCTTGCCGGATAGTATTTCAGGAGCTTATCATCGTTACCTAGACCGTTTATGAGCGATACCAATACGGTGTTGGGGCCTATGCAGGGCTTAGCGTTCTGTATAGCTTGCTCGAGATGAGTAGCCTTAGTCATAAACATGACTATATCCATTACACCGATATCATCACAGGTGTAAGCGGTTTTATAGCCTGTGGTGTGGTACTTAGTGTCGGGATAGATAACAAACTCAAGACCGTCCTTCGCAATTTTATCCATGTGCTCTTTATAGGGGTCCACCAGAGTAAGATCAGCGCCACCCATGCGCAGATATGCCGCGAATACGCTACCGGCCGCGCCGGATCCGATCATTGCCATTTTCATGTTAGTTTCCTCCTCGTTTTATATTAAATTTAATTTGCGACTGTTTTGTTGCGGAGTCCACCCTTCTCAACTTTTAGGGGCGAAGCCGCGCTAAAAGTTTTTCTCGATTTTTTTCAAAAAATCGTGGGGTCTTGGGGCAGAGCCCCGACTTAAAATATAAAATAAATAAAAACTCAGTCAACTTGACAGGACGCTCTAAGCCTTGTACTGATTGTCGTAATTGCCCTCGATAGCAGAGATTACCTGAGCCAATACTGAGTTTGCAGGTGTACTGATACCCAATCGTGCACCGTAGCGTGCGATTGCACCGCTTAACACACTTATCTCCGTCTGACGCTTATGTATGACGGAGTCTTGTGCCATGGAGGGGTAGTAGTCACCCAAATTTGCACGTAAGTTTTCAATATCCGCTTCGACGAGTTCGAGTATGCCATGCACACCCAAAGCCTCGGCAACAGCAGCGCCCTCACGCCAAACCTGACGCATGAGTGCCATGCCGTACTCATCGTCCATAACCTCACGTACCCTCAGCCTTGTGACAGAGCACAGGGCGTTATAGCCGGAATTGGTAACGGCTTTCTTCCAAAGTAGGCTGCGCACATCGGTCTCAAAGCTCGTTTTGCATCCGCCTTTATTGAAACATTCTGCAAGATAATCACCGACTCTGTCGGTGTTATCACTCTTTTTGTATGCTCCGAAGAACATCTGTATCCCATCCTCCGGCTTCGACACACACTCACCGGGGCCACGCAATTCCGTGCCGATTACACCGGCACCGTACATAATGCGAGTGGCAGGCACATACTTTTCAAGGACTTCCTCGTTGCCCAAACCGTTCTGTAGGGACACTATGACAGTATTTTCCCCAACACAACTCATCACATCAGGCATGATATCGTCAGTCTGTGTCGCCTTCACCATTATAATAACAATATCCATAGCAGGTAAATCGCACGCAGTGGCTGCGGTGTGAAATCCATCAATTTTACAGCTGCCGTCAGGGGTGTTGAAAATGAGTCCGTCAGCGGATATTTTATCCATATGCGCCTTATAGCGGTCGACAAGGTATAAGTCTGCACCGCCGAGCTTTAAATAAGCGGCGAAGACGGAACCAGCGGCGCCGGAGCCTATCATAGCAATTTTCATAATCTATGCGTTCCTCCCTTTTGACTTGTCACGATCTGAGCGACGTCCTAAATTAAGCAGGGTCTCGTCGGAGCTTCCCGAGTAGGCAAAAAAGCTAAGGCTGGATTTTATATGATCGGTCATCGCCTCACGTGCGAGACCGGGTAAATGCAATTTAATAGCAGATACAATGGCGTCGTGCTGATGCAAAATTTGTGACAGCCAAGGATTTTCGGAACCGGATTTCATAGGTGATATCCAAGAGCGCTGATACATCATTAGGTTCGGCGCAATTTCGTTGTAGCTGCGCAGAAGATATTTATTCAACGATGCTTCGACAATAAGACGGTGAAATGCCATGTCCGACTCTAATAAAGAAGCTGAATCGAGAGTGTTTATGGCGCGCTTAAAGTCCGTTGTTAAATTTTCTAACTTAAGCAAATCCTCGGGCGTGATGCGCTGAGCACATAGAGCCGCCGCTTCACATTCTATAGCCGATCTTGCGTCATAGAGCTCCATCATGTCACGTAAGTTAATGTCAGCGACGAAGAAGCCACTCATGTTATCGTGTGTCTCGACGAAGCCGATGGAGCGCAGACGATTAACAGCCTCCGCTACCGGCGTACGAGATATGCCGAAGTCCGAGGCGATTTGGTTAATATTGATTTTAGATCTCGGCGGTAGCCCCAACTCGATGATTTCGTCGTATAGGAGTTTCGTGACGACCTCACTAAGCTTTGCAAAGGGGTTGCCGGACAAATAGGTCTCTAGTTTTTCTCTGTTCATATTAAGCCTCCGTGAACATAATAATGACTCGGGGCGCATAATTAATTACAAGTGCAGTTTAAACCGCTAATCTGCAAAGATACTTTACCACAACAAACGCATATAATCAAATTATGCACACTTTTTTGCAAATACCCTGTTTATTTTACTAAATAAAATGATAAAAGTAAAATAGAAATACGAATAATAATTTTGTATACTTTTCCCGATAATTAATTAACAAACAATGTGTCTATTCATGGAATGTACATATTTGCTTGACATGTGAGTAAATATCAACTATTATGGATTGCAAGATGCCTTACAAAAGGTGTTGTGGGAGGAAAAGTAGGTCCAATAAAAAGGAGGAAGAAGAATGAACGAAAAAACAATCACAAGAGGCACATGGTTAGCAGCATTTACAGTTGCATCCGTGTGGTTCGGCACGCACGTTGGCGCAGGCTTTGCGACAGGTGCACAGGTAGTCAGCTACTTTGTTAAGTATGGCTGGACAGCAGCGGTGTTCCCGATCCTATCCATGGGACTATTGGCGTACGTAATGTTTGTAATTATGCGTTTCTGTCGTTTGCGCGGCATAGACAACTACAAGGACGGATTCCGCGAGCTATGGCAACCGTATCCTCAGCTAGAGCTGACATTTGAATTGTTCTACATAATCATCATTTTGGCAGCGGTTGCTGCGGCTATATCCGGTGCGGCAAACTTGCTCGTGAGCAACTTTGGACTGCCTTCCTTACTTTCCAGCTTCATAATTGTTGCAATACTTATATTGCTATCTATTTTTGGTGTTAAGCTAATCATAGCAGCATCAACATTCCTCTCAACAGCAATCCTTATAGTCGCAGGTGTTATGATAGTCGTTGGTTTGTCACAGCGTACAGACGTAGTAGCGACAGCACTTGCAACACCGCCTGTAGATGTAGGCGACGGTATCTGGCGTGGTATTATCATATACGCTGCATTCCAGTGTGTATCTATTCCTGCGATGATATCCGCAGCGACAACTCTTAACCAGAAGGGCGTTAAGAAGGCTGCTATACTCGGCGCTATAATGAACGGTGGTATGCTCGCTCTTTCCGGCCTAATGCTATTGGGTTGGTATCCGGAAATATCTGCTGCACAGGCGGCAGGCGTTGCCGGCGCAAGCATCCCGAACCTTTTCGTGTGTCAGACTATCGGTTGGGACTGGCTTATAGCTATGTACTCTATCCTACTGTTCTGCGCATCGGTTTCTACTTGTGTAACACTTATATACACAATGATCGCTCGTTTCGAGGGCTATGTAATGCCTAAGACAATAACTAACGATAAGGTAAGAAAGGTCATCGTTGGCGGCCTTATCATCGGTATCTGCATGGCGATATCCTTCTTGGGAATCACTCAGATTGTTACCATGCTTTACGGTTACGACGGCTACCTATCGCTAGTAGTTATCGTTGTTCCTGTTATCATCATCGGTAACATAAAGAACAAGAAGTTCATAGCTGCAAACCCCGGCTGCTTGGATAAGTAAGCATGAAAAAATGGGTTAAATGGCTCATCGTGGTGGGCATTATGCTTCTGTTTTTAGGCTTTGTCTTTGTGTCTGCTGACATACTCGGCAGTACGTTGGGGCCTATCCCGTCATTTGTGGTGTTGGCTGTGCTGTATGGCGTAGGCTATGCGTGGACGGGCGGCGGTTCACCTATAGAGAACATTTTCCCTAAAAGCATGAGAGAAGCGGCAGCGCGTAAGAAAAAACAATAACACATGAAAGCACGGTCTCATTACGAGACCGTGCTTTTTTTATACGATTAATCTCTTGAAAATGTAGGGCACGCAAATAGCGTGCCCTACATAGCTGTGTTAGTCTTGCGTGTATCTCATTAAGATTGTAGCTACCTGAGCTCTTGTAGCCTCGCCTTGTGGCTGGATTTCCGTCTGAGTCATACCGCTGATGATCTGTTTGGAGACAGCCCAGAGCATAGCGTCGTACGACCAGTCTGCTATATTCTCAGCGTCTGCAAAGGGAAGCTCGACAGCTGTTATGGCAGGACTTTGTGCGTAGCGATACAACATGGTTGAGAGCTCCTCACGTGTGATATTTCCGTCGGGGTTAGTACCGTCTGAAATACCCGTGGAAACGGCCCATTCCATACCCTTGGTGTACCAAGAGTCTCCGCCTTGAGTGTCTATGCCCTCCATGCGAGCAAGAACGGTCCAGAGCATGGCACGTGTCATGGCGGTGTCGGGGCTGAAACTATTATCACTTGTTCCTGTGAACAGTCCCTCACTTACAGCGTAGCTTACCGCATCGAAGTACCAAGCGTCGGTGGCTACATCATCAAAGCCGGAAGTGGCGGGTGTTTCGTAGGCTACTACGTAGAGCGAGAAATGCTTGGTGGTGAATTTTAGAATGCCATCACTGTAAGTGCAAGGAATTTTTTCAATAGTGTTATCGTCGGCTAAGTACCAAACCACAAGGCCTTCTGCGGTTTCACCGTCCTGCAGTGCGTAGGGGATACTGACTTCCACCGCACCGTCTCCGAAAGCGGTGATTTCAGTGTCGCCGGCCAGGATTGTGAACTCATATACGGGTCTGCTGCCTACGAGCTCTTTTTGACTGTCTGTGAGGGTATTGCTGTCAACTTCCGCAACTTCGATTTTGACATCTTCAGTGCCGGCCGCTGCCAGAATTGCCTCTATAGCTTCGGTGTCGAAAGTAACTGACACATTTTCTTGTCCTGCTACGGTCAAACTCTCGCCTTCATCAATAATATTTTGAAGATCTGCACTGTCAATGTCGTCGCCCGAGCTGATTTCGGTATCAATGTCACTGCTTGTACCGCTACCGCTTGAGGAGCTATTGCCTGTGGAGGGAGTGGCGTTCAGTTCACCCTGCTGGTAGACCGCTATTGTGCCGGATACTTCGTTAGCAGTGATGACGAGCGGCTTGCCTGTAGGGCTGTTATCGTCACTTACCGCAACTATACCCTCAACGGAAATATCGCCCTGTGTTGCTTGGACAGTCTCGTCGCTTCCGACACCTACGGGCAGTTCGTCTTTGTCAAGGAAATCAACGCTGAAGTCACGAGTGTTGATGTAGTCTACAAACACAGCATTTTGAGGGACTGTTATGTCGTACATCATAACGCCTCCGATGCGCTCGAGTCCTATGTAGGCGTAGGTATTAGAGCCTATGGTCTGGACGGTTACGTTCTCGGGCTCGGGTCCTTTGTTATCGCTGCGATCGTCTGTGTCGTTATCGTCATTTGAGGCGTTGAAGTTATCAGGGAACATTTCTGCAGTAATTTTTTCGAAATCTGAACCACTGTCGAATACCTGAGTTAAACCGCTGTCCGAGACCTCATATATAGAGAAGGAGCGTGCGCCGAAAATGAAGTTGTCGCTATCTTTAAACTCGCCGCCTGTAGGCAGTCCGTCCATTACGCTTTTGTCGAGTACTTTTACGTCTTCGCCTTCTATCTGTATTTCGATTTCGTTAATATAGTCGCCCCATTCGCTTGCATCGCCTTCGTTAGCGGTCAGTAGATAGGTTTTGCCGCCTGTTTCATAGATGGATATACCGTCAGGCATGTATACGCCGTGCAAATTCTCCCATTTAATATCTATCTCGTCATCCTTTACCACGTCAATCTCATTGCCGTCTATCTTATGGTTTTTAAAGCCGAGACTTGAGATATCCGTAAAGCTTGCGGAAGCTATGTCCAAGGTAGCAATTGCGTTTGCCTCTTGAAGTGCTACATAGGCTTTTGTGGAGTCAGCGGATATGACTATGTACTCGGGCTCAAAATCTGTAGAGGGGTTCATGCCTGTTTTTATCAAAACATTTTCTGAAACTAGCGCCTCTCTTTGAGCGTCCCAAGCATCAAAGGTGACGGTGTTCGGAGTAACGGTGTCTGCACTTAGGTCGATTATAGTCACGGAGCCCTTGGGATCTACTGCTGGGGCGGTGTATCCATCTCTCGGTTCACCTTCGTTTGCAGTGAGCACATAGCGTCCGTCTGTGGAGAATGTGACCATGTCAGGCTGTACACCGACTTCGTAATCAGCGACGTAGTTACCCTCGTAGTCGAGGAGTAAGACCCTACCGTTAGCGGTGTAGCTGTCTGCCTGTACGGCAACGGCAACAAGCTTGTTTTCCGTGTTCACACTAATACTCGTGATATCCGCGACCGTGAAGCCGCTTATCATGTTTGTGACATCTATGCGCTTCGTTTGACTGAGCGTCTGATTGAGGGTAGCGCCCGTAACGCTTTCGAGAGATACTATATCTATCATCTGCTCTTTACCGTTTACGAGGTAGATGCTCTCGTTGTCAGAGTTATATGCCACGATTTCAGCGACACCGCCGTCCTCACTGGAGTAGCCTGTGGAGTAGCCAGCCACCTTCTTGAGGTCACCGCTCGGATCGGATATTTCAGTGCTTTCTTTGCGTATGTCAAACGTATCGAACTTTATAACATCGCTGTCGGCGTCAGTGGTATCGTAGTAGTAGCTGTCTACCATGCCGGAGCTTGTATTGAAGATGGTGAAGGCTGTTACGGTGTTACTCATGATGTAGGGGTTGTCTTCGTATGGATTAGTGGGCATTACGGGGGAGAGACCATAGGGGTCGCCTTGCAGGACGTAGTCATCGGCGTCCCAATAGCTTGCGTAATCATTGTACGCATTTGTGGTACTAAATGCCGAGGGCGCGGAGCCTGTACGGCTTTTCGTATCCAAGAACGCATTGTAAGTGTTACCTACGTTGGATGTCTCGAGGATGTTCATACCGCTCTCTGTTTCAAAGCGGTTCCAGAGATGTGAGTGACCATTGAGTATAAGGTCAACGTTAGCAGCTTCGAGTAGGGGCTCTATACCGACCATCTGGTCATCTTCAAGCGGATAGGTGTAGATAATGAGGTCTTCGAAAGTACCATCTCCGTCGGGGTCGACCGATATGGTTTCTTCTACGGGATCTGTGTATGCGGGGATGACATTTCCGCCCAGCGAGTGGAACTGGTGGTGGAACATGATAATTTTGTACTCGGCGTCTTGGAACTCGGAGCTATTTAGCTCACCTACTAACCAGTTGTACTGCTCGCTGCCCATCTCTATAGACTCGAAGATGTGTGTGCCGAACCCACGTGAAGAATCGAGTTCATCGGTTACACCCAAAGGCTCGGAGTACTTACTGGCAGAGCCGACTGCATTGTTTCTCCAAATGCGTGTAATTTCCAAGGTGACGAGGCGCACATCACCAACGGTAGTGGCGTAGTAACGCTCGCCGCCGTCCTCGCTTTCGGGCAGTGTGAAGAGCTCTTCGTAGGAAACGGTGTTAAAGGAGTTATCTTGAATGAAGGCTTCTTTGATAGCGGGGTCATCTGTGGGGTTAATTGTGGCCTTATCTCTTTCGTACAGAGCTTCGGCGTACGCCACTGTTGTAGGGTCGTTAAACTCCGCACTTACGGTAGATTTACCCACATCGTATCTACCCATGACCTCGTGGTTGCCGATGGCTGAGTAGAGGGGTGCGTACTGCGCTATGGCGCCACCGGTGTATGTAACACCGTCCAGCTCCTTGCTTGCTGTACCCTGTAGGCTGGGGAAGAAAGCTCCGCCGCCGGCATCATCAAACCACTCGTTTGCGGCGTCGGGGACATTGACAAGGTCGCCGGCGAAGAATATAGCATCTATGTAGCCCTCGCCAAACTCATCTACTATCTTCTGCATGTTGGCAGCTGTCATATTCTTCAGTTGGCTGTCAGAGGTGAACAGAATGTTCATGTCTGTGCCTTCTTGAGCGTTTGCCTGTAGAGTGTATATATCACTTGTGACACTGTCGCTCGTGACGCTGTAGGGCACCTTATCACTGTCGTCATAAAACAGGGGAAGATCTGAGACAAGTGCTTCGTGACGATAGATATCACGGTCAGTCATGGCGCCGGATATGTCTTGGCGCATACGTGACATCTGCGTGGTAGTAGCATCTAAGGTACGTGTTACACCTTCGCTCTCGCCGTTTTCGTAGAGCATAACCTGATTGATACTGCCTTCAGTCTCTGTGTACCACACAACGTACACAGATGTGTCTTGGGCGTATTGTAGGTAAGGCTCTGTCAAAAGCTCTGTGGGGTCTACGGCAAAAGCGCTGAGTGGCGCAGCTCCCAAGCTGAGCGTCAGCACTGCTGCGAGTGCGGATGACAGGGTTTTTTGGAACGTTTTTTTGAGTTTAAACATGTTCTTTTTTCCTCCCAAATGTTTTTTGCACTTTATTATAGTGAGAGGCAAGTAAAGTTCGGAAGTCTCGCAAAGTAAAGAGAAGGTCAAATAAAAATACAGTAATAAGGAAAATGTAAAATAAATATTTATATAAAATAAGGAAAAGTGGTAGGGAGAATTGTTTTTAATAAAAAAAGAATTAACAAAGCGGTAAATGTATGTTAGAATAGCGTGAAATATATGAAAAGTCTCTGCCTTCACATTATGATAGCAGAGACTTAGTATGATAGGTAGTTAAGCTTGTTCTTTGCGCATATTATTAAAGAAGCTACGCAAAATTTCGGAGCATTCGTGCTCACATATACCGCCGTAAATGGCAGGCTTATGCGCTAAGCGCTCCTCGAAAAGGTTTATAACAGAGCCGCAACAGCCGGTCTTAGGCTCTTTTGCGCCGTAGACGACTCGTGGAATACGTGCATTAATTATAGCACCTGTACACATGGCGCAGGGCTCTAAGGTCACGAATAGTGTACAGTCGTCGAGTCGCCAGCTGTCGAGGGTAGTACATGCCTCACGTATGGCGAGCACCTCGGCGTGTGCGGTTGCATCGGTGAGCGCCTCTCGTTTGTTATAACCTCGCCCTATAACTTTACCATCGGCTGTGACTATAACGCAGCCCACGGGCACATCGCAACTGAGTAGGCACTTTTCGGCCTGGCACAGAGCTTCTTTCATATAAGTTTCAAAATCCATTTTTCACCTCGGAGGATATATGTTTTCAGTATTTTTAATAGCTGTCAGTTTGGGTACGGATGCTTTTGCAGTGTCTGTAACTAACGGATTGAGTATAAAAAA
The DNA here is from genome assembly GCA_964367935.1 of uncultured Oscillospiraceae bacterium. Taxonomy (GTDB): domain Bacteria; phylum Bacillota; class Clostridia; order Oscillospirales; family Oscillospiraceae; genus Scatomorpha. The sequence continues at coordinate 40,549 of CAYIYZ010000007.1, forward strand.
CTTCTTAGCACGCCATGCCTTGCTCATGGCGCTCTACTTCTCAATAGCACAGTTTCTCATGCCGCTAATTGGATATCTATTAGGTAGCAGTGTAAGCGGCTATGTAATGCAGTATGGGCGTTATCTCAGTGTCTTTCTTCTATGTTTTGTGGGCGGACGTATGATATACGAGTCACGCCGCCCTGATGATGCGGATGAAGCCATGGTGACTTTATCACACGGCAGATTGCTACTACTCGCACTAGCAACGAGTATAGATGCACTCGCGGTTGGATTATCGTTTACGTTCATGGACATAAACTTATTACCTGCATGCATTGTCATAGGCGCAGTTACATATGTGATGTGTTTTTTCGGAGCACTTGCCAGTAGTAAGTTGCGGTGGATATCGCCTGAGAAAGCGGAATTTGCGGGCGGCCTTGTGCTGATAGGTATAGGCTTGACAACACTGTTTTAAAAACACGCAGGGCGAAGCCCCAACTAAAACTCACAAAAACAAAAAGTTTTTCAAAGAAAAATTTCGGGAGGGCACGAAGCCCCTTCCCTACGAGTATAGCGGTATAAAAATAGTCTGTCAAACATTCTTGTCTGACAGACTATTTTCAGTTTAAATTAATTAGGACTTGCTGCCGTCTGTGCGAACAGCGCCCTGATGGCCGAGGTCCTTGTCGAACATGTTCTCGGTGATCTTACGCTTGTTGTAGTCAGCACGGCTCCAGCTCTCTTCGTATATACGGTTGTAGCCTATGGTCTTGATCTTCCAACCGTCATCGGTCTTTACGTAGCTGATGTTGTATATAGCAGTACCTCTGATACCCCAGTTGTGCGGAGGGATGATGAGGTAATCGTGCAAATACCATTTAGCGGTAGCTGTGGTATCACTTGTGAGCTCTATCTCGGGAGTGTGTCCGTTGTGCTGTGAAATCTGCTTGCCAACGCCCATGTTCTCCTCGTAGAAGTTTCTCAAATCCTCCCACTTAGTGAATACAAGACGTCCATCGGAGAAAGCGGTGTTAAACTCGGGTGCAAAGCACTCACCTAGCTCGTCCCAAGCCTTGGTGTCTAAGCAACGGTAGTACTGTCCCTGAATTTTCTTGATAGCCTCGATAGCCTCAAGGCGCTCGACTCTTTTCATGAGTTCGTTCATGTCCATAGTAATACTCCTTCCAATACTCAAACTGATGTGTAAAAACACAAAGTAGGCAAATTATAGCACATTGTCTTAAAACTATCAAGGGACAGTAGTACTATATACAGACTAAGCTTGCAACAGGCACGACATTTTCAGCAAAAATAATAACTGATTATAGTTGACGTTTGCAAAATAGACGCAAGCCGAGAACCCCATAATTGGCGAAAAAGGGGAACACCCTCGTTCAATTTGAACGAGGGTGTTCCCCTTTTCGCCAGACAAGCTATATCATGCCTGCAGTGATGATAGCCATGCTGTAGACTTCCTCGGCGTCACAACCACGAGAGAGGTCGTTAACAGCTCCGCCTATGCCCTGCAAGATAGGACCGAAGGCTGCGTAGCCACCGAGCCTTTGTGCTATCTTGTAGCCGATGTTGCCTGACTGTATCTCGGGGAATACGAAGGTGTTCGCCTGACCTGCCACTTTAGAGCCGGGGAACTTCAGCTGACCGACCTCAGGTGACACGGCGGCGTCAAACTGCATTTCGCCGTCTATGGCAAACTCCGGTGCACGCTCCTTAGCGATGGCGCAAGCATTGCGAGCAAGATCAGCCGCAGGACCTGAGCCGCTACCCTTAGTTGAGTAGCTTAAGAATGCGACCTTGGGGTCTATGCCGAACTTTTCCGCCGTGCGTGCGCACTCTATGCCACATTCTGCGAGCTTTTCAGCGGCACTGACCGTGACCTTACCCTCTTTATCTAAGGAGTCCTCATAGCTTATGTTTATTGCACAGTCACCCATAGCGAGCATCTCATCGTCTTTGACCATGATAAAGCAGGAGCTGACGATGTTGCTGCCTGGTTTTGTCTTTATGAGCTGTAGAGCAGGGCGTACCGTGTCGGCTGTTGTGTATGTAGCACCGCCCAACAGAGCATCTACCACGCCCATTTTGACGAGCATAGTACCGAAGTAATTGCCCTTTTGAAGTGCAGCACGGCAGTCTTCCTCACTCATCTTGCCCTTACGAAGATCGAACATAGCTTTAACCATGTTATCCATATCAGAGTAGCTTGCAGGGTTGAGTATGGTCAGCCCTTCTATATCGAAACCTGCATCTGCCGCAGTTTTCGTAACAAGAGCCTCGTCGCCCACGAGTACAGGCGTCAAGAAACCGTCCGCCTTGAGACGTGCTGCCGCCTCCAAAATGCGAAGGTCATGGCCCTCCGTGAACACTATCTTTCTGGGATTTGCTTTTAAAATTTCAATGAACTTTCCAAACATGAATATACACTCCTTATATAATTGTTTAATGCGGAAAATCCGCAAACAGACTAAATTCGTCAATATATTAACACCGTCAGTCAAACAAAGCAAGCTAAGAATGGATAAAAACAAAAAAATATATTTACAAATAGCATAAAGGTCTGTATAATACACTCTGTTATCAGAGATAGAACTAAGAAAAATGGAGGGATGATTATGTCTCGAGCATTTTCAAACGTATTATCAACATTAAGGAGAGCGTCCGGCTTGAGTCAGCGTCGTGCGGCGGCGGACTTGGGTATAAGTCAGGCGCTGTTGTCGCATTACGAAAACGGTGCGAGAGAGCCGGGCTTGGCGTTTATATGCAAGGCCTGCGACTATTACGGAGTGTCGGCGGACTATATGTTAGGGCGCAGTGATGCACCTGAGGGTGTTGGTCAACGCGAGGAGCTGGGCGCCTTGACACAGGAACTAATAGAGCTGGCAGAACGAGCTAGCCGTTTACACAAGGAATACACACGCACAGAGGTGAATGCATGATAAAGCAGGAAAACATACGGAATTTTTCTATAATAGCGCATATAGATCACGGCAAATCGACACTGTCGGACAGGCTCATAGAGCTATGTGGGGCGGTTGAGAAGCGAGAGATGGCAGATCAGCTTCTAGACAATATGGAATTAGAGCGTGAGCGTGGCATAACGATAAAGGCACGAGCTGTGTGCATGGACTATAAGGCGGCGGACGGTGAGACCTATACGCTCAACTTGATAGATACGCCGGGGCATGTGGACTTTAACTATGAGGTCAGCCGTTCTTTGGCGGCCTGTGAGGGCGCTATACTTGTGGTGGATGCCTCTCAGGGCGTGGAGGCGCAGACTTTGGCGAATACCTACCTTGCCTTAAACCACGATTTAGAGCTCTTACCTGTAATAAATAAGATAGATCTTCCGGCGGCGGACGCGAAGCGCACGAAGGAGGAGATAGAGGATATCATAGGCATTGCGGCCGAGGATGCGCCAGAGATATCGGCAAAGAGCGGCTTGAACGTACAGGCTGTGCTCGATGAGATAGTTTCGAAGGTGCCTTCGCCTCCCGGTGATGAGACTGCGCCCTTGCGTGCGCTTATATTTGACAGTCAGTACGACCAGTTTCGTGGCGTGGTGGTCATGATCCGAGTGATGGAGGGTCGTTTAGAGCGTGATATGGAGATACAGCTCATGGCGACGGGCGCTACGTATAAGATTTTGGAGCTGGGGCATCTACGTCCTTTGGGCTATGAGCCCTGTGACGTGCTCGGTACGGGCGAGGTTGGCTACTTTACGGCTAGCATAAAGAACGTGGGCGACACGCAGGTCGGTGATACGGTGACGGGCGTGGCGAGACCTTGCGCTGAGCCCTTGCCGGGTTATGCTCCGGCACGTGCTATGGTCTATTGCGGAGTTTATACGGAGGATGGGTCTAAGTACCCAGATTTACGTGAGGCTTTGGAGAAACTGCAGCTAAATGATGCGGCTTTGTCCTTCGAGCCTGAGTCCTCGGTGGCTTTGGGCTTTGGTTTTAGGTGTGGATTTTTGGGTATGCTTCACCTTGAAGTGGTACAGGAGCGTTTGGAGCGTGAGTTTAACTTAGACCTTGTGACTACACTACCTTCTGTTATATATGAGGTGACAAAGACGGATGGCACGGTTCTGAGGGTAGACAATCCGCACAACTATCCGAATCCGGCTTCCATAGAGGAGTCGCAGGAGCCTTATGTGTCGGTGTCTATAATTACGCCGAACGAGTTTGTGGGCAATATAATGCCCTTGTGTCAGGACAGGCGAGCTGTGTATAAGGACATGCAGTACCTTGACACGCGGCTTGTCGAGTTGCGTTATGAGATGCCTCTAAACGAGATAATATACGACTTTTTTGATACCTTAAAGGCGAGGACTAAGGGCTATGCGTCCTTGGACTATGAGATACTCGGCTACAGGCCGTCTGAGCTTGTTAAGGTAGATGTGTTGTTAAAGGGCGATCAGGTGGACGCTTTGTCGTTTATAGCGCATAAGGACAAGGCATATGCGAGAGGTCGCAGGCTCTGTGAGAAGCTCAAGGAGAACTTGCCGAGACAACTATTTGAGATACCTGTACAGGCGGCGATAGGTGGCAAGGTCATAGCGAGGGAGACGGTAAAGGCTATGCGTAAAGACGTGCTCGCAAAGTGCTACGGTGGCGATATAACGAGAAAGAAGAAGCTCTTGGAGAAGCAGAAAGAGGGTAAGAAGAAGATGCGCCAGCTTGGCACGGTGCAGATTCCGACGGAGGCCTTCTTGGCGGTACTGAAGTTAGACGAGTGACAAGTCAAAGTCCGAACTAAAACATGCAAAATAATAAAAGAGCCCTCGTGCATTAGCACGAGGGCTCTTTTCCGTCCGTAGGGTGATACAGATTTATAAAGAGGAGTTACTTTTCTCCTCCAGTTCTTTGACTTTCTTTTCAAGCTTTTCAATTCTTTCTTCTTGTGAGTCGAACGTGGATACAATTACTGCAATAACAAATGAGCAAGATGCAGTTGTCAAAAAAGTACTGTTGCTAAAATCAAAGAGCATCCACCCGCCAAAGAACACAAATGTGTAGCCTAACACTAATATAATAGCAAAGTTTTTTAAAAAATTTATTTTGTTCACCCCCACTCAGCGACGCTAAAATCAAAGAGTGATCCAATAGCGTTGCGTAATCTTGCCGTTTTCCACAAGTTCGTTTTCAAATACACCATTATTATTAATTATCGTCCTTGCTGAGGCTATGTTACCTTTGTCGCAAGTGACTAAAACCTTCGATATTCCGAGCTTTACGCACTCATTTAAGGCAAGTGCGAGCATTTTTGTAGCCACGCCTTTGCGCCTTTGCGCCTTTATGACACTGTAGCCTATGTGTCCGCCGAAATTCAATAAGTATTCGTTTAGCCTGTGCCGTATATCTATCATGCCGCAAATGTTATCAGCCTCGTCCACGGCCAAAAACGTAGTAGCCGGCACAAGCTCACTCCTTACCGTTTCCTCGGACAGATTATCCTGCCATGCCGAAAACCAGTCCTCAAAGGTTTGTGCATCCCAAAGTCCGGCAGTACCGTCCATGCTGTCACCATTTTTAATGAAATCTGCTTTGTAGGCTAATACTTTGTCTTTGTATTCAAGAGTGGGTAAAATGAGTTTAATGTTCATTAAATTAAAGACTCCTTTGTTCAGTTTAGTTGCAGTAAATAGAACACATAGCTATACTCTGTCCCAAACTGAGTATATAAATCAATCTCATCTTGTATGATGGCCACGACTTCTAAAGCTTCCTCATTTGTGTCGTACCTACACTTCATTTTATCGAGGTTATGCTGTAGGGGTACATAGTAATTATCTGTCCAGGCGTGCTTAGGCAAAGTAAAATACTCCACTAAATTATAACCTGATTCTTTAGCTTGATTGACCTTTGTGTCTATATCGGCGATTTGCGGATAATTTGTGTTCCAGTACATTTGCGGCTTAGCAGAGGGGACAGCCGTTATCCAACTCAGCTCACTGCAAATGAGCATACCCTTAGGCTTTAATAATCTTTTCCAATCGGCAAGCCCGTTTGTGAAGCCTGCAATGTATATAGAGCCCTCGGCAAAAATGTAGTCAAAACTGCAGTCCTCAAACGTCATCTCAAACATGGACATACATACGCCGACTACTCGGGTGCTTAGATTTAACTCATCAGCCCTCGAGTTTAACTTGTCAATGAAGTCTTGACTATTATCTATAGCGGTGATTTCGACATTTTCAAAAGCGTTTGCAATCAAGAATGAATGAGTTCCAACACCGCATCCGACATCTAATATTTTGACTTTACGGGTAGTGTCGATACATTTAACAGCGTTAAGGGTAGAGGACTCATCGCCCGGCCCTAAACGTTCCATATTCTCAAAAGCCTCGAAAAAATATTTTTCCATAGTCTAATCTCCAAATAAAAAATAGTTTGTAGCACCGCTACCAAGCGCCCAATGCCTTGAGTGCGTCAAAGACGGGTGCTAAGCGTGCGTGTATTACGAGATCCGCCTGGGCATCGTAAGGCGTTTCCTCGGCGTTAATGATGACAAGACGCTTGCCACGCAGATTATTAAGTAGCCGTGATGCCGTGGACACCTTCAAAGACGTGCCGCCCACAATGACGAGCTCTGAGCCCTTGACAGCTCGCACGGAGTTGACGACATTATAAGCGTCGGGTATATCGGAGAACATGACGATTTTAGGCTCGATTATACCGCCGCAATCACAATAAGGGATACCGTCATAGTCAGCGATACGTTCTGGAGGGTAGGGCTTACCGCAGTCCATACAGTTGTTGTTATATACATTGCCGTGTAGGTCGATTACATTTTTACTGCCTGCACGTTGATGCAAGTTATCACCGTTCTGAGTCACTATGCAGGCGAGCTTGCCGGCGGCTTCCATCTCGGCTAAGGCATAGTGTATGCTGTTTGGATTAGCACTGAGGTCGAGTAACTTAGTGCGGTAGAAGTGGAAGTAATCCTTGGGGTGCTCATTGAAAAACTCACGGCTCATGAGCCTGTCCGTGGGGTAGTTGTAGGGATTTGATTCGTTGTACAGACCTGAACCTGCACTGCGAAAATCGGCAAGACCGCTGTCAGTAGAGACACCGGCACCACCAAAAAATACAGTGTTCTTTGACTGCTTTATAAAATCTGCTAACTTATGTACCTTTTCCTCGAATGTAAGCTTCATTTCAGTTCCTCCGAATATATAATATACTACACAGTAGTTTAGCACGACACAGCACAATTTGCAACGCCCGCCAATCTCGCAAAGTGTCGAAACTTGCGATAATACTTGCGGTACGACGGCAACTTCTTGCGTATATTTTACAGAGAGGAGTGATAGCATGGAGTACACAGTAAAAAAGACCAGTAAGTGGACTATTGCCATAGCGTATGAAGGCGAGGACATAGAAGCAGTCAAAGCACGTGTGGGATGCCCCGTGATAATGAACGGGCATTGGTGGTCGGGCGGCGGCTTTTCGGTGGGCGACAGTCGGGTAAACGGAGTCACTCTATCTGACGAGGATTGGGCGCTTATGGGCTTTGCGTGGAACTCAGATGATGCAGAGCCGACGGTACTGCACAGCAGTGAAATGTCAAGCTACGATAATTTTATTTCGACTATACCTCTGCGCTTTAATGACAAAGACGAGAAAATATATCTAAAACCAAGCGGTACAGGCGTTGCACGTGAGACGTGGCGCACCTGTTTCGGCAGGTTAAAGAGCGGTGCATGGGTGTTTCGCACGCTATGGGGCGACCCGTGGGAGGCACAGCGTCAAATGCAAGACTGTGAGCACGCAATGCTCTTAGACGGCGGTGGCTCAACCTGTATGATAACACCGGAGGGCAAGCAATTTAGCACGGACGGACGCTTTATCTATAACTACCTCTGCGTATGGCCGGAAGGCGGGGGACAGAGCAAGGTGTCGGAGGAAGTGCCATCTGCGCAATATAGCGTCTGCTTGGATGCAGGACACGGCGGAGAGGACACGAGCAATCAGTCGCCGGACGGCAGGTACAAGGAGCATGAGTTTAATTTAGACTTGGCGCAGCGCACAAGGGATTTACTGATAGATGCGGGCATAGAGGTCGTAATGACAAGGGACGCAGATATAACGGTGGGACTAAATGAGCGGGCGCAGATAGCAAATACGGCAGGCGCAGATGCCTTCGTGAGCATACATACGAACGCAATAAGTGGCGGTTGGCGTGAGCCGAGGGGTTTGTGCGTGTATACCTATGCTGAGGGCGGAAACAGAGATGTTCTGGCAGTGGATATAATAGATGCGGCTGAGAAAGCGGAGGTACTGCTCTTTGGCGCAGAGCTGTATCACGCAGGTTTTACAGTGCTCGCAAATACGAATATGCCTGCAGTGCTCGTAGAATGCGGTTTCCATACGAATAGGGAGGACGTCGCTTTGCTTGAGACCTCGGAGTATAGGGATAAGCTCGCAAAAGTGTTGGCCGAGGGCGTGTGTGCCTATTTCGATATACCCTTAGAGGGCGGCGAAGCCGAGGAGAATATACCCGACTGGGGCAAGGAGGCGTGGGAGAAGATAACAGAGCAGGGAATAATACAAAGCTCGGATTTCTACGATACCGTAACCTTCGGCGAGCTTGCAGTCATCCTCGACAGAATGGGACTGCTATAAAAGACGGACGAAAAAGCCGAGAGCACCTCATAGACACAAATTTATACCACTTAGACCTAAAGCCGAGACTTAAGTCTCGGCTTATGCTATATTATTGTCAGGAAAGGGGGGCGCACTCATGAAAATCATTTTAGAGGATGTTCAAAACGAGGAGACGGAAGTTATTATCAGAGGCAATCTCGCTGACAGTAAAGTGCAACGCATTATTTCACTTATAAAAGACGGCAATGTCTCATCAAGGCTAATAGTCTTTGACGATAGCAAGGAACTGCTTACTGATATAAAAGACATCTATATGTTTGAGGTGCGTGAGAGAAAAGTTTTTGCGTCGACGAGTGGAGGCAAATTCCAGTGCAAATACAGTTTATCCGAAATCATAGCACTTTTCAGAAATCAAGGCATGGTGCAGATAGGCAAAAGTCTCTTGGTCAATGTACGGCATGTGAAATCCTTGGAGGCGGAGTTTAGCGGAAACTACGTCGTCACGCTGAGAAACGATGAGAAACTCATCGCCTCAAGATTTTACATGAAAGAATTCAGAAATGCTATATTGGAGGTTTAAATATGAAAATTATTAAGTATACATCTGTGGGGTTAGCCATAGGCTTTGTCGTTACCACATTATCCCTCGTTCTTATCTTGGGCTTCAACGAGATCACCGAGCAAGTTTTCGCTTGGCTTATCGCTTCCGCCGTCTACGGTATATCGGCGCTGGTCTTTGAAATCCAAAGCCTTAAAACCTTGTATCTCAGTATCATTCACTATGCCATATGCGCCTGTGTCACCGCCGTTAACATTGCCCTGTTTTACTCGGAATACCTCATGACAGTCTTTGTAAGCTTTACCGTAATTTACGCTGTGGTCTACCTCCTTATGTGGCTGGGCGAAAGACGGAAAATAAAACTACTAAATGATAAACTGAGCGGTCGATAAAACTAAGGCTGTCCCCGTAGCGCTTACGGGGACAGCCTTATAATTTTACTTTTTAGTTTTTGAGCCTATAATGCGGTCTAACTCTTGTTTAGCCTTTTCGTCGGGGCTCAGTACTTTGGTCGGCTTTGCGCTTAAATCTAAGTTTGCCCTCTCTCGCTTTCTGTTTTCAAAAAAATCTCGATATTCTTTCGCAAATTTTTCCTTATAAGGCATGTAGGGCTTCACACGCTCGAGGAAAGCGCTCGGCGACGGATACCATATGTCATTGATGGCGTCGTAACGAATTTTTTTCGTCCACTGAAACATCGGCCCTGTTGCGAGGTCGGGACTAAAGACGTTAGGTCCCTCGTACGGATGGTGCGCATGTCCGATACGGTAGTTTGAAAAGAACTCGTATACGACATTGTTTTCAACATAACAGTACATAGCATCTAATTTTTTGAAACCCTCACGAGGCAAAAACATTGCATTGACCTTCCAAAAGTATCTTCTTTCCACAAAATCACTCCATCTTTAATAGAATACTTAAGCTCTAGTGAGTCTATGCCGAGAGGCTATTGATTAAAATATATTTTGTGCTATGTCAGCGAGGTTTGTGGAGTGGTCGCCCACACGCTCAAAGTTGATAATAATTTCCAAAAATACCATACCTTGCTTAGTGTCGCAAATCTGCTGATTGAGGCGCCTGATGTGTGAGTTGCGCAAGGTGTTTTCCATCTTATCAATTTGCGTTTCATAAAGATAAACTTGTTCAATGGTATCTGTTTTGCCGTCTACAAAGGCTTGCTTAGATAATTCATAGCAGTCTGCGGTTAACTGATACATTTCTTTGATCTCAACCATGGCCTCATCGGAGAATGTTAAACCTTCCTCAAGGCTGTGCAGAGCTAAATTAGCGATGTTATCGGCGTGGTCACTGACACGCTCAATGTCGTTAATAGCGTGTAGCATACCGTTAAGGCGCTGTGCGGCGGCTTCACTCAGTTTTGCCTGAGCCACCTTGGATAAGTAGCTGCTTATCTCCTCTTCCAACTCGTCGACGATCTCCTCTTGCGACTTCATCTTACTGAGCTTCTTGTCATCTTTCTCCAAGAAGCCTTCGGCGGCCAAGGTTAAGTTTTCGCCGGCCAATTCGCTCATACGAATAACTTCTTTTTTAGCCAAATCCAAGGCGAAGTCGGGTGTGTTGATAGTAGTCCAGTCCAAATAAATCGCACCCTTGACCACGTCTTGGTCTTGCCCGGGGATTATCTTACATACAACCTTTACAAATAAGTTTATAAAGGGCAGGCAAATAACGGTAACGGCAATGTTGAACATGGTGTGGGCATTGGCGATTTGGCGTGCCACATCGCCCTCAGGCGAAACAGCTAAGACGGCCGTTTCAAATAAAGGTAAAATCAGCATGAAGATAAGACTGCCGATTACGTTAAACAAAACATGGGCGGTAGCGGCTCGCTTAGCATTAGTGCCTGTGCCTATAGACGCCAAAACAGAGGTAATGCAGGTACCTATATTTGTGCCCAAAAGGATGGGCAGAGCGGCGTCGAGGCTGATAAGACCCTGACTTGCCATAGCGATAACCACGCCTGTAGAGGCAGAGGAGCTCTGCACCAATACCGTAAACAGTAAACCCGTAAGCAGTGCCAAGATAGGATTAAAGCTAAGCTGTAGCATCAACTCGCTAAACTCGGGACTGTTGCTCAAAGGCTTCATGGCATTGCCCATCAAAACCATGCCTAAAAGTAGTAGACCGAGTGAGAACATTATGTGTCCGCTGTTTTTAATTTGCTTTTTCTTAAAGAAGAAGTACATTATAAAGCCAACTGCGGCGATTACGTACCAGTATTCATTTATTTTAAATGATACGAGCTGTGCGGTTATGGTTGTACCTATATTGGCACCCATGATAACGGCGACTGCCTGCTTTAGGTTGAGCAGAGAAGCATTGACAAAGCCGACAACCATGACAGTGGTGAAACTCGAACTCTGCACGACCATTGTTATTACTGTGCCGAGAAGCACTCCTATGATGGGTATGCCGGTAAGCAGCTCCAAAATCCGCATCATTTTTTTGCCTGCCGCTTTTTGAAGGTCATCGCCCATAGACTGCATGGCATAAATGAAGATGGCAAGGCCTCCCATTAGACTTAAAAAAGAAGTTATCATACTATTCCCTCTCATTATAAAGGAGTGACATCATAATCAATAATGTATCACTCCAAAAATTGTACCTCTGATATTTTGCCACAAATGTCGCTTCTTGTCAATTGGACACTTATAAGACGTGACATTAATTTATCTAATAAAAAGACAGTTCGTATCCTGTTTCCCATATGGGGCAGGAGACGAACTGTCTTTTTATGAAGAATGCTCTTATTGACCGGCGGCTGTCTTGAAAGCCGTCCAAGCTTTTAAATGTGCTTCGTCCGCTTCGGGTGAAACATTCTGAATCATTTCAGTGTTATCTTGAAATTCCTCCGGAAGTGTTAGCAGTCTTTTTGTCGCTTCGTCGAACAGAGGATCGACTGCAATGTTAGTGCTGTAATATCCAAGCCACTCTGCGGCAGGCTTACCGACTTCCGCACGCAGGATATAGTCCATAAATTGGTGTGCGGCAGATGCGTTTGGTGCTTGGCTGGGAATGAACATTCCCATAAGGCCAAAGCCGACACCCTCTGAGGGGTACACAACTTCAAGCTCGGGGTTTGTCATTAGGGCCTGTGTCACCATGCTTGTGTACATGACAGCTACTGAAACTTCACCTGAAAGCAGATCGCCTTGCAGGTTATCGTCTTTGATGAGTCTGATGTTAGGTGCGAGCTCCACGAGCAAATCACCGGCTTCTTCGATGGTAGCGATGTCGTTTGTGTTATAACTCTCGCCCAATACTTTTAGAGCCATACCGTTTATTACACGATAGTTTCCGATTATACCAACACTGTCGGCGAGGGACTCGTCCCATAGATCCTCGTAACCGTTGATGTCAATGTCGACACGGCTTGGGTCGTACACGATAGTCTGCACGCCGGCGCCGTGCGGGACGGAGTACTCATCTTCCGGGTCGAAGAATTGACCTTGGTATAGGGGATTTACATTTACAATGTTTGGAATAAGAGTCTTATCAAGTTTTTGTGCTAAGCCTTCTTGAATTACCATTTCGATGATGTAATCATCTACGATAACAAGGTCGTAGTCGCCGCCCTCTGACACTTGCAGACGAGACAACATAGTTTCACCTGTGTCGAAGCTCGTGTAGTTGACCTCAATGCCCGTCTCTTCTTCAAATCCACTCAGGACTTCTTCGGGGAACATACCTTCCCATGTGTAGAGGTTCAGAGTTTGGGTGCTCTCGGGTGCATCGTCTGCGGCATCGTTTGATGAGCAGGCGGATAGCAGTGCAAAGCTAAGGGTAGCGACTGTGAGTAGTGCTATAATTTTTTTCATTTTTCAATTTCTCCTTTGTTTAGACGAATTTATTATCTGTGATAAAGCGACCACTGTCAGTGTAAACACGAGCATCATGGTGCAAAGTGCGTTGATTTTAGGCGTGATACCTGTGCGGAGTTGGGTGTAGATTTTTATCGGAAGTGTCGTAACATCGACGCCTGTCACAAACAGGCTTATGATAACATCGTCAAAGCTCATGGCAAAACTCAGTAGCATACCCGATAATATTGCCGGCATGAGCTGTGGCAAAGTGATATCAAAAAAAGCGCGTGGGGCAGATGCGCCAAGGTTACGTGCCGCTTCTACAATGCTTGGATCTAAGCCGACAAGTCGAGCTTTTACCAATAGGAATATGTAAGGAATACAAAAACTGCTGTGCGCAAGTACGAGTGTCGTCATTCCAAACGGCAGTCCGAGCAGCGAGAAAAAGACAAGAAATGCCAAGGCGAGGATTATTTCGGGAATCATAATGGGTAGCAATGTCAAATTCTGTATCGCATTGCCGGCAAAGGGCTTACACTTTGAAAATCCGATTGCGCCCAATGTACCGATGACTGCGGCGAGTGAACTTGAAAGTAGTGCTAGTACAATGCTGTTTCTAAGTGCGATAAACATGTCCTCGTCCTTGAAAAGCTCCACATACCAGTCGAGGGAAAAACCCTCCCATATGGTGGAGATGCGTCCGCCGTTAAAGGAATATATGATAACAAGGACGATGGGTAGATACATAAAAGCAGTCAGGGTAAAGAGGTAACTGCGCCCTAATATGCCGACTGTGCCAATTCCACGTCTCATAACAGTCCCTCCAGTTCGTTTGACTTCGACACTCTGCGATACAGGGTGAGTAGCAGTGTTGTCAAAAGCATGAGCATGACTGAGAGCGCGGCGGCGAAGGGCTGATTATGCGCTTTTAATAATTGCTCTTGAATCAAACTTCCCACCAAAACGACCTTGTTTCCGCCGAGGATGTCGGCGATGAAAAAGAGACCCATCGATGGTACGAATGTAAGAACAATCCCTGAAATAAGTCCCGGCAATGTGAGCGGGAGTGATACGGTGCAAAAGGCACGAAGTCTCGATGCGCCCAATGTTCGAGATGCTTCGACTAAGCTATAGTCAAGTTTTTCCGCACTGGAATATACGGCGAATATCATAAATTGCAACAGGGCATATACCATACCCATGATGACCGCCGGGTAGGTGTAGAGCAGCTTCAGTGGCTCTTCGATTATCCCAAGGAACATAAGTGCACTGTCAAGCGTGCCGCCCGAGCGCAGTATTATTATCCAACCATACATACGGATGATACTGCTTGTCCAAAACGGAACCATCAGTGCTATGAGTAAAATGCGCTTACCTTTAGCTTCGAGCCTTGCCATCATATACCCGAAGGGGTATCCTAAAGCGGTTATTATGACGGTTGATGTCAAGGCGAGTTTGAACGACTGCATGAAGGTTTCTATATATATCGGATCGAAAATATTACGGTAATTGTCGAGCGTGAATGTATTTACGACATTCCAACCGTCACCTTGCGTCTGGAAACTCAGCCAGACCATGTACAGTAGCGGCCCAAGCACGAAAATGAGGACGAACAGATAAAGTGGCAGTAAAAGTAGCCATAGTTTATGTTTCATCGAGACCTCCCGTGCAGTTCACGGGACCCGCATTGTGAGCGTTCCAATTTATGTGCACTTCACTTCCTATCTCCATACCAACGTCAAGACCGAGACGACTTGCAACGATTTCTTGACCGTCGGATGTGCGCAGTGTTATGTACAGCATACCGCCAATGAAGTTGTTCTGGACAACTTGTGCTTGTATGCCTTCTGTGCAAAATTCAACGTATTCGCTTCGCAATGAGAGAGTGGTCGTGGCTCCTGCTTGTTTCGGGCAATTATCACGCCTTGCCCTGAGTGTTACACCTTGATGCGAGACAATGAATTCATCGCCATCGACACCGATGATCGTACATGGAATAAGGTTGGCGTTGCCTACAAAGCGTGCGACATAGTCGGTGGCAGGCCTATTATATATCTCTGCCGGAGTCCCAAATTGCTCAAATTTCCCTGCACGCATGACAGCTATCATATCGGACATGTTCAGAGCCTCTTCCTGATCATGTGTTATGTATAGGAAAGTGATGCCAAGCTGTTTCTGAAGGCGTTTCAGCTCCACTTGCATCTGCCGGCGAAGCTGCAAATCCAGTGCCCCGAGAGGCTCATCTAAGAGCATGACTTGTGGGCGACTGACAAGGGCACGTGCAATAGCGACCCTTTGCCGCTGTCCGCCGGATAATTCGGTCGGCATTCTCTTCTCATATCCCTCGAGAGCGACAAGAGCCAATGCACGCTCTACCGCCGTGCGCCGTTCTTCCTTTGATTCACCACGAAGTTTAAGGCTGTAGGCAATGTTGTCTGCGACATTCATGTGTGGGAAGAGTGCATAGTTTTGGAACACCATGCTGACACCACGACGATTTGGCGGCAATTTTGAGATTTCTTTGTTGTCGATATAAATTTCGCCCTCCTCGCACGGCACAAGTCCGGCTATTGCACGGAGCAATGTCGTCTTGCCACAGCCTGAGGCGCCAAGTATAGTGATAAATTCACCCTTCTTGACTTCGAAATCGAGTTTCTCAAAGACGCTCACACTATCAAAAGACTTAGAGAGACCTTTGATTTTTAGTATTGTTTCATCTGCCATTTTTTGACTCCTTTATTGATCGCGTGAAAAAGCGATTTTCACACTCGGCAGTAAGTATGATATAACTGCAAGTGCGACGGCACATATGCCGAGTATTAAAAACAGGACATTTGCGCCCATCAAGTCGGCAAATTGTCCGGAGAACATCATACTAAAGGGCATAGACAATGCCTGAACGGCATGCATTACGGTGAAAGCCCTGCCCAGATATTCGTTTGGGATTTTTATTTGGAAAGTTGCGTTTAAGATGCCATAGTAGAAAGGGATGCTCACGCCCATAAAAAAGGCGAGTACAGCAAAGTATATGATGCCGCTTGGACTAAGGCAACCGATCAGCAGCAAGCTAAGTCCGTAGCAAAGGATGGAGGCGTGAAAGCCGAGCAAGGGGCGCAGTTTATGTCCGAAGGCACCGAGAGCGAGCGAGCCGAGCAAAGAGCCGACCGCAGCTATGATTTCGATTACCGCAGCCCCCGATTCACCGCCACCGAAATAGACCATGGCGACATATGGATACAGGGTGCCGACAGGTGCATACACTATGCAGTACAGTGCGCTGACGACAAGTATGGCCAGCATACCCGGTATGCCTGCGATTGCCCTACAGCCGTCCTTGAGGTCACGTACGAGATGAATGTCGTCATGCACTTGGCTCTTAGCCTGCTCTATTTTGATAGGTGCAAGGAAAACTACAGCGACCAGTGCGCCGATTACATCGAAAAATACGATGACATATAAAGGAAGTGCACTGTTTAAAAAGAGTGCAAGTCCGGGTGAAATCAAGTGACTCACTGTTTGAAATGTCTGAAAGAAGCCGGCATATTTTGTCAGTGACTCCTTAGGGACAATCAGCGGAGTCAGCGCCTGCACTGCAGGTGCATGGAGTGCTGAGCCGACAGAACGTAGCCCGAGTACTAAGAAAATAAGCCATACGGGAAGCGGGCCGAGCAGTGCTGCGATGCTAAGTAAAAGACTGCAACCGGCTATGAACAGATCCGAGAAAATGATAATTTTCTTTCGTGAGAAGCGGTCAATCACCACACCGGTAAAAAGAGCAATTATCGCCTGCGGCACGTATGCGATGATGACGGCCACGGACAGTACCATGGCAGAACCTGTCTGCGCTGTGAGATACCAGACGATACACATCTGAAATATAGAGCTTGTCAACAGCGATACAGACTGCCCAAACCAGATACTGAATATGGAGCGTTGCCAAGTATGTTTCATGAATACCTCGATTATTAATAGTTTTTAACGGAATATTACATTATATGCGGTATATTTTATTTAGTAAGCCTTGTCCGCTTGCAACATGGCATGGGTAGTATAATTTAACAGTCATAAAACTTAGATAAATCGGTCATAATTTCGTATTTACCGTTATTGTTTTTATTGCCCCAGCAACACATTAGCTCTAAAATTTCAAGTAGCGAGGCACCTTTATCCGTAACGGAATACTCAACTTTCGGAGGAATACAATCATATGACTTTCTCGTTATCAGACCGTCGGTTTCAAGTTCCCTCAGCTGATTTGTGAGTGTCTTTTGCGAAACCATTGTGGTATACCTGAGGAGTTCGTTAAACCTCTTCGTACCATCTTTTATCAAGATTAGCAGAATCAGAGGTTTGCATTTACCGCCGATCATGTTAAGAGTTATTTCAATTTCAGAATGAATTTTGTACTTTTCCATGCTCGCACCTCGCTCTTTTGTACTATACAGTAATTTTTAGCATATGATACATTGTACCCTTGTTGGCAAATCTTGTCAAGTTAATTTAAATAGGAGAAAAAGAAAAAAATCACGCCCTAATAAAACTTAAGGCCCGAATTGGATGCAACGGCACGTTATTGTCAAGAGTACCCGAGATTCGGATATTTCCGTCGCAGGCAAAAAACGCACCCTAAGCAATAACTTAGAGTGCGAATTGGATGCAACGGCACGTTGCTGGCACCCCCGGCGTGACTCGAACACACTACATTCCGCTTAGGAGGCGGACCCTCTATCCCGGTGAGGTACGGGGGCGTATATTAAGTTGAATGAACACGTAAGTGGAGTCGCAATCTGCGTGAGGTTCCGCCTCCTCTGCCCCGAAGGGGCGTTAAATGCGGACATGGGGCCCCGCGAAAACCTGTTTTCGTGGGTAATGAACCTCTATCCCGGTGAGGTACGGGGGCGTATATTAAGTTGAATGAACACGTAAGTGGAGTCGCAATCTGCGTGAGGTTCCGCCTCCTCTGCCCCGAAGGGGCGTTAAATGCGGACATGGGGCCCCGCGAAAACCTGTTTTCGTGGGTAATGAACCTCTATCCCGGTGAGGTACGGGGGCGTATATTAAGTTGAATGAACACGTAAGTGGAGTCGCAATCTGCGTGAGGTTCCGCCCCTCGACATAAATTCCGCCCACAGGCATTAAAGTCACATAGCGACTTTAGACAAGCCAAATTATTTTATAACAAGAGCCTGTTTTTGTCAATATAATTCTTTGTGCATAGCTAAGGGGACGATTAGTGTGGCTAATACATGTGCGTTTAAAAATAAGTGTGGACATTTGGGCGGAGAGGGAGTATATTGATGGGACGGACAGCGTTTTTGTTACGTAGGGGAGTAAGGTTACAAGTGGGAAGCTTGCCAAAAAGTTAGAGTAAGCTCTCGTCCTTTGCCTGGTCTGACTTTTGAAAAATGTTAGATTTTATCTGAGGCGGGGCGTGTATCCGACGAAGATTCTGCTTGAGGCTCGCAAGCCGAGAACTCCATAATTGGCGAAACATCTGTTTTTCGCCAGATAGAGAGAAGGGGTAGTATTTTTAGTTTTTTGAGACAGCCGGAGGGCTATTATAAGGGTGCGATTACGCTGATGGCACCGATGATCCTGCAAAATGCAGTCAGCAGTTTCATGTCCTTGGCGGATAATTTCATGGTTGGCGCTTTGGGTGAGACGGAGCTTGCAGCGGTAACGATGGCGAATACGCTGTTTTTTGTGCTTATGCTCCTCAACTTCGGCGTAATGTCGGGCACGAGCGTTTTGGTAGCACAGTATAATGGGCGTGGCGATAAGCGTGCGATAAACAGGATAATGGGCGTAGGACTTTACATGTCAATCATAGCGACACTTATCGTCTCTATAATTGCTGCACTGTTCCCGACGCAGATAATGGGTGTGCTCACGAATAACGCAGACCTCATTGAGCCGGGTGCGGAGTATATGCGCATAGTGGGCTTTTCTTATGTGTTCATGGGCATGTCGGGCGTGTACATAGCAGTTATGCGCAGCATGGAAAATACAAAGCTCGGTGCATATGTGTTGGTGGCGTCCGGAGCGATGAATGTGCTTTTAAACTACATGTTTATATTCGGCAACTTCGGGGCGCCGGAATTAGGTTGCGCCGGAGCGGCT
Organism: uncultured Oscillospiraceae bacterium; assembly: GCA_964367935.1. Classification (GTDB taxonomy): domain Bacteria; phylum Bacillota; class Clostridia; order Oscillospirales; family Oscillospiraceae; genus Scatomorpha. Next base: position 59,661 of record CAYIYZ010000007.1, read on the forward strand.
TTGGCAACTTTGCTCAGCCGTATGTTTGAGGCGGTAATCGTGTATATATATGCTTTCAGGTCAAAGCTTTTGACTTTAGAGCTTAAGCTTATTTTGAGACCGGGCAAGATAATAGTCGGAGACTTTATAAGGTTCAGTCTACCGGTAATGATAAACGAGGCTTTGTGGGGCACGGCGGTGTCCATATATTCTATTATCATGGGGCATATGGACAACAGTACGCCGATACTGGCGGCGTATACTATATCGAGCAACATAGAGCGACTCGTGTCAATGGCGCTGTTTGCCTCAGCGAATGCCACGGGTGTACTTGTAGGAAAAGAGATAGGAAAAGGCTCGAGCGTAGAGACCATACGCTCACGTAGTGCGGCGCTTAATGTCATGTGTGTCGCAACGGGTATATTGAGTGCTGCGGCCTTAATGCTTGTGCGGCAATTTGCTTTGGACGGCTTTATCTTCCCACTTATGAACATATCACCCGAGGCGGCAGAGATATCAAAATATATGCTGCTTGTCTTGGCGATGGGCTTGCCCATACGAGCATTTAATATGTGTAATATAGTGGGTGTGTTCCGCAGTGGTGGTGATGTCACATACAGCCTTATCTGTGATGTCGTGCCTATGTTTCTCATCTGCGTGCCCGTGGTGGGCATATCCGCACTTGTGTTTATGCAGAGTATAACGCTCGTGTACCTATTTAGGTTCCTTGACGAGGTTGTTAAGATAGTCATGTGTGCGGCGAGGCTTAAGTCCGGTAAATGGGTTAATAATATTACAAGAGAGATCTTATAGTGCTAGCTATACTGCAAAATAGAAACAGCCTTGAAAAGCGTCAAGCTTTTCAAGGCTGTTTCTATTTTGTTATTTATGATTGGTCGGAGTGCTCGACAACCCGTGCACTTAACCTTGCCTGCTTGAGCTCTAACTTGTTATCGTACATTTTCTTATCAACGGTCTTAAAGAACTCACTAAACTCGTCTAAGGTGTTGCCGACGAAACGGTCGAAACCAAATGCAAGAGAAAACTTATGCTCTGCATTTGTGTTGGCGGTTTCGATCATACCTGTAATAGTTACTATACTCTCCGCGACCTCCTCTGCGGTGCAAGAACTCAATAAGGATACGAACTCATCGCCACCGACACGGAAGGTCTTACCGTATTTCGAGAAACTCTCGTTGAGTGCGTAATAGGACTTTCTGATAGCTGCATCGCCCTCCATGTGTCCCAGAACGTCATTGATAAGCTTGAGGTTATTCATATCGGCAATTACACACCAGACTTCCGTCTCCGTGCCATCGGAGAAAATATCAGCAAGCTCCTCATGGTACGCCTTGGCGTTATATCCGCCTGTCAAGGGGTCGTTGAAGGAGTATTCGAGTAGCATAGCTTTCATTTTGTCGACAACGGCGGCTATACGTCCGATTTCGTCCTCGGTGTAGAGATGATCGGGTATCTCGATTTTCATGTTACCGGTCTCGGCAATCTCGGACAAGGATTTCTCAAGCTCGACTAAGCTTGCGCTCATGCTGCTCGAGAAGAAGCGTATGAAGAATATAGCGGCTAAGATGGCAAGTAAATTAACAAATGCGGCAGCCACAAATACGTTGAAAATTAGCTCATCGTTGTGTTCAAGGGCGAGCTCCATTGCGCGTTGTTCATTTTCTAAGAAGATGTCAATACTTTCAAAGAAGGCAGTTGCAATGGGCGTAACCACTTGCAGGGCAAAAAGTGCATCTTCGTACTTGCCGCCCTCCATTCTGATATCGGCGGACTCTATCATGCTTTCCTTATAGATTTCCTTTTGGTCAATAATATCCAGAAATTCATCGAGTTGATCGCCGCTTAGGCGATTAGAATATTCATCCATTTTATGGTCAAGCAAGTTGAATGCAGTTATGTACTCGGCGTACAAGTATTCCCTGACCTCGGGATCGTCTTCCAAGAGGATGTCTCTGCCCAATACTCGACATACGTACATTTTCCTGATTATCTCGCTCAGCTGCTCCTTACTCCTGACATTCACATCAATAATGTTTTCCGAGGAGTTATCAATCGTGATAAGTGAATAGAAGGAGAAAAAGCTGACGGATAGTACGCATATTATAATGAACCATGTGAGGGGTATAAATTTTCTCTTAATTGAGACATTTGATAGCCATGCTTTAAACTTATTCATAAAGTAACTCCAAACCATAATAGAAAATCGAAAATCGATTTCTACGTACAACACGTATGTACATTCTATCACATTTCACTGCATAAAGCAACCCAAATGTTACAAAAATTAATACCATGACGACTTGAAATAGCGCCATGGTATTAATTTTGTGCGATAAATTTAACTATCTTCGTCCTTAGGGATACAGATAGTAACAATAAGGCTGTCGCCCTTATCTTCTTTCACCACGCTTGCGTCGATCCCGCCACGGTTCATGATCTCCAAACTGCGATCTAAGCTGTTTAGAAAGAGGCGCACGTCCTTTAGAATGAAAGAGCGCTTGGGCAAAGTCTTGCCTTCCGTAGAGGATTTACCACCAATCAACTCGTCTATGTACTTGTCCGTTTGTGCTACGTTGTAGGACTTGGCGATGATATGTTCTAAAGCTTTGCGCTGAGACTGTTCGTTGTTTAGGCGCAATAGTGCACGAGCGTGTCGCTCTGTGAGTCCTTGAGCTCTTATTTCACGCAAGACATCCTCGGGTAACTTGAGCAGACGCAGTTTGTTGGAGATGGCGGATTGAGATTTGCCTAATTTTTGCGCCAGTTCTTCTCTCGTGAGGTTAAAGAGGCGTATCATGTTGCGTAGGCTCTCTGCCTCTTCGAGAAAGTCTAAGTTCTCACGCTGAAGATTTTCGACGAGCGCTAGTATGCCCGATTCCTCTAAGTCTATATCCACGATGATGCAGGGCACGCAATCGAGCTCGGCACGCATGGCGGCACGCAGTCTGCGCTCACCGGCGACGAGTTGGTAGCGGCCACGGCATTTTCGTACGATGAGTGGATTTAGGATACCCACTTGCGCTATACTCCGAGCGAGATCTGCCATAGTGTCCTCGGCGAACAGGCGCCGTGGCTGACCGGGATTCGGGTCTATATCCTCTATGGGAAGATTAGTGATACTTGCGCTGCTGCTGCGAGGTCGTGTCTTAATTCCAAACATAATAATATCCCCCTGCCGACAGTGTATAATGTATAGACTATCGAAATCCCACGAAACAGAAAGGATAGTAAGTGAAAAACCTATTTTTGCCAGATAACTTATATGTAGATGCTTATCAGCACGAGTAAAATGACACCGGGTATGCCCAAGAGCCCTGCCACGAGAGCGGTTACGGTATTAATACCTAAGGTGAATTCGAACAAAGCCTCGCCGACCATGTTAAAAATAAAGAGCAAAACAAGGCCACAGACCATGTTGATAAGAAGTTTAAGTACGAATTTGAGGGGAGTTTTTATGATTTTGATGAGCAGAATAATAAGTAAGAACGCCACGATGGCGGCGAAAATAGTGTAAGCGGTGTTCATTTAGTACCTCCTGTGTTGTGTTGCTATAAGAAAAAAGATTTGAGGTTGCGCACGGCGCAATCGTATTTGGATTTAAGCGCACTTATCTCGTAGATACAGGCTTCCATGACATAGGGGTCCGTAATGTCTTCAAACCTACCGTAAGCCTCGTTAAGCGAGCCTCTGATACTCTCAACTTCCTCTATGGCGGAGTTAAGTTCTGTTAGCTTATTCTTTTTTAATTTTTTGCCGTTTGAAGTGTATTTTGAGCGCTTAGATATTTTTAATGACACGGTACCACCACCTTGTCCTTATATTTTATTCAGAAGGCGGTGGATTTAGTCATAAATTCATTAAATTTCCATGAAATAATCGTGAAGAGTGTGCACATAATAGACTCGGACGACGGAGCCGATGCCGAAAAGGGCGAAAAAAGAAACCCAAGGCCGGTGCCGATGCGATAGGAGCGAAAACCCCAAAGTGCAATAGCACATTGGGAGAAGCTCCATAGAGATTAAAAGCTCATGTACTGAGAACATGGACATTGGGTCTTGAACATTGCATCTTTGGCGAAAGGCCGCCCCAAAATAAGGGCTTTCGGTGAAAGAAAAACGAAAGTGTAAAAACTTTAGTTTAAAAGAATCGGAAGAAGTCCAAAGCTGTAAGGTAGGTCGCAAGACAAACCTTTAAGCGGACAGGTGATGTGTAAAAGCATCACCTGTTTTATATTGGGGAATAATGTTATTTTTTGCTGTGCTTGCAATTTTCGGCATGCTATTATAGAATGTAAGGTGATTGTAAATATTAGATTGAAAGGCGACGGATATAATTGAAGAAAACGGATAATTACGGCAATGAGAGCATATCGCAGTTAAAAGGCGAAGATAGGGTGAGAAAAAGACCGGCGGTAATATTCGGCTCGGATGGACTTGAGGGCTGTTACCATTCGGTGGTAGAGATATTGTCTAACTCCATAGACGAGGCGAGGGCCGGCAACGGTGACATTATAACACTGACGCGCTATGCGGACAAGAGTATAGAGATAGAAGACTTTGGACGTGGTTGTCCTGTGGCGTGGAATGAGAAAGAGGGGCGCTATAACTGGGAATTGGTGTTCTGTGAGTTGTATGCCGGCGGCAAGTATATGAATAATGAGGGTGGCGACTACGAGTACAGCTTGGGCCTTAACGGTTTGGGTAGCTGTGCTACGCAGTATGCGTCTGAGTATATGGATGTGACGGTGCGTCGTGACGGAAAGAAGTACGGCTTGCACTTTGAGAAAGGTCGTATAGTGGGCGAGCTAACGGAAGCGCCGACAGACAGGAAGAAGACGGGCACTTGCATAAGGTGGCGACCTGACCTTGAGGTGTTTACGGACATAAACATACAGCTTGAGAGCTATGAGCAGCTCTTAAAGCGACAGGCAGTGGTGAATGCGGGTGTGACTTTTCGTTTCGTAAACGAGACTGATAATGGTTTTGTGACGACGGATTACCGCTATGAGAACGGCATACTCGACTATGTTCGTGAGCTTGTGGGTGAAAACGGTATAAGTGAACCGTTTATGATAAGTGCGGACAAGAAGGGCAGAGATAGAGCGGATAAGCCTGAATATAAGGTAAAGCTCACGGCGTCTCTGTGCTTTTCACCGTCTGTCAATATGATAGAGTACTATCACAACAGCTCGTTTTTGGAGCATGGTGGAGCGCCGGAGAAGGCGGCGCGCAGTGCGTTTGTGTCGGCGGTAGATGCGTATATAAAGAAGATAGGCAAATATCAAAAGGGTGAGAGTAAGATAGCGTTTCAGGATATACAGGACTGTCTTGTGCTTGTTACGAACTGTTTCTCGACGCAGACTTCCTATGAAAATCAGACGAAGAAGGCTATTACGAATAGGTTCATACAGGAAGCGATGACTGACTTTCTGCGTGAGCGTTTGGAGATATATTTCATAGAGCACAAGGCAGAGGCTGATAAGATAGCGGAGCAGGTGCTCATAAATAAGCGCAGTAGGGAGCAGGCGGAGAAGGCACGCTTAAACATAAAGAAGAAGTTATCCGGCACGGTGGACATAGCGAATAGGGTTCAGAAGTTTGTGGACTGCCGCAGTCGTGACGTGGGTAGGCGTGAGATATATATAGTAGAGGGCGACTCGGCTATGGGCGCGTGTAAGCTGTCGAGGGACTCGGAGTTTCAGGGCATAATGCCTGTGCGAGGCAAGATATTAAACTGCTTAAAGGCGGATTATGCGAAGATATTCAAAAGTGAGATAATAACAGATCTTATAAAGGTGCTCGGTTGCGGCGTGGAGGTAACGAAGTATACTAAGGAGCTGTCAACATTCAATCTCCAGAATTTGCGTTGGAATAAGGTCATAATCTGTACGGATGCGGACGTGGACGGCTTCCAGATACGTACGCTTATATTGACGATGATATATAGGCTGATGCCGACGCTTATACAGGAGGGATATGTGTATATAGCGGAGTCACCTTTGTATGAAATTTTGAGTGGTGGCAAGACGTATTTTGCGTACTCGGAGCGTGAGAAGGCTGATGTTCTAAAGGACTTGGGCAAGGCGAAGGCGACGATAAACAGGTCGAAGGGTCTGGGTGAAAACGAGCCGGACATGATGTGGCTGACGACGATGAATCCCGAGACACGCAGGCTGATAAGGGTGATGCCGGAGGACGCTGAGCGTACGGCGGCGAAGTTTGACTTACTTCTTGGCGATAATTTGTCAGGCAGAAAGAGTCATATAGCGGAGCATGGCAGTATGTATCTTGAGTTTGCGGACATTTCATAAGAAAAGACAGCACTAAAACTTTAGGGGCGAAGCCAAGAAAAAAGTTTTAATCAACTTTTTTCAAAAAGTTGCAGGGTGCGGGGACAGCGTCCCTGCTCGCCGTCCGCAGACGGCGAAAGGCCTTTGCCTTAAAAGCGTATTTTTGAAAGTGAATTTCCGCACGTAGTGTGGAAAGAGAAAACTTTTTACAAGAGAAAAAGTTTTTTAAACCCCTCGCAATGGGGTTCGGGGCAAAGCCCCGACTAAAAAAACAAAAAATAAAAAATAACAAAAACCCATTTTTCCACGGAAAAATGGGCTCGGGCGAACACATAGGTTCGCCCCTACGAAAGAAGGCGGCGGGAAATACATGGCACGAAAGAAAAAAGACGAGACGGCAAAGAGAGATATAAATGAAAATGTAATGGGTTTACGTGCCGAGGTGTTGGAGCAGAACATAACGGATACCTTGGAGACGAACTATATGCCCTATGCGATGAGCGTTATCGTGTCGAGGGCTATACCGGAGATAGACGGCTTTAAACCCTCGCACAGAAAATTGCTCTATACGATGTACAAGATGGGTCTGTTGACGGGTGCGAGGACGAAGTCGGCACGTATAGTGGGTCAGACGATGAGCTTAAATCCCCACGGTGAGAGTGCGATATACGAGACATTAGTGCGTTTATCGAAGGGTAACGGGGCGCTTCTCACGCCTTTTGTGGACTCTAAGGGTAACTTCGGTAAGACGTTTTCGAGGGATATGGCGTATGCGGCTTCACGTTATACGGAGGCGAAGCTGTCGGAGATATGTGCGGAGCTGTTTTCGGAGATAGATAAGGACAGTGTGGACTTTACGGATAACTATGACGGCACTATGCGTGAGCCTGTGCTGTTACCGACGACGTTTCCGAATGTTTTAGTGTCTGCGAATACGGGCATAGCCGTGGGCATGGCGAGTCAGATATGCGGATTTAACTTGGCTGAAGTGTGCAAGACGACGGTAGCGTATATAAAAGACGAGAATCACGATATACTGAGCACCTTACCTGCTCCCGATTTCCCGACGGGCGGTGAGATTATATCCGACCCCAAGGTCATGCGTGAGATATATGATACGGGTAGGGGCGGCATAAAGGTTCGTGCCAAGTGGGAATATATAAAGAGCGAGAACATAATAGAGGTGCGTGAGATACCGTATACGACGACGGTTGAGGCTATAATGGACAAGATAGCCGAGCTTATAAAGTCGGGTAAGATAAAGGAGATTTCCGATGTCCGTGACGAGACGGACTTGGGCGGTCTGAAGATAGCCATAGACTTAAAAAGAGGCACGGATGCGGATAAGCTAATGCAGAAGCTCTACAGGATGACGCCTTTGATGGACAGTTACTCCTGCAATTTTAATGTACTCATAAACGGCGCACCGAGGCTTTTGGGTGTGCGTGATTTGTTATGCGAGTGGACTAAGTGGCGAGTGTTGAGTGTGAAGCGCAGGCTGAGTTTCGATTTGGGCAAGATGCGTGATAAACTTCATTTACTGCACGGACTTGCGGCTATACTTTTGGATATAGATAGGGCGATAGCGGTCATAAGGGGCACGGAGCGAGAGGCGGACGTTGTGCCTAATCTTATGGCTGAGTTTGGCATAGATAAGATTCAGGCTGATTATGTGGCTGAGATAAAGCTACGTAATATAAACAGGGAATATCTGTTAAAGCGTACGGCTGAGACGGAGGATTTAGAGCGTGAGATAGCCCGTTTAGAGGGCGTTTTGGGTAGTGAGGCTAAGGTCAAGGGTCTTATAGTGAAGGAGCTTGAGCGTGTGGCGGAGAAGTACGCCATGCCGAGAAAGAGCACCATAATCTACAGTGACGAGTTAGTTGAGACGGAACCCGAAGATGAGACGGAGGACTATGCGGTAACGGTTTTCGTATCAAAGGAGGGCTATTTAAAGAAGATAACGCCCTTGTCTTTGCGTATGGGCGGTGAGCAGAAGTACAAAGAGGGCGACGGGGCGTATGTGCGCTTTGAGACGACGAACAGGGCGGAGCTACTTGTGTTTACGGACAGGGTGCAGGCTTATAAGACTAAGTTATCCGATTTTGATGATATGAAAGCGTCTATGTTGGGTGTGTACTTACCATCACATTTGGAGATGGAGTCGGGTGAGCAGGTCATAGCCGTAATATTGGCGGGCGACTACAGTAAGGATATAATGTTCTTTTATGAAAATGGCAAGGCGGCGAGAGTGCCGCTTGCGTCCTATGCGACAAAGACGAATAGGAAAAAACTTATCGGTGCGTACTGTGATAAGAGTGCGGTAAGTGATATCATAGTGTTAGATGGCGAATGTGATTTGGTAGCGTATTCGACGGACGGTCGGACACTGCTCTTTAACAGCTCCTTGGTGGCGGTTAAGCAGACGAGAAATACGCAGGGCGTGAATGTGATGAGCTTGAAGGGCAGGCATGTGTTAAAGGCGGCTGAGCTCTATGAGGGCTCGGGCATAGTAAATACGGCGAGGTATAGGGTGCGCAGTTTGCCGGGTGCGGGCGCTTTACTTAAAGAGGAAGATAGGGGCACACAGCAACTTAGCCTTGACGGCACAACCTAAAACGCAGGGGGGGCGAAGCCGAATTAAAAGTTTTAATCAACTTTTTTCAAAAAATCGCAGGGTGCAGGGACAGCGTCCCTGCTCGCCGTCCGCAGACGGCGAAATCCCCACGGGGTTTGGGGCAAAGCCCCAAATAAAAAAACAAAAAAGCAAAAACCATTTTTCCACAGAAAAATGGTTTCGGAACGGTCTTGACCGTTCCCTACGGGCTTACAGAAAATAATATATGTGAGGAGAGTCGAAGTGAACATTGAGAAACTAAGGGAAAATTTGGAGAAAAAGAAGTATACCTTCACCTACTTTGAGACAAGTGCACAGGCGAGGGAGTACATACTGTCGCAGTTGGAGGGTAAGAAGATAGGCATAGGCGGCAGTGGCACCATAGACTCTATGGACATGTATGATGAACTATGTAAGAAAAACGATGTGGCATGGCATTGGAAGAGTGAGCCGAATGAGGCTAGGGAACGTGCGATGGTATCGGAAGTGTATATGACAAGTGCGAATGCCATAGCAGAGACGGGCGAGATAATAAATATAGACGGCAATGCCAATAGGGTGGCGGCGATGGTGTTCGGGCGTGAGAAGGTGTATATAATAGCCGGCAAGAATAAGGTCGAGGCGGACTATGACAAGGCGATGTGGCGTGCGAGAAATGTAGCCTCGCCTTTACGTGCTAGGTCACTGTCAATGGAGACGCCCTGTGTGAAGGGTGAACTGCGCTGCCATGATTGCTCGAGCCCTGCACGCATATGCCGTAACTTGAGCGTGCTGTGGTGTGCGTCTAACGGTGTGGGGAATATGGAAGTAGTACTTATAAACGAAGATTTGGGCATGTAGGATTAGTCTGGCGAAAAACAGGTTTTTAGCCAATTATGGGGTTCTCGTCTTCCGCATACCTGTCGCCGTGATTTTTGAAAAATCTTTGCTCGGCAAAGGACGAGGGCTTTTTTTGACAGACTGATAAGATAGGGAATAAACAGTAAGAAAGGAGAGTTAAAATGAATCTGGAGAAGTTGAAGACAAACTTGGAGAAGAGGGGATTTTCCTTCACGTATTTTGAGACGAGTGCGGAGGCTAGAGAGTACATACTGTCGCAGGTAGAGGGCAAGAAAATAGGCATAGGTGGAAGTCGCACCATAGATTCTTTGGATATTTATGATGAGCTATGTAAGAAAAACGATGTAGCGTGGCATTGGAAGAGTGACCCGAAGACAGAAACGAAGAAGGCACTGTTATCTGAGGTGTACATGACGAGTGCGAATGCCATAGCGGAGACGGGCGAGATAATAAATATAGACGGCAATGCCAATAGAGTGGCGGCGATGGTGTTCGGGCGAGAGAAGGTGTATATAATAGCCGGAACAAATAAGGTAGAGGAAGACTATGACAAGGCATTGTGGCGTGCACGGAACATAGCATCACCCTTAAATGCACGTAGGATCAGTACGGATACACCTTGTGTAAAGGGCGATTTGCGTTGCTATGACTGTAATAGTCCGGCACGCATATGCCGTAATTTGAGTGTGTTGTGGTGTGCGTCTAACGGCGTAGGTGACATGGAAGTAGTGTTAATAGGCGAGGAACTGGGATATTAAGGTGACGGGAGGAGTAGACGCTTTGAAGAACGGACTGATAAAAATAGTGCTTATGACGCTCATAGTGTTATTCTTGTCGGGCTGTTCTATGTATGAGGGCGAGTACTCCTCTGTGTCGGTTTATGAGCCGGAGCCTGAATCTGTTGGCGCAGAGGACGGCGACGGATATGTGTCCGTGACGAATTACAGTGTGTTGAGGGCGAATATTTCAAGTTTAGTCACCGTGCGTGGTGAGAATATGCGCATAGTGTTCAAGGACTATGAGGGCGAAGTGGCGGAGGACTTAGCGGTGGCGTGCAAGGAAGTGAGCACGAATACGGCGCTGGGTCTGTATAGTGTTGACTATATAACCTACAGCATAGAACGCATAGTGTCTTATGACGAGGCGGAGATATTTGTGTCTTACTCTAAGACGGAAGAGGAAATAGAGGGCATAGAGTACGGCTATACTACGGAAAATTTGGTAGAGCTTGTAGAGCGTACGATGTGGGACTTTGATGATTATTTAGCGGTGTCTGTAACTGCGGCGGAACTTAGCAATGCTATGGTTTATGATATAGTGGCTCAGGCGTCGTACGGCATACCGACGGGCAATGTGGAAAAGCCGGATGTGCTTGCACAGGTGTATGATGCGGGTGGTGCCCAGAAGATAGTAGAGTTAAGATTCAGTTATGACAGTGAGGAAGAGCTGTTAGAGCGTAAGCGTGAGGACTTAGCTGCGGTGCTATTAGAGGCTTACAAGCAGAGTGACAGTGCCGACGGATATGAAGTGAGCAGAGCGGCGTATACACAGTTGGTGGAAAACGTACGTTATGATGTAGCGGGCGGCACGACGGCGTATGATGCCTTGGTGCATGGCGCGGCGAACAGTGAGGGCATGGCTATAGCCTATGCTGCGATAACGGAGCTCTCCGGCATGGAATGCTATGTGGTGAGTGGTAGGCACGACAATGAGCTTCACTATTGGAATATAGTGAAGATAGAGGATGCATATTTTCACGTGGATAGCTCGAGGGCACTCACGGACGGCGAGGCTAGCACACTTTTAATGGCGGACAGTCAGATGTGGGACAGGTATTGGTGGGATACGGAGCATTACCCAGATTGTGATGTGGTGTTAAACGGACGAAATCTCGATGTGATAGTGCCGGAGAAGCCGATAGAGAGTGCGGAGCCGACTCAATCGCCCTCGCCGACGGAGACGGTGCTGCCGACGGAGAGCATGGAGCCGACGGATACGCCGGTGCCCACGGGTGTTCCGGAGACACCGGATGTTGCTGAGCCGACGTTGCCATCGGAACCGGTGGCAACGCAGTCGTCGCAAGACGGTGTAATTAAAGATATTTTCTGATAAATTGAAGAAAAAGCTTGACAAATGACAGTAAAAGGTGTTATATAGATTGTTTAGAAAGTGAAGTTGGAGGTACGTATGGCAGATAATAAAGGTTACCTTTCTATGCTTGAAGAGCAAGTGAAAAAGAATTCAGAGCACTCGGGAAACGTACCGTTCATCGTTTCCGGAGGACCTTTCGATTTTGATATTTGTGTATTACCCGGTTTGACAGATGTACATGTACATTTGAGAGAACCGGGTTTTTCATATAAAGAAACGATAGGTGACGGTACGAGGGCGGCGGCGAGGGGCGGTTTTACGGCTGTCTGTGCCATGCCGAATTTAAATCCGGTGCCGGATAGTGTGGAGAATATGCGTACACAGCTTGAGATTATAGAGCGTGACGCTAAAGTGGCGGTGTACCCTTATGCGGCGATAAGCATAGGCGAGCAGGGCAAATGCTTAACGGATATGGAGGCGCTGGCTTCGTATGCTGTGGCGTTCTCGGACGATGGTAAGGGCGTTCAGGATACAGGCATGATGAGAGAGGCTATGCATAGGGCGAAAGCCTTGGATAAGATAATAGCGGCGCATTGCGAAGATGAGTCCTTGTTAGATGGCGGCTATATACATAAGGGCGAGTACGCAAGGCGAAACGGACATGTAGGCATAAGCTCTGCGAGTGAGTATAAGCAGGTTGAACGTGATTTGGAGCTCTTACGAGATACGGGCTGTAAGTACCATGTGTGTCATGTGTCTACAGCGGAGACGGTTGCGCTGATAAGAGCGGCTAAGCTTGACGGCTTGGATGTAAGCTGCGAGACAGCGCCGCATTACTTGGTGTTTGATGATGAGATGCTAAAGGATGAGGGCAGGTATAAGATGAATCCGCCCATACGTTCGGCTAGAGACAGAGCAGCGCTCATAGAGGGCGTGGTTGATGGTACAATAGGCATGATAGCGACGGACCATGCGCCTCATTCGGCAGAGGAGAAGTCGAAAGGTCTTAAGGGCAGTGCCATGGGCGTTGTGGGACTTGAGTGCTCGTTTTCGGCAGTGTATACGCATTTGGTGCGTAGCGGCGTAATAGATATGGCACAACTTGTTAAGCTTATGAGTACAACGCCACGAGAGCGTTTTGGTATAAAGGGTGGCTTTGAAGCGGGGGCATGGACGGCGTTTAATTTGGATAAGAAGTATGAGGTAAAGCCCGAGGAGTTTTTGACTAAGGGCAGGGCAACACCTTTTGCGGGTCTGGAACTTTTCGGTGAATGCATAATTACAAGAAGCGGAGGTAAGACAGTATGGTCAAAAAGTATGACCGTAAGATAGTGCTACAAGACGGGGCAGAGTACTATGGTTATGGCTTCGGAGCGGAATGCTCTGCGGTCTGTGAGATAGTTTTCAATACTTCGATGGTGGGGTATCAGGAAATTGTGTCAGATCCCTCGTATACGTATCAACTCGTGGTGATGACCTATCCTTTGATTGGTAACTATGGCACGGCGGACGACGATTTTGAGACGAAGATCCCGACTATAGGTGGCTTGGTTGTGCGTGAGTACAACGACTCGCCGAGCAACTTCAGGTATACGAAGACGCTGTCTGAGATACTGGAGGAGAACAATATACCTGCGATATCGGGCATAGATACTAGAAAACTGACACGTAGTATACGTGATTTGGGTAGTAGAAAGGCTTATATCTGTCCTGCTGACATGCCTTACGAGGAGGCTATGCGTGTGCTTAGTGAGACGGAGATCCCGAAGGATGCGGTGTCGAAGGTGAGCTGCAAGAAAAGGTGGTATTCACGTACTTCAAATCACAAGTACAATGTGGTGGCGGTTGATTGCGGTATAAAGCTCAATATAGTACGCTCATTAAATGCAAGAGACTGTAATGTAACGGTAGTACCATACTCGACGACTGCGGAGACCATAAGAGCGATGGAGCCTGACGGTGTGTTCTTATCTAATGGACCCGGGGACCCCGAGGATGTACAGTCGGTGGTGGACTTGGTGCGTGACATAAAGGGCGAGTTTCCGATCTTCGGTATCTGTTTGGGGCATCAGATGGTGGGGCTTGCTTATGGAGCGAGTACATATAAGCTAAAATTCGGGCATAGAGGCGGCAATCATCCTGTGCGTGATTTACAGAGCGGCAAGGTGGAGATAACCAGCCAGAACCACAGTTATGCCATAGACGACAAGAGTCTAGAGGGCACGGGCTTGGTGGCGACGCATATAAATATCTTGGATAATACGATAGAGGGCGTGGAATGTGTGGCGGACAGGGTATTTTCCGTGCAGTATCACCCTGAAAGTGCGCCGGGTCCGAATGACAGTGCGTACTTGTTCGATAAATTTATAAACATGATGGAGGAGGGCAAGTGCGATGCCGAAGCGTAGTGATATTAAGAAGGTAATGGTAATCGGCTCCGGTCCCATCATAATAGGACAGGCTGCGGAGTTTGACTATGCCGGCACGCAGGCGTGCTTGGCGCTTAAGGAGGAGGGCTACGAGGTAGTACTCGCAAACTCAAATCCTGCGACGATAATGACTGACACGACAGTTGCGGACAAGGTATACATGGAGCCTTTGACCTTGGAGTTTGTGGCGAAGATATTAAGGCGTGAGCGTCCCGACGCTATAGTGCCGGGCATAGGCGGACAGACGGGTCTAAATCTCGCTATGCAGCTTGAGAAGAAGGGTGTGTTGGCGGAATGTGGAGTGGAGCTTCTGGGCACAAGTTCGGAGAGCATAGAGAGAGCTGAGGACAGGCAACTTTTCAAGAAGCTTTGTTTGGAGCTTGGAGAGCCCGTAGTACCCTCGCAGATAACGCACAGCATAGCCGAAGCTGTAGAGGCGGCGGAGAGTATAGGTTACCCTGTGGTACTTAGACCTGCGTTCACTTTAGGCGGCACGGGTGGCGGCTTTGCGGAGAACGTAACGGAGCTGACGGAGCTCATGAAAAATGCCCTTACTCTTTCACCTGTGGGACAGGTTTTGGTGGAAAAGAGTATCAAGGGCTATAAGGAGATAGAATACGAAGTCATGCGTGACGCAAATGACACGGCTATCACCATATGTAATATGGAAAATATAGACCCTGTGGGTATACATACGGGCGACTCTATAGTCGTGTGCCCGAGCCAGACGCTGACGAATAAGGAGTATCATTTACTGCGTGACAGCGCATTGAGACTTATAAGGGCGCTTAAGATAGAGGGTGGCTGTAATGTGCAGTTTGCGCTTGATCCTCAGTCGTTTGACTACTACGTCATAGAGGTAAATCCGAGAGTGTCGAGGTCATCGGCGCTTGCGTCTAAGGCGAGCGGCTACCCCATAGCGAGGGTGTCGGCTAAGATCGCTGTGGGTATGCATCTTGACGAAATTCAGATAGCGAATACGCCTGCGAGCTTTGAGCCGACTTTGGACTATGTGTGCACGAAGATGCCACGCTTTGCCTTCGATAAGTTCGAGATGGCGAGTAATAAACTTGGTACGCAGATGAAGGCGACGGGCGAGGTCATGAGCATAGGTCGCACTATAGAGGAGAGCCTTTTGAAGGCTGTGCGCTCGCTTGAGATAGGCGTGTCGCATATATACATGGGCAAGTTCGATGATAAGACGGATGAGGAGCTCATGGAGTATATTAAAATAGGCACAGACGACAGGATATATGCGATAGCGGAGCTTGTGTATCGTGGTGCTGACATAGGTATGGTGTGTAATGCGACGCAGATAGATATGTTGTTCTTGGATAAGATATGTCGCATAGTGGCGTTTGAGGACGTAATAAAGGCAGATAAATTTGACACAGAGGTTTTGCGTGAGGCGAAGCGCATGGGCTTTTCCGATAAGTACATAGCGAAGCTGTGGGAGACGACGGAGGAGGACGTTTACGCTAAGCGCAAGGCAGATGGCATATTCCCTGTATATAAGATGATAGATACCTGCGCCTCGGAATTTGACAGTTACATACCATATTTCTACTCAACTTATGAGGATGAGAACGAGTCGATAGTGTCAGATAAGCGCAAAGTTATAGTGCTCGGATCCGGCCCTATAAGGATAGGTCAGGGCGTGGAGTTTGATTACTCAACTGTACATGCGGTAGAGACTATCAAGTCCATGGGCTATGAGGCTATCATAATAAACAACAATCCTGAGACGGTGTCCACAGACTACACCTGCAGTGATAAACTCTACTTTGAGCCCTTGACTGTAGAGGATGTTATGAACATAGTGGAGCTGGAGAAGCCTGAGGGAGTTATAGCGACTTTAGGCGGACAGACGGCGATAAATCTTGCGGCACCTTTGACCGCACGCGGTGTAAAGCTCATAGGAACGGACAAGGAAGCTATAGACAGAGCGGAAAATAGGGATAGTTTCGAGAAGGTACTCAGCGAGCTGAGTATTCCTCAGCCTAAGGGCGTAGCTGTAACTAATATAGAGGACGGGGTCAAGGCGGCGGCGGAGATAGGATATCCTGTTTTGGTGCGTCCGAGCTTCGTTTTGGGCGGTCGTGCTATGGAAATAGTGTCTAAGGAGGAAGCTCTGCGTCAGTACCTCAAGACAGCGGTTGAGGTGGATGTGGATAAGCCTGTGCTGGTAGATAAGTATATCAGGGGCAAGGAATGTGAAGTGGACGCCGTGTGTGACGGCACGGATGTGTTCATACCGGGCATAATGGAGATGGTAGAGCGCACGGGCGTACACTCGGGCGACAGTACGAGTGTGTATCCGCCCTACTCCATATCGGAAAAAGTAAAGGACACGATTATAGAGTATACGAAGGTCTTGGGGCCGGGCATAGGCATAGTGGGTCTTTACAATATACAGTTTATCGTGGACGAGCACGACGATGTGTATATCATAGAGGTCAATCCTCGCAGTTCACGTTCCGTGCCATTTCTGTCGAAGTCGACGGGCTACAGTTTGGCGGACATAGCGACAAAGGTCATGATGGGCGTGAGCTTAAAAGAGCAGGGCATAAATACGCTTTGTCCACCCGAAAAGGACAGATGGTATGTAAAAGTGCCGGCGTTCTCTTTCTCGAAGCTGAGTGGACTGGACGCTTATTTGTCACCCGAGATGAAGTCCACGGGTGAGGCTATAGGTTATGATGATAAGCTGTACAGGGCGTTTTACAAGGCGCTTAAAGCCTCGGGCGTGAGGGTGCAGGACTATGGCACAGTGCTTGTAACCTTGGCGGACGAGGATAAGGAGGAGGCTTTACCGCTCATAGAGGGCTTTTATAAGCTTGGCTTCAATATAGAGGCGACTATAGGCACTGCGGAGTTTTTGCGCAATAAGGGCATAAGGACGAGGGTGCTTGGAAAACTCAGTGAGGGAAGTGACGAGATACTGCAGTCCATAAGGGCGGGGTACGTCAGCTATATTATAAATACGAGAGCGATATTCTCGGGCGTCCACTATGAGGATGGCGTGGAGATACGTCGTTGTGCGGTTGAGAACGCAGTTACGACCTTCACGTCCTTGGACACGGTTAAGATTTTGCTCGATGTGCTCTTTGAAATTTCAAACAGTATCTCGACTATAGATTCGTGAGGCGAAGATGAAGCAGGTAAAGTTAGAGATAGTAAAAAATGAGCGCATAGCCGAGGGCATAAATATGCTGAAGCTCAAAGGTGACGTGAGTGCCGTTAAAGGCTCGGGGCAGTTTGTAAACATAGAGGTGGAGGGTCGGTTTTTGCGCCGTCCCTTCTCCGTATGTGACTGTGAGGGAGATATGTTGACGGTGGCTTTTAGGCAGGTTGGCGAGGGCACGGAACGTCTCACGCAGTATAAGTGTGGAGAGTATCTTGATGTGCTTACGGGCTTGGGCAATGGCTTTGACACCTCGGAGAGTGGCGATGCACCTTTACTAATAGGCGGAGGTAGTGGAGTGCCACCCATGCTACTACTGTGCAAGGAACTTGTGGCGGAGGGCAAAAGTCCGACGGTGCTTTTGGGCTTTAAGACGAAGTCGGAAATTATCCTCACGGAGCAGTTTGACGCCTTGGGCGTGAGGGTACATATGACGACGCAGGACGGCAGTGAGGGCGCAAAGGGCGTTGTAACAGATGCGCTTGGCAGTTTGCAGTACACTTACGTGTATGCCTGTGGGCCTGAGGGTATGTTAAAGGCGATAGATGAGCGTGTAAGCTGTGGTGTGCAATATAGTTTTGAGGCACGTATGGGCTGTGGTTTCGGTGCGTGCATGGGTTGTAGCTGTGAGACGAAAGACGGCATGAAACGAGTGTGCAGGGAAGGCCCCGTTTTCAGGGCGAAGCCAATATAAAAGTTTTAATCAACTTTTTTCAAAAAGTTGTGGGGTCTTGGGGCAAAGCCCCAACTAAAAAATAAATAAAATAAAAAACCATTTTTCCGAAGAAAAATGGTTTCGGGCGAACACATAGGTTCGCCCCTACGGGTGCGGAGGTTACAGAACGGTCAAGACCGTTCCCTGCGGGGGCGGAAAAGTGTTCAGACGCACGGAAATGGAGGAAACGTTATGGCAGATACGAGGGTGCAGCTCTGCGGTATAGAGCTTGATAATCCTATAATACCTTGTAGCGGCACTTTTGGGTACGGCTATGAGTTTGCGGAGCTGTACGATATAAATAAATTAGGCAGTTTTTCATTTAAGGGTACGACGAGTGAGGCTCGAAACGGCAATGTCTTACCGAGGATAGCCGAATGTGAGTCAGGGCTATTAAATTCCGTCGGCTTACAAAATCCGGGTATAGATGCTGTCATAGCAGAGGAAATGCCTAAGCTCAGAGCCTGCTTTAATAAGCCGGTGATGGCGAATGTGTCGGGCTTTTCCGTGGATGAGTATGTGTATCTCTGTGAGCGTTTGGATACAGTCGAGGGCGTGGGCTGGATAGAGGTGAATATAAGCTGTCCGAATGTAAAGGCGGGGGGCATGTCCTTCGGTACGCAGGCGAAAAGTGCCTGCGAGGTGACGAGGGCTGTGCGCAAGGCGACGACAAAGCCTATAATAATGAAGCTCACACCGAATGTGACGGATATAACAGAGATAGCCAAAGCCTGTGAGGACGGCGGGGCGGACGGTATAAGCCTTATAAATACGGTGCTCGGTATGCGAATAGATTTAAACAGTCGCAGACCCGTGCTATCGGCGGGCTACGGCGGAATGTCGGGCTCTTGCGTGTTACCGCTCGCTTTGCGTATGGTTAGTCAGGTGTATAAGAGTGTTAAATTACCGATAGTCGGCATGGGCGGCGTGAGTACGGCGAGAGATGTGCTGGAGATGGTCATGGCAGGGGCTACGGCTGTAGGTGTCGGAGCGGCGAATTTGCGTGACCCTTATGCATGTTTAAAGATGGTAGAAGAGTTACCAACAGTGATGGAAAAGAACAATATACATAATTTGGACGAAGTGAAAGGGTGTGCAAACGATGGGTAAGGATGTTATAATAGCCTGTGACTTTGAGAGTGCGGATCAGTGCTTGACGTTTCTCGATAAGTTCGGTGAGGAGAAGCCCTATGTAAAGATAGGCATGGAACTCTACTATTCGGCAGGACCGCAGATAGTACGAGATATTAAGGCGAGAGGCCATAAGATATTCTTGGATCTAAAGCTACATGACATACCGAATACGGTGAAGAAGGCGATGGCAGTGCTGTCGAAGCTCGACGTTGACATGTGTAATCTACATGCATCGGGAACATCGGAGATGATGGCGGCGGCTCTGGAGGGACTTACGAGAGCGGACGGCACACGTCCTTTACTCATAGCGGTCACGCAGCTCACGAGCACAACGGAAGAGGTTATGCGAGAGGAGCTACTCATAGACAGGTCTCTTGAGGAGACGGTGCTGAGCTATGCGTCGCTTGCTAAGACAGCGGGCTTAGACGGAGTGGTGTGCTCGCCTTTGGAGTCGGGCACGGTGCATAAACATTGCGGAGCGGAGTTTCTGACGGTAACGCCGGGCGTACGCTTTGCAGACGGCGATAAGGGCGACCAAAAGAGAGTGACGACACCCGAGGGCGCTAAAGCTTTGGGCTCGGACTATATAGTGGTGGGCAGGCCGATAACGGCGGCGTCTGACCCTGTGGCGGCGTACAGGCGTTGCGTGACTGAATTTGTAGGGTAGGTGGATAGTGATGTCGATGAAAAAAGAGATAGCGAGAGATTTACTTAATATAAAAGCCGTGTTTTTCAGACCTGACGAGCCTTTCACATGGGCGAGTGGCATAAAGAGCCCTGTGTACTGTGACAATAGGCTGAGTTTATCCGTGCCAGAGGTGCGGACGAGGGTGGAGGAGGGTCTGTGTACTCTCATACGAGAGCATTACCCTGAGGCAGAAGTGCTTATGGGCACGAGCACGGCAGGAATAGCACATGCGGCTATAGTGGGTCACATTATGGGCTTGCCTATGGGCTATGTGCGTTCGGGATCTAAGGAGCACGGCAGGCAGAACCGCATAGAGGGTAGGCTTGACAGGGGTCAAAAGGTCGTGGTCATAGAGGACCTTATATCGACGGGCGGCAGTGTGCTTGATGTTGTGGAGGCTTTGAGGGATGCCGGCGCGGAAGTGCTCGGTGTGGCGAGTATTTTCACATACGGCATGAAAAAAGGCATAGAGCGCATGGCGGCAGCAGATGTAAAGAATGTGAGCCTTACGGATTTTGACAATATAGCGCAGGTAGCGGCTGAGGAAGGCTACATAAAGGCTGAGGACATAAAGAGGCTGTTGGCGTTTAGGGACAATCCTTCGGACGAGAGCTGGATAGGCTAACACAGCGAGCGCCACCTCTTAGGGGCGAAGCCGAATTAAAAGTTTTAATCAACTTTTTTCAAAAAGTTGTGGGGTCTTGAGGCAAAGCCCCAAGTCGCTTTTCGCAAAAAGCGAAATCCCCACGGGGTTTGGGGCAAAGCCCCAACCCAAACAATACCAAAAATAAAAAACCATTTTTCCATAGAAAAATGGTTCGGGAGGGCATGGAAGCTCTACCCAGTGAGGGTGCGGACAAGGTTTCACATAGCAATAGGAGGTTAATGGGATGCGATCACTTATCAGCATATCGGATTTGAGTGTGGGGGAGATAGACGAGCTTGTTGCTTGTGCGAGTGACATAGCGCAAAATCCTCAAATGTATGCGGAGAAATGCAGGGGCAAGAAGCTTGCTACCTTGTTTTTTGAGCCGTCTACACGAACAAGGCTCAGCTTTGAGGCAGCGATGTATGAGCTTGGTGGAGCGGTGTTGAGTATGGCGTCGGGCGATGCGTCCTCTGCGTCTAAGGGTGAGAGCGTGGCGGACACGGCAAAGACGGTGAGCTGTTATGCAGATATCATAGCCATGCGACACCCTAAGGAAGGTGCGCCTTTGGTGGCGAGCATGAATGCGACTGTGCCTGTGATTAATGCCGGTGATGGCGGCAGACAGCATCCGACACAGACGCTGACGGACATTTTTACTATCGTACGTGAGAAGGGCGGACTGGAAAATTTGACTGTTGGTCTCTGCGGTGACCTCATGTTCGGGCGCACGGTACATTCTTTGATAGAGGCGATGAGTAGGTATAAGGGCGTAAAATTTGTTTTGATATCGCCTGAGGAACTGCGAGTGCCTAGCTATGTGCGTGAGGAAGTTTTAGAGGCGCAGGGCGTGAGCTATAAGGAAGTGCGTGACTTGGAAGAGGCGTTGCCGGAGCTTGATATTCTGTATATGACGAGGGTACAGCGTGAGCGTTTCTTCAATGAAGAGGACTACTTGCGACTGCGTGATAGCTACATATTGACGAATGAGAAGTTGAAGTCGGCGAAATCTGATATGACGATAATGCACCCACTGCCGAGGGTGAATGAGATATCCGTGGGCATAGATAGTGACCCGAGGGCGGCATATTTTAGGCAAGTGCTTAACGGAAAGTTTATACGTATGGCGCTAATAATGAAGCTCTTGGGGGTGAAGTGATGAACATAGATTCTATAAAAAACGGAGTGGTCATAGATCATATACAGGCTGGTAAATGCATGGAGATCTATAAGTTTTTAAATCTGGATGTGATGGAATGCTCGGTGGCGATTATAAAGAATGCAACGAGCAGGCGCATGGGTAGAAAGGATATCATAAAGATAGATACGATACCCGAAGTGGATTTAAATATACTGGGCTTTATAGATCCCTTTATCACCATAGATACGATAAAGGACGGAGCACTTGTGTCGAAGCGTCATCCTGAGCTGCCCGACACGTTGACAGACGTGATAAAATGCCATAACCCACGTTGCATAACGAGTGCGGAGCAGGAGCTCACGAACGTGTTCGAGCTGAGGGACAGGGAAAACAGGGTATACAGGTGCATATACTGCGACACACAGGCTAAATAGAATTTGTCTGGCGAAAAAACAGCCCCTATATTATTCTAAAGAATAATATAGGGGCTGTTTTATTATTTCATATCACTCGCCCTTGAGGGTAGCGAGGAGTTTAAATACCTCGAGCCTAGACGGGAAATTTGACAGTGTCGAACTTTCGACGCCAAACTTAGTCAAATAGGCGTTCACGGCATTAACGTTAAGGGGTGCTTCGGGTAGAAAGCGAGCACTGCGAGTGAAGACACCCTCGTCTATAGCCATGCGCACCGCAGCACTATATGGGTGCTTATTCGGAACATCCGAACAAGGGGGAGCTGTATTATTTCGGATGCTGTCCACACGTAAGGAAACTGTGGGCTTACCGTAAAGTATCATGGCGAACTCGCCGCGTGTGAGCGGCTTGTTGAGCTTGACATAGTTATCACTGAAACAGACGCAATAGCCTGCCTTTTCGAGAGCTTGCACGGTCTCGAAGCCCTCGTCACAGGGCGCGAGGTCGCTGTAAGGCGAATGCGCAATGAGCTCACGTACATTAACAACTTTGTAGCCGTGACGCTTTAGGATTTCAAGTTGCTTAGGCAAACCGTCCGCCACGGGTGTCCTACGAGCCATGTTGTAGCCGTCCTTTTGGAAGATAATCTGACCACAGAGAGCGTCAGGGTTCTCGTTCAAAAGAGACTCTATAGGTTTCCACATAGCCTCGACCTCCGCCTCATAGCCACCTGAGAGCGGTAGCCAGCCGGCGCCGTCGAAGCTTGCCGCCATGTACTGATAGTCCGTCAAAGCGAGCGCGTCATAGCTCGTGAGACCTCTGGAGATGGTGTCGACGTAATGCGGCGGTCGAGAAAATAGCATCTCATAGCCGTGCTTATCACGGATGAGATTATGCAGACGCATAAGATCGTCCGTGACCTTTTTTATGTCACCGAGATACTCCCTACCGCCGTAAACAAAGGGTTTTTTGCCGTAGAGCACGTGCACATATGTGTGGTTTGTCAGTTCGTGCCCACCCTCTAATATACGGTCGATGAGATCGGGGCAATTTTTTGCGCCGCCGAATTCGTCCTTATTTATGTCAGGATAATGGTCATAGGAAATGCCACCCCAAAGCGCAGTGCCTACCTTGCCGGGTTGGTCGGGATAATTTTCCGAGGTGTCACCCACGATGTCGAAAGTACCTTTAGCATCGTAGCTCTCCAAAATCTCAAGTAGAGTGAGAGTGAGAGACTTATCGCTCCCCCCATGTGAGGGCGGCAGTGCAAAAGGGCCGTCGTCGAAGGTCATGGCACAAATGCGCTCTGCGGTCTTGACCTGTTCGAAACGGCGAACGGGTGAAATGTATATAGGAGTCCTCGCTTTTATTTGCTTTGCGAAGGTACGCTTTAACTTTTTTGCGATACCTATGCATTTGACTACAACTGACATATAATTCTCCTCTAAGTTTATTCGCCTCTCAGGCCGTGGAATATATCTAGCAAAATACAGTAGAGCACATAGACATGTGCACGTAAGTATAGGTAGAGCCCGCCGCCTTTTCGCTTTTGTTTCTTTAGTTGTGATAAGCCCTTGTAATAACGCTTGGTGTTGCGCACCAAAACGGGCTTAGTTCTGAAATTTAAAATGGCATCTTTCAGATTGTCAGCATCCGCGTCCTCAAACTCTGTGTAGGCGTTGCCGACTTCCTTATCGCAATGTGCGTCACTCGCCCCGACTGTGGGGCATTTATATGCTATGGCATACTGCTGAGCGCTGTAGTTTGCGTCTGTGACTTTGAATGCCGCACGTGCATTATGAGTTTCCACGCAATCGGCGACGGTTATGAGCGCCTCAGCATCACCCGAGAGCATGGCGTATGGGTGCGCAGCTATACCTATGCCGTTTCTGGAGTGAATTTCGCTCATGACAGCCTGCGCGTCAGGCGGCCCATTCTTAAACAGCGACTTTAAGTCGCAGGGGGTATCACAAAATAGAGCGACTATGTGCCCCTCCTTAGCGGAAATCTCGCAGCCCGGCAAAACATGCACACCGTTTATGACAGTGCGCTCTGTGAGTGAATAGCGGTTGTGGTCGGTGAGCGCAATGGCGTAGAGACCGAGCTTTTTCGCCTGCAGGGTGAGGTCGTGTAAGGTAGAGCGACCGTCTATAGACCACTCACTGTGGACATGGAGATCAATTTTAATCATAATTTCACCTATTGAAAAGTCCTTTAAAATATACGAAAAACGGCTTGGGATCACGAAACTCAAACAAACCCTCACGTACGAAGGGGTTCAAGCAATCGAAAATAACGGCAAAAAACTTGCCGATACGCCCCTTCTTGAGGTAAGAAACAGCGGCGAGCAGGTCTGATACAACAAAGTGCATCTTACGTTCCTTAAAGTCCTTAATTTCAAAAAACTCGTCGGGCGCAGACTCACAGAGTACGGAGAACCAGCGCAAGATCATGCCGCCACCTGCCACACGCACGAGCGGGAAAGAGCCCCAAATACGTGGGTTACACTCCAAAAAGCGAGGCATGCCCTCAGCGTCCGCCTTGAATTCAAACATGGCAATACCCGAAAAGCCGACGGATTTCGTGAGAGCCTCGGCGTACTTAATCAGTCTGTCGTCGTACAGGGAAATACAACAGGCGGAAGGGCCTCCGCTGATGGGGTACTCCCTTATGCGCTTATGACAAATGTATGAGAGCACCTGACCGTCAAGCGCAAAGACAGAACAGCCGTAACCGCCACCGCTAAGATACTCTTGTATCACAAGCTCGGTATCATATGCCGAAAAACGAGCGACAGCGTCGTTTAGCTCCGAGCTATTGCGTGCAATAACATACCTGTCCTTTGCAGTCAGCCCCAGTTTTTCGCCGCAGACGGGCTTAATAACACAGGGGAACTCGGCGTTTTCGACTGTGTACTCATGCGGTACGGGCACTTCGACTTCAAGTGCGAGTTTCGCCATAGCCGCCTTGTCGTTAAGCCTGTCCAATTCGGATACGGTAGGTGCCATGAAATTACAAACCTCAAAAAAACGGTCACTCATAGAGGAAATAAGAGCAGTGGTGGCAGCGCCCACGGTGATAAGCGAAGGCCGCTCACCGTCTTCATGATAAACACGCTCACAGAGAGCGTAGAGCTCGTCGGCATAGTTCTCCTCACTCAAATAGACGCTTTCACTACAATGCTTAGAGTAAAAGCCGAGTGGTGGAGAACTTTTATTGTTACGGCATTTTTCGCTCTCACAGGCGATGATTTTGACCTTCTTCTCGCCCAAAGTCCTAATTAGCGCAAGTGACATCCTGTATTTTACGTCTGTGATGATAGCGGTCATGCGTCGTCCTCCTTCTATGCAATACCGTACATTTTATCAAACAACACATAAATTGTCGAGGGAATTTATGTAAAACCTTTTCCGTACCCTCGTAGGGAACTGTCTTGACCGTTCCGAACCCATTTTTCGTCAGAAAAATGGGTTTTATTTTTTGTTATTTGTTAGGTCGGGGCTGTGCCCCGAGTCCCATGGGGGATTTAGCCGGCTGCGGACGGCGACTTGGGGCTTTGCCCCAAGACCCCAAAATTTTTAATTTGGCTTCGCCGCAATGTCTGTGGCGCTCTCACGCTTTGACATCTGCATGGCGTAGAGCGTGGGCACGACTACCATGGTGAGTAGCGTGGAAAACAGTAGTCCAAACAGTAAGACGGACGCCATGGGTGCCGTCATGGAGTCGCCCGACAAGACGAGCGGGACAAGTCCTATACAGGTGGTGACGCTCGAGAGCATTATGGGTCTGTAACGCTTACTCACCGCTGCCTTACACGCCTCATTTACAGAGAGTCCGCCTCGCCTCGCCTCGTCCGTCGCCTCTATGAGAAGTATGCTCGTGTTCACGACTATGCCGAAAAGGCTGACAAGGCCTAAAAGTGCCATCGCCTGTATGTCCATATTAAATATACGCAGTCCCAGTCCGCAACCTATGAAGCTGAGCGGTATACTCGAGAGTATTATAAGCGGCTTACGGAAATCCTTAAACTGTAGCATGAGTATTAAATAGATGATGAGCACGGCTATAAGTGCGCTCACGCCCAAAGCACCTATGAGATCCATCATGTTACTGACCTCGCCGCCGGACGTAATGCTCACGCCCTCTAAGTCAATTTGCGACAGACAAAGAGCCTCAAGCTCCGCCTCTATGGAGAGCGAACTGTAGCCGGGCAGAACATTAGAGAGCACATTAATGTATCGCTCACCGTTATAGTGCTCTATGAGCGGTACGGAGGGCGATATGCCTATGGTCGCCACTTGCCCGAGCAGTAGCTTCGTGCCCGAAACACTGCCGACTATCTGCAGAGCCTCCAATTCCGTGAGACTCTGCACGTCACTGCGCAGTACTATGTCCATATCCGTGCCGCCTGCTCTGTACACGCCTGCATCAGCGCCCATGAGTGCGGTGTTAACCTGCTTTGCGACATCGTAGCGAAGTAGCCCGTAGGAGGACAGCAGCTCGCTGTCGGTTTCTATTTGATACTCGTACTGCGGCGCTATGCGTGTGTCACGTACCCTGTCCGTGCCCTCTATGCCGAGGAGGGTTTCAACCATAGCGTCTGCGACCTCGTAAATTTTGTCTATGTCCTCACCCGACACGGAGTAGGTGATGCTTGCCTCCGTGGGCATGGAGTATTCAAGGCAACGCACAGTGGCGCTTGCACCTGCGAGGCTCTCGTCGAGCAGAGCCTGCAACTCACGTGCCGAGGCCTCGGGGCCGCCTCTTATCTCCATTTGCTGCTCATCCAAGCTCAGCATAAACTGCCCCACATTCGGTGCGGTGGTGAGCGTGGGTACTGTCAAAAAGAAGCTGGGCAGTCCCTTGCCGACGGCGTAGGTATAGTTTTCTACCATGGGGTGGGTATCGAGCATCTCTGCTATGCACTCAGCCGATAAAGCAGAGGCGTCGAGCGACATACTCTCCGTTTCATAGTTAATGTAGAGTATCGGTTTATTTGCGACGGGGAAGAATTTAAGACCCAAGGTCATAGCGAGTGCTGCGGCGATAGCCAAAGTCAAAAAAGAGCCGAATACCACGGTTTTACGATACTTTAGGCTAAAGTCGAGCATTTTCGAGAAAGCTCTTTTTGATAGGCTCTCCTTAGAGACACGTTTTTCGGACTCGGGCTTAAAGAAAAAGTAAGCGAGCACAGGTATAAGGCACATGGCGACTATGTAGCTTGCCACGAGTGCCGTGATAACAACGGTGGGTATAGCACCTGCGACCTGCCCCACGACCCCGGGCACAAAGTAGATGATGGAAAAGGTGACGACGGTAGTCAAGGTGGAGCTGAGCACAGGCACGGCGGTGGAACGCACAGCGGCGCAAATAGCCTCGACTTTCTCCGTGCCCATATTAAGGTTTTGCTGTATCTCCTCGCTTATGACGATAGCGTTATCGACGAGTATACCTAAGGACACTATAAGTGCGGCTATGGATATAAACTGAAACTCCACGCCCAAAATGTACATGACGATAAATGTGCTCAGTATGCTTACGGGCAAGGCGATGGAAACGATAAGACCGTTTCGCAGTCGCACGCCTATCATGACGACAAGCACTATGAGAAGGATACTCTGTATAAGGTTAATGATAAAGCCGTTGACAGAGTTTTCTATGTCCTCGGGAGCGTACATGACCTCGTGGAAATTCACGTCGGGCGGTACGATACTTTTAGCGGCGTCTATGGCAAGGCGCAGTTCGTCGCCGACCAGCACGGCGTTTTCGCCCTCGGCTATGGTGCCGGTCAGTAAAATTGCGTTTTGCCCGTCCTGCATGTAGAAGAAATCGCCCTCGTCCTCTAAGTAAACGTCGGCGACATCACGAAGCTTGATAAAGCTAAGGGAGTCGGCGGATCCGCCGACCACTATGTTTTCAATGTCGCGCAAAGACTCAAATACCGTGGGCGTGACGACGTTAATTGTACCACTGTCATAGTCTATACTGCCCGTGGGGATGGAGAGGTTTTGCGCCTGCATAATCTGCAAGATTGTCTCGGTGCTCAGCCCGTAACTGCGCATGTCCTCGGCGCGAGTTTCGACGACCACCTGACGAGGCTGCATTCCATCTACGGTGACGCTCTCTATGCCCTCGACGTCGACTATAATGTCCTTGACATTCTCTGCAAAGTCCGAGAGCTCACTGTCCGTGTACCCCTCGCCGGATAGACTTATGATAAACTGGTTATAGCTCACAACATCCGTGTTCACAACACTCTCCTCGGCGAGTTCGGGGAGGTTCGAAGCGGCACGAGCCACGGCCTGCATAAGATCTGTGGAAATGTCGAGGGTGGTGACCTCCATGTCATACATGACAGTTATGACGCTTGCGCTGTTCATGCTCATGCCTGTATAGTAATCCACATCAGACAATAACGCTATTTCACGCTCTATGACCTCCGTGACGCTATATTCAACCTCTTCGGGGCTTGCGCCGGGATATACAGTCGTGATAACAGCGGCGGCAACTGTCGTGTCGGGATTCTCACGCTTAGGTATCATGTAGTAGCTGTACAACCCCGCCACCGTAACTATGAGCGTGAATATGATGACTATACTGCGGTTTTTTATGAGTGCCCTAACAAGTTTTTCAGAGAGCATATTAGTTCACCACCGTCACGAGATAACCGCTCTTGACTGTCTTCATGCCCTGCGTAATAATCATGTCGCCCACCGAAACACCCGAGACGAGGACGAGATCATCGTTTACATCGAGAATTTCAATGTTCTTTCTCGCCGCTCTGTCATTTTCTGCTACAAACACATAGTCCTCACCGTCATTTAAAATAACGGAGAGCGGTAGCCATATACCCAACTGCTCGCCCTTATATATGCGTACAGTGACGATTTCACCTATCATGATATTCTCCGGCGGATTTTCTATAGTAATGTCGGTGAGATAGGTCAGTGTCGTTTCGTCGGGTAGAAGTGAGATGCTCTTTATGTAGCCTGTATATTCGTTTTCGCCGATTAATACTGTGGCACTGTCGCCGACTTTTGTGCTCTGTAAGTCGGCAGCAGACATGCCAAACTGCGCCACCACTTCGTCTGAACCTATGACAAGTATGGGGGCTAAAGGCGTGGCGACGGAGCCGACATCGGACAATACGGTCAAGACCGTGCCGCCCGATTTTGCTTTGTATGTGTGATCGGCTATACTGTTTAGAGCGGACTCATAGCTCGTTTTTGAGCTCTCGTACATGGCGTTGGAGCTTTCAAAGGCGTAGCCTGCGGCATCTATCTGCGCTTGGCGAGCCTCCTCCTCCAAAACGTCCGCTCCTACCAACCTGTCGTACTCAAGTTGCGCAGACTGAACCTGTAAATTTGCGGCGGAAAGTTGCGTCTCCACAACAGTTTTGCGAAGGTCAGCCTCTTGACGAGCGAGTTCATCGTTTAAGCTCTCTATATCATTTAAGAGGTTTATGACCACAACTTGTGCGTTTTGCTCTGCCTCTGTAAGAGTGCCGTCGTCGGGCAGAGGGAGGGTATTATCCTTGAAGAGCTCGTATAGTGCTATAAGCTCGGAATACTGTAATTCGAGGTCGGATATTTCGTCCATTATGGGGCTGAGATCCTCGTTTATGTCCGTCAGCTCCGCCTGTATTTCGTCTCTTGCGACTATGGCGGCATCGAGAGCCTCGGCACTTTCCGCTATACGCTCGGCATCGCCCACGTCACTTGTCGCCGCGGCGTACTCAGCTTCTGCCGCCACTCTGTCTGCCTCTGCAGAATTTCTGTTGTTTTCCGCCGCCGTCATCTGCTGGTACGAGATATCCGCCTGCATACGAGCATTGCTTGCATCGAGCTGTACCAAAACCTGTCCGGGTACGACGGTGTCGCCCTCGGAAACGTAAATAGCCTCTATCTCGGACACGGTTGCGAACATAACCTGCTCCGTGCTACCTGTCTGTATGAGCGCAGAATAGGTGACGAAACTGCTGAGACTACTCGAGGCGATCTCGCTGACCTCGACGGCGTAGCGTTTCTCCTCATAAACCTCGGTGCTTTGTGCCTCTACGCCACGCACTACATAAACAGCCATGACAGATAGAGCGACAGCGGAGAACGATATAAGGCAAATGATGATTATTTTAGCTTTTCTAGATTTAACTTGGCTTTTCATATGTATGCTCCTAAAATTTTACACGGATGTGGTCTTTGGATATGAGTTCATGTACCATAGCACCCATACCGCCGACCTGTGACCTGACATAAAAGTTCAAAGCGGACTCGAAATCAATTTCGGGTGACGCCATGGCACAAAGCAGTAGCTTGGCGACACCCTCGCTCATAGAATGTACAACGGCGGTGACGAGAGCGTCCGCAAGCCGAGGGTCGACCTTAGGCTCAAATAGAAGATTAAAGCCTGACTTCATGACAGCCTCGAACCAAGCTATAAGCTCGTCGCTGACGACGTTATTGCAAAGTAAAACGGTCATGATTTTAGGCGATTTGAGACCCTCTTTATAAATGGCGATTACAGCCTCGGAGGCTATGAGGGTCACAGTGTCGAATAAACGTTCCTGTGACTTGAAGAGTTCTTGCAGAAAATGAAGACCGAGCTCGGAGCCATCAAGGCGCAGAGCGCCACCTGTGTGCAAAAATAAAGTGTCGGAAATGGTGTCGGTTAAGGGCTTTGTGACACAGACAATAATTTCGTCCCTACCGCTAAAATAGCGGTAGAGGTTTCCGGGCGTAACACCCGCACGTTTTGCTATGGAACGCATGTCGGTTTCGGCTATTCCACGCTCTATCATAAGGTCGAGTGCAGCGTCTAAAATACGTTGACGCACCTCGTTTTTTAACACTTGAGCCATAAAAATAAACTCCTGTTCATTATTGAAATAATTATAAAACACTGTGCTAGAAAAGTCAAGTGCACTTTTTGGCAAAAAACAGTTGCAAAACACCGCGAAAAGCAACTATTATGAAAAAACGCCCTTGAAATCGACGGAATTTGTGGTATTATATATATTATAGGTGTGTTATGGTCAAAAGGCAAAAAGGGGGAGGTGAGGACATTGTTTAGTTTTGAAGTAAGTGCAGGCATGGCATTTGTGGCGATTTTCGTCTATTGCATGTTGTTGTTTGATTATTCGAGTCGAATATTGGAGGGTGCTAGGCGAGACTTACCGATGTTTGCTTTGTTCTCTCTTGTAAACTGCGCTATTTTGGCTGGTCATACTTCCTTGAATGTACCTCCGTTTTTGTTTTACTCTCTTTGCTTTACCACTTTAGCGATAGAGTTTAAAATTATCTCAAAAGCAAAGATAATGCAGATAGCATTCGGAGCGTACATATTCACTTTCCATATAGCACTGGTGCAGATACCTACGGTTGTGATTTACAGTGAGATACTTGGTGTGTACCCTTTGTATATTTTCGAGCATATGCAATACAGAATAAACGCACTTTTGGTTTTAGCGGTATTTTTGATTTTACTTTTGATTTTGGCGCGTGTAATAGTAAAGGACAAGGACGTAAGACGCTTGTCTTTGTCGCCGGCATATGCTTCCGGAATGATTCTGTTTTGTTTTGTATCAACGTTTACTGTGACGCTTGAGTCTGTAATGCTGCTTACTACGCAGGATAATATACAGCAGGTACCCATAGCTGTGTCCACGTCCTTGCTATCTTTGATTATGTTCTACTTCATGTTTTTCTACCTTATCAGTTTCGTGAAAATGTCCATGTTAAAGCGAGAGAGCGACAAGATGGAAACGGATTATTCACGAATGTTAAACGAGAAGAAGGAGATTATGGCGAAAGCTACGAGTGATGCGCAGACGGGGCTGTATAACAGGAAGTTCATACATGAGCTTTTGGAGAGTATGTGTAAGGACGAGAAGTTAAAGTTTGGCGTGTTGTTTATAGACATAAATAAGCTGAAATATGTAAATGACAATTTCGGGCATAAGGCGGGCGACGAGCTGATAAAGACGATGGCGGAATGTGTGCTGAGTGCGATAAGGGAGACGGATTCGGCGGCACGAGTTGGTGGCGATGAGTTTGTCGTACTACTGACGGATGTGAAGGAGCCGGACATAGATGTGGTACTTGAGAGGATACAGACGAATATAGAAAAGAGTGCTAAAAATGTGGAATATCCGATGTCGGCGAGTATAGGCGGCGTTATAGTAGATGATGAGATGCGCCGTGCCGGTAAGGGAGACATATTAAACAGAGCTGATAGAATGATGATGCAGAGGAAAAGTGAGTTTTATGTAAGCAGTGAGGGGGGCGGCGTATGAGTGTGCTGTTGGTAGCCTTATCCTTGCTTGTGTTCCATGTGGTGTATTTTGATGTGGTAAATTCGAGCATGTACTCGGTTCGTAGTGTGAGGGTATATGCGATTATTACGGGGCTTGTAAATGCTGTAATTTGTGCTTTGATATTTATGTATGCACGCGATGTGGGCGAACACATCCACTTTGGGATTTTTCTGCTTTTGTATTCGGTGGAGCTGGCTTATATATGTAGGCGCCCTTTGACCTTGGCTTTTTGTGTGCTGTTGGGGGCGTTGATGGTAGAGTCCTTGCGGATGTTGATGATAGTCATAGCTGCTGAGACCTTGCAGACAAATTTGCATGGCATGTACGACAATGAGCGAGTCATTTGCGCGATATGGAGTATATCGTTTTTCGTATCAGCATCCTATGCACTCGTCCTTAAACGTTTTGTTGGAATGGGCGCTGTGGATATGATATTTACGGACAGGCACAATGTACTGTTTTCTGTGGGCATGTTCGGCTTTTTGACCTTGTACACACTGTTTGTTGCCTCTATGATAGGCAAGCCTGAGGTGGGTGGCAGTTTGGAACTCATGTACGGAGTGATAGCACTCACTGTATCGGGAGCGTGTCAGCTTGCTATGGTGTTTTCATATGCGTTTGGTAAGCTGCGCCTGTATGTGGAGAAGTATGAGACGGTGCGTGACCTTATAGAGCAGGAGTCGGAGAGTATCAAGGAACTGACGCATATAGTCGAGCATGACGAGATGACGGGAGTGCGTATGCGTGAGCAGGGCGTAATAGAGATAGAGCGGCGATTGAATGAAGGCGGCAATTTCTATGTTGTGTTTATTGACTTGGACGAATTGAAGACGGTCAATGACAACTACGGACATACAGAAGGCGATTTTTATATTAGGCATGTAGCGGAGTGTATTAAGTCTACATTCAAGACGGAAGTGGTTGCACGAATGGGCGGCGACGAATTTTTGGTAGTTGGGAAGAGTGCGGACCCGTATGAGGCGATGCGAAAGACTATGCAGAGCTACGAGAAGGTGAAGTTTTTGAAGAGGGAGCATGATAAGCCCTACAGCACATCTGTGAGTTACGGGATAGTGGAGTATAGGGGTGCTAATATAGCTGTTGAGGATATAATAGCTGAAGCGGATGCCAGGATGTATGAGTTTAAAAGAAGGCGTCGTAAGGAGCGAGGTAGGGTGTAGCAGCTGCAAAGTGGTGTGTTGTGAAGTCGATTTAGAGTCTTGAGAAGCATAGAGGCGATAATCTAGGAAAAAGCGCAATAATATCGGAAAAAATATCATTATTTAGATTAAAAAGTCTTGCATTTGGCAAGACTTTTTGCTATAATACTTTGGCATTACACACGGAAAGAGGGATTTTCGGGCCCGTGGCCTCGCTTGAGAGGGACGCGGAAGTTTGGGTGAAGAGCTCAGACGAGCGTCGCTTGGAGGTTTGGTGCGAAGAGCTGATCTCGCCGGAGGTAATAACGAATAAGGAGGAAGAAACATGGCAGTAATCTCAATGAAGCAACTATTGGAAGCAGGTGTTCACTTCGGACACCAGACACGTAGGTGGAACCCCAAGATGGCGGAGTACATCTACTGCGAGCGTAACGGAATCTATATCATAGATTTACAGAAGACGGTACGCAAGCTTGAGGATGCGTATAGCTTTGTACGCAGCTTGTCCGAGAACGGACAGAACGTATTGTTTGTCGGCACGAAGAAGCAGGCATCTGATGCGGTAAGGGAAGAAGCTGAGCGTTGCGGACAGTACTTTGTAAACGCACGTTGGTTGGGCGGAATGCTCACAAACTTCAAGACTATGCGTACACGTATAGATCGCCTTGCACAGCTCAAGAAGATGGAAGAGGACGGCACATTTGACATGCTTCCCAAGAAGGAAGTACTGAAGCTCATGGGCGAGATGCAGAAGCTTGAGAAGTATCTCGGCGGCGTTAAGGACATGAAGAAGTTGCCCGGCGCTCTGTTCATTGTAGACTCACGCAAGGAGCACAATGCTATAGCAGAGGCACGCAAGTTAGGAATCCCCATCATAGCAATCGTAGACACGAACTGTGATCCTGACGAGGTAGATCACGTCATACCTGCAAACGACGATGCGATACGTGCTATCAAGCTCATCTGCCAGACAATGGCGAATGCTGTAATAGAGGGCAGACAGGGTGAGGACGCAGTAGCAGAGGCAGCAGCTGCAGAGGCGGCTGAGTAGGCGATAAACGGTACTACTGTATCAATAAACGATAATGATATAATGGAAGGACGAATATAATATGGGATTTTCGGCAAGTGATGTAAAGGACCTGCGCGAGAGAACCGGCGTAGGCATGATGGACTGCAAGAAGGCATTGGCTGAGTCTGATGGCAACATCGAAAAGGCGGTTGAGTGGCTACGTGAGAAGGGTCTTGCAGCAGCGCAGAAGAAGGCAGGACGCATAGCGGCAGAGGGCATGGCTTTTGCAACAGTAACAGACGGCCTTGGCGTAATAGTTGAAGTAAACGCAGAGAGCGACTTCGTAGCGAAGAACGATCTGTTTGTTGACTATGTAAAGAAGGTCACTGAGGTAGTGGCAAAGGAGAACCCCGCAGATTTGGATGCACTCTATGCTTGCAAGTACCCCGGCGAGGACAAGACAGTGCTTGAGGCACAGAACGACAAGGTTCTTGTCATAGGCGAGAACATAAAGGTTCGTCGTTTCGCACGTTTTGCAGAGGGTCTTAGCGTACCTTACGTGCACATGGGTGGCCGTATAGCAGTAATCATCAATATGGAAGTTGGCAAGGAGACAGAAGCTATAGCAGAGCTGGGACGTGACCTTGCTATGCAGGTAGCGGCACTGAATCCCACTTTCCTTGACAAGAGCGAGATAGACCAGGACTTTGTCGATGCCGAGATGAAGGTTCGTATGGCACAGGCTAAGGAAGACGAGAAGAATGCCGGTAAGTCGGACGAGATCCTTGAGAAGATTGTAACCGGTGGCTTAGCTAAGTACTACAAGGAAATCTGCTTACTACAGCAGGGCTTTGTAAAGGACGATAAGAGCAGCGTAGAGCAGCATATAGCAGCTGTTGCTAAGGCAGAGGGCACAACGATAAAGATAAACTCATACACTCGCTTTGAAAAGGGCGAGGGCATAGAGAAGAAAGAGGACGACTTGGCAGCAGAGGTAGCGAAGCTGATAAAGTAAGAAGTCCACATAGCAAAAACCCCGAGCACTGAAAGCGTGCTCGGGGTTTTTGTGTAGTTTACACAAAATTTACAATAGCGCTTGAAGGCTTGGCGAAAATACCTTGAAAAATAAGGATGTTAGGTTAAAATGTGGGGGTCAAGCATTGTGAAAAATGTACTTAAGATTAGGGTAAGTGTAAGTGAATTAGGAGTAATTGGATGTGAAATAGTCAATATTTGCTTGATATTGAGAAAAAGTGCATATATAGAGAGTAAAGAAAGAACGGAGTGCGGGGTACAGGCATAGTGAATAATAATTAAACAATTGACAAAGTTTATATTCAACATTGAGGATAAGGCGGTGGGGCTTGCACAAAATGTGTGGACATTTTATATTAATAGTGCTATGATGTTAAACGACAAGTTTCGGGTACGTTTGAAGAGGTTGGTGCAGAAATCGACTTTGGAGCGTGTGCCCGTTAATGTTATGTGATAAGGGTGAAAAGGAGAGGTGATATACATGCCCTTCAAGTATTACGGGGGAGTGCATCCGGATTATGCAAAGGATGCAAAGGGCTCACCGGTGCGCAAGATAGAAGCACCGAAAGAGTTGGTTATACCCTTGGTGCAACATATAGGTGCACCTATCCAAGCCATGGTGAAGGTGGGCGATTATGTTAAGCTGGGACAGACCATAGCTTCCAGTGTAGCGCCTATGTCGGCACCGGTACATGCTTCGGTGTCGGGTACGGTAAAAGCAGTGGAGCCAAGACGTCATATGTTGGGTGACATGGTAATGTCGATTGTGATCGAGAATGACTTCGAGGATACACCGGCAAATGAGATGGAACCCTTGACAGAGGCGGAGCGCAAGGATCCTGAGAAGATAATACAGCGCATAAGAGATGCTGGCATCGTTGGCATGGGCGGCGCTATGTTCCCGACAGCGTTTAAGATCAGCGGCGCACGTGGCAAAGTAGATACCGTAGTAATAAACGGTGCTGAGTGTGAACCGTATCTATGTGGTGACCATCGCACTATGCTTGAGTATCCTTTGGAACTCATGAAGGGTATAAATCTCATACGTATAGCGCATGGTTTGGACAAGATCAAGTACGGCATTGAGAAGAACAAGCAGGATGCAATAGACTTATTGAGCTCAATGAGTCCGGAGCGTTACGGCATAGAGATAGTGCCGGAGGAAGTTAAATATCCTCAGGGTGCTGAGAAGATGCAGGTAAAGGCGAATACAAACCGTGAGGTAAAGCCGGGCGGCATTCCTTCCGGTGTTGGGGCAAACGTAATATCCACTTATACAGCCTACGCCATATACAAGGCCTGTTATGAGGGTGAGCCTTTGACAGAACGTATTTGTACTGTGGCAGGTTCCTGTGTAGCGGAAGCTCAAAATCTACTTGTAAGAGTGGGTACTCCTGTGTTGCATGTGTTCAAGGAAGCTGGTGGATTCACACGTGAGCCGGATCGTATATGCATGGGCGGACCTCTAATGGGCATATGTGTGGCTGACTTAACTGCGGGCCTTGTGAAGGGTGCGGCAGGACTGCTTGCTTTTGCACCCGAGGAGAACTTAGAGGTAGAGAACCCGGTGTGCATACGTTGCGGAAACTGTGTAACTCACTGTCCTATGAAGTTGGAGCCTTTGTACATGTATGCGCATGTACATAAGCGCAACTATGATAAGATGAACGAGTACCATGTCAATAGCTGTTTCGAGTGCGGAAGCTGTTCATACGGTTGCCCGGGCAGATTACCGCTCACACATAGCTTTAAGCTCGGCAAGGCATTGCTTCGTGCAAAGGCAGCAGATGACAAGGCGCGTACGCAGGCGGTAACGGCAAAGACGATAACGCAGAAGGCTGAGTCTGATGCTGCAAAGACCGAGAAGAAGGAGGTAAAGCAGTAATGACGGAGAAAACGGTATTTAAAGTAACCTCAAACCCGGTGCTTAGAGCGAAGCGCGGTACGAAGGAAATAATGCGAGATGTGCTAATTGCTATGGTTCCGGCTCTTGCAGTTGGAGTGTGGATGTTCGGGCTAAATGCTTTGCTTCTACTATTAGTTAGTGTTGCGTCCTGTGTTTTCTTCGAGTGGGCGTACAGGAAGCTGATGAAAAAAGAGCAGACAATAGGCGATTTATCTGCAGTCGTTACCGGCGTTTTGATGGCGATGGTGTTACCTGCTGAGCTACCGCTTTGGATGGCGGTAATAGGCGCATTTTTCGCAATAATAATAGTTAAGCAGCTGTTTGGCGGCATAGGCAAGAACTTCGTAAACCCTGCTTTGGCGGCACGTGCGTTCTTGTTCTCTTACCCTGTGGCGATGACTACATGGTCGGTACCTTCGGCGCTCAGCTCTGCTGTGGATGCGGAGACTATGGCGACACCACTTACATATATGTTTGGTGGCGAGGCATTGCCGAGCTACATGAACTTGGCTAACACTTTCTTCGGCACTATACCCGGTAGCATGGGTGAAGTGAGTGCTTTGGCTATCATTGCAGGCGGTGTGTTCCTAATGTGGCGTGGAGTAATTACATGGCGCATACCTGCGAGCTTTTTGGGTGCGGTTGCACTTATCAGCGTAATATTCGGTGGAGAGGGATATGGCAATGTTGAGTTTATGCTCCTAAACCTCTGCACAGGCGGTGTAATGCTTGGTGCGTTCTTTATGGCTACAGACTATTCCTCCAGCCCTGTGAACTTGAAGGCACAGTTGGTGTACGGTTTCGGTTGCGGAGCGATAACGATGCTTATACGTTACTTCGGTTCTTATCCGGAGGGTGTGAGCTATGCTATCTTGGTCATGAACAGCTGTGCATGGAGCCTAGATAAGCTCATGCGTCCTTTGCAGTTCGGTGTATCTACGGCGGACTATAAGGCAGAGAAGGCGGCGGCTAAGGCTCTAAAGAAGCGTGAGAAGCTGGAGAAGAGTAAAAAAGGGGGGCTTGACATATGACGAGCAATGCAGGTCACATAATTAAGCTTGCCATAATATTGTTTGTGGTAGCTGCGGCGACCTCGGGCATACTCGGCGGCGTAAATGCTATAACGGAAGACCCGATAGAGGAGATACGCTTAGCGAATACGGCGGCGGCGTTTGCGGACGTACTGCCTACGGATAGCGAGTATGCGACAGTGGAATATACAGATGCAACGGGTGCGGTAACGGGCGTATTTGAGGCACCTGAGGGCTATGTGATACAGCTTCTTGTGTCCGGAAGTCAGGGCATGATAGACATGGTTGTCGGTGTGAATATGGACGGCGTAGTACAGGGCGTGTCACTCATAGATCATGCGGAGACACCGGGCTTGGGAGCAAAGGCAGACGAAGCGTCATTCCGTGACCAGTTTGTCGGGGCGGAAGGCTTTGTGGCTGTTACGAAGGACGGCGGAGAGATAGCATCTATTTCTGGCGCCACTGTCACGAGCCGTGCGGTTGCCAATGCGGTTAGTATAGCGACAGAGCTTGTCGCCGCGATGGCTTAGGAGGTTGAGAGATGAAATATAGTACAATATTTAAAGACGGCTTGAGCTCGAACAACCCTGTTCTAATACAGCTCGTCGGTATGTGTGCGACGATGGCGATTACAACCTCGCTCTTTAACGGACTGGGCATGGGATTGTCGGTGCTTGTGATACTTACTTGCTGTAACATAGTTGTGTCGGCTATGCGTAAGGTCATACCGAACGATATACGTCTTGCGATCTTCGTTGTTGTTATAGCCGGCTTTGTTACGATAGTTGACTTACTTCTGCAGGCGTTTGTTCCTGCGCTGTCAAATGCTTTGGGTGTGTTTATACCTCTGATCGTGGTTAACTGCACAATCATAGGACGTGCTGAGGCATTTGCACAGAAGAACGATATAGGTCGTTCGGCGGTAGACGGAATAGCACAGGGGCTCGGCTTCACTTTAGTACTTGTTGCGATGAGTGTGGTACGTGAGCTTCTAGGCTCGGGCACCTTTGGTGGCGGACTCATAGACATAGCTGAGGGCTTTAGGATAACTATGGACGGCACAGGCGCCGGCATAAGGATCATACCCGAACAGTTCGGAGCATTATTGCTCATCATGCCCTTTGGTGGCTTCTTGACCTTGGGCGTATTGATAGCTGTTATGCAGAAGGTGAATAACAATACTAAGGATAAGGCTGAAGCGCTCCGCAAGGCGGAGGTAAGCGCACAGCTTGCGGCATACATGGCAGAGAAGGAGGTCGGAGCGAATGACTGAGTTACTATCGATATCCCTTGGAGCTATACTGATAAATAACTTTATCTTCTCACAGTTTTTGGGCATATGTCCGTTCTTGGGCGTATCGCAGAAGGCGGATACAGCGTTCGGAATGGGCATGGCGGTTACATTTGTTATGGGACTTGCTTCGGCAATATGCTGGGTACTCAATGAGTACGTGCTGATACCGCTGAGCTTGGGTTATATGCAGACTTTGGCGTTTATCTTGGTAATCGCAGTACTTGTACAGCTTGTTGAGATGTTCTTGAAGAAGTCCATACCTGCATTGTACTCGGCATTGGGTATATATCTACCCTTGATAACGACGAACTGTGCGGTATTGGGCGTTGTACTGCTCAATACACAGAACAACTACAACTTTATAGAGAGCTTGGTATACGGCATAACGGGCGGCGTGGGCTTCATGCTTGCGATAGTACTGTTTGCTACTGTACGTGAGCGTTTGGAGTTTGCCGATACACCTAAGAGTTTTGAGGGCTCACCGATAAACTTGGTAGCGGCGGCCTTGCTGGCATTGGCCTTTATGGGCTTCTCCGGCATGAAGATCTGGTAAGGGGGAAGCTTGATGCAAAACATTATAAATGCAGTGTTGGTGTTGGGCGTAACGGGCGCATGTTTCGGAGCGCTATTGGCAGTGGCATCTAAGATATTTTACGTACCGCAAGATCCGCGCATAGATGAGGTGCGTGAGTTTTTGGCAGGCGCTAACTGTGGTGCTTGCGGATTTCCCGGTTGTGACGGCTATGCAGCGGCGGTAGTAGCCGGTGCGGCACCTAACTTGTGCACACCTGCCGGCGCGGCAGCTAATGCAAAGATAGCGTCAGTCATGGGCTTGGATGCAAAAGCGGACGTAAAGTGCGTGGCACGAGTGGCCTGTGGCGGAAAGCTTGACACCGCTTTACCATTATTTGACTACGTAGGGCCGCAAGACTGTTCTGCAGCTATGCGCTTCGGTAACAATGGTCCTAAGCTTTGCCCTGCAAGTTGTATAGGTATGGGAAGCTGTGTACATGCATGTAAATTCGACGCACTTGAAGTCATAGATGGCGTGGCAGTAGTTGATAGGGAAAAGTGCGTAGGCTGCATGGCATGCCAATCAGCTTGCCCTAAGGGTATCATAGAGAAGGTGCCTTATCACTCACCGGCGCATGTAAGGTGCAGCTCAAAGGACAAGGGGCCGGTTGTCATGAAGCGTTGTAAGGTCGGCTGTATATCCTGCACGAAATGCGTTAAGACTTGTGAGTTCGATGCCATACACATGGTTGAAGGCATAGCAGTCATTAACTACGAAAAGTGCACGGGTTGCAAGAAATGCATAGCAGCTTGCCCACGCAAAATAATCGAGGAAGTTCCTGTATTGGAGCAAGTAGAAGTATAAAAAATAGAGGAGGGCTTAAGCCCTCCTCTATTTTTCGCCCGTAGGGAACGGTCTTGACCGTTCCGACCCCTCCGCACACGTAGGGGCGAACCTATGTGTGCGCCCGAACCATTTTTCTGCGGAAAAATGGTTTTTTTGTTTTTATTTTTTGTTGTTTTTTAGTTGGGGCTATGCCCCGAGCCCCTTGGGGATTTCGCTTTCTGCGGAAAGCGAGCAGGGACGCTGTCCCTGCACCCTGCGATTTTTTGAAAAAAATCGAGTAAAACTTTTAATTCGGCTTCTCCCCAAGGACTGTCGTGCGTACAAGTCAAAAAGGGAGAGTGTCGAAAGACACCCTCCCCTTGAATATTCGGTTTCCTACAATCAGTCTGTGACGTAGGGAATCAGAGCGATCTGACGTGACCTCTTTATAGCCACAGTCAACTCACGCTGATGCATAGCGCAAGTACCGGTGGTACGGCGCGGCAGTATCTTACTGCGCTCGGACATAAACTTCTTAAGTTTAACTATGTCCTTATAGTCAATATGTGTGCTTCTGTCAACGCAGAACTGGCACACCTTTTTACGCTTGTGACCTTTACTCTTATCGTAAGCCAAAGTATTCCCCTCCTATTAATAATGTTGAGTTAAATTGTGTTAGAACGGCAACTCGCCGTCCCCGTCGTCAATCTCCGCAAAAGAGGAGTTTCTGCCTCCTGCGGGTGCACGGTCATAAGGCGCGCGGCTATCATAAGATGGGCCGGCATCAGACCTGAAACTTCCGCCCACGGGCTCGGAACGATAGTCGGAGCGTCCGCCTTCGGACGAATCACGTCTCTTGGTCTCGCCGAAATAAACGTTGTCAGCTACAACTTCAGCGGTACGACGCTTGTTACCCTCTTTGTCATTCCAGTCACGTATCTGCAGCCTACCCTGAACGACAGCCATACTGCCCTTCGTGAAGTACTTAGAAACGAACTCGCCTGTGGAGCGCCATGCAACACAATCGATGAAATCCGTCTGCCTCTCCTCGCCACGACCGTAGTCACGGTCAACTGCAAGTGTGAAAGAAGCAACGGGTGTCTGCGACTGCGTGTAACGCAGCTCGGGATCACGGGTCAAACGCCCCATGATGGTGATAGTGTTTAACATTGCACCTGTACCCCCTTACTCAGGACGAGCTGTGATAAGGCTACGCAGAATGCCATCTGTTATGCCAAGCACACGATCTAACTCAGCGGGGAAATCGGGAACACAAG
Organism: uncultured Oscillospiraceae bacterium; assembly: GCA_964367935.1. GTDB lineage: Bacteria > Bacillota > Clostridia > Oscillospirales > Oscillospiraceae > Scatomorpha. The sequence continues at coordinate 102,215 of CAYIYZ010000007.1, forward strand.
TAAACTTGACGAGAACGTAGTAACCTTCGGAAATGTAGTTGATCTCGTAAGCTAGTTTGCGCTTACCGATCTCCTCCATCTCTTCAAGTGTACCGTTTTGCTCGACAAGCGTCTTGAACTTCTCAACGATACCAGCTATGGTCTCTTCGTCGAGCTTCGGGTTGATGATATACATCAGCTCATATTTTTCGCTTGTTTTTGCCATGGTTGCACCTCCTTTTGGACTCCGGCCCGCTTTTGCGGACAAGGATATAAGCCTGTCTTTTGACAGGCTTATACATTATACCTCATAAACAAAATTTGTCAAGTATTTTCGAGAATTTAAGTGTATAGACGTACTTAGTGGTGATCGTGATGGTCATCTTCGACCTCAGGGAAATCGGCAGGATCATAGGAAATGCCGCTCTTGTCATAGTAGTCTTTCACAGCGGCACGCACAGCACCCTCTGCCAAAACGGAGCAGTGCATTTTTACGGGAGGCAGACCGTCTAAAGCCTGTGCAACTGCCTTATTAGAAAGCTCTAAAGCCTCAGCTATGCTCTTGCCTTTTATCATCTCAGTCGCCATAGAGCTCGTCGCAACGGCACTACCGCAACCGTAGGTCTTGAACTTCACATCCACTATGATATCGTCCTCGACCTTAATATACATCTTCATAATGTCGCCGCACTTAGCGTTACCGACTTCACCTACACCATTCGCATCCTCTATGATACCCAAGTTGCGAGGATTTTCGAAATGGTCCATTACCTTCTCACTGTATAACATATTGTGCCTCCTGTTATTATTTAAAGAAATACGGCTTCTTGCCGGATACCAAGTCATCCCATAGCGGTGACATTTCTCTCAGACGCTCTACAACTGCCTTGACGCTGACTATCATATGCTCAACTTCCTCTGCGGTATTGTATTCATCAACCGAGAGTCTTAAGGAGCCGTGTGCAACCTCGTGTGGCAGTCCCAAGGACATGAGAACGTGGCTGGGGTCAAGTGAGCCCGAGGTGCAAGCGGAACCCGAGGATGCCGATATGCCCCTACGATTTAACATGAGTAGCAGTGACTCACCCTCTATACCTTCGAAGCAGAAATTGACTGTGCCCGGTGCACGTTTTTGCCTGTCACCGTTTAGCCTTGCCTGCGGAATTTCTGAAAGACCCTCTATGAGCCTGTCACGCAGCTTAATACTGTGCTCCGTGTTCTTCTCCATGTTCTCGACACTCTCCGTAAGCGCCGCCGCCATGGCGATGATGCCCGGCATATTCTCTGTGCCGGCCCTCAGACCACGCTCTTGTGCACCACCGTGTATAAGATTATATAGGGGTACACCGCTACGCACATAGAAAGCACCCACGCCCTTAGGCGCATGGAACTTGTGCCCCGACAAAGACAGCATGTCTATATTCATAGCCTGCACGTCCACGGGCATGTGCCCGACCGATTGTACTGCATCACAATGGAAAAGTACGCCACGCTCACGACATAAAGCGCCTATCTCGCTTGTGGGCTGCACTGTGCCTATCTCATTATTTACCATCATGACAGATACAATAGCGGTGTCTTCACGTAGCGCCGCCTTCACATCTTCTATGCGCACTAAGCCATCACTGTAGACTTCGAGTAAAGTAATCTCGAAACCTTGTTTTTTAAGCTCGTCCAATGTATGGAGTATAGCATGATGTTCGAATCTACTGGAAATAATGTGCTTCTTACCTTTTTTTGCACCGTAATGTGCGGCAGAGAAAAGAGCCTGATTATCGGCCTCTGAACCACCGGAAGTAAAAATTATCTCCCTTGGGTTTGCTGCGTTTATGTGTTTAGCTATAGTGGCACGTGCCTCAGCCAGTGCTTCTGCAGCGTCCTGACCGTGTGCGTGTAAGCTCGAGGGATTACCGTAGAACTCGCGCATATTTGCGACCATTGCCGCTATTGCCGTTTCGCTAACGGAGGTGGTAGCCGCATTATCTGCGTATACCTTCATATAATCTGCCATGCTAAGAAAACCTCACCTTCATTATTGTCTGTACTTTTTATCACACACTGCGATTAAGCAGGTCACTGATAGTCACACTGTCGAGATAGCTGTTTATCATACTATCCAATTTATTCCACATAGGAAGTGTTAGGCAACAGTCGGCAGTTTGGCAAGTGTTCTCATCGCCCTCTAAACAAGAAACCGCTGCAAGCTTACCCTCCGTAAGCCTTACTATGTCGCCTACACTGATTTTGTCGCAGCTACGACTGAGTCTGTAGCCACCGTCAGCGCCACGTCGACTCGCGAGTACGCCGCCCTTGACTAACATAGAAACTATACTCTCCAAATATTTAAGAGAAATGCCCTCACGCTCGGAGATAGTCTTAATTGGTACATATTCGTCAGGACTCGCGTGAGCTAAGTCGACGACAACACGCATAGCGTAGCGTCCTTTTGTTGAGATAATCATGAGTGTCACCGCCTTTTCCGTTAATTCCTACAGGTTTACTGGGAATTCCTATTTATTATAGTTATTATCTCATATTTTGTCAAGTACATGAATAAAATATTTAGCTGCGTTGAAAAATGGAGGTAAGGGTGATATAATTTTCATAAAGGGAGTGTTGAGATGGGAGAGATGGGCATATTCGATGTGTTGGGGCCTAACATGATAGGGCCTTCGAGCTCGCATACGGCAGGCGCGGTGCGTATAGCAAAGTTAGCGTCTGATATAGTGCAGGGAGAGATAAGAAAAGTGGAGTTTAGGCTCTACGGCTCTTTCGCTCAGACATATAAGGGTCACGGAAGTGACAGGGCCTTGGTAGCCGGCATTTTAGGTTTTTCGACAGAGGATGTACGCATACGTGATTCATTTAGTATAGCGCGAGAACGTGGAGTAGCCTTCAAGTTCACACCTGATAAGGAAAGGCAGTGTCCGCATCCGAACACGGTTGATATAATTATAGAGGTAGAGGGCGGATACAAGAGCTATGTTACGGGCGTGTCCGTAGGCGGCGGAGCGGTTATCATTACGAATATAGATGACGTTGAGCTCAATTTTACGGGCGAGTACCATACAATATTGGTTAAGCAGAAGGACACGCCGGGCGTCTTGGCGCATATAGCGAATGCATTGAGCGGACATGGCATCAATATAGCGTTCATGCGCCTGTACAGAGAGAGTAAGGGCGAGATTGCTTACTCTGTAATAGAGGCGGATGAGAGTATTAGTCAAGAGGTAGTTGATGAGATAAGTCTGCATGGGAATATAATGAGTGCGACATTGATTCAGGCATTTTGATAGGGGAGGGATGGCATTGAACTTTAAGACGGCGAGAGAACTACTTATCCTGTGTGAGAGCGGTGGACATACTATAGGTGAAGTCATGCTGATTAGGGAAACGCAGTATTTAGAGCACAGTGACGAGGAATTTAGAAAAAGTATAGATAAGACATTAAGAATAATGCGTGAGGCGGTAGAGAGCGCATTGACGAAAGAACTTAAGACAATGGGTGGCTTGATAGGCGGCGAGGCACGTCTGATAGAGCGGCGAGCGCAAAGTGGTGACACTGTTTGTGGTAGAGTGATGGGTAAGGCTGTGAGTTATGCTATGGGTGTGTTAGAGACAAATGCATCTATGGGGCTTGTGGTAGCGGCGCCTACGGCAGGCTCATCGGGGGTGTTGCCCGGTGTGTTGTTGGCATTGAGTGAGGAGAAAGGGTATACTGACGAGCAGTTACACATGGCACTTTGCAATGCTGCTGCTATTGGGTACCTCATAACGCACAATGCAACGGTTTCGGGCGCTAAGGGTGGTTGTCAGGCGGAAGTGGGTGCGGCAAGTGCCATGGCGGCATCGGCAGCAACAGAACTCTCTGGCGGCAGTGCAAAACAATGCTTGGCAGCGGCAGCGACAGCTATAATTAACCTACTTGGACTTGTGTGTGACCCTGTGGGTGGACTTGTGGAAGTGCCCTGTCAATCGAGGAATGCGATAGGAGCATCGAATGCACTAATCTGTGCGGAAATTGCGCTGTCTAATGCTTGTACGGACATACCTTTCGATGAGGTAGTGGCGGCGATGTATTCGGTGGGTAAAGCTTTGCCGCATGAACTGAGAGAGACAGCCTTAGGCGGTGTGGCGGCCTGCCCCTCATGTAAATTATAAACCTAAAGTCCCCTGTTCATATGAACAGGGGACTTTAGGTTTAAACGATGCTTGAAACTAAAAGCCTGTGATATTAGCGATAATGACTTCATCGCCGGAGTCGTCGGGACGATCTTGAACAAAGCTGACGAGTAAACTGCCATCGGGCGTAACTGCGGCAGACGTGAGGCTTGCGTAGTTAGCGCCGAGTAGGTCCGATATAGTGGCGAACCCTAAATAGCTACCGCTATGATCCCAAAGGTAGAGTTTGTCATCTAAGTTTCCTAAACCTACAAAGCCGTTTGTCGTCTCGACAACGTCGCTCAAAACCATGGCTTCATCTATGCTTAAATCAAGCTTGTGCGTGCCGTCGTGCCCGTACACTTTAACAAGCTGATGCTCAGCTTCGTAGTAACCACCGAAAAGCATGATGTGGTTTTGAGATATATGGGCGTTCCATATCGTGAAGTCACCCACCTCTATGAGCGTTTCCTCGATGACGTTATCGCCGTCTAAGCTAAATTTCAGAACGTTTGAGCCTGAGAAGTATTCTATACCCCAAGTGCCGTCGGGGTGCATGTCTATGTGATCGACTATGCCCTCGTAAGTGAACATTTCACCCGTGGGGCTGAGGCGATTTAAAGCCCATGTGTAGTCTGCGACATAAAGGTTACCCATGGTATCCGAGGCCAAGGAGGTGACGGCGTTGCCGTTCGGACTTACCATCTCGGATATGTAGCTCAGACCCGTGTCGCCCATGGTGTACTCATAAAGCGTAGAGTGAGCGGAAATCCACAAGGAGTCACCCGAAAGGGCTATGCGGTTACTGAAATTATCGAAAGACTCCAAGGGCACATCAAGTTTTAGTTGCGTTGCGTTAATGGTGTAGTCACCGACGCTTACTGGTGCAGTTTCAGTGAAGTTATAAGCTTCACCCTCCCAGAACCAAGGCGGATCGGAGAAACCTCCGTCCTCGACGTGAACTACAACGCCTGAGAGGAGCTCCTCGACGGGCACAGGGTCAAGTGTGCCCATAGCACTGACCTCGACAAAGAGGGAAAGACCCTTCGCCGCATCTCGGCCAATGTAGTTGATTGTGGGCATACCGTAATAGTCAAGACCCTCAACAACACGTAGGCTCATGCCCGCTACGTCCGCAAAGGTGCCTGTGCCGTTAGTTACCATATCAAAGGCATCTACGCCCAAGGTGTTGAGCTGACTGCGGTAATGCTCGGCATTGCCGTATATTGCACTTATATAGACATGGTGCAAAGAACCATCGACGCCCATGTGCTCGAAAAGCAAAATGGCAGTCTCATGATCTATGTAGGAAGTATCTTCGTTGTAGTACCAGTCCTCGGGGTAGGCTACGTCCATTAAGGAGGTTTCCACAATACCCTCCTCGGGCTCTACAGGTATTTCCGTCGGCGACGGCACTGCTGTCGGTGTAGGCTCGGCTGTGATCACGGGTGCTTCTTCGGCACAAGCTGTGAGAGTCATTAAAAGCGCAGTAATGAGTAAAATGGCAAATATTTTTTTCATCATTATCCCTCCCTTGATTTATTAGACGACGAAAATTCATAGATGTTCAAGGTACAGTCCCTGCATAGATGCAGATTGAAAACGTGGGCGGACACAGAGTGCCCGCCCTTTTAGCTTAATTTATAAAACTTTTAGAAGCCCGTAATACGTGATATTAGAACCTCGTCGCCGGACTCATCGTCACGCTCCTGCGTGTAGCAGATGAGCAGACTGCCGTCGGGTGCATTTATGAGCGAGGAGGGCCAGCAGTAGTCGGGCCCCATGAGCATGGGGATATCAACTACGCCAATGAAGTTTCCGCTTAGATCCCACATAACCAGCTCACGGAAGTTACCGTCAATGGCGATAAAGCCGTTGGCGGTCTCTACGATATCGGTAATAGAGCCGAAGCTACCGTCACTGCGTGTAAGCTTCATTACAACATTGCCCGAGAAGTCGTACACACGAACATTATAGGTGGAGTCTGCCGTCTCCGAACCGTAGATGAGAATGTAGTTTTGCGTAATATCTATAGACCAGGGTGAGAATTCATCGGAGGAAGCTAAGAACATTTCCTTAGAGACGGTGTCACCGTTTATGGTAACCTTCTCAATATCGGAGCTACCGAAGTAAGAGAGACCCCAAGTGCCGCTCGGGTGCATGGCAGTTGTATCATCGACGATATCGAACTGAGTGACCATGCCGTCGGGCGCTATACGGAACATGGGTGATATGAAGTCGGAGGCATAGATGTTGCCTGCCGTGTCCGAAGCGATTTCGCCGACTGTGTCGCCGGTGGGCGTGGTGTACTCGCCGATATAGCTGAGCGTATCGCCTGCCATGTTATATTGGTATAGCTTATCATCGGCGTTTAGCCAAAGTGTGTTACCCGAGAGTGCTATGTATGCGTCGAAAATATTAAAGGTCTCAAAAGGCATATCCATCTTCAAATGGGTAGCGGTAAGCGTGTAACCACCGACGGAAAGGGGCGCAGTGCCGCTAAAGTCAATGGGCGTACCCTCCCAGAACCAAGGCGGATCGACGAGATCGCCGTCCTCTACCTTAATGACTATGGAGGAGAGCAGAGCGTCTATGAGCTCCGTTTCGAGTGTGCCCATGGTGGTGATGTCTATATCAAAGGTCAAGCTACGGCTCTCGTCACGTCCGAGGTATCTGAGATAGGGGTCGCCTGCCCAGTCGATGCCCTCGATAACCAACATTTGCATACCTGCGATGTCAACATAAGTACCGGTATTGTTTGTTACCAAGTCATATGCGTCTATACCGGCGGAGTTGAGGTAGCCGCGGTAGTAGCTCGGCGACTCGACATCAAGGCTGATATCCACCCATTGTACTGTAGTGTCATCTTCGATAATCTCGAAGTTTAGGCTGACACTGCCGTCATACTCATAAGTGTACTCCTCATCGTAGAACCAATCGTCGGAGTAGGTGATGTCGAGAACTGTGGTCTCGAGCAGAGTACCGTCAGCAGACGCAGGCTCGTCGCCGCCACCATCGGTGGGCTCAACCTCCTCCGTGGGTGCCGGCGCCTTTGTTTCCTCGGGCGCATCATCGTCACCGCAAGCGGCCAAACTGAATATGAGAGCTAATGCGAGTAGCAATACTAATAGTTTTTTCATCTTCTTTCCCTCCTAATTTGTATTTATTAGATAATACCTTTTCATTATATATCAACAACTCTTTCGCGTCAATGCATAAAAGTACAATAAAAGCGAGCCATTTAGTTCAAATGGCTCGCTTTTAAAAGCAGTTAACTGTATAAGTGGCAAGTGACCATATGTCCGGCCTCCACTTCCTTCTCAATAGGCACAATCTCCTTGCAACGCTGTGTAGCCTGCGGACAACGTGTATGGAAAGTGCAGCCTGAGGGTGGTGATGCGGGGTTAGGCACATCGCCCTCAAGTCTTATGACGGAGCTTTCAAGTAAGGGATCCGTCTTCGGGATAGCAGAGAGAAGAGCACGAGTATAGGGGTGCAGAGGGTTCGAGTACACAGTCTCTGTAACACCTTGCTCCACTATACGTCCCAAATACATAACGCCGACCTTGGTGCATATGTGACGCACAACGCTGAGGTCGTGTGAAATGAAGAGGTAAGATAGCTTTCTGTCCTGCTGTAGTTTAATGAGCAAATTCAGTATTTGCGCTTGAATTGAAACATCAAGGGCAGATACAGGCTCGTCAGCTACTACAAAACGAGGGTTAGTGATAAGCGCACGTGCTATGCTGATACGCTGACGCTGTCCACCGGAGAACTGGTGCGGATAACGCTCCAAATGCTCGGGGTTAAGACCCACTGCCGCCGCCATCGCCTCCACGGTCTCGGCTATCGTGGAAAAGGACATATTTTCAAAGTGCGTGAACATGGGTTCTTCTAAAAGTTTACGTACCGTCATCCTCGGGTTAAGAGAGGAGTAGGGATTTTGGAAAACGAGCTGCATGTCTCTACGCTTACGGCGCATTTCCTCTTGTGATATTGTGAGCAAATCCTCACCGTCGAAAAGCACGGAGCCGGATGTAGGCTGAACGAGCCTTAAAATGGAGCGACCCGTAGTGGATTTACCGCAACCCGATTCACCGACAAGTCCGAAAGTCTCGGAAGCACCGACAGTGAAAGATACGTCCTCCACAGCATGCACATGCCCTACGGTCTTTTGCATGAGGCCGCCTTTTATTGGAAAGTATGTTTGGAGGTTCTTTACCTCCAAAAGAGGGGTAGTGTTACTCATGTCGACACCTCCTCTGTATCTTTAGTATGAAGCCAACATCTGCAAAGGTGACCGCTCTCAAGCTCAACGACAGGCGGACAAGCAGTATCACACTTGTCAAAACGCTTATCGCATCTATCGGCGAAACGACAGCCCTTACTGAAGTTGCCTGCGGTAGGCACTGTGCCACCTATAGATAAAAGATGGCCCTTCGATTGCCCTAAAGAAGTCACGGAACGCAGCAGACCACGTGTGTAGGGGTGAGCACTGTTGTGGAAGATATCCACTACAGAGGCTTGCTCAACAAGCTGACCGGCATAAAATACTGCCACCTCTTCACAAGTCTCCGCAATAACTCCCAAATCGTGCGTTATCATTATTACCGAGGTATCGTAACTGTCACGAAGCTGACCCATGAGATCAAGGATTTGCGCCTGTATGGTAACATCCAGCGCAGTTGTGGGCTCGTCCGCTATGAGTAGCTTCGGCTTATTGATAAGTGCTATAGCTATCATTACACGCTGTAGCATACCGCCCGAAAGCCTGTGTGGATAGTCCTTCAGTATCTGCTCCGGACGCGGTATCCTGACCTGATTTAGCATTTCCAGAGCTGCCTCACGCATCTCTTTTTTTGTGAAATTAGTGTGGAAATGTAGGGTCTCGAATATCTGATCTTCTATGGTGTACATGGGGTCGAGCGCCGTCATGGGCTCTTGGAATATCATGGAGATTTCCTTGCCACGCATCTTTCGCAGTTCTGCTTTTGAGAGGGCTGTAATCTCGGTCTCTCCACTCTCACGCATAAAGCGAATGGAGCTACCGGCGCCTAAGGATAGTGGGTAGGACAAGAGTCCCGGTATGGCAGAACAAGTAATGCTCTTACCGCAACCGGATTCACCGACTATACCGAAGTTTTGTTTCTTACCTATGGTAAGGTTTATGTCCTCGACGAGCTTTATAGGTGCAACTTTTTTTCCCTTAAAAAGCTCTATGGAGAGGTTGCGCATTGAAAGCAATGTATCCATGGCGCTACCTCCTAAACCTTAAGTTTGGGATCGAGCACATCGCGCAGTGCATCGCCCAAAATGTTAAATACGAGTATTGTCAAAACGATAAACAGCAAAGGGAAAATCGCAAGATAAGGGTCACGTATCATGTCCGCCCTTGCATCAGAGAGCATGGAGCCCCAAGAAGGGTTCGGATCCTGTATACCCAAGCCGAGAAAGCTCAAAGTAGCCTCCGTGAGTATAGCACCCGAGAGTGCAAGTGTAGCCTGCACGGTAAAAGGGGCAACAACGTTTGGTGATATGTGACGTATGAGTATCTTTCCCGTCTTGACACCTACGCTCTTAGCGTTTTGTACGTACTCAAGACCTTTAGCCGATATAACTGCGGCACGCACAGTTCGACAGAACACAGGTGTATTGACTATGCCTATGGCTATCATAGCGGGCACTATACCACGTCCGAGTACTGCCGAAATGAATATAGCGAGCAGTATGGACGGGAAGGCAAAGAGTATGTTCATAAATGACATGATGATTCTGTCTACACGGCCTTCAAAGTAGCCGGCGAGCAGACCGAGGATGTAGCCGCAAGTTGCGCCTATACCAACAGCGATAATACCGACCATAAGTGAAACACGAGCGCCGTAAAGGATACGGCTGAAGACGTCACGACCGAATTTATCCGTGCCGAAGAAATGCTCCGCAGACGGATCCTGATAGCGCATACCTATCTGGTCATAGGGAAAGGTAGACAAGACATCTGCAAACAGAGCTAAGAATATTAAGATTAATACACCGACGATACCGATTTTACCCATGGGATCCTTCCAAAGTTCCCGAAGGGTATTTTTAACACTTCTCATTATATATTACCCTCCTTAATTATAGGAAATTCGGGGATCAATGGCAGCGTATAGCAGGTCAACTATGAGGTTGACAAATACGTAGACGGTTGCAATAAAGAGCACGCAACCTTGGACGACGGGGTAGTCATAGTTATTTATACCGGACAGGGTCATAAGTCCGAGCCCAGGCAGCGAGAATATCTGCTCAACCACGACAGCGCCGCCCAAAAGTGCACCTATCTGCATACCGACGAGCGTGACTATGGGTATAAGAGCATTACGCAGAGCGTGCTTAAAAATAGCTACACGTTCACTTGCACCCTTAGAGCGCACGGTTTTTATAAAATCCTGCCTCAGAATTTCAAGTACGGAGGAGCGTGTCATACGCATAACGGAACCGGACATGGTAGAGCCGAGCACGAGTGCAGGCAGTATCATGATCTCCAAATTGCGTAGAGGGTCCTCGTAGAAGTAAGTGTATTGCAGAGGCGGGTAATAGTCGAAAGCCATGCCGAGTACCAATATAAGTATAATGGAGGAGGCGAAGCCCGGTACCGAGACACCGAAAAGTGCCACGACACGTACAACACGGTCAATCCAAGTGTTTCGATTGACAGCGGCCAATATACCCAGAGGTATGGCGATAAGACATGAGATAACAGCGCCCATGAAAGCAAGCTGAGCCGTTACCTGAAAGCGAGTAATGATCTCGGGGAAGATTTCCTCACCCGAGCGGAAAGATGTGCCGAAGTCACCTGTCAAAACTCCGCCCATCCAGTCGAGGTATTGTTCGTGATATGGTCTGTCAAGGCCGTATCTAGCCTCAACTTGAGCTTCAAGCTCAGGAGTAGAGTCTATGCCCAAAAGGCCGGCGGTAAAGCCGCCCGGAACAAAACGCAGTACAAGGAAAATGGCTATACTTATACCTAACAGTATAGGTATAAGCTGTAAAATCCGCCGCAAAATGTAGTTTCTCATCTGTTCACTCTCCTGCCACCCAAACATGGGTGAAATAAAAAACGGGGCAGGGGGTTAACCCTGCCCCGGTAGTGCTTGGAATTTTAGCCTGCTATGGAGATGTAACGCAGGTCATTGGGGTTAGCAGCATAAGGCTCAAAGCCTTCTACTGTTGCACCTGCGAAGAAGTATGTTGTCTGGTTAGCAAACCAAAGGTTCGGAGAATCGTCAACTATGATCTGCTGTGCTTCAACGTAGTACTCCTGACGCATAGCTTCGTCTGTAGTTGCAAGACCCATAGCGCAGAGCTCGTCAACACGCTCGTTTGAGTAGCCCCAAACGTTAGCGCCTGCATCTGTGGAGTAGAAGAAGCCTACTGCACGGTTCGGGTCTGTGCCTGCACCGTTCTGACCGCACATGAGGTCATAGTCAGCTTCGGGAGTATCCATGATGAGCCACTGGTCAACATATGCACCGGACTCGAGGTCTGTGGTCTCTATGTCGATGTAGATCTCAGCGAGCTGCTGAGTGATAACTGTACCTGTGTCACGGATGGAGTCGAGTAGACCGACAGCCATGGTGAGTTGCAGACGGTTATCTTCGCTGTAGCCGGCCTCTTCCATCAGAGCCTTAGCAGCTTCGATGTCCTGAGTGTAGAGAGGAGACTCAGACACTGCGTCCCAAGTCCAACGTCCCATAGCGGGAGGTACGAAAGTGGTGGGAACAGCCTCACCGTTGTAAACGTAATCGATGATAGCGTTGCGGTCTACAGCTAAAGCCATAGCCTGACGCACGTTCTTGTCCTGCAGTGCCTCACGAGAGAGGTTGAAGCCCAAGAAGGTGTAGTCGTTTGACTGGTAAGAGATAACCTTAACATTCTCGTCACCCTCAACGTCTACGAGGTTCATAGCGGAGAGAGTTGTTAGATTGATTTCACCTGTCTGCAGAGCAGCAAGACGAGTGCTTGCATCAGCCATCAGGTAGTAGTTGATGGTCTCGATCATGGGATAGCCTTCCATCCAGTATGTGGGGTTCTTTACTAATGTGATGGAGTTATCTACCACGGACTCACTGTACATGAACGGACCTGTACCGACCATAGAACCTATGGTGCTTAGGCTGCCGTCGTTCTCGTCAACAATTTCCTTGCAGACGATAGCGCCGTAGGAAGATGTCAGAGTGGACATGAAAGCAGCGTTCGGCTCAGCAAGTGTGAATGTAACAGTGTAGGTGTCCGTTGCCTCTACGCTTGTGATGCCTGCGTAGTAGGAACCGGAGTTACCAAGAGCACCGATATCGCCGTCTTCGGTGTTGCCGAGTACGCGATCGAAGCTGTATACAACGTCTTCAGCAGTCATTTCACGACCGTTGTGGAACATAACGCCCTGACGCAGGTTGAAAACGTATGTAACCTCGTCGGGAGTCTCCCAGCTCTCTGCGAGTAGGGGGCGGAAGCTCATGTCAGCGTTAAAGCCTATAAGAGTTTCGTATACTTGATTGAATACACGTGTTGCCGCATGAGCGGAAATGGTGTGAGGATCAAAGCCAGCGGGCCATGTGTCCGTACCGTAGTTTAGAACCTGAGCAACAGGCTCGGTGCTCTCAGCAGGCGCTGCGCTCTCAGCAGGAGTGCCGCTCTCTGCGGGAGCTGCGCTCTCAGCAGGTGCCTCATCGCCGCCGCATGCAGCGAGTACGCCAAACAGCATTACAGCTACAAGGCAGAGTGCAAGAAGTTTTCTCGTGTTTTTCATTTTTTTACCTCATTTCCTTCTTAAAATTGTATTTTACAAGGCAAGCCTTGCTTATACACTAATTGTAGGCACATCACGGCCTAAAAGTCCGTAATGTAAGGCGCGACGCACATCGTGCGTGTTTGTGTTTAGCTTATCGTCAAAGCGATAAAACTTATTTGTGAGCAAAACTGCGCCTATATTGTGCTCACGGCTTACCCATAGACTTGTGCCGGTAAAACCGGTGTGACCGCAACCGTCGGGGAAAACATCGCTTCTGTCGAAACCCAAACCCCTACCCAAGATATTCGTGTCCATGGCTAATTTAAAATATGGCAAGTCCGTATTGAGAAAAAACATACCCAAGCGTGCAAGCTCCGCACTCGTGGAAAATATACCGGCATGACCGCTCACGCCATTGAAATAGTAATGCGCATTACCGTCATTGACATCGCCGCACACGGCAACACCGTCCTCACGCCACCCATCGAAGCTGATGCCACGCTCGGCACACATACGCTTCTCTACTTGGTTGCCTGTTGAAGAGGGAACGCATAGAGAGGGCTCGCAAGAGCCGTAATACATGTCTTTTATGCCCAAAGGCGCTTTTATGTACGTTTCCAAGCCCTCAGGCAAGCTCATGCCGCTGACTTCAGTGAAAATACGTCCCAAAAGCATAAAATTCAAGTCACTATAAGCAAAACCTTCCTGTACCTCGGATGTTCTGAGCGCCTTTTCAAATACAGAAAAGAAACCATCGTTTTCGCTGTAAAAAGGATACCAAGGTAAGAGACCCGAAGTGTGAGTCAAGAGTTTTTCTAATGTGACTTGTTCTAAACGCGTTTTCGAGATATCGTGAAATGAATTTTTCGGAAAAATATCCAAAACCCTGTCCGTCAGTTTAAGTCTCCCTTCTTCTAAAGAAAAGAGGATAAGGGAACTGCAAATGAGCTTAGAGACGGATGCAATATCAAAGAGACTATCATGTGTAAACTCACCCACAGAGTGAGTGGACAACACACGCTCATTGTTAAAAATAACACAATCTGCCGAGGGGTAGTAATTTAAATTGCGGTAATGCGCTAATAGTTTATCTACAGCAATTCCATCCAAAAACCTATCCCTCCGTAAGCGATTTCGCACACCATACTATCACATTAATAACCTCATTTCAAGCATATCGTAAAAATATATGAATAATCAGTGAAAAAATACAAAAGAGAGCGGTTAACACTGTTGACAGTTGAGGGTTGATGGGTTAATCTATCACATATCGGAGGTGTTTTATGGACACATATTTGGCAAAATTAAAGACAGAGAGCGTAAATGCAGAGACGGGCAATATTGATAGGATGTCTACAGCGGAGATGGTCTCGGCGATAAATGCACAGGATGCACTTGTTGCGGCGGCAGTAGCGTCACAAACTGCGAATATAGCGGCGGCGGTGGACATTATATATGAGAGCTTGAAGGCCGGTGGTAGACTTATTTATATTGGTGCCGGAACTTCGGGCAGATTGGGTGTGTTAGATGCATCTGAGTGTTTACCGACCTTTGGTGTAGGCAATGACGTGGTACAGGGCTATATAGCCGGCGGTGACCGTGCGCTAAGGCATCCGGTTGAGGGCGCTGAGGACAGTGCGGAAGAAGGCATAGCTCTTATGGAGACTTTGGAGATAAACGAGAAGGATACTTTAGTAGGCGTGTCGGCGAGCGGAAGTGCGACCTATGTGTTGGAGGCTCTGCGTTATGCTAAGGAACGAGGAACGTCAACTGTGGGAGTTTGTACGAATGCCGGCACAAAGTTTGAGACGCTTTGTGATGTGACCATAGCGCCTGAGGTGGGAGCTGAGGTTATATCGGGCTCAACGAGGATGAAGTCGGGCACAGCACAGAAGATGGTGCTCAATATGTTGACGACCTGTACGATGATAAAGATGGGCAAGGTCTATGGCAATTTGATGGTGGATTTACAGGCGACAAATAAGAAGCTTGAGGACAGGGCGAAGCGCCTTATAAGTCATGTGACGGGCGTGGAGACGGATGTTGCTGCTATGTATTTGGAGCAGGCGGAGGGCAATGTTAAGAGGGCGATATATATGCAGAAGACGGGCAGTGATCTTGAGAGGACTCTGAGTGACTTAGCGCAAGCGGACGGAAGGTTAGCGCTTGCTTTAGAAAAAAGAGGGGGAAAATAAGATGAAAGTCAGTTACGGTAAAGAGGGCGACAGACGTTTGGTGTTGGGTATGATGTCGGGCACGAGCGCCGACGGCATAGATGCGGCAATAGTGGAGTTTACGGGCAGTTTCGAGTCGCCCGAGATTAAGCTTTTGGCGTTTGAGAGCGGACAGTATCCGCCCAAGGTACGTGAGCAGGTATTTGAGCTTTTTGAGCCTGAGAAATCCACGGTTCGCAAGATCGGATATATGAACTTTCTCATAGGCGAGATATTTGCTGAGACGGCTTTGAAGGTCATAGAAAAGGCGGGGCTGAAGCCTGAGGATATAGATCTAATAGGTTCACACGGCCAAACGATTTGGCATTCACCGGAGCCTGATAATAAAGATGGTTATCCCATAATGTATACGATGCAGATCGGCGAAGGTGCGGTAATAGCAGAGCGTACAGGTATACCGACGCTTTCCGATTACAGAGTAGCGGACATGGCAGCGGGTGGACAGGCGGCACCGCTTGCATCTTTTTCGGAATACCATATATATAGGCGTGAAAACGAGACTATCCTACTTCAAAATGTGGGTGGCATAGGTAATGTAACAGTTATGCCGGCGAAAGCGAAGGAAGAGGACGTGTATGCTTTTGACACAGGTCCGGGTAATCTGCTAATTGATGGTGTGGTAGAGGCGCTTACTAATGGCGAGAAGACCTATGATAAAGACGGCGCTTGGGGCGCACAGGGCAAGGTAAATGAAGAGCTGTTAAACTACTTAAAGGACGAGCCCTACTATGACATGCCTTTGCCGAAGACGACGGGCAGAGAACTTTATAACAGCGATTATACGAGGAAAATATTGCAATGGTACAAGGAAAATCCGATAGCTGAGGCGGACTTGGTAGCGACGGTCACGGATCTGACGGCCTGGTCAATAGTAGATGCGTACGAGAAGTATATACTGCCACGCTACAAGGCGACTATGATAGTAATAGGTGGCGGTGGCGGCTACAATAAGACGTTTTTGAAGCTACTTGCGGAGCGCTTTGCACAGCATGGTGTAAAGGTGGCGACACAGGAAGATTTAGGTTGGTCGAGTGATGCAAAGGAGGCAGTTGCTTTTGCGCTCATGGCGGATAAGTACGTAGGTGGCTTGGCGAATACCTTGCCTTCGGTAACAGGCGCACGCAGGGCGGTTGTTATGGGCAAGTTGTCGAGAGTATAAGGTGACTCCCGTCACCCTAAAGTAACAAATGGGAACCGCAAACACAATGGATGCATCGCAATAAATTACGAATGCATGAGAATAAGTGTGTTTGCGGTTTTTCTTCGCTCGATAACTATGCATTATGCATATATTGGTGCGATAAAATTGAATATAATGCTAAATATTTGCCTGCGTATTTACAGTGCATTATTAGCGTGTTATCATAATTAGGTAATTTAAACAAAATTATTGACGAAGGATGGGGAAAATGAGTAAGAATGTTAATGTAAAACCGCAAAATCTGTTAATAATCTTCAGTGATCAGCACAGTAAGGAAAAGTTAGGTGCTTTCGGAAACGAGTTTGTCAAGACACCGAATTTGGATAAGTTATGTGCAGAGGGCACTCGTTTTACGAATGCATATTCGAATAATCCCATTTGCTGTCCTGCGAGGGCGGTGGTGGCGACGGGCGACTACTGCCACAAGAATGGGTACTGGGAGAACTGCCATGCGTATAACGGCGAGGTAGAGAGCTGGGGTCATAGACTGAGTGAACAGGGATATAAGGTGACGACGGTCGGCAAATTACATTTTAAGACGGATACACCGGACACGGGATTTGCGGATCAGCGCATACCACTACATATAAAAAATCAGGTGGGCGACTTGACGCACTGTGTGCGCGAGGGCGTGGATAGGTCTGCGGTTGTAGATGATGCGATAATGGCAGCTGGTCCGGGTGAGTCCACATACTTGGATTATGATAAGCAGATAACGGAGCTTTCAATAGAGATACTCAAGAATGAGTTGCCGAAGGAAGATAAGCCTTGGTGCTTGCAACTCGGCTATGTAGCGCCGCATAATCCTTGGATAGTTCCACAGGAGTTACTTGACATTTATACACCCTTTGAAAAGCTGCCATTTCCCGTACAATGGGGCATGGATGAGAAGCCCATGCACGAGGCGTTGGAGTTTTGCAGAAATGAGTTGGGACTTAATGATAGCAGGATAACGGACGATCACGTGAGAAAAGCTGTGGCGTGTTACTATGCGCACTGCACTTATCTTGACAACAATATCGGCGAGGTCATGAAGGCTCTGGAGGAGTCAGGCATGGCGGAAAATACACGTATATTGTACTTCACGGACCATGGCGATTCGATGGGCGATCATCGCATGTTCTTTAAGCAGAATATGTTTGAGGGTTCTGTGGGTATTCCTATGATAATGGCCGGTGAGGGCATCCCGAAGAATCATGTGGTGGAGTCAGGTGTATCGCAGATAGACATCTTCCCTACAGTGCTTGACTGCTTGGGAGCGAAGCCGAAGGCTGAGGATGAGAAATTGCCGGGCATGTCGCTGTTTAATTTCTTCGGAGAGACATTGCCTGAGGATAGGCCGGTCTTGGCTGAGACTCATGCTGTGGGCTTTAAGAGCGCTGTTTATATGCTGAGGTACAAGGATTATAAGTTAGTTTACTATGTAGATTATACGCCTGCACTATATAATATAAAGGAAGATCCGAAGGAGCTGTGTGATGTGGCTGAGGATCCAAAGTACAAGGATATCTTGGCTATGATGATAGCGGAACTAAGGAAGATACTTGACCCCGAGGAGTTGGATGCACAAGCTAAGGCGGATCAGATGAAGCTAATGAATGAGCATGGTGGATATGAAGCGATAAGGAGCCAGCGCATGATAACGGCATCACCTGTACCCAAAGTATAAAATGACGGAGGTGTAATAATGAGTAAGAATGTAAATGTAAAGCCGCAAAATCTACTAATTATCTTCAGTGACCAGCATAGTAAGGAAAAGTTCGGTGCGTATGGTAATGAGTTTATCAAAACTCCGAATTTGGATAAGTTGTGCGAAGAGGGTACTCGTTTTACGAATGCGTATTCGAATAACCCTATTTGCTGTCCGGCGAGGGCGGTTGTGGCAACGGGCGACTACTGCCACAAGAACGGGTACTGGGAGAATTGTCATGCATATAACGGCGAGGTCGAGAGCTGGGGGCACAGGCTAAACGATCAAGGCTATAGGGTGACGACGGTCGGCAAATTGCATTTCAAGACCGATACGCCTGATACAGGCTATGTTGATCAGCGCATACCTCTGCATATTAGGGGCAATGTGGGAGATTTGACGCACTGTATACGTGAGGGTATAGACAGGTCTGCTCTTACTCATGATACAGTTTTGACTTCGGGCGCAGGTGAATCGTCGTACATAGACTACGATAAGCAAGTAACGGATGTGTCTCTGGATATAATCAGAAATGAGCTGCCTAAGGAAGACAAGCCTTGGTGCTTGCAGATAGGCTATGTTGCACCTCATCATCCATGGATAGTGCCGGAGGAGATTCTCGATTTGTACAGGCCTTTTGATAAGCTGCCTTTCCCAATACAGTGGGGCCTTGACGAGCGTCCCATGCATGAGGGACTGGAGTTCTTCAGAAACGAGATGGGTCTGAATAACCCCGATATAACAGACGAGGATATTAGAAGGACTGTGGCGTGCTACTATGCGCACTGCACTTACCTCGATATGAATGTCGGGAAGATAATGGATGCGCTTAGGGAGTCCGGCATGGCGGAGAATACACGCATACTGTACTTCACGGATCATGGTGAGTCTATGGGCGATCACCGCATGTTCTTCAAGATTAATATGTTTGAAGGCTCTGTTGCTATACCTATGGTAATGGCGGGCGAGGGCATACCGAAAAATCATGTGGTAGAGTCTGCGGTATCACAGATAGACATATTCCCGACTGTACTTGACTGTGTCGGAGCGAAGCCGAAGGCTGAGGACGCTGATTTACCGGGCACCTCACTGTTTAAGTTTATGGGTGACGATGTACCTGAGGATAGGCCTGTGTTGTCTGAGAGTCATGCTATAGGTGTGAAGAGCGCCATATACATGTTGAGGTACAAGGACTATAAGCTAAATTACTATGTGGACTTCACGCCCGCACTATATAATATAAAAGAAGATCCGCAGGAGCTCAGAGATATTGCGAACGATCCCGAGTGCAAAGAAGTACTGGATATGATGATAGCTGAGTTACGTAAGCTTGTAGATCCCGAAGAGATGGATAGGCGTGCAAAAGAGGCTCAGGTGAAACTCATGAATGCACATGGCGGTTATGATGCGATTTTCAGTCAGCGTATGATAACGGCGTCACCGGTGCCTAAGGTGTAGACAGAGCGGTGAGCTGATAAAGAATACTATATATAAAGTGCTCTTGCATTAGGCGAGGGCACTTTGGTTTTGTGTGTTAGCTGCGCATGTAAACGCTTGAATTACATGGCAAAATTAGGGTGCTTGCAAGGGCGTTGAGCCTGTGGTAAAATGTAAGTGAAAAATAAAAAATAAAAAAATTGGGCGCCCATGCAATAAAAGTAACTCTTTCTGCGTTATATGGGTGACAGGGTGATGAATATGACAGTAATCGCAAAGGCAATAGGATCAATACATAGAGCGACAAGTGATAGGCAAGGCGAGATTGACGAGTACATAGCGCGGGTGGCGAAATTTGATGAAAGTGCTCTGGCTGCATTGTACGAGGCGACAAGCTCAGCGGTATACGGTTACGCGCTCTCAATATTGAAACATAGGCAAAACGCGGAAGACGTGATGCAAGACACGTATCTGAAGATATTCGATGCGGCATCAAGTTACAGTTCACAAGGCAAGCCGATGGCATGGATAATGACTATAGTGCGCAATCTCTCGATGGCGAAGCTCAGAGAGCGCGGTGCGAGTCCTCTTCCGGAGGAGGATGAAGTACAGATAGCGGTTTCGGGCGACTTCACAGAAGAGAGCATGAACAGGTCAATAGTAAATGACGCCTTACAGAAACTGAATGATGATGAGCGTGACATAGTGATGTTACATAGCTTGTCAGGTCTAAAGCACAGGGAGATAGCGGAGCTTATGGATATGCCTTTATCTACTGTACTGTCGAAGTATAAGAGATCTCTGTCGAAACTAAAAATAATAATGGAGGAGCGAGCATAATGGAGAATATAACAGATGTAGAAGTAAGGCTGGCGCAGGCGATAGAAGCTGAGACGCCCGATGTACTTCCGGAAGTTCTTCGCAAGCTCCGTGAGCAGAGAGGGGAACAAAATAAAATGAATACTACTACTAATAATACGGTGAACTTTGAAGAGACAAAGAAGAAGAGCGGCATGGGTAAATGGGTAGGAAGTTTTGTAGGGCTCGCAGCTGCTGCGGCACTCGTAGTGGGACTGTTCGGCGGTCAGGGCGCAAGCACAGCATATACAACGGTAGGTTTTGATATTAACCCGAGTTACACTTTGACGGTAGATGCAGAGAAGAAGGTTCAGGGCGCGACTGCCCTTAACGAAGATGGCACAATGGTACTTGAGGGCTTGGCGTTAGAGGGCGTAAGCTTAGAGGATGCGGTAGAGGTAC
The DNA here is from genome assembly GCA_964367935.1 of uncultured Oscillospiraceae bacterium. Classification (GTDB taxonomy): domain Bacteria; phylum Bacillota; class Clostridia; order Oscillospirales; family Oscillospiraceae; genus Scatomorpha. Next base: position 122,947 of record CAYIYZ010000007.1, read on the forward strand.
TTGTAGATGCTTCTATAGAAAAGGGATATTTGACAGCGGAGAAGAACTCCTTGCTCATAAGTGTAGATGGCATGGACGAGGCACAGAATGCAGAGATACAGGCACTTGCAACAGCAAAAGCGGAAGAAGAGTTAGCTGAATTGGGCGGCTCAGTAATAAGTCAGACCTTGAGCTCGAATGAGGCTTTGCAGGCAGAGGCAGATGCAATGGGAATCTCCGTCGGTAAGTTAGAGCTCATAAATAAGCTTGTTGCAATAGATAATACATTGACAAGAGAAGAACTCGGCGCTATGGATATAAATGATATAAAGCTCCTTTACGAAGCAGCGGCACAGCGTCTTTTGGAGAGCTCCTCGACCCCTACTGATTTAGAGGCAGGCGTAGGCGATGTAACGACAAGTGGTACAACGAGCGAGGGCGAGTATATAGGCGCAGAGCAGGCGAGTGCGATAGCACTGGCAGCAGCAGGCATAACGGCAGAGCAGGCGATGGATATAGACGTTGAGTTTGACCGTGAGGACGGCCTAATGGTTTACGAGGTAGACTTCGAGACAGCTGAAGCTGAGTACGAGTACGATGTAAATGCGTTGACCGGCGAGATAGTTAAGGAATCCATTGAGTTAAACGACGACATGGACGATGACAACGATGATGACGATGACGATATGGATGACGATGACATGGACGATGACAACGATGATGACGATGATGACGATGACAATGACGACCTAGACGACATGGATGATGACAATGACGACCTAGACGACATGGACGACGACAATGACGACCTAGACGACATGGACGACGACAACG
>CAYIYZ010000008.1:0-101557 GCA_964367935.1 uncultured Oscillospiraceae bacterium
ACCTAGACGACATGGACGACGACAACGACGATCTAGACGACATGGACGACGACAATGACGACCTAGACGACATGGACGACGACAACGACGATCTAGACGACATGGACGACGACAACGATGATGATGACATGGACGATGATAATGATTAATTGATTACACCTTTCCTTTTCCGGCGCAGAACCCTCAGTGGTCTGCGCCGGTTTTCCTTGTTATAAAGGTGAGAATGTAGTAAGCTTGTGTTTGAGGTGGTAAAAGTGAGTGTATTAAGTGTAAAAGGGATAGATACCATAATAAATAAACACGCTCGCACTGTGGCTGCACCTGAGTATATGCGTAGGTCTGCGACACAGTTGGCGTATGAGTTTCATGGCAAGATGCCGAACTACAATCCTACGCCTTTAAGGAGTTTGGAGAAAGAAGCGTCAAGGATGGGCGTGCAGGGCTTTTATATAAAGGATGAGTCCGAACGCTTTGGGCTGAAGGCATTTAAGGCATTGGGCGGCGTTTATGCCATATCAAAAGTGCTGTGTGAGCTTTTGGAACTGGATATAGAGATGGTGGATTTTGAGACTCTGAAGTTGGCTGTACGTGAGTCACGGTATAGGGGCAAAGTGTTTGTGACGGCGACGGACGGCAATCATGGCAAGGGCGTGGCGTGGGCGGCGCATGAGCTGGGATGTTTATCGGAGGTCTATATGCCTGTGGGCTCGTCAGAATATAGGGCGGCGGCTATAAGAAAGGTAGGCGGTGAGGTAGAAATCACGGATTTGTCCTATGACGACACGGTGAAGCTTGCGAGGTCACGCTGTGCGGATATAGCTGGCGTGCTGATACAGGACGGCTGGCATGAGGGTTATGAGCGCATACCGAGGTTTATAATGCAAGGCTATGCAACTATGGCGTATGAGATAGCGGAGCAGATGAAGGAGCGAGCGGAAGTGCCGACGCATGTGTTTTTGCAGGCGGGTGTGGGCTCTATGGCGGCGTCTATGGTGGCGGCGTTTACGGAGCTTTATACGGAGGCAATGCCAAAGTTTATAATAGTTGAGCCTACGGACGTGGCGTGCATATATGAGTCGGGTATGAGTTCAGACGGCAGAGCAGTGGCTTTAGAGGGTGTTCGTGAGACGATAATGGCAGGATTAAATTGCGGCACAGCCTGCACACTGGCGTGGGAGATATTGAGAGACAGGTCACATAGCTTTGTACGATGCCCTGACTATGTGTCAGCAGAGGGGATGAGATTTTTGGCGAAAGCGGGCATAGTGTCTGGTGAGTCGGGGGCGGTGACGTCGGGGTTAGCATATCTGTTGTGTACGGATGATGATATGAGAGCTTTACGAGAGTCTATAGGCTTGGATGAGAAATCTGTGGTTCTGACTATAAGTACAGAGGGAGATACAGATCCTGAGCACTATTTGAAGGTGATGGAGGGTTTATACGAGAAGCCGTAAATAGCATTGGGACGCAGGAAAAAATCTGCGTCCCAAACTTTTTTTGCTAAAATTAAAGAAAAGGCTTTACAAAGTCAAAAAGGTGTGCTATATTATCAATAACAATAATCATTATCATTAAGGGGCCGAGAAAATGGATACCGTAAGAAGGAGTAAAAAGCGTGAGGCTATATTGGAGGCTCTACGTCAGACAAAGGAGCATCCGAGTGCGGAGATGCTGTATATGGACCTGAAGCAGCAGTATAAGGATTTGAGCTTGGCGACGGTCTATAGAAACTTGGCTATGTTTGTACGTACCGGTGAGGCGGTGTGTGTCGGCACTGTAGACGGGGTTGACAGGTTCGATGCGGACATGAGTGAGCACCATCATTTTATATGCGACGAGTGTGGCGGGGTGTCTGACTTAATGCTCAGTATAGACATGGAGAGCCTTTATAGTAAGGTTATAGATGAAACGGGTGCGGAGCTGAGTCGTCACAGTTTATCTTTTGGCGGCCTGTGTAGTGGTTGTAAGGCGACTTAGTCGCTTTATCATAAATAAATAATAAAAATTAAAAAAACGGAGGAAATTAAAATGAAAAAATTTGTATGTGCTGTGTGTGGTTATGTTCATGAGGGCGATAGTGCGCCTGAGGCATGTCCTTTGTGCAAGGTAGGCTCTGAAAAGTTTAGTGAGCTGGCAGAAGGCGAGCGCGTATGGGCAGCTGAGCATATGCTCGGCGTAGCAAAGGATGCACCTGCAGAGATTATAGAAGGATTGCGCATGAACTTTGAGGGTGAGTGCACAGAGGTTGGCATGTATTTAGCGATGAGCCGCGTGGCACATCGTGAGGGTTACCCTGAGATCGGTTTGTACTGGGAAAAGGCTGCTTTTGAGGAGGCAGAGCATGCTGCGAAGTTCGCTGAGCTTTTGGGCGAGGTAGTAACGGACAGCACAAAGAAGAATTTGGAGCTACGTGTGGACGCTGAGTGTGGCGCAACACAGGGCAAGTTTGAGCTAGCTAAGCTTGCAAAGCAGCTAAATCTTGATGCTATACACGATACAGTACATGAGATGGCACGTGACGAGGCGAGACACGGCAAGGCATTTGAGGGTCTTCTGCAGCGTTACTTCGGCTAAGATATACAGTCCCCAATTTCCCATAACTATAAAGGAGCGGATTGCGTTAATCGCAATCCGCTCTAAATCTGTCGAAAAACAGGTTTTTCGACAAGTAGGGGTTCTCGGCTTACGAGCCTCGATAGGAATCTTCGGCAGGTACACGCCCTGCCTCAGATAAAATCTTTGCACGGCAAAGGACGAGGCGGGTGTTGCTCTAAGTTTTCTGATTTAAACATTCGGGGCATAGCCCCGACTAAAAAATAAAAAATTATAAATAAATTAAGCCCTGAAAAGCGTTACGCTTTTCAGGGCTTTCGGATTATACTTTTTAGTACATGCCGCCCATGTCGGGAGCGGGCATAGCGGGGGTGGGTTCGGGAATGTCAGCAACCATGGATTCGGTGGTCAAGACCATACCGGAAACGGAAGCGGCATTCTCTATAGCGCTGCGGCATACCTTAGTGGGATCGATGATACCCATCTCTATCATGTCGCCGAAACGCTCACCTGCTGCATCGAAGCCGAAGCTACGGCTCTTAGAGGAAAGTACACGGTCCAAAATGACCGCACCCTCAAGACCTGCGTTGCTTGCAATCTGGCAAATGGGGGCAAGCAGTGCACGACTGACTATCTGAGCGCCTGTCTTCTCATCGCCAGAGAGCGTACGCTCAAGCTTAGAGACCGCCTTAGAAGCGTTGACGTAAGCGGAACCGCCGCCTGCGACTATGCCTTCCTCAACAGCTGCACGTGTGGCGTTGAGAGCGTCCTCTATGCGGAGCTTCTTCTCTTTCATTTCAATCTCAGTAGCTGCACCAACTTTGATAACGGCAACACCACCGGCAAGCTTAGCAAGACGCTCCTGCAGCTTCTCCTTATCGTACTCTGACGTAGTGGTGGCAAGCTCGGAGTTTATCTGCGCCACACGAGCCTTTATGCCCTCAGCTGCGCCTGCACCATCAACTATTATAGTGTTCTCCTTGCCGACCTTAACCTGACGTGCACGGCCGAGCATATCTACAGTAGCGTCCTTGAGCTCCATGCCCAAGTCGCCTGCCACTACCTGACCATCTGTCAATGTGGCGATATCTTGCAACATGTCCTTACGCCTGTCACCAAAGCCGGGAGCCTTTACGCATACGCATACGAAAGTGCCACGCAATTTGTTCAATATGATAGTGGCAAGAGCTTCGCCCTCGACGTCCTCAGCGATGATGAGGAGCTTTTTGCCTATCTGCACTACCTGCTCCAAAAGCGGTAGGATTTCCTGTATATTCGAGATTTTCTTGTCAGTGATGAGGATGTAAGCGTCATCTATGACAGCTTCCATCTTCTCGGTATCGGTCACCATGTAAGGTGTGATATAGCCTCTGTCAAACTGCATACCCTCAACGACTTCAGAGTAGGTGTCTGCCGTCTTGGAGTCCTCGACGGTGATAACACCGTTCTGGCTAACCTTATCCATAGCCTCAGCTATGAGCTCACCTATGACGGAATCACCCGAGGATATAGTGCCGACACGTGCAATGTCGCCACTACCCGATACGGGCTTAGACGCAGAGCGAACTTCCGCGACAGCGACCTCTGTAGCCTTCATGATACCACGGCGCATAACCATGGGGTTAGCACCGGCAGCAAGGTTCTTGAGCCCTTCTTTTATCATGCTCTGAGCGAGGATGGTGGCAGAAGTTGTACCGTCACCTGCTGTGTCGTTAGTCTTGGTGGAAACCTCTTTTATGAGCTGAGCGCCCATGTTCTCGAACTCGTCCTCAAGCTCAATTTCCTTAGCGATGGTAACACCGTCATTCGTGATGAGCGGAGCACCGAACTTCTTGCCCAATACCACATTGCGACCCTTGGGGCCTAAGGTTATTTTTACTGTATCTGCGAGCTTATTCACACCCGTTTCTAAAGCCTTGCGTGCGTCCTCGCCGTATATTATCTGCTTTGCCATATAAATCTACCTCCACACTTTATGATATTATTCAACAACCGCCAGTATATCCGACTGCTTTACTATTGTATAATCAACGTCGTCAAGCTTGACCTGAGTACCGCTGTACTTGCCGACCAATACCGTCATGCCCGCCTTAACCGTCATAACTATCTCTTTACCCTCGACCATTCCACCGGGGCCTACCTCTATTACCTCATACAACTCGGGCTTCTCCTGCGCCGCAGGTGCAAGGATAATACCGCTCTTTGTCTTCTCCTCGGCCGCCTTCTGCTGCAATACCACTCTGTCTGCCATTGGTTTTAGCTTCATGTTTTTTATACCTCCCATAATTAATTAATAAGTCAAAACGTATTAGCACTCATTAGCTTAGAGTGCTAATACGTTATTTAAAATACCACATTTTGAGAATTAGTCAAGTGCAAATGCGAAAAAAGCTTTTAATTTTTTGTGAATTAGTCCGCAAAGTATGCCATATTACGGGGAACGATGAATTTCACGCCTTTAGGGATGAGTTCAAGCGTAATAGAGCGACTGCATTCGATTTCACCGTCTATGTTGATAAACTCGGGTTGTCTTGCCTCAATTTCGAGACGATTTGTTCTAATGTGCGTGATATATTTGGGGAATTTGTCATAGCGACCGTTGGCGTAAGCCTTGATTGCACGAGTGAGTACAGGGCGTGTTACGCCCGAAACAATGAGGCAATCCATGAGCCCGTCGTCGGGACGTGCTTGGGGCACAGGATGGAAGCCGCCACCATAGTAATTACCGTTACAGGCGCAAACGAGGTTGATGTCGGGGCCACAGGTGAAACCTTCAGCAGTGACGGTCATCTCGGATATTATACCCTTGAAGAAGTTTTCTAAAACCGAAACGAGATAACCGGTAGAACCGCCTATAAAGCGGCGACCACTGTATTTGTGTACATTCGCACCTATGCGTGCGTCAAGACCCACGGAGCAGATATTTACGCTGTATCTTCCGTTACAGTTAATAACGTCAAAGTCACGCACCTCACCGTCGATTAGCTCCGAGAGCACGAAAAAGCGTGTGGCCTCATCGCCAAACAGGCGCACGAAGTCGTTACCTGTGCCGCAGGGAAAGTGCGTAACGGCGACGTGTGGCTTGCCTACCGCACCGTTTACACACTCGTTAAGGGTGCCATCACCGCCGCAGGCATAGACACGTAGCTCTTCACCGTCAGCGCTGTCCATCTCGATTTTCTCTGTGGCGTCCAGTCTGCCTTTGGTGACATAGACTTCAAACTGCACATTTTCTTTTTGTTCTGCAGTTAGACCGGCTACAGCAGTTTCTAACTTCATACGCTTTTTATCAGCGTCATCACTGCCTGCCGCCGGATTTATGATAAACAAATGCTTCATTTTGCGGGCCTCCTCGTCTTTTGCGGCATACCGTACATGTAGAGTTCGCACTTTATCATGCCGTTATATAGCTTGCGACGTTTTTGTGCAGTGCGACCGAAGCAGTTTTCAAAATCCGTGTGTGAGGATAGAAGTGCAAGCTGAGTGTTTTCACATAGGAAATAGGTACGCCCAAAGTCCTTATACAGTGCCGCCGCCTCACGCTGCTCCATAAGGCGCTCGCCGTAGGGAGGATTCGTGACGATGATAGAGCCTTCACCGGAACTTTTAAAGAGGCGTGCGTCTGCTACCTCAAATGTTATCATGTCTGCCACACCGGCACGTTCGGCATTAGCCTTTGCCTGCTCTATACTCTCAGCGTCTATGTCGGAAGCGTGTATGCGGTATTCACCGTTAAACTCACGTGCTTTCGCACTCTCACGCTCTGCGAGCCAAAGAGATTTATCAATAAAATGCCAGTGCTCGGCAGCAAATTTGCGCTTAAGACCCGGAGCACGTCCCTTGGCGGCAAACGCAGCTTCTATTGCTATGGTGCCGCTACCGCAGAAAGGATCGTAGAAAACACCTCTGCCCCTATAGCCGGCAACATCCACCAAAGCGGCGGCAAGCGTCTCACGCAGAGGGGCCGCATGCTTTATCGGTCTGTAACCACGCTTGTGCAGACCCGTGCCTGTGCTGTCGAGGTATATATGTACCAAATCCTTCATTATGGAAAACTGTATTTGGTATACAGAGCCTGTCTCGGCGCACATACCGCTGATGCCATAGGCGGACTTTAGACGCTCCGCCGCCGCCTTTTTTATTATGCTTTGGCAGTCGGGTACGGAATGCAGCTGTGAGTCGAGTGAATAGCCCTTGACGGGAAAAGCACCGTCACGAGGGATATAGTTCTCAAGTCGCAGAGCCTTTACGCCCTCGAAGAGGTCATCGAAGCTCTTAGCCTCAAAACTGCCGACTTCGAGTAGGACACGCTCGCCGAAACGGCTTCTGATGTTGGCGCGAATGAGACCGGCGGCGTCACTCTCAAAGCGCACACGTCCGTTCTCGGGCGCAACAGCTTCCATGCCCATACGCCTAAGTTCATTGCCCACAGGGCCCTCAAGTCCAAAAAGACAGGGTACACATAATTTATAAGTCATATTTTATCTCCGATTTCATATTTATAATGAATAATTAATTAAAGCGAAAAGTGAAAAGTGAAAAATTGAGGTATGGCTATGCCATCATTTAATCGTCGCCCACGGCGACACAATAATTTTTCACTATAAGACAGTTTCCAAAACGCACAAGGCGGCGACACCTGCGACGGCGGTAGCGGAGCCTATAGCCAAACAAGGCTCGTGCCTGCCACGTTGACGCATGGCCACCTCGGTGCCTGTATCGATATCGACACTGTGCTGTTGCTTGCCTGTGCCGGGAGTGGGACGAAATACAACACGAAAGCTGACAGGCTGTCCGTTTGTAATGCCACTGTCTATACCGCCCGAGTTATTACTTTGCAGAGCTATGTTGTTGCCCTTGACAATAAGTTGATCGTTAGCTGTACTGCTTCTCATAGAAACAAAGTCGAAGCCACAACCGAAGTCTATGCCTTTTACGCCTGCTATAGAAAATACCAAAGATGCTATGCGGCTGTCAAGTCCGCTGAGGTCCGAAGGGCGAAGACCTGCCTTCAAACCGTGTATTTCGCATTGCAAAATACTGCCCACACCGTCACCTGTGCCTCTTGCATCTAACAGACACCGCTTCATGTCGAAATCTTCGACGTTGCCGCTTGCCTCACCTATGCGGATAACTTGAGTATGTATCTCAATACCACGGCTTTGTAATATTTGTGCGCAGATAGCACCGCCTGTAGCTAAGGCGAGGTTAAAGCGACCGTTATAGCCACCACCTGAGAAGTCCCTGTCGCCATTATGCATGTAGCGTGCATAATCGTCATATCCGGGGCGTGGTGCACTTGAGATGACCTCTGCCTCGACAGGCAATCTAATGAGTAGCGAGAGGTTACCGTCCTCTGTCAGTCCCTCGCATAAGCCACCCGTGACTGCAGGCACCTCTGTAGCATTTTGCTCATCCTCGGTTTTTGCGTTTATGGCGCGGTGAAATGCACTGCGTACGTCGATAGCCTCACCAACAGGTAGGCCGGACAAAGTTAAGGTCATGAACCTTCCGCCGCGTGCGCCCGAGACGCTCAATTTGACCCTATTTCCGTATATGCTCATCTATGTTTCTCCCACTATATTTTTCTCATTGCTATAACATACAACAAAATTGGCAAATTGTAAATAGTATCAAGCGTAGAGAACATAGAAAGCTTTACAGTTTATTCACTAAAGTTGTGTCACTTTGATTATAATTGTAGTACTTACTAATGTTGAGGGAGGTCATACATATGGCTAAGAAAGCACTTGTTGTCGAGGATGACAGTAATATAGCGGAGCTACTACGACTTTATCTTGAGCGTGACGGATTTGAGGTGGCGCATGGCGCGGACGGAGCGCAGGGGCTAAAGTTGGCGAGGGAAGATGACTACGATATAATATTACTCGATATAATGATGCCGCTCATGGATGGGTGGAAGGTGTGTCGTGCCATTCGTGAAGAGGACAAGAAGACACCTATAATAATGCTAACTGCTAAGGGCGAAACATTTGATAAGATAGCAGGACTTGAGATGGGCGCGGACGACTATGTAGTAAAGCCCTTTGATGTAAAGGAACTGCTTGCACGTGTGCATGCTGTAATGCGCCGTAGTGATAGCGGTGATAATGCTGAGGAGAAGCGTTTGGAGTTTGAGAAGCTCGTAATTAATCTCGATTCATATGAATTAGTGGTAGACGGCAAGAAGACGGATACGCCGCCTAAGGAAATGGAGCTTTTGTATCATCTTGCATCATCGCCGAATAGGGTGTATACACGAAATCAGTTGCTTGACGAGGTGTGGGGTTTTGATTATTTCGGTGACTCACGCACGGTAGATGTGCATGTTAAGAGGTTACGAGAGAAGTTAGAGGGCGTGTCGGAGAAATGGTCACTTAAGACAGTGTGGGGCGTGGGCTATAAGTTCGAGCTCAATAAGTAGTGATAGAGGAGCGAAGCTTTGCGTAGTCTATATATAAAAAACTTCATAATGACAGTGGGCTTGGTACTGTTTAGCTTTGTGATCATAGCGTGGGCGCTTTTGTTTATCGGACAGCGTTATTTGGTTGACGTACATCGTGAAGATATGAATAATAGCGCAAGTGAAGTGAGTAAGGTTGGCTCGGTACTGGGTAAGAGTACTGACCTTGGCAGTTGGGAGTTTAGGATAATAGTCAGTGCTTTGGGGCTGGCGTCGGGCAATCATATAATAGTAACGGATACTGAAGGCACTGTAATATCGTGTTCGGACAGGGATATTGCCTGCGAGCATGTTGGAATGGAGCTGAGTACAAATGCAATCGATGCTCTACAATATGGCGACAGTGTTGACGGATTGGGTGACTTGGACGGTTTCTTTGACGAGAAGAGATATGTGGTTACGGAGCCGATAAATGCAGAGCGTGACGACAGTCTGTTAGGCTATGTAATAGTGAGTACTGAGAGTGGCGACATAACGGCAATATGGACATCGTTTACACGAGTAATGCTCGTTGTGTTTTTATCAGTGTCCTTGGTGGCAATGCTCATGTCATTGCTGATGTCAAAGCGCATGGCACTGCCACTCGATGAGATGACGGCGGCATCACGCAAATTTGCGCACGGCGACTTTACTGTGCGAGTCAAGGAGGACGACAGCACGGCGGAGTACGAAGCCTTGACACGTGCGTTTAACAATATGGCAAACTCTTTGGAGAAGTCAGAGGAGATGCGCAATGACTTTATAGCGAATGTTTCGCATGAGCTTAAGACACCGATGACGACGATAGCGGGCTTTGCAGAGGGCATATTGGACGGCACGATACCCGAAGAGGCACAGCGTCGGTACTTAGGTACGATAGCAGATGAGACTCGCAGGTTATCACGACTTGTGCGCAGTATGCTTGACCTTGCGCAGATGAAGACGATAGGAGCGGATTTATCTAAGCGCAAGAACTTCGACTTAAATGAGCTTATAATACGTACGCTACTTAGTTTTGAGTCACGTGCGGAGGAGAAGGAACTGGAAGTAGACTTGCAGTTACCTGATGACCATATGAGGGTGTATGCAGATCCGGACGCTATCACGCAGGTGATATACAATTTAATGGACAATGCGGTGAAGTTTGCTTCGGGCGATAGCAAGTTAACCGTGTCCTTGTGGAAGCGTAATGGAAGGGCGTATATATCTGTGAAGAACAGGGGTGAGAATATACCTCCTGATGATTTGCCACATATATTTGAGCGATTTCATAAGTCGGATAAGAGCCGCAGTATAGACAGGGACGGTACGGGACTGGGGCTATATCTTGTAAAATCAATATTGGATGCGCATAAGGAGGATATAGGCGTGACAAGTAGGGAGGGTGTGACAGAATTTGTATTCACACTGACGCTCTCGACGGATAAAAAATAAAAATAGTGGAAATTGAGTTAACAAAATGTTATTATAATATTCATATGGGGCTAAAATATTTAAAATAAACTATAATTGTTTCAAGGGGGCACATACATGAACAACAAGGACGGCAACTACGAAACGGAGAGGAATATCCCCCCCTACTCCGAGGATGGTTACGAAGCGGAACGGACTTTTGGGTCCGACGTAGAGAGAGGTTGTGAAGCGGAGCGGATCTTCCCCCCCGACTCCGAGCACCCCGAGGACAGACATGCTTTTTCCAAGTCGACGCAGTCGCACCACAGATACGGTGGTGAGTATAAAGCGGTCGACACCACTTCCCCTAATACAGAGAGGCGCAGACCCCGAAAGGTAAATCTTTTGGGTCTGGGCCTTGCTGTATTTATTGGTATGGTAGCTGTGGTGCCTTCGTTGCTTAATGGGATGACAGTTTCGCATTCTGAGCCGGCACGTCCGGAAAGTGCGGTGTCGGATGTAGCGGAGGCAGAAGCGGAGCGAGCGGGGGAGGGAGAGCGCAATGAAGTGTGGAGCGAGTTTGCCGAGGACTTCGGCGATAGCTATGCGGGTAATAGTATACAGACAATGGAACCGACAGGTGAGATGACTTTAGAATATATGGATATCCCTTCGGGCGGTGAATTGAGTTTACAGGAGCTTTATGAATATTGCTTACCTTATGTGGTGTCGGTGACGGCGGATATAGACGCATATTCTTACAGTTGGGGCTCGGGTGTTGTGATGTCGGCTGACGGCTACGTTATAACGAATACGCATGTACTGGAGGATAGTAGCTCTGTTATTATTACCTTGTATGACGGCACGAGCTATGATGCAAAGCTTGTGGGAGCAGATGAAATAAGTGATATAGCTGTGCTCAAGATAGAGGCTGAGGGGCTTGATTATGCGACGTTTGCATCACCGGACAGCGTGGTTGTAGGCGATGGCGTAGTGGCAATAGGCAACCCCTTGAGTGAGGAATTGGTCGGCACGATGACAAATGGGATAGTGTCGGCGATAAATAGGGATATAAATCTGGATAATGTCACGATGAACCTTATACAGACGAATACGGCGATAAATGAGGGAAATTCCGGTGGTCCGCTTATCAATATGTACGGTCAGGTAGTGGGCATAACGAATATGAAGATGATGGGCGAAAATGCGTTTTCGACTATAGAGGGCATAGGCTTTGCCATACCTACCAGCACATTGAAACAGGTGGTTGACTCACTGATAAGAGATGGACGTGTGACCGGTCGACCTGCTATAGGCATAACGGTCGGTGCATTTTACGGCGATGATATCTTGCCGGCAGGACTGTATATCTCAGAGGTGTCTATAAGCTCAGACGCTGAAGCGAAGGGCGTGATGATAGGCGATATTTTAACGCATGTCAATGGAATACCTATGCAGACGGTGGATGATTTGAGTGCTATATTAGATGTCAGTACGGTTGGCAGCGTCTTATTGTTTGATATATATCGTGATGATGGAACTGTCCAGATAGAAGTGGAGCTAATGGAGATGAGCGATGTATACTGAGCGAGCGCAACTGCTGTTAGGCAGTGAGAAGATGGAGCGCATAAGTAAGGCGCGAGTGTGTGTTGTGGGGCTTGGCGGAGTTGGATCATGGTGTGCTGAGGCCTTGGTGCGTACGGGTGTGGGTTCAGTTTTACTCATAGATGAGGATGTGGTATCGGAGACAAATATTAACCGCCAACTCTGCGCCTTACATTCAACTGTCGGTATGGATAAGGCAGAGCTTACGGCGAAGCGTATGGGTGACATATCGCCGCATTGCGATGTAAGAGCTATGAGTATGCGCTATGAGGCGAGTAGTAGGGAGACACTCTTTGAGTGGTCGCCCGACTACATAGCGGACTGTATAGACTTGGTGAGTTGTAAGCTTGATTTAATAGAAACGGCGCTCACGAGGAGGGTGCCTATATTATCAGCTTTAGGTACAGGCAATAAGTATGATGCGACGAAGCTTGAGGTATCGGATATATCTGCGACTTGCGGCTGCAGTTTTGCGAGGGTGATACGCAGAGAGCTAAGGCGTAGGGGCATAGATAAACATAAGGTTGTGTATAGTACGGAGGAGTCGGCGAAGGTGGAGAGTGATGAGGCACCGCCGCCGGGGCGTCGCAGTGTGCCCGGCTCTTTGGTGTGGGTACCGGCGACGGCGGGACTGCTGATGGCGCAGGAGATAATAGCAGACTTATAGCTGCCCTTATGGACATAGGGGCGAAGCCACTCTAAAAGTTTTACTCGATTTTTTTCAAAAAATCGCAGGGTGAAGGGACAGCGTCCCTGCTCGCCGTCCGCAGACGGCGAAATCCTTTGCCTTAAAAGCGTATTTTTGAAAGTGAATTTTCGCACGTGGTGCGAAAAGAGAAAACTTTTTACAAGAAAAAAGTTTTCTAAACCCCAAGTACCGAGGTTCGGGGCACAGCCCCAACCCAACAAACAAAAAAATAAAAAACCATTTTTCCACAGAAAAATGGTTCGGGCGAACACATAAGTTCGCCCTTATACATTTAAAGCGAGGTAATAGCATGTTAAAAATTCAAAATCTAACGAAATCATACGGTACGAAGAAAGCGGTTGATGACCTGTCACTATCTATAGAGGCCGGTGAAATTTGTGCATTTATAGGGCATAACGGTGCAGGTAAGACAACGACGATAAAGGCGTGTTGCGGTATATTAAAATTTGACTCGGGCGAGATTTACGTGGACGGTAAATCTGTGAAGAAAGAGCCACTGGAGTGTAAGCGCAGTATCGCGTATATACCCGACAATCCCGACCTATATGAATATATGAGTGGAATTAAGTACCTTAACTTCATTGCGGATATCTACGGTGTGGAGGCAGAGCGTAGGGATAAGCTCATACATGAATATGCGGACGGTTTCGGGCTGACGGCGGACTTGGCGCAACCTGTGTCGGCGTACTCGCACGGCATGAAGCAGAAGCTTGCGCTTATATCGGCGCTCATACATGAGCCGAGGCTAATAATGATGGACGAGCCTTTTGTGGGACTTGACCCTGTGGCGTCGCATAGGCTAAAGCAGATAATGCGAGAGCATTGCGACAGGGGCGGAGCTATATTCTTTAGCACGCATGTTTTAGAAGTGGCGGAGAAGCTTTGTGACAGGGTGGCTATCATAAAGGGCGGTAAGCTCATGCGTTCGGGTGATATGGCGAGTGTCCGTGGCGATGAGTCGCTTGAGGACGTGTTCTTGGAGTTAGAGGGAGAGGGCGGCAATGCTTAAAATACTGATAAAGGCAAAGCTTTTGGGCACTATCCATGCGGTAACAAACAGAAATCGCTCGAAGAACAAGGAGAAGGGCAAGAAAGGTGCGGCATTGCTCTTTGTGTTCATATTGGTATATATAGCGGCGACATTCGGACTTTTGTTCGGAACTATGTTTTACTCTGCTGCCATGGGCTTGAAGGGCATGGACTTGGATTGGCTGTTTTTCGCGCTTGTGGGGCTCATGTCATTTTCACTTGCGTTTATAGGCTCGGTGTTCACGACGAAAAGTCAGCTGTTCGAGGCTAAGGACAATGAATTTTTACTGTCTATGCCCATAGCGCCCTCGGCGATATTGGGTTCACGCATGGTACTGTTGTTTTTGCTCAACTTCGCTATGGTTATACTCGTGACAGTGGCGGCAGGCGTGGGCTGGACTATGGTGCATCACTTTGAGCCTGTGCGTATGCTCATGCTGGCTGTAACGAGCATTGCGGTGACGCTACTGTCCATGAGCTTATCTTGCGCCATTGCTTGGCTACTGTCGCAGATAACCAGCCGCATGAAAAAAAACGCCCTCCTTACGACGGCGCTCTATTTTGTGTTTTTGGGTGCTTATTTCTTCGTTATATTCAATTTGAATAATTACCTTGTAGTGCTACTCGAAAACGGTGAGCAGATAGCGGCGGCTATACGCAGTACGTTTTATCCTGCCTATGTAATGGGCGTGGCAGTGGCGGAAACGGATATAGTGCAACTTCTAATTTTTGTGGCGGTCTGCGCACTGCCCTTTGTGGTGGTGTATGCATTGCTCAGCCGCAGTTTCATAGGTATAGTGACCTCGAAACGAGGTGCGACGAGGGTGCAGTATAAGCGCAGTGATATAAAAAAGCGTTCTGTGAGCCGTGCCCTGCTCGGTCGTGAACTTAGGCATTTCGGCGGCAACAGCGTGTATATCCTAAACAGTGCCTTGGGCAGTGTGGCTACAATAGTAGCCGGCATAGCACTTATTATTTACAGGGATAGTGTACTACCCTTAGCTGAGATGGTGGGTACGGACATAACATTCGGTGCGGCGGCGGCGATACTGTTTTTCCTTACACTTATGGACTATGTGTCCGCACCGTCCGTGTCCTTGGAGGGTAAATCGCTCTGGATAGTGCGCACCATGCCTGTGGAGACCTCAAAGGTGCTTATGGCGAAAGTATATATGCACGTATTTGTAGTTTTGCCGCCTGCGCTTATCACTGTGGGCTGTTTTGTATATGTGTTCTCTTTTGGAGTGGTGCAGACGCTGTGTTTGCTACTATTCGTAACCGTTACAGCAGTGTTTGGTGGTTTTTTCGGAGTAGTAACTAACGTAAATTTCCCTCGTTTGGACTTTGTAAATGAGGCGACGGTAGTGAAAAACAGTGCGAGCGTGATAATCTGCGCATTCGGGGGACTGGCGTTCGGACTCGTGCCCATAGCTCTGTATATATTCATATTTAGAGATATGCTGACAGCGGGGGTGTACGTATGGATAGTCACGGCATTCATAGCGGTGGTGTCACTGCTACTAAAACTCTATTTGAGCGGAAAAGGTGCAGAGAAGTTCGAGGAGCTTGCCTGTTAATGGTCTGCAAAACGTGAAAAATACAATAGTAGGGGAGAGCATGGAAGCCCTCCCCTACTATTTTTCTTGGAAAAATGGTTTTTTTGTTTTGTTTTGTTTTTTGTTTTGTTTTTTGTTTTGTTTTTGTTGGGGCGTTGCCCCAAACCCCTTGGGGATTTCGCTTTCTGCGGAAAGCGACTTGGGGCGTTGCCCCAAGTCCCCACAACTTTTTGAAAAAAGTTGATTAAAACCTTTATATTGGCTTCGCCGCTAAGTCCGTAGGGCTAAGCTTGTTCCTCATAAGGATTTACATGCACCATGCAGTGCTTTGCGCTCGGGAAACTCTGCTCTATCTTATCATGCACCGTCTCGGCAATTAAATGCGACTCCGATAGCGTCATGTCGCCGTCACAGCAAATCTCAATGTCCACATAAAACTTACTGCCGAATAAACGTGTCCGTATAAGATCCACGTCCCGAACTCCCTCTATTGATAGTGCGAGCTCTTTTATAGCCAGTACGGTCTTATTATCAAGCGACTTATCAACTAACTTATCAACAGCGTCGGAGGCTATGTCATAGGAGGCCTTAATAATCATGGCGGCAATAATGATCATGGCTATACTGTCTGCTATGGGGAAACCGAGCATAGCGCCGCCTATGCCCACAAAGCTGCCGACAGAGGACAGGGCATCGGAACGGTGATGCCAAGCGTCTGCAAGCAGAGCGCCGGAATTGAGCGCCAAAGCCGCTTTTTTGGTGTAATGGTACATCCATTCCTTAATTAAGATGGAAGCGATAGCGGCGACGAGAGCTATCGCCGAAGGCATAGCAAGACCTGCGTAAGTTCCGTTAGCAACGGCATCTACGCCTCTGAGGCCTATAGCACCGCCTGTGAAAAAGAGCACACCTGCCAAAATAATAGCGGCTATACATTCGAGTTTCTCATGCCCGTACTGGTGGTCGGAGTCAGTCTCACGCTCTGACATATAAACGCCGACCATGACCACAAAGGTGCTAAGCACATCGGATGCGGAGTGAACCGCATCCGAGATCATAGCACCCGAGTGACCGATAATACCGGCTATAAACTTCAGTACGCATAAGAATAGGTTAACGACAACGGTTATGGCGGACACGCGCAGTCCGCGGTTTTCCCTAATTTTCTTAATCACTGCGTCCTCCGAAAAAATACAGACTATCTTAAGCTCAACACCACTCCACGGTTAGCGTCTAAGGTGACCATGGTGCCGCTGTGCAGTAGCTCCGTGGCATGGCTTACGCCTATGAGTACGGGGATATTAAGCGCCATGCCGGCGATGGCAGCATGTGAGTTAAGACCACTTGACTCTGTGATTATACCCGATGCCTTGCGCAAAATTGGCATTATTGCGTTAGAGGTCTTGCGAATAACTAAAATGTCACCATCAATGAAGTTAGCACTGAGCTGCTCTTCACTGTCACAAACGCAGAGTCTGCCGGCGACATTGCCCGGGTTAGCGGAAACGCCCTCGACGAGAATATCACCGACGAGATGCACTTTTAGCATGTTCGTGGTACCTGAAACACCAAGCGGTATACCCGCTGTAATGACTGTAAGATCGCCACTTTCGACCAAGCCGGCTTTCTCAGCTGCAACTGCGACAGTTTTGAAAAGCTGATCCGTCGTGTCCATCTCAGATATCATTAGCGGAGTAACACCCCAAGCCAAGTTTAGTTGGCGCCTAACCTTAATGTCGGTGCAACCGCAGATAATGTTGCAGGCAGGTCTGAAACGTGAGATAAGTCGTGCCGTACGTCCGGTTTTTGATGCTGTGAGTATAGCAACAGCACCGAGGTCATGCGCTGTGGAACAGGTCGCATGTGATATTGCTGAGGTAATATCTGTGATATTGTTGTTCGTGGCGTTATTCATACGTGACACGAAGTTAATATTCCTCTCGGTGTGTGCGGCGATGGAAGCCATAGTTTTGACCGCCTCAACAGGGTACTTACCTGCCGCTGTCTCACCGCTGAGCATGATAGCCGAAGTGCCGTCATAGACAGCATTAGCAACGTCTGTGACCTCAGCTCTCGTAGGACGGGGATTTTCAACCATGGACTCCAACATCTGTGTCGCCGTAACAACCTGCTTACCGGCTACATACGTCTTCTTTATGAGCTCTTTTTGTATACGAGGAATTTCCTCTAACTCGATCTCGACGCCCATGTCACCACGAGCTATCATAATGCCGTCAGAAGCTCTGATAATTTCGTCAATATTTTCTATACCCTGAGCATTTTCAATCTTTGAGATGATACGAATATCGTTACCACCGAGCTCATCGAGCAGTTGCTTGATGTCTGCAACGTCTTCTTTACTGCGCACAAAGGAGGCTGCAATGAAGTCGAAGTCTTCCTCTACGGCGAATTTTATATCATCCTTGTCTTTTTCACTCATGTAGGGCATGGAGAATGAGCAACCGGGCACGTTAACACCCTTGTTGTTCGAGACCTTGCCACCGTTTAGGACACGGCACAGGATGCTCAAGCCCTCGATTTTCTCGACACTGAGAGCTATAAGACCGTCATCGAGCAAAATACGGCCACCGACTTTAATATCCTCGGCGAGCTTCGTATAGGTGATGGCGCATATAGTATCGTCACCAACGATATCCTCACCTGTCAATGTGAAGGCCTGACCCTCTTTGAGGATTACAGAGCCGTCAGCAAAGGACTTAAGACGAATTTCGGGGCCTTTGGTGTCGAGTAAGAGAGCGGTAGGTGAATCAAATTCCTCGCGCAGGGCCTTTACTATATTGATTTTACGTCTATGCTCATCATATGAACCGTGCGACATGTTAAGACGCACAACGTCCATGCCGCTAAGCATGAGTTGGCGAATGACGGGTTCTTCACTGCTTGCGGGGCCTAAGGTGCAAATTATTTTAGTTTTACGCATTTTATTATCCTTTCTCTATATGGGCACAATTTAAACAAACTACTACATCCTAAGTTTACTCCAAAACACAAAAATAATCAATTACATTCTTCTATGAAAAGAAAAGAAAGTGAAATTTCTTTCTATCTTGTCATTCTATGCGGAGCGAAGTCGAAAAAATAGTGTAAAATTGACAAGAGTGGCAGCTGTTCACTTTTGTGTCGTGTTGACCATAATTAGAAAGTATGTTATGATTGAAAGTGTAAAAGTGCAGGTGTTTTCGTCCGTCATGTGAGCTGCGGAGGTATAATATGAGTAAGCTGAAGGTGTTCGTAACAGTGATTGTGTGTCTCACAATGACGATGGTGTATGTAAACACGACAATGAGAGGAGAGGACGTAATAATGATAGAGGAAAATGAAATGGCAATGAGTGGCGTGGCGAGCGAGAGCGCTAAGCTGACAGAGGAAGAACTCCTCACCTTGGCAGAGGAAAAGGGTCTGAGCACCATATATATGGCAGGTGGCTGTTTCTGGGGCGTGGAGGCGTATTTATCTCGAATAGCAGGCGTATACGATGTGACCTCAGGATATGCAAACGGTAAGACGGAGAGCCCCACATATGAGGATGTGCTGAGAGGATCGGGACATGCTGAGACGGTTAGGGTAATGTATGATTCCGAGCAAGTCAGTTTAGACGAGCTTTTGACATATTTTTTCAAGGTAGTTGACCCGACAACGCTCAATAGGCAAGGCCCTGATGTGGGTGTGCAGTATCGTTCGGGGATTTATTTTGAAAATGAGAGTGATGAGGCGATAATAGACGCACATGTGCTCTCTATGGATGCTGAGTATGAGGCGGAGTTAGAGGTGGAGGTACTGCCGCTCGAGCATTTTTACTTGGCGGAGGAGTACCATCAGGACTATCTGCAAAAAAATCCGAACGGCTACTGCCATATAAATTTAAATGTGGGACTTACGGTGGAGGAGGCGATAGACCCCACGGACTATGCTCTGCCCACGGCGGAGGAGATACGTGACAGGCTCAATCCCTTGGAGTTTGACGTGACGCAGAATAAGGCAACGGAGATGCCGTTTTCACATGAGTATGACAGTAATTTCGAGCTTGGCATATATGTGGATATAGTGACGGGCGAGCCCTTGTTTTCGTCTAAGGACAAGTACGACGCCGGTTGCGGTTGGCCGAGCTTTACGAGACCTATAGCCGAGAGCGTCATAGTGACGGAGGCGGATTATAAGCTGACCGTGCCTCGCACGGAGGTGCTGAGCAGGTCGGGCGATACGCATTTGGGACATGTGTTCGAGGACGGTCCGGTGGAGGATGGCGGATTGCGCTACTGCATAAACGGAGCGGCTTTACGCTTTGTGCCCTATGCGGATATGGTAGAGGAGGGCTATGGGTACTTGATGTACTTGCTCGAATGATAGCGAAATGAAATAATAAAACAGCACCCTATGTTCATTCATAGGGTGCTGTTTTATTGTTGTTTAGGTTTAAGAAATCAAGTTAACAAAGTCGGAGAGCATGGCGTTTGCGCTGTCTTCCATAATTGTCGCCTTGGCGTTATAGCCATCAACGGAGATGAGGCCTGCCGTCTGCATGGTTTTGACTGCCGTCATAGCCCAATCACTGATATTAGCCGTGTCGGCGAATGCTACCTCATCGGTGTTAGATGGCACGGTAATACCCATGGCATTTGAGTAGTTTAACAAAATTTGTGCGACCTGCTCCTGAGTGACGTACATGTTAGGTGCAAACTCTGTGTCGGATACACCGTTTACTATCTTGTTCTCGCTCGCCCATGCTATAGCCTGAGCGTACTCGTGATCTGCCGGCACATCGCTAAACTTGTTTGTAGTGTAAGCGTCAAGGTCGGCGTCGGCGAGGTCACTGAGCAGAGCTATAAGCTCGCCTCTTAAAAATACGGTATCTGTGCTCGCTATATCGCCTGTTGCGATGTTACCGTCAGTGTAAAACTGAGATAAAATCTCGGAGTAGGGCTCCACCTTCGCTCTGTCATATGTACCTAAGAGGTTAGCGTTACCGTAGCCCTTGCCCATTACGGTAACGTTGTACTGACCTTCGGGCATGGTGAAACTGTTCTCGCTAGCTGTGTCGAGGGTGATGACGGTAGAAGGTGCACCTGTGATGGATATAAGCTCGATCTCTATCATGGGGAAAAGTGCCTTCAACTCCTCGGTGTTACCTATGGTGACTGTGCCGTTTGAGTAGCTGAGCTCGGCATCGAGACTTAGGTCATATGCTACAGCGTTTGCTATACCGCCTGCCATGAGCGAGATAGCCTGCATATGCCTGTCGAGGCTGTAGTTTTGCTCCATGTTATCGGAGGGTAGGTGATACTCATTCTCGGTCATATCATCTTCGTCTATAGCCAAAATCATGCTGGATGCATTCATTCCATTTCTCTGGAAGTTTACGTGATCTGAACCACCGTAATTGAAGTAACGAACATTGTTCGTGTCATCGAGTAGCTCGAAATCGCTTGCAGCGGCTGTGCTTATTATGAGTGCGGCAGGTAGGTTAAAGACGCCACCGTAAATGTCCAAGGACACCGTGTCAACAAAGGCCTCGTCAGTTGCTATCATGTCCATATTCATATTGATGCTTATGTCTTTCTCAGCCTGTGTCAGAGTGGCAACATAGGACACGGAACCGTTTAGACCGCCCTCCTCGCCGCCGAGTGCCGCAAATCGGAGCTCAACACCGCCGGTGTCCGCATCGGCGAACATTTCAGCAAGAGCCATAACACCAACTGCACCGGAAGCATTATCACTTGCGCCGGGTGCGCCCATGACGCTGTCGAAATGTCCTGTGATATGTATGATGGCATCGGGGTTCTCGGGGTCATCCGTTGCTTTTTTTACAGCTATTACGTTTTCGGAGTTGCCTCTCTCGTAGCTCTCTATCATGAGCGCATCACCCTTAGCGTTAGCCTCAATGAATACTTCGCCCGCAACGCCGTCAAAGCCCAAAACGGGTATGGTGGGGTTAAATTCATCCCTGAAAATCATGCGGCCTATCAAGTCATAGGAGTTGGGCACATCATTGTAGACCATGAGGCCTATAGCACCGCTGTCTTTGAGTGCCTCAGTGAGTGCCTCTACGGTTTTATTATCCGTGGGATCGGCATCTGTGGAAGCTGCGGTTAGTGCCTGTACCTCGGAATATGCGATGATGGGGAATTTGCCGAGATAGTCTACGGACTCATCTATCGTACCGTCAAAATCTATGAGCAGAGAACTATCGTTAAGGGAAAAGTCACTGGCATCGACATAGCCGTAGAGGTTGCCGTAATATACGGTAGAGCCGTCAGCGCTGTCATCGGACACGGTCACCGCCGCAACAGTCGTCTTACGTGCCTCGGTCAATACGACTTCCTGCACGGAAACGTTGTCGGCGGCATAGCTCTCGAGCATCACAGACTCTATGTAATCAGATGCCTCGTACTCACTTTCCGTACCCATGAGCCTTGAGCCTATATCAACAAGTGACTCCATGTATTCAGTCACAGCAGCGCTTGTTACAGTGCTTGTACCTGTGGGCATGGCGGCTGACTCAAAGCTGACTGCGTCGCTTGTGGCAAATGCTGGCACCGCACTACTGCACAGTAAAGTCAATGTTGTCAGTGTGCTGACAAGTGATTTCTTGCTTACAATTTTATTCTTTCTCATTCCAAATTGTACCTCCCTAAATATAATACTCGATAAATATAGCACATTACTTCAGTGAATTCAATCATTTTTTCAAAAATATTCATTATTCGGGCGAAAGGGGTGATAAATTTTCATTAATGAATATGAAATAGAGTCTGTGTGTGTAGAGCAGAGCCTTAACATTTTCGCAAAAGGCTCATAGTATATAGGGAAGCGCAAAGCAAAGGTGAGGAGTGTCATACATGGTAGTATTAGATGGTATAGCGAAGCTTTATCAGTCGGACGACGGTGAGACGGCGGCTATAAATGATATAAGTCTAAGGATAAACGAGGGAGAGTTTGTGAGTATAGTCGGACCTTCAGGTTGCGGCAAATCGACTTTGCTGTCTATAATAGCGGGCTTAGAGCGCCCGAGTGGCGGCGAAGTGCGTGTTGACGGCGAGGCGGTCACGGCAGGCAGTACGAAGGTCGGGTATATGCCGCAGAAGGATCAGCTTTTCCCTTGGCGCAGTATATGGAATAATGTGACCATGGGCCTTGAGATACAGGGCCGAAAGACAGCGGAAAACTGCGAGAGGGTAGAGATTTTACTTGAAAGGTACGGGCTGGAGGGGTTTAGAAATAAGGTGCCTTCGCAGCTATCGGGCGGTATGCGTCAGCGCTGTGCGCTCATACGCACCTTGGCTACAGACCCTTGTATACTCCTGCTCGACGAGCCCTTTTCAGCTCTCGACTATCAGACGAGACTGTCGGTGTCGGATGATATACATGCCATAATAAAAAGAGAGGGTAAGACGGCGATACTCGTGACGCATGATATCTCAGAGAGTGTGAGCATGTCGGATAGGGTGGTAGTGCTGTCAGCACGTCCTGCGACGATAAAAAGTGTGCATGATATGTCTGATTTCGGTGAGATGACACCTATGGACAGACGAAACAGCGAACAATTCAGAACACACTTTAACGATATATGGAAGGAGCTTGAACACAGTGTCTGAGCGAGGAAATTCGCAGGAGCGACTAAAGTACATAAAAGAAAAGAAACGTTCACGGAATATAGTACATGCCGCGAGAATATCAATACTATTAGCCTTCTTTTTGCTGTGGGAGGTGGCGGCTCGTACGGGTCTTATTAATTCGTTTATTATGAGCAGCCCCACGAGGATGTGGGAAACTGCAATGGAATTGTGGAAGACGGGCGAACTCATGCTACATGTGGGAGTGTCCTGTCTGGAGACGGTTATAGGCTTCACCTTGGGCACGATAGTGGGCACACTTGTAGCGGTGTGTTTGTGGTATAGTCCCATGCTCTCGAAGATACTGGATCCGTATTTAGTGGTGTTAAATTCCTTGCCTAAGACGGCGCTGGGGCCTGTGTTTATAGTGTGGATAGGAGCGGGGCCGGAGTCTATAATAGCGATGACCTTGGCTATATCGCTTATAGTCACTATATTGGAGGTACTAAACGGGCTGGTGTCAACAGACCCCGAGAAGATAAAGTTACTGCGTACCTTGGGCGCAAGCCGAGCTCAAGTGCTCATAAAGCTTGTGTTGCCCTCAAATTTGACGACGCTCATAAATGCTTTAAAGGTAAATGTGGGCTTATCGTGGGTCGGGGTTATCATGGGCGAGTTTTTGGTCTCGAAGGCAGGTCTGGGCTATTTAATAGTGTATGGCTCACAGGTGTTTAAGATGGACTTGGTGATGATGACGGTCATGATCCTTGCCGTAGCGGCGGCCGTCATGTATAGATGTGTGCTATTGCTGGAAAAAGCACTAAAAAAATATATGGGAGTGACAGGATGAGGAAAAAAATCGCCTTACTTATGACAGTGCTCGTGCTAACAGGAGTTTTGAGTGCCTGTGCGGAAACGCCAACACAGACGACAGCGGCACCGACGGCGGCAGTGGAGAGTGAAGCGCCGACGCAGACGGCGTCAACGCCGACGGATGCTCCGCCGGAGGAGCTGACGGAGATAGTGCTCAGTGAAGTGACACATTCGGTGTTCTACGCACCGCAGTATGTAGCTTTAGCTTTGGGCTATTTCGAGGAGGAAGGGCTGGAAGTTGAGTTAATAAACGGCGGTGGTGCGGACAATGTAATGACCTCCGTGCTGACGGGTGAGGCGCATATAGGTCTTGCAGGGCCTGAGGCGGGTATTTACGTGTACTTAGAGGGCAATGAAGATTATCCCAAGGTGTTTGCACAGCTCACGAAGCGTGACGGTTCTTTCTTGGTGGGAAGAACGGACACAGAATTTTCATGGGAACAAGTGGTGGGCACGACGGTCATAGGTGGCAGAAAGGGTGGTGTACCGCATATGACCTTGGAGTATGTAATGCGAGAAAACGGTGTAGTGCCGAATGTGGATGCGGTGGTGGACACCTCTGTGGAGTTTAATATGATGGCAGGAGCGTTCACAGGCGCACCCGATCAGTATGACTATGTTGCCTTGTTTGAGCCGACGGCGACGGAGTTAGAGCTTGCAGGTGAGGGCTATGTTCTAACTTCCATAGGCGAGGACAGTGGCGAGATACCGTACACGGCGTATTTTGCGTCGCAGTCTTATATGGCGGAAAATCCCGAGGTAATACAGGGCTTTACTAATGCCGTGGCGAGAGGTCAGGCGTGGGTACAGGAAAACAGCGCCGAGGACATAGCGGAACTTATGATCGATCAGTTTCCGGCCACTTCTTTGGAGGTCTTGACGCAGGTCGCTCAGCGTTATAAGGACATAGACGCATGGAACAGTGAGCCGAGCATGAGCGAGGAGGCGTTTGACAGACTGCAAACGGTCATGGAAACAGCAGGCGAGTTAGACAGCAGAGTGCCCTTTGCAGACTTAGTGGACAATAGCTTTGCACAGGCGGCAGTGGAGTAAAAGTTAATGTAACAAGGAAAAGAAGCTGTCATTTTTGACAGCTTCTTTTTGCAGTGTGCTTATTTCACATGGTATTCGTCAAGCTCCCACTTTAGGGGATTTGTGTCGATGTACTCCCAGATTTTTTGGTATTCTTGTTCGTCTCGGATTATGTGGTCATGGAACGATTTTTGCCAAATCGGAAATCCTATTTGTTTCGATACCCACCGTTTCATTGAACCGATTATCACCGATAACGTAGGGGCGGATATCATCCGCCCGCTCTCATCAGGCGCAATAAAAACAATCATATGGACATGATCGGGCATTATACAATATTTATCAACAAAAATATTTTCATAATGCGTAGATATTTGTGAGATTGCTATTTCTACAATTTTACCGTATTGTGATAATGGCATTTGATTGGAGTGTATTGTCGTGGAGTTCGGGCGGATGATATCCGCCCCTACATTGCGCCACAACAACACACTTCTGTCGGCAACACAAATCGTCACAAAATACGCACCGTTTTGTGAATAATCATATTCCTTTAGGCGAATGGATTTTCGTCTCGGCAACTCCATTTTATCACCTCGTCAAATGCTCATAATGGGTAGTGATTATTTCATTTAGGAAATTAAGTTTTATCACCTTTATTGAAAAAGCCCAGAAGAAAAATAATTATTGCAGGTATTGGTAAAAATACACCTAACAAACTAAAAAGAAGTACATCATCTGCGACACCAAAAATGT
The DNA here is from genome assembly GCA_964367935.1 of uncultured Oscillospiraceae bacterium. GTDB lineage: Bacteria > Bacillota > Clostridia > Oscillospirales > Oscillospiraceae > Scatomorpha. Next base: position 25,519 of record CAYIYZ010000008.1, read on the forward strand.
AACACCACACACTTAAAATCAGAAGAAATATACCCATTAACATATTTTTCATCATTATAACTTCCTCCATCTATTATATAAACACCCTGTACCAAATAATTATACCATATCCAAGCATAATTACAAGGGAAAAACGCCGAGACGGATAGTGCTGCACTATCCGTCTCGGCGTTTTTATACTCATTTTTATGCGTAGAAATCGTGGTCGCCTATGCTCATGAGAAACTCACGGTTATTGACTATCCAAGAGCTCTGCGCAATGTCGGGGTTGAGAAAGAACAGGGCGTCACCCACTACGTTCACGCCGTCAAGTACACGCTTAGCCGCCTCTATGCTCTCGTTGGTCGGAGTGTTATAGATGCTGCCGTTTAGTATCGGCTCAAACTGTACGCCGTGGTTTCTGTCAAATATAACCTCGTAAATTGTATCGGGGTATAAATTGCTCTCCACACGATTCATAATGACGTTACCGACAGCCACCTTGCCGTCGAAAGGCTCGCCTGCGGCTTCTGCACTTATTATGCGGCTCATCCAGTATAGCTCATCTTCGTCATAAGCGGAGTTATCCGTGCCGCCCGAACTGTCTGTGGAAGTGCTGACTATAACCGTGCCCCTAATACCATCCCAGTCAACGTATACGCCAAAGGCCTCACCCATAGCACGTACGGGGATATAAGTTGTACCGTCTATGAGTTTAACGCCCTGCGGCACGGAAATGCTCTTGCCGTTAGCCGTAATGCTCACAGCATTCGGCACTACTTCAAGATAAACACTATCCGTCTCAACTATTGCCTTACTGCCCGTCCAGCTCACCTGTGCGTCACTGTCAAGGTGAACGCTCATGGAGCGCAGAGGGACGTAGGTTGTACCGCCGAAGTTAGGGATGTTCTCATATATCTTTTTACCGTCTAACTCAAGGCTCGCCGCTGAAGCTGTGACGCTCACTGCGGTGACCATCAGAACCACAACTAAGAAACTACTGAGAAATTTACGAAACATATTGTACCTCCAATTGATATTGTAGCCGTATTGTAACTTGTTGTTACCAAAAAGTCAACTGGGAAGTACAGCGCAAAAAGCCAAAGAAATACAGTGAGGGGAGAGGGGTGGGACGATGTGGGCATCGTCCCCTACAAGCGAAAAAAACAAAAAAATAGGGTATCGAATTCGATACCCTATTTTTTATAGTATTGTTTAGCCCATTACAAGTGATGCGGTGGTGAACTTAATGTCGCCGCCCGGCATGTAAACAAGACCTTCGACGTAGGATTTCTGAGCGTTGATTGTGTTATCGTTGCCCAAGAATACCCAAGGAGCATCTTCCCAAGCTATAGCCTGTGCCTGAGCGTAGAGGTCAGCGATCTCAGCTGTGTCTGTTAGCATGAGAGCCTCGTCCATCAAAGCGTCAAACTCAGGATTGCTGTAGAATGCTGTGTTGTAGCCTACCGGCGGGAACCTGTCACTGTGCAGTATGCTTCTCATAGAGCCGTCGGTCTCATAGGAGCCCGAACCCCAGTTAACATACCAGATCTGAACTTCAGTTTCCTCAGCGGGTAGATCTGTCATCTCGGCGATGGTAGCAGATTCCATAGGCATAACGTTAACGTCTATGTTTATCTGAGCCATCTGCTGCTTGAAGAACTCAGCACCCTGCTGCTCGATTGTTGTGTTGTCAACCCAGATGTTGACGGGGAATCCATCTTCGAAGCCTGCCTCAGCCATGAGGGAAGCTGCCATCTCGAGGTCTATGGAGTAAGGAGTCTGCTCTGCGTAGTAAAGTATGGAATCGGAGAACACGGAGGTCGGCTCCTTAGCAAAGCCCTGGAATACGACCTGAGCATAAGCGACGCTGTCGAAAGCGTAGTTCATAGCCTGGCGTACACGGACATCAGCAAAGGGTTGTCTGCCGTCTTCAAGTGTGTAGTTCTGGTTCAATGTAGCGTATCTGTAGGTGATACCGGGGATATTGTTGATTACGATGGAAGCATCGTCTTCAACTTCCTGAACCTGGATTGCGGGCAGGGGATGGATGACATCAGCTTCGCCTGTCTGCAACATAGCTATACGAGCACCGTCTTCGGGAACTACGAGGAAGGTGAGGCTGTCCACGGACGGACCCTCTGCCCAGTAGTTTTCGTTTACTGTAAGAACGGTCTTGCTACCCTCGATACGCTCGGAGAGCATGTAGGGGCCGGTACCGACAGAAGTCTGCGCGATGCCTTCCTTGCCGAGCTCTGTAATAGCAGTCGGGCTGATTATCCTGATCTGAGTCAGCTTGTTAAGGAAAGTATTGTCGGGGTTCATTAGAACGATTTCAACTTCATACTCGGAGACTGCTGTTACAGACTCCCAAGTAGCGGTCTGAGTAGCTATACGCAGAGTGTCATCGTCCTGACCACGCTGATAGTTAGCAACTACAGCCTCTGCGTTAAAGGGAGTGTTATCATGGAACATGATACCCTCTTCCAGTACGAAGGTGTAGGTTTTGTTGTCTTCAGCGACCGACCAAGATTTTGCAAGCATGGGAGCAATCTCAACGTTCTCATCAAACTTTACAAGTGATTCGTAAATGGTGTTGTTAATGGTGTTGGATATACCGTTGCTACCTATGTGCGGATCAAGGCTTGTAGCATCTGCCTGGAAAGCAACGACGAGGTCGTTGTCAGGAGACACAATAGCGTCGTCGCCGCCCTCAACGGGAGCTTCACTCTCAGCAGGTGCGGGATCGCCACTCTCAGCAGGTGGAGTCTCATCTCCGCCCGAGGTGCAAGCTGCCAAACTAAACAGCATTGCCATTGCAAGAAGAAGTACGATTAGTTTTTTCATTTTATTCGCCCTTTCGTTTTTTTCTCATGTAGACAAGCTACACGGAATATAAGGCATTTAGCCGTATAGAAAATATTATACAACTGTTACGGAAATATTTCAATCCATAATTGTCCATGGGGATTATTTCTAATTATTTCATAAATTTTTAGTTTGTTTTTTGAAAATTACGATAATTTAGACAGAGATATGTTACAAAAGTAGGGTGTTATGGGACTTGAAAAGGGGGAGATGATGTAGTAAAATCGGTATAAAATATGCTGGGGGTATAATTATGTGGTACAAGGATAATTATAGGCGAATATTTATGGACATGCATATAAATGACGATAAAGAGGAATATCTGTCGAAGTTTGATCCTGAGAATACGGTAAAGCACTTCAAAGAGTGCGGAGCGCAGACGGTGGTTGTTAAGAGTCGTCCGCACACAGGTCTGGCGCATCATCCTACGAAATATGGGCGCACACATAAGGGCCTGTCGGATAGGGACTATGTAAAAGAGATGATAGCTATATGTCGCCGTGAGGGTCTGTATGTCGAGAGCTACTTCTCGCAAATTTTCGATAACTATGTGTACGATACATATCCCGAGTGGCGCATGGTAAATCATGAGGGCAAGCATTCTTTTGAGTACTGCGACTACAGAAACTACAGTATGTTCAGACGCGGACGCTATGGTCTCATATGCCCGAACAACGAGCAGTATAGGGAGTATGTGAGAAACTGTCTGACGGAGTTGGGCGAGAACTACGATATAGATACTGTGTTTTTGGATATGCCCTTTTGGCCCGAAGTTTGTTATTGTGAGAGCTGTAAAGAGAAGTACAGATCGGCGACGGGAAAGGACATGCCCGAGCGTATAGACTACGAGGACAAGGAATTTTTGCAGTTTCAGCGTCTGCGTGAACAGTGGATGTGCGATTTCACTATGTGTTCGACGGCGGCGCTTAAGGCGGCACGTCCGGGGATAACGGTGGAGCATAATATGTCAAATACATCTGCACCTTGGCAGTTTAGTACGACAGACGAGGTGGCGAATGCTTGCGACTATGTGAGCGGCGACCTCTACGGCGGCTATTTGGAGCAGAGTTTTATATGTAAGTACTATCGAAATCTTACGAAGGCGATGCCATTTGTGTTCATTACCTCACGTTGTGAGCCGGGGCTCAGTGCGCACACGACCTCTAAGACGGCAGACGAATTATTTTTACATACGATGACCGCCTTGGTGCAGGGCGGAGCTTTTGCGGTGTGTGACGGCATTAACCCTGACGGCACTATATGCGAGGAGGCGTACACGGGCATATTAAAAGAGGCGTTTTCACGCTCCGAGCCATATGAGCGCTATGTGAGTGGCGATATGGTGTCGGATGTGGCGGTGTTTTTCCCGGATAAGGCGAAGTTTAATAGGTCGGAGCAGGGTTTGAAAATAGCGGAGGTACTGCCGTTTCACGATTCTATGACAAATGATTTTACAAAGCATCCTTTAAACTTGACTAAGATATTGCGTCAGGAGAATATAGCTCACGATGTGTACCCGGCGGGCAAGCGAGAGAAGATAAAAGAGCCGGTGCTGGCCTTGTGTGATATCACGGTGCTACGTGACGAGGAAATGGCGTTTGTGGAGAAGTATCTTATGGACGGTGGGAATGTGTATTTGAGCGGGAAACCGGGTCATAGGCGTCTTTTTGAGCTGCTTGAGGCGGAATATGAAGGATATACGGAACATAATGTGACCTATATGCGTCCGACATCTGAAGGCGCGAGATTTTTTGAGAGCTTCTCAGATAAAATGCCCTTAAATGTGCGAGCACCGCAGGCGAAGCTGAGCTTTAAGGGTGAGTATGAGTGCTTGGCGCATTTGACACTACCGTATACAATGACGGGCACATGTGACTTTGCTTCCATACATTCAAATCCACCGGGCGAAGATACTCAAAAGCCTTGTGCTGTAATAAAGAAGGTCGGCAAGGGCAAGATACTGTGGGTAGCGGCAGCTATAGAGAGCATGACACCATATTACACACGTAAAGTTGTGAGCGCTATGTTCCGTGAGCTTGTAGGCGTTTTAAGCTTCGAGTCGGACGCACCCTCTTTTGTGGAGGTAGTTGCGTGGAAGAAGGACGAGAAAATGTATATAGGCCTGATAAATCAGCAGGAGGAGGCGCCTTTTGCGAGGGTTAGCGATGTGAATGTGAGCATACCTTACGCTGTGAAAGGTGTACGTGTACCTGTCACCGGTGAAAGCGTGGATTTTGAGGTAAAGGACGGCCAGACTAAAATAAACATAGCGAAGTTAGGATTGTTTATGATGCTCGAAGTGTTGGTGTAGAAATGGCTTGTTAATTGAGGCGAGCGGTGGTATACTTTGTGGACGTGAAAAGATAAATGAGCTGAAGTAAAAGAGGAAAAGGTGAAGACGTGGAGAAGTATATAAGTATACTCAAGAAGAGCAGTTTTGTGCGCTTTTGTATGGTGGGCGTCCTGAATACGATAGTGGGTGCCGGCGTGATGTTTGCGCTGTATAATCTGGCACATATGTCGTATTGGTTTTCGTCGGCTGCTAATTATGTAGTCGGCGGTGTGCTGAGCTTTTTCCTCAATAAGTATTTCACATTTTCTGCAAAAGGCGATATGGGCGGACAGGCTCTGCGTTTTGCATTGAATGTGGCAGTGTGCTATGCCGTGGCGTATTCTTTGGCGAAGCCGCTTGTTTATGCGGCTTTGTCTGAGGCGAGCGTGTCCGTGCAGGACAATATATCTATGATGGCGGGAATGGTGATATATACCTTGTTGAATTACATGGGTCAGAAGTTCTTTGCATTTCGGGCAAAAAAAGACGGTAAAAGTGTTTAAATTACTTGACAAGCACCATAATATTTGATAATATACCATAGCGCTCCAAAGACAGCAGGCGATTGAGACCTCACAAATCGTTGAGGAATTGATGCAAGCCCTGCCGAGGACAGCATCGGTATTATTATTGATTGCTTTCACTCTCTGTGTCTTTAGACATGGGGAGTTTTCTTAATGGGCGTAGAAAATCACCGGAGGTGAGAAAATGCCAAACGCAAAAGTACTGAGCGAGAAACAAGCGGTAGTAGAGCAGCTCGTGGAGAGGTTGCAGGGAGCTACATCCGGAGTATTCGTAGATTACAAGGGAATAAATGTAGCGGAGGACAACGCTCTGCGTCGTGCGCTAACAGCGCAGGAAATCGAGTACAGTGTTATAAAGAATACACTGACGAGATTTGCGATCAAGAGAGTCGGTATGGAGGAACTGGACGAGGTTCTCAACGGAACGACATCTTTAGCTACCAGCACCGGCGACCCCATAGTACCTATCAAACTGGTAAACGAGCAGGCTAAGAAGTTGGGCGATAAGTTCAATGTCAAGGCAGCGTTTTTGGAGGGCAAGATATTGTCCGAGAGCGAGATAGAGGCTATAGCAGAGCTGGGCAGCAAGGACGCACTGTATGCGAAGGTACTCGGCACGATGCTAGCTCCGATAACGAGCTTAGCGGTAGTACTGGGACAGATCGTAGAGAAGGGCGGCGGCACTGTCGAGAAGGCAGAGGATGCAGCACCTGAAGCAGAAGCGACAGCTGAGGCGGCACCTGAGGCGGTAGCGGAAGCTGCGCCCGAGACGGCGGAGTAATTTGTCGTAGGGTGACAGTCACCCAAAACCGAGGCCGCGGGAAATCGGCCGTCATACTATAACAGGAGGATTATAAAATGTCAGAAAAAGTAAGCGCTCTGATGGAAGAGATTAAGTCCATGTCGGTACTGGAGCTAAGCGATCTGGTACATGCACTTGAGGAGACATTTGGTGTTTCCGCAGCAGCAGTAGCAGCACCTGCAGCAGGTGGCGCAGCAGCAGCAGCTCCCGTAGAGGAGAAGACCGAGTTCGACGTAGTCATGAAGAGCTTCGGCGCAGAGAAGATCAAGGTAATCAAGGAAGTACGTGGCCTAACAGGTCTCGGACTTGCAGAGGCAAAGGCTCTTGTAGAGGCTGTGCCTGCTAAGATCAAGGAAGGCATCTCTAAGGACGACGCTGAGGAAGTCAAGAAGGCTCTCGAGGCAGTTGGCGCAGAGATCGAAATTGCATAAGTAACTTGCAAAAGTATGAGACGGACGACACGCATGTGTCGTCCGTCTTTGTATTGAAACAGAGCAAAAAATAAAAGAAAAGTAAAAATGGTTTAGCGATTGACCGAAATTAGAAGATGTGGTATAATTTGAGTGATTAAAGTTCGACAAAATATACATATTTATGACATAATAAGCAAATATTATGGCAATTAATACAATGTAGAGCACTGTTAAGAGATGGGATGTTTTTGCGTACAGTTAGGAGAATACAATGGCACAGAAAACGGGTAAGGTCAGCAATAAGGTGATGATATTTGCGGTAATTTCGGTGTTTATTATTATCTTTGTGCTCATATGGCAGTTCAATTCATTTGTGGGCGACGAGTTTTATGAAGCTGTGGAGAACGAGCTTGGAAGCATGGTGGCACAGCAGAAGATAATAATAAGAAACGAAAATGAGAGCAATATGGAATTCTTGTGTCTTATGGCTGATTTAATAGAAGACGAAGAGATTGAGTCTGATGAGATATATGAATTTCTTTGCTCGCGTATAGATCGAACAGAGTTGAGTGAGATTTACTATATTGATATTGACGGACAGGGATACAGTGATAGTGGCGAGCTCGTGGATTTTTCTGGAAATGCTGTGTTTCGTGCGGTTATAGAGCAAGGCGAGCCGTCTGCGGGGATGAATGAACATTCTACTTTGGCTAACGGCATAATGGACTTGGCGGCACCTGTATTTGATAATGGCGAGGTAGTCGGTGCAGTGCTTGGCGTCAATAGTGTCAGTGCACTGTTCACTGAGTTGAGTGCGTTTGTCAGTGATAAGGGCTATGTGTTGATAGTCGATGACCATGGTGAGGCGATGGTGAGTTCGACTGAGGACTACATAAATATAGAAAGATTAGCTATGGATGATGTGGAATTTTATTATGACACATCCTTAGATGATGTCTATGCGAATTTAGGTGCAGGCATGAGCGGCTCAGTCTACTTTGGTTTTGACGGAGTGGAGATGGTAGCATACTTTGACAGCTTGGATTTTGGCGGACTGAATTTAGTCATAGCGGTTGAGCAGCAGTCCTTGCAGACCGGTATGCATCAGATTGTAGAGACGATAGCATATATGAGTGTGACGTTTCTCGTGTTTTATGTGTTGATAGTAGCGTTGGGGCTGTGGAATAGGAGGGCGGGCATAGTACAGGTTGAGAGGGCTGCGTACTATGACGAGTTGACTCAGCTACCGAATTTGACTAAGTTAAAGAGAGACATGAATATAGTTCTGTCTAAGAACAAGGACAAGAAGTATGCGATAATTAAAGTAGATGTAGAGAACTTCAAGGCAATAAATGAGATATATGGTTTTGAGATAGGCAATAGGGTGTTGCGTGCGTTCAAGCAGATAAGTGACTCGGTGCCGGTTGAATCTTTGATAGTGGCACGTATTGGCACGGACGAGTTCATATTCTTTGCGGGCGATAATTTCTTAGAGGAGTTGGATTCAAAGACAAGTGGGTATGAGGCGAATTTCAAGATAATAATACCTGAGCTTGAGAATCATCATCTTGCGTTTAGGTACGGACGCTATTTCATAGAGTTGGGTGAGACGAATGTAGATGATATAATCACAAAGGTAAGCTTTGCGCATACGATGGCGAAGGAGAAGAAAGAGCAGATAATCTGGGACTATGATGATACGTACAAGGAACATTTGCTTAAAATGGCTGTAATAACGAATAAGATGGAGAAGGCGATGCAAAACGAGGAGTTTTGCGTGTATTTACAGCCTAAGGTGAATCTAACAACAGGCGAACTAATAGGAGCGGAGGCTTTGGTACGTTGGATAGAGCCTGACGGTAATATGATATATCCCGACTCGTTTATACCTTTGTTTGAAAGCAATGGTTTTATAATAGAGCTTGACAAATTTGTGTTGGGCTGTGTTTGCAGGCTGTTTAGGTCGTGGTTAGATGAGGGTAAGAGCTGTGTGCCTATATCTGTTAACTTCTCGAGGCTGCATTTGGGCAATTTAAATTTTGTAGGTGATATAACGGAGATAGTGTCGAAGCATGGCATACCGCATGAGCTGATTGAAGTTGAGATGACGGAGACGACCTTGCTTGAAAATGAGGTCTTGTTACGTAATTTGATAGAGGAGTTGCATAAGGAAAATTACACAATATCGATAGATGATTTCGGAGCGGGCTATTCATCTTTGGGAATGTTAAAGGAATACCGCACGGACGTCATAAAGTTAGATAGGAGTTTCATAGCACATTCGAATGAGAGTGAACGAGGCGAGCTTGTGATAGATGGCATAGTAAAACTTGCGCACAGTCTAAATATGCGCATAGTAGCGGAGGGCGTAGAGGAAGAGTCGCAGGCTGAGTTTTTGAAGTCGATAAAGTGTGAGGCGGCGCAGGGGTATTTGTTTGCGAGGCCTATGCCGATAATGGAGTTTGAAGAAAAGTTCATGAAGGATAGGTAGAGTGAAAAACCTGTTTTTCGCCAATCCCAATAAAGAGGGTACTTTCCGTTGGAAAGTACCCTCTCCGCCGCAAGTGCGGCGTACCAAACGTTTTTGCAAAGTAAAAACTTTGATGCCGGCGGAATTCACTTCCGTCGAGCAGATAAAATAAAAACGGCTCCCAATAAAGAGGGTACTTTCCAACGGAAAGTACCCTCTTTATTGGTGACTCGTCGGGGATTCGAACCCCGGACACCCTGCTTAAAAGGCAGATGCTCTGCCGACTGAGCTAACGAGTCATATTTAGTTTATTCGTGCCACCACACAAGCCGCCCCTCAACATATTCCGCACTCATGTCACGTTTTAGTCACATGCCACCAGTTCGGACACTTTCGTAGCATGCCACCAGCTCGGACACTTTCGTCGCAGGCGCCAAATTCCATACCCGAAGCAATAACTTAAAGTGCGAATTGGATGCAAGGTCACGTTGCTGGCAGGGATGGCAGGGCTCGAACCTACAATATCAGAGTCAAAGTCTGAGGTGTTACCATTACACTACATCCCTATAGTGTTCACACAATGAGGTCGGCGGAAGCCGACCTCATTTCGTTTGGGGTGGATAATGGGATTCGAACCCACGACACCCGGAACCACAATCCGGTGCTCTAACCTACTGAGCTATACCCACCGTAGTAAAAAAGTCGCTGGCACGCCAGGAGGGATTCGAACCCCCGGCCTACTGCTTAGAAGGCAGTTGCTCTATCCTGCTGAGCTACTGGCGCATATCGCTTTTTCGTTCCACATGCTCAACGCTTTAGCCATGATACTATAACATCTAGTGGGGGAAATGTCAAGCGTATGCGCCCTTGTTTTTTTATTTTTGTTAAATTAGTTGCTTCGCTTGCCGATTACCTTCGCTACCAGAGCAAATATACCGGCCAAAGCTTTGTTACTTAAAGCTCTGTGTGCCTCTTTGAGTCTGAGGGGGATGTCAATGTTCTGCGGACAGTGTCTTTTGCATTTTCCGCATGAGGTGCATAGGTTAGCGCCTGCCTTGTCGCCCATAATACCGGCCGCTTTGCCCATGTATTGAAGCTTCGCCATACCGGCTTTTTTGCCAAAGAAGGATAGGCTGTTGTAGTCGTTGAATGTATTGGGGATATCGACACCGAAAGGGCAGGGCATGCAATAGCCACAGCCTGTGCAGGGCACTTTCATGAGCTCTGCGTAAATTGCCTTGACTTCATCAATGAGCTTGTGCTCAGCTTCCGACATGGAGTTAACAGTTGTCTCTGAAGCGACTTTAATGTTCTCTACAATGTGTTCTGTGACGTTCATGCCGCTTAGGACAGTGGAGACGCCATCGTGGTTCATGACAAAACGCAGCCCGTGATACGCCGCACTTTTCTTGTCCTCCTGTGCCTCGAGGATTTTCTTTACCTTGTCGGGTGCGTTCGCCGCAAGCAGCCCTCCCCTGAGTGGCTCCATGACCGCCACTCCTATGCCGAGCTCGTGCGCTCGCCTAAGCCCTGCAAGGCCAGCCTGATTGTATTCGTCGAGGTAATTAAATTGTATCTGACAGAACTCCCAGTCGTAGTCTTCAAGTATCTTAATAAACTCCTCGGCCTTACCGTGGAAGGAAAAACCGATATACTTAATTTGACCGGCTGCTTTTTTCTGCTCTATAAATTCAAGTATGCCGAAAGACTTCAGCTTCTCCCAATCTGATAGGCTGCCCAGCATGTGCATGAGGTAGAAATCTATACAGTCTGTGTCTAATCTCTCTATCTGCGTGTCGAAATATTTGCGTATGTGCTCTGGTTTTGTCACTATTGTCGTGGGCAGTTTATCTGCGATGTACAGCTTGTCACGCAGCTTGTATTTTTTAATAAACTCGCCAAGCACAACCTCACTCTTGCCGGCGTGATAGGGGTAGGCGGTGTCGAAGTAATTAACGCCACTATCGAAGGCTAATTTCATCTGCGAAAATGTGAGCTCTTTATCTATAATCATACCCTTGGTGGGTAGACGCATACAACCGTAGCCTAATAGTGAAATGTCCGGCCCGTCTTTTACTAACTTTCTGTACTGCATAGAGTGATACTCCTTTTCCTGCTTCGCTTTGCAATTTGTGCATTATACCACAGAATAAGTACCCTAACAATAGCAAAAGAAAAAGTTACGGCATCTCGGGTAATGTCCGAGCTCGCCGCAACTTTTTTAAGTATAAGTCTTATGCCTTATAACGCCGTTTCCAAGAGCTTTTTCGCCTCGGCTGTTTTTAGCACCTTGCCCGAAGAGAGCACCTTGCCCTTAACTACGAGTGCTGGTGTAGTCATGACACCGTAGGCGGCAATCTCGCCGAAATCACGTACATGCTCCACAGTAGTGTCCTTGCCCAATTCTGCCAGAGCCGCCTTGACAGATGCCTCGAGGTCATTACATTTTTTGCAGCCCGAACCAAGAACCTTGATGTCCGAGGCAGTTGTTTTTTCCGCTTCGGCAGGACTTGCACATGCGCCACCGCAGTCGCAAGTTTCTTGTACCTTATCTTCCTTCTTCTTACCGAATAATCCCATTTTTCATTTCCTCCGTTTTATAATATAGTACCTTGTAAAATGTTGAATATATAGCCTACAATGATGATACCCGTTGCGCATATACCTATGAATAGACCCAAGAGCTTGGGTTTAACCGCTTTTCTCAGCATGATGAGTGAGGGCAGGCTCAGCGTTGTAACAGCCATCATAAAGGATAGGATAGTGCCCAAAAGAGCGCCCTTGGCGAGCAAAGCTTCTGCTATGGGGATGGTGCCGAATATATCTGCATAGACAGGTATACCGATGGCAGTCGCCATTATTACGCCGAAGGGATTATCGCTACCCAATACAGTCTCAATAATGCTCTGCGGTATCCAGTTGTGTATGAGTGCGCCTATGCCCACACCCACGAGGATGTAAGGGAAGACTTTTTTGAAAGTGTCAAGGAGCTGGTCTTTTGCGTATATCACCCTGTCTTTTTTGCTGAGATCGGGTGACTCTATATCCACACTGTTCGTGGTGAATATAAACTCCTCCACATACTTTTCCATGTTAAGCTTCTCAATGACCGTACCGCCGATGACGGCAACAGTCAGACCCAAGAGGACGTATATAACAGCAACCTCTGCGCCGAATATACTCATAAGTAAAACCAAACTGCCCAAATCGACCATGGGTGAGCTTATTAGGAAAGAAAAGGTGACGCCCAAAGGCAGTTTCGCACTCGTGAAGCCGATGAAAAGCGGTATGGACGAGCAGGAGCAAAAAGGTGTTACGGTGCCCAAAAGTGCCGCTATGATGTTGGCCCACACGCCCTTAAATTTGCCGAGTATACGCTTACTGCGCTCCGGTGGAAAGTAGCTCTGTATATATGATATGGTGAAAATCAAAGTGCAGAGCAGTACCACTATCTTTATCACATCGTAAATAAAAAACTGCAAGCTGCCGCCAATGCGAGATGTTATGTCCATGCCGAAAGCGGTGAGCATATTCCCGACCGCCTCGTTTAGCCACTTCATGCCCAGTACCTGTTCCTGTATGAATGTCCACATACTAAATTGTCTCTCCTATAATTATGATATTTTTTCCATCTTCTTCAAATAGGTGTCGTTATCTGTCTGCTCTGCGTTCAAGGTGGTCATAAACTTGAGCAGCTCCATGGCACGCCCTGCACCTTCTTTACACAGACTATAGTGCATCCACTTACCGTTTTGTCTGCCTGTGACTATGCCCGATTCCGTAAGAATCTTCATATGATAAGATAAGCCCGATTGCTTTATCTCCGTAATACTCGATAGAACACAGGCGCATTTCTCCCCATCACGCAATAGCTCTAAAATCTGTAAACGCTTTTCATCACATAAGGCCTTGAAAACCTTCGCATCTCTCTTGTAAGTGTTATCCATAGCGCACCTCATATAAAAATATTTTGATTTATTCTATTCTAATAAACAGGTTTTGTCAAGAGTTATATCAAAATATTTTGAATCGTGTTAATCGTTTGTGCTTTTTGCTTTGTTTGGGTGTATGAATTTATGTATTATTTTAAATATATTTTGTTTTGCCGGCTTGACGATAGGGGTGTTATGGGATATACTGAGTGCGTAATTGTTTGGCTTTGTATGACCGGCGGATAATGTGGATAACCACAGAGGAGTACAAAGTGTGATAGCCGACCGCCTGGGCAATGTTGTTACCGTTGAGGTACAATATTGTCTTTTTTGTTTTTATGAGGCAGAAGTCAAGGCAAACGGGGCGAACATATAGGTTTGACCCCCTTCGAGGGGAAATCTTCAGAACGAGCACAGGGTGCTATATTGAAAGGAGAAAAATATGACAAAAGCATGGCAAGGTTTTAAGGCAGGTATTTGGCAAGAGAAGGTAGATGTATCTAACTTCATTTTGAATAATTTCACCGCTTACGAGGGCGATCATGAATTTTTGGCAGCGCCAACGGAGCGAACAATGGCATTACTTGAAAAGGCGGAGGCACTGTTTGCCGAGGAACTTAATAAGGGCGGGGTGTTGTCCATAGACACGGAGACGGTGACCTCCTTGCTCAGTTACGGCCCCGGTTACCTCGATAAGGAAAATGAGATTATCGTGGGATTTCAGACAGACAGTCCTTTGAGACGTGGTGTGAATCCCTTTGGCGGCTTAAAGATGACGCGAGATGCCTGCGAGGCCTATGGCTATAAGTTGTCCGATAAGGTTGAGAGCGAGTTTCAGTACCGCACAACGCATAATGACGGAGTGTTTCGTGTGTACACGGATGAGATGCGTACGGCACGCAGTTCGGGTATAATAACGGGCTTACCTGACGCTTACGGCAGAGGACGTATCATAGGTGATTACCGTCGTGTTGCACTCTACGGTACGGATTATCTCATAGAGATGAAGAGGAGAGATAAGCGTGAGCTGGGCGAGGACATCATGGATGTGGATACAATCAGGCAGACGGAGGAACTGTATCAGCAGATAGCATTTTTGGAGAAGCTGCGTGATATGGCAAAGCTCTACGGCTACGATATAACTAGGCCGGCGACCAATGCTCGTGAAGCTGTGCAATGGCTTTACTTTGCGTATTTGGGTGCAATAAAGGAGCAGAACGGTGCAGCTATGAGCTTGGGGCGTGTCAGCACGTTTCTTGATATATACTTTGAGCGTGATATAAATAAGGGCTTGCTCACAGAGAGCGGTGCACAGGAGCTTATGGATGACTTTGTACTTAAACTGCGTATGGCACGCCATTTGCGTACACCTGATTATAATGAGCTTTTCGGCGGAGATCCGATGTGGATCACGGAGTGTGTCGGCGGTGTTTCGGAGGATGGTCGTCACCTTGTGACGAAGAACTCTTTCCGTGTGCTACATACGCTGTACAATTTAAAGCCGTCGGCAGAACCGAATCTAACGATACTTTGGGCGGACGCTTTACCCGAGGGCTTTAAGCGCTATGCCGCTAAGGTCTCTTGCGATACGGATTCTGTACAGTACGAAAATGATGACCTAATGCGCCCCACCTACGGCGACGATTACGGCATAGCCTGCTGCGTATCTGCTATGCGTTTGGGTAAGGAAATGCAGTTTTTCGGAGCACGTGCTAACCTCGCCAAGATGTTGTTAATGGCACTTAACGGCGGCAGGGACGAAAAGAGCGGTAAGCAAGTCGGCCCTGAGATGCCGGTGTACAGTGGTGATTACCTTGACTATGACACTGTTATGTCTATGATGGAGCCTTATCGTAACTGGCTGGCGAAGCTCTATGTGAATACGATGAACGTCATACACTACATGCACGATAAATACGCTTATGAGAAGACGCAGATGGCCTTACATGATACGGTAGTACATCGCTATATGGCTTTCGGTGTGGCGGGCATGAGCGTGCTTGCGGACTCCTTGGCGGCGATTAAGTATACTCGTGTAAAGGTTGTGAGAGATGACAGGGGCATAATATCCGAATTTGAGATAGAGGGCGAATATCCGCAGTTTGGCAATGATGATGACAGGGTCGATGATATAGCGGCGGAGCAGATAAGGGATTTTTACAATGCGCTAAAGGAGCATAAGACCTATAGGGACGCAGAGCATACGCTGTCGGTGCTCACGATAACGTCGAATGTGGTGTATGGCAAGAAAACGGGAGCGACACCTGACGGCAGGCAGGCAGGCGAGGCGTTTGCACCGGGGGCTAACCCCATGCACGGTAGGGAGAAGCAAGGTGCGCTCGCTTCACTTAACTCGGTTGCCAAGATACCTTATGACTGCTGCCGAGACGGTGTTTCGAATACCTTCTCAATCATACCTGAGGCGCTTGGAAAGTCTGAAAAAGAGCGTTTTGATAATCTCGTTTCGCTATTGGACGGCTACTTCGCACAGGGTGCACATCATTTGAATGTAAATGTGTTAAAACGAGAGGTGCTTATGGCGGCGTATGAGAGGCCTGAGCTGTACCCGAACCTCACAATCCGTGTGTCGGGTTATGCAGTGAATTTCAGTAAGCTGAGTAAGGAACAACAGCTGGAGGTAATTTCACGTACCTTCCACGACAACATGTAGATATGAAAGGGTATATACATTCTTTTCAGTCTATGGGCGCTGTAGACGGCCCCGGCGTGCGTTTTGTAACGTTCATGCAGGGTTGTCCTTTGCGCTGTGCTTATTGCCATAATCCCGACACTTGGGATTATGGCAAAGGTAGTGTTTATAGCGTCGAGGAGGTTGTCGCTAAGCTCACAAGGTTTATACCCTATATAAAAAATGGAGGACTCACCGTGTCAGGCGGTGAGCCCTTGTCGCAGATTGGCTTTGTTCAGGAGCTTTTTATAAGAGCGCATGAGCTGGGTTTGCATACGGCGCTTGACACGTCGGGCATAGGTGACTTACATGAGGCTGAGCGTTTACTGGAGCATACGGATCTTGTGCTCCTGGATATTAAGTTTACAAACTGCGAGGATTATAGTAAGTATGCTGAGGCGGATTTTACGAAAGTTAGGGCGTTTTTGGATTTGTGCGGAAGAAAACAACAGAAGATTTGGATACGTCAGGTAATAGTGACGGGCATAAATGATGACCTCGAGAATATAGAGCAGCTATGTAAAATAATAGAGCCGTATTCAAAAATTGTTGAAAAAGTAGAGTTACTGCCGTTTCGGAAGATTTGCCTTGCAAAATACGACAGTATGGGACTGAAATTCCCTTTTGCACATATAGGAGAGACGACAGAAGCGAAAATAGATGAACTGAATTTATGGTTAGAAGCGAAATCTGTCAGATAGCACTTTTTGTGTTCTTTAGCGTGTTGACATTTTGTGAAAATGTGTATATAATTTTAGAAAATTCGGAGGTGCAAAATTATGTCATATATTCCAACACCCGAGCAGGCCTTGGAGCTTACTAAAAAGTATAATACGGAGCCGTTTCATATACATCATGCGCGAACAGTGGGCAAGGTAATGGGATATTTAGCCAAGGAATTTGATCCCGGCCGTGAAGAATTTTGGGAGGCTGTGGGCTATTTGCATGATATAGATTTCGGGATGTGGCCGGAGCTACATTGTGCAAAGGCAAAGGAACTACTCGCTGAGCACGAGATAGACGATGAGATGATACATGCGGTGATCAGCCACGGGTACGGAATATGTTATGACGTGGAGCCTGAGACTAAGATGGAAAATGTACTGTATGCCGTTGACGAATTGACAGGACTTATAGGAGCGGCGGCGCTCATGAGACCTACCGGCATGGACGGCATGGAAGTTAAGTCGGTTGCTAAGAAATTTAAGGATAAGAAGTTTGCTGCAGGCTGCTCGCGCGAGACGATAAATAATGGCGCTGAGAGACTGGGTATGACTTTAAATGAGTTAATAGAGATGACTCTAGGTGCTATGCTAGCCACTGTATGAGTTATCATTAAATGAGTCCGCAGGCAGTAACTTGCGGGCTTGTTTTTACAAAGTCGGGATAGAATAGGCAATAGAGCGAGTCTAATACTGTATTGGAGGCGAAAAATGGATAAAGCTCAGGTTTTGATAGTAGACGATAGCTTGATGAATCAGGCAGTGCTTCGCAATATATTGCAAAATGAATATGAGGTGTTCTGTGCAAGTAGCGGTATGGAGATGTTCAGTGTATTAGAGGAGACTGATCCAAAACTTATCTTGCTCGATGTGGTCATGCCCGAAATGGATGGCTTCGCTATAATAGAGAAGCTGAAATCGGGCGATGAGTACAGTCGTATACCTGTAATATTCATAACGGGTCTTAATGATGCTAAGAGCGAGGAGCGTGGATTTAGTTTAGGCGCTATTGACTATATAACAAAGCCGTTTATAGAGCGAATAGTGCTTGCTCGTGTGCGTTCATATGTTCAGCTTTATGAATTTATAGAGATGACAGAACGCATGGGCAGAAACGACGGTCTGACGGGGCTTCTCAATAAGCGGGCGACGGAAGAGCAGATCCAAAAACAGTTAAGTGTCAAGGGGAAGCTGACGACGGGTGCGCTCATGATAATAGATATAGATAATTTTAAGAGCATAAATGATAGTTTCGGACATCTGTACGGCGATGCGGTCATATCACAGTTGGGCAGTGCCTTGAGAGGCATTTTCCAAAAGAGTGATATATTAGGGCGCGTGGGCGGAGATGAGTTTTTCGTGTTTTTGCGTAACTATAAAGACAAGGCAGTGTTGATTAAAAAGGCGGAGGAAGTTGGTGTAGCGTTTCGTAAGACGCATGAACAAGGTGGGGTTAAGGTAGATATATCTGCAAGTATAGGTATAGCTACGATGGATGACTCTGTCGAGTTTGAGCAGATGTATAAACTTGCGGATATAGCGCTGTACAATTCTAAGGCTAAAGGCAAAAACTGCCATACATTTTACGAGGGACAAGAAGAATTGAGCTATGTGTCGGAGCGCACACAGATAGAGCGCAGTTCGAGGACTAGACAAGATCCTAGTGCGAGCATAGATGATTTTAATACAAACTTCAGGGAATTTGTGTATAATTATGTAGAGGGTTCTAAGGTAGCGGAGTATACTATACAGTCAATTATGCAGTTGATATGTGCGCAGTTTTCATTTACATCAGCTTCTATATCGAAGCTTGATTATGCGGATGGAATTATTAAGTATACGAAGGACTGGAGCAATATAAATCCTGACAAGCATCCTGTATCACGAGAGATAGGCTTAGACGATATAACAGGCATGTACAATGCGTTCGAGGCACATCAGTTACTTGTGTCTGGGGACGAGGATGAGTTGCCGGAGATATTGTCAAAAGACAAAGAGGACAGGGTATATTCCTATTTTCCACTACGAAATAAGAAAGTATTGCTAGGCTACCTCAGCTTTGAGAGTGCTGCCGGAGAGACGAAGATAAGCCCGAAACAAAAGAAGTCTATAGTTGGGGTGTGTCAACAGCTTTCGACGGTTATAATAAATCAATTTTTGTTGAGCAATGCCATGAGTGCCAAGGAAAATATCACTTCTGTGCTAAATAATTTAAGTATGCCTGTGTATGTGACGAGTCCGCAGAGGGTGCGTCCTATGTTTATAAACGAGGCGGCGAAGGCGAAGGGCGTTAAGCCGCACGGTCGTAACTGCTTTACAAAAGGCTGTGTGTCAGAGGCGTGTCCATTGAAAGCGGCGGTGGAAAACGGCGGATTTTATGAGAACGAGCATGTAAGTTGTAAGGAAATATCGTGGTCGGAGGACGGCGTAGCCTATGTAATTACGGAGAAAATGTAGTTAAGGGGTGGTAGAAGTGGAGCTGGCAGCCATAACGGTAGAGGATGTAAGCCACGCTATGGACATAATAGACGGGGCGAAGCGGCATTTGAGGGAGCAGGGCATAGACCAGTGGCAGACAGGTTACCCCGACTTTGAGTGCATAAGAGGTGACGCTGTAAATAAAAAAGGCTTTTTCATAAAAGACGGTGATCAGGTGCTGGGCTACCTGTGCATTGACTTTGAGGGCGAGCCTGCCTATGAGGACTTGGACGGCACTTGGACGAGCGACGAGGACTATGTGGTGGTACATCGCATGGCTTTCAGTGAGCTTGCACGTGGAAAGAGCTTGTCTGATACAGTGTTTAGCTTGGTGGAGCGTATGAGTGCCGAGCGTGGTGTACGCTATTTTCGAGTTGACACGGACAGTGACAATGCGAAGATGCAGCATGTGTTGAAGAAGAATGGCTTTACATATCGCGGTACGATATGCTTTGACAATAGCCAGAAGATAGCGTTTGACAAAATATTTTAGACAACAAAAAAGTCATGGCAACAAACTCTCGTCCTTTGCCGAGCAAAGATTTTTCTAAAATCACGGCGAGTTGCCTGGTCTGATTTTAGAAAAATGTTAGATTTTATCGGCGGCGGGGCGTGTACACGCCTCCGATTCCGCTCGAGGCTCGCAAGCCGAGAACCCCCTTTTGTCGAAAAACCTGTTTTTCGACAGTCTAAACAAAAAATGAGCACTGCGTAAAACGCAGTGCTCATTTTTTGTTAATTTACGATTAGATTAGGTTCAGCGCAAGTGTCAAAACAACAAAAAGCAGAGCAATCCACTTAGTTGCTTTAGCTAGACGATCGTCCCAAGACTTTGCCTTGCCCTTAGACATGAAAGTGTCGGCACCGCCGGAGATAGCGCCGGATAGACCTGCGCTCTTGCCGGACTGCATTAAAACGACCAAAGTAACGGCTATGCCGGATAAAAGCTGTAAAACTGTAAGTGCGGTTAGCATTATATTCAATCCCTTCGGTATAAATTATAATCGATACTCGAATTAATCTAACACAAAAAAATTGCTTTGTCAATTATAATCTGTTATTATGTAAGTGTAATATTGCAGGTTTTGGAGTGAATATGCTAAAAAACAAGAAACTGCGAGTCTTGGTATATATATTATTGACTCTGTTATTAATTTATACGGTGCTTGTCGTTTTACAGGGGCCTGTGGCATATTCGAATATACCGTATGTGTTACCGACTGCCGAACCTGTCGACCTGTACGAGTTTTTTTATGGTGACGAACTTGGTGATGAGGACTATGCTGTCATCATGGAGCAGACAGGATTGGGTAAGGCGGCGACGGATAGTTTACGAGCACAGGGCGATATGGGCTATGAAACACTTATGCTAACGCAAGCGCAGTATTTAGCGGACTATGAAGTGCAGATAAAACCCATGTTCTTTATTGAGTTTTTTACGAAGGAACATAGGTTAATGAATAGTGATGGCGAGACGGTGTATGGACCGGATTTTGTGGACTTACGTCCGGGCGATATACTGGTTTCTTTGTCCACGCATTCAATATGGGGTTGGTACCACGGCCATGCCGGCTTGGTGATAGATGAGGATACAGCCTTAGAGAGTCGTGCTTTGGGCGAGAACTCTGTATATACGAATTTGCAGTACTGGCGGCGCTATACGAGCTATGCGGTGTTACGTGTTAAGGGTGCGGACGAGCAGATGGTGGCTGAGGTGCTGGAATATGCCGAGGAGCATTTGTATGATGTACCTTATGATCTGTTGGCAGGCTTAGGTGCTGATAAGTTTGAGAGCGGCGACATAGGCACGCAGTGCGGACATTTGGTCTGGCAGGCGTGGCAGAGTGTAGGGGTGGACTTAGACTCCAATGGTGGACGGATAGTATCGCCGGCGGATTTGTTGTATAGCGATAAATTAGAGGTGGTTCAGGTGTATGGCCTAAAACTGTCGTAGAAGAGGGGGCGGGGCGAGATGGAGGAGAATAGTAAGCCGAGGATAAGGATAAAAAGAAGTGTGGTAATTAGGGTGGTGGCGTACAGCTTTATACTTTTGTCTGCCTTGCTTATATGGTGGTTGACGGAACCGCCCGACATCGAAGATCGTGAGCCGGGCGAGGTTTTGCGTGACTTTACTTTTGAGGTAAGTGAAATAGATTTAGAGCAGCTTCGCAGTTATGGAATTCCGATAGTATTGGTGTTTGGAATAACGGATACCGAGCGTATGCAGGAGATGCTACCTTATCTAAAAGAGATGAACTTAAAATTATATCCCCATGCATTTATAAAGTACGTGGATTTACGTGAATATCCGAGCGCGGTCGCTGACTTCCCTGTGCTGACGCTACCGACGCAGGTGTTTTATGCAGATGATGGCAATGCATATGTGCCCGATGATGTAGAGCTTGAGGATTTAAGCTTGTACTATCACAGGGGTACAGGTAGGCATGAGCATACGGTGCATGAGGGCGCTTTGTCTGAGGACGAGCTTGCGATGATATTGGCGGATATGGGTGTAGAATGGGAGTGAGTTGAGGGATATAAAGTAAATGCGGTGGAATTTTAAAAATGTATTGACATTTAGGAAAAAACAGTATACTATGAATTGAACAGCGATGCAGCGATGCGAATCTGCGTCGCTGTATATTTTATGTAAAGAGGTATCACATGTTCAACGACAAGACCATCGCCTGCAAAGATTGTGGGCAAGACTTCGCTTTTACTGCAAGCGAGCAGGAATTTTTCGCTGAGAAGGGCTTCACAAATGAGCCTCAGCGTTGCAAGCCGTGCAGAGATGCTCGTAAGGGCATTACTCGTGGCCCCAGACAGATGTTTGACGCAGTATGTGCAGAATGCGGAGTGGAGTGCAAGATCCCCTTCGAGCCGCGCACCGATCGTCCCGTCTACTGCAGCGACTGCTTTAGGAAATAAATCTCGTTTCCGAAGCGAAAAGCAAAAGCGCCCGATAGCTGACCTTGTGTCAGGCTGTCGGGTGCTTTTTATTTATTTTTTGGCCTTGTTTGGTCGGGGCTACCGCCCCGAGACCCCACGATTTTTTGAAAAAAATCGAGTAAAACTTTTATCTTGACTTCGCCCCTAAGTGTTTAGTGGGCATATTTTTATGCCTTGCCGAATAGATTGTCCACATGAGGGTAAGTGATAACTACAAAAATGCGGTGAAGCTAATGCCGCTACATATGCGTGACTGCCTACAGGCGCTCTCTGAGCGTGAACAGGTGAACACAGAGGAAATACGCCTGCGTGTCGGACAAGTGCCGAGCGTGCTCATAGCAGATAGGGAACGTCCTGTAGGTGACTGCAAAGTAGGAGTTCGTGACCTTGATTCAGTACTGGAAAGTGCAACGAGGGCATCGGCGCATACGGCTTTGGCACAGAGTGCCGAGGGCTATGTGACGATCAGCGGAGGGTGCAGACTCGGCTTGTGCGGCGAGGTTATAGTGCGTGAGGGAAGCGGACAAGGTTTACGCCGCCTCAGCAGTGTCGCTCTACGTATAGCGAGAGAGCATAGAAAGTCGGCGAATGGCTTATATGAGCGTATGATACTTGAAGGCTTCAGGGATACACTTGTGGTGTCGCCGCCGGGTGTGGGTAAGACGACCTTGCTACGAGAGTTGATACGCAGGTTGTCTAATGATGGTTATAGGGTGGCTGTGGCGGACGAGCGTGGAGAGATTGCCGGCGTGTGCGAGGGTGAAGCGTATTTTGATATAGGTGCGAGCACAGATGTGATGAGCTATGCGCCTAAGGCGCAAGCGGCTATGCAGCTTATTCGTGCGATGAATCCTCAGGTACTTGCCATGGACGAGATAAGTTCACCGCAGGATATAGAGGCCGTGTATAAGGCGTCGGGCTGTGGAGTGAAGCTGCTTGCAACGTGCCATGGTAACGATGCAAAATCCTTACATAAGCGTGCTTTGTATCGAGAGCTGTTGGCAGAAGGTGTGTTTGAGCGAGTGGTGAGCATAAAAAAAGTGAGAGGCACACGATGTTATGATTTGGAGGTGCTGTGATGCTGAGGATGTTGGGAGCAGCTTTGGTGCTGACTGTGCCGACGGTGTTTGGCGTAAAACTGGGCGCCGAGGCGGTACGTAGAGCACGTTTTGTGCAGGCGATGTCCTCGTCGCTTGTGATGTTGAGGTCGGAAATAGTCACGAATTTGTGTCCTTTACCTGAGGCGATACGTAGGTTGCAGTTGAGAGGTCCAAAGGAGGTGCAGATGTTTTACGGACTTCTGGAATTTAAGGTTGAGGACATAGGCGAGCGAGAGTTTTCGGCAATTTGGGACGAGTGTGTAGCATGTACGGAAATGTCAAAAAGCGACAAGGCGGCATTGTCCGATGCAGGCAGAGTCTTAGGACGCTATGCGGCAGAGGAGCAGGCGGCGGCACTGACACTATGTATAGAGCAACTAAATGCAGCGGCAAAAAAGAGTGAAGTGGAAGCACAGCAGACGCGCAAGCTCTGCACGGGCTTGGGTCTGGGTGCGGGCATGGTACTGGCGATAATGTTACTGTGAAGGAGATAGGGAATGGAAGTTGATTTGATTTTCAGAGTAGCGGCGGTCGGGATATTGGTGGCGGTGCTAAATATACTGCTGACACGCTCCGGCAGGGACGAGCAGGCGTTAATGACGACGATAACGGGCCTGGTGGTAGCGCTTGTGTTAGTGGTACAGCAGATAAGTGAGTTGTTTGACTTAGTAAAAAGTCTGTTCGGCTTTTGATATGGACTTTGCGGTGAGAGCGGTGGCGGTCGGGCTAACGGCAGCCTTGGCTGCCTTATTGATAAAAAAGAGTAATGCCGAATATGCCTTGGTACTCAGTCTTGCAGGCGGTTTTGTGATTTTACTTGCGGTTCTGGAACTGATGGGATCGGTGACACAGATAAGTGAGAGGCTAACTGCGATGTCGGGGGTCTCGCCGACAGTGTTCACGCCACTCATAAAATGTGTGGCTATAGGCGTGGTAACGAGAGTGGGAGCGGATGCTTGTAAGGACAGTGCAAATGGTTTTCTCGCTACGAGCGTGGAGCTCGCTGGTACAGTGGCGGCACTTGTGGCGGCATTGCCGCTCGTTGAGAACTTTTTATCTGTGATGGAGGGTCTCTTGTGATACGAAAGACTTTAATACTGCTGTTTATAAGCGTAATACTCATAAGTCCGGTACAAGCTGCGGGCAATGTGCAGTTCGATGCCTACGGCATACCGGAATTAGAGGAAGCTATACCGGATGCGGCGGCGGATATAGTGGGTGATATAGGCGTCGAGGATGCTGTTAATGCGGAATTGTTGTTAGAGAAGTTGTGGGAGGGTATGAAAGCTGCGGTAGAGGGCATGTTTGCGGCGGCGTTCCGTAATGGTGTAGCGGTGCTTGCTGTTGTACTGCTTTGCGGACTGCTGGCGCAATTTGCGTTTACGCAGGTGCCTAAATATATAAATATAGTGGGAGTGCTTGGAATAAGCGTGATAATAGTCGGTGACAGCGGCTCCGTTATACAAGGAGCTTCTGAGGCACTGCAAAGTATGACGGACTTTTCGCATCTCATGTTACCCAGTCTGTGTGCTGCGGCGACAGCAAGCGGAGCTTTGAGTTCGGCGACTGCAAAGTTTGCGGCGACGGCCTTGTTTATGGATATATTCATGACCTTATCATTTTATGTGATAATACCGCTCATATTTTTGTATCTTGCAGCTTCTGTGTCTGCGGCTGCTTTAGACAGCTCGCCCCTGAGGGGTGCAGCTTCGCTTATAAAGTGGCTGTGTACGATGTCCATAACTTTAGTCATGAGTGCGTTTACGCTCTACCTAACTATAACTGGTGCGATAACTGGTGCAACTGATGCCTTGGCGCTTAAAGCTACAAAAACAGCGATGTCCACGGCACTACCCGTGGTCGGCGGCATAGTATCGGATGCGGCGGATACGGTTTTGGTGGGCGCCGGTATGATAAGGAGTGCGGTAGGCGTATTCGGAGTACTGATTGTGGTGGCTATATGTATAGGCCCTTTTGCTGCCTTGGGCTGCAAGTATTTAGTGTATAAAGCAGCGGCGGCGGTGGCGGAGAGTTTTTCTCAGGGACGCATGTCGGATGTTATAAGCAGCGTGGGGACGGCGTTCGGTATGGCCTTGGGACTTGTGGGTAGTGGGGCTGTCATGCTGTTTTTATCTATAGTGTCCATGATTAGGGCGGTGAGCTTATGATGGACGTGATGCGTGAGTGGATATTAAATCTGACGGGCTCTGCGACCTTTTGCCTTTTGGCGATGCTACTGTGTCCTGAGGGGCGTGTAAAAAAGCTACTCGGACTGCTCTGCGGTATAGTGATGTCCGTGAGCTTACTCTCACCTGTCTTGGAGTTTGAGTTTGATGACTACTCGGAATACATGGCAAAATACAGGCAAGAGGCGAGCGAGGCGGCACAGAGTGGAACGGATGAGGGAGAAAGATTAAAGAGAACAATCATAGAGACGGAATGTGCAGCATATATATTGGACAAAGCGAAGGAGCTGTCCTTAGACTTAAACTCTGTGCAAGTAACGGCGAGTTGGAGCACGGAGGGATTTTGGTATCCGTATGAGGTAAGGGTAAGTATACTGAGCGAACATACAGGTTATGAACGGCTGACAAGTCTCATAGAAGCGGAGCTGGGCATACCGAGTGAGAGACAGTACATCGAGGAGGGCGGGTGATGGACGCACTGAAAAAGGCGGCAGAGAAATATAAGTATCTAATGCTTCTATTAGTGGTAGGAGTGGTACTTTTAACTTTGCCGGCAGGCACGGACGGAGGGGTGTCGGAGGGCACACCGTCACGCTATACGAGTGACGAAGAGGAGCGCCTGGAACAGGTGCTCTCGACGGTCGAGGGAGTCGGCGCTGTGAGTGTGCTGTATTCTGAGGAAGGCGTAGCGGTCATCTGCGAGGGCGCAGACAGGGCAAGTGTCAGGTTAGCAGTGACTGAGGCGGTCGGCGCATATACAGGGCACGCTGTAAATGAGATTAGCGTAATAAAAATGAAAACAACGTAAATGGGAGGCGAGGACAGTGAATAGGTTGAAAAGAAATTCTGTGGTAGCAGTAGTGGTGCTGTGCGTGTGTGCGGCGGTTTATTTAAACTGGTCGTATAACAATGACTGGGGCGGAGCGGACGAAGCAATGATAGAGGCGGAAAATGAGCAGATGGAAAATGCGAACTTAGAGTTTGCCAATACAGAGATGGCAGACCCTGTTTCAGATTATTTCGCACAAGCACGCTTGACGCGTCAGGAATCGAGAGCGGAGGCATTGGCACTTTTGGAGGTAGCGGCAGCGTCGGAGGCGGCATCTCAGGAGACCATAGACTCGGCGATGAACGAGATTGCGGCGATGGCGAATTTTTCCATGAGCGAGACGCAGGTTGAAAATCAGTTGCTTGCGAAAAACTTTGCCGATTGCGTTGTGTATATGTCCGATGAGGGCGTGACAGTGGCGGTTCCTGCGCCCGTGGAAGGTCTGGGAGAGGCTGACATAGCGAAGATAAGCGATGTAATAATCAGCGAGACGGACTATGATCTCACGCAGGTGAATGTAATAGAAGTCAAAAACACAGGTGACGAAGCTACAGATGAGCCTGTGAGTCCGGTGCCTGAGAGTGCTGTACCGGAGAGCCCCATACCTACAGAGGACACATTGGTGATACAAGATAACATGTCAACGGATGTGACACAGTAGCATAAAGCTACCCCGACTATCGAAAAATTCGACAGTCGGGGTAGCTTATTTTGAAATCATATCACTCCGACTGCCAACGAAATTCGTCATCAGCCGAGTATATTTGCCAGTCACTTTGACTTATAGGTGTGAAGGCACCGTCAGTGCTAATGGTAAAGCTGTCAAGGTTGAGGTGGTGACGCAGGCCGAGATTGTCGGTGAGTATCAGTGCGATGGTAAATACAGCGTCCTCACGCAAGGGTAAAGTACGCTCAAACTCCATGCCGTCAAGCTCGGATAGAGCTATAAGCTCTTCAGCCATTACACTACCGTCAACTTTAACGGCGAGTGCTGCGGATACGTACTCTATGCCATCTGACGATGGTAGCGAATCAATGACAGAGAGCTCGGCACTAATAGCGTGACCTTCTGCGCTAGTCTTTACATCGTATTGCCAATCAAGGGTCATTTGAGGGAAAAAGGCGAAGGCGAGCTTTTCATAGCTGAGGTGAGCGTTATTTTCCGTGACAATGGTTTCGTCCGCCTTGTTGATTATAATGATGGGATAGGGCTCCTCACTGAAAATGTAGCAAGGTATGGTGAGCGTATAGCCGTCCCCCTGTTTTTTCATTTCATGCGCCTCACCCGAGAAGCTGAGGCCGACGCTTTTTATACTCGCCGGTTCTCTCGGGATAAGAGTGAAAGTAAGTGGTACTGCAAGACTGTGGGTGTCAAGATCGCCCACTTCTATATCAGCGTGTGAGAATAAGCTTGAAGTTGCGGTTATCATGTCATCCACATCAGTGTAAATTCCATCCACTGTGTTAGAGAGTGCATTAAGCTCCGATTGCAGAGCGGCCTTAGTGTCTTGCACTTTTCCGTACAGTGAAAAAATCAGAAAGAGAGATAGTGTCTGCGTACATATAAGTAAAATTACTATAACGATCATTATACGATTTTTTGACATGAACACCCCTCCTTCACAAGGTCTTTTTTTTACTTTACCACAAAACGATAAAAGTCGCAAGAAGCAGAGTCTTTGACGAGCGGTAAAAACTGTGTTAATATAAGGGGATAAGGTGGGATTAAAAATGGATTTAACAGAAATGATGAGAAAGGCAGAGCTTTTGTCACCGGCAGGAGATATGGAATGTTTGGAGGCGGCTTTGCGTTTCGGTGCGGATAGTGTGTATGTGGGCGGCCCGTTCATGCAGTTGCGTGCGAAGACGGCGGGATTTAATGAGGAGCGATTAGCGCTTGCGGCACAGAGGGCGCATGCGGTGGGCAGTAAGCTCTACGTTACCGTGAACAGTTTTGCGAAAAATGATGAGATAGATAGACTGCGTGACTATGCTAAACTGTTGCACGGTCTTGGCGTGGATGCGGCTATAGTGTCGGACTTAGGTGCGATATCCGCTATGCGTGAGAGTTGCCCTGAACTTGAGGTGCACGTAAGTACTCAGGCGAACTGTCAAAATTACCAGACGGCTAAGGTGTACAGGGATATGGGCGCAACGAGAGTGGTTTTAGCACGTGAGATGAGCATAGAGCAGATAGGTGAACTGCATTCGAGGCTACCTGATGTGGAGTTGGAGGCCTTTGTACACGGCGCTATGTGCATGTCTTATTCGGGAAGGTGTATGATGAGCACATTTATGACGGGCAGGAGTGGGAACAGAGGTGAGTGCGCTCAGCCTTGTCGTTGGTCGTATAGATTGGTTGAGGAGAAACGCCCCGGTGAATATTACCCCGTGGAACAGTATGACGACTTTTTGGCGGTACTCAGCTCGGGTGACTTAAACTGCATGGATTTTACGGATGAGCTTGTTAAGGCAGGGGTTAGTTGTTTGAAGATAGAGGGCAGAATGAAGTCGGCGTACTATGTGGCGACGGTGACGAATGCTTATAAGTTGAGGCTGATGGGCAAATCGGATGTGGAGACCTTGCAGCGAGAGCTTAGGAGTGTGAGCCACAGGCCGTATACGGACGGTTTTTATTATGGGGCACCTCCTGAGCGTAGGCCGGATAATGGTGAGTATATCAGGGAATGTAAGTTTATAGCGAATGTAATGGGTCGACAGGGCGAAAGCCTTGTTGTGAAGCAACGCAATGTTTTTTCGGTCGGTGATACGGTGGAAGTGCTTCGAGCCGGACATGTTGGCGAGAGCTTTATAATAGAGAGCATAAAAGATGCAAAGGGAGAAGTTACGGAACGAGCTAACCATCCGATGCAGAACTATGAGATAAACTGCCCTTATGATTTAGAAGAGGGTGACATGCTGAGGGTGCGCTAAAATTAAAAGTTTTAAGGGGCTTTTTTCAAAAAGTTGCAGGGTGCAGGGACAGCGTCCTTGCTCGCTGTACGCAGACGGCGAATCTCCCCACAAGACAGGTCTCGCGGGGATCCCTGTTTGATTTAATCTGCTCGTCGGAAATGAATTCCGACGGCATCAAGGTTTTGCTATGCAAAACGCTTGTGACGCCGCACTTGCGGCGGAGGGGTTCGGGGCTGTAGAAGCACAGGTTAAATATAAAACTTGAAATTATTGTATGGTACATGATATAATAAATAGATTTTCGCTTGGTGTGGAAAACTCGCATATAGGGGACGGAGGAGGCGAGGAATGTGAAGAAAATCTTAAGCATATTTGGGACAAGAGCAGCTGTAGTGGGCATGTTTTTAATATTGCAGATAGTTGTAGTTGTGGCGTTTTTGTTTTATGTTTCGGAATCGTTCGTGCTCTTCTATTGGACATTTTTGGTGTTTGGCTTTTGTGCAGTGATCTATGTAATTAATAGGGACGGTGACCCGGCGTTCAAAGTTGTGTGGGTAATGGCTATGCTTGTGGTGCCCGTGTTTGGTGTATCCATGTATTTGATGTTTGGTAAGCACAATAAGGGCACGAGGAAAGAGCGTGAACGTCGTGATGTGATAAGGAAGAAGGCAGAGGCGGAGGCTTTGTGGTTTTTGTGCAACACGGATGAGTTACCGGCGCATATCAGGCTACAATCCGATTACTTGGCGAAAAGTTGTGGAATGCCTGCATATGGGGATACGGACGTTGAGTATTGCCCTGTAGGTGAGATAGCATTTACGAGCATATTGGAGGAGTTAAAGAGGGCGGAACGCTATATTTTCTTGGAGTTTTTTATAATCAAGTATGGCGTTTTGTGGGACAGTGTGTTGGCAGTGTTGGAGGAGAAGGCGGCGCAAGGTTTGGATGTGCGCCTTATATATGACGACTGGGGCTGCATACTGCATCTACCGACGGACTTTGAGAGCATGATGGAGGCGAAGGGGATAAAATGCCATTCGTTTGAGCGTTTTAGGCCACGTTTGAGCGGCAGCTTGAATAACAGGGACCACAGGAAAATAGTGGTGATAGACGGTAAAGTGGCAATGACGGGCGGCGTGAATATAGCGGACGAGTATATAAATGAGAAAGAGCGTTTCGGCCACTGGCGAGATAGTTCGGTGATATTGCGAGGGCCGGCTGCGTATGGATTTGCCTTACTGTTTCTTGCTATGTGGGATGTGTTGATGGACAGCAAGGAAGACTATAGAGCGTTTTTGCCCGAGAGTACGGGCCTTAGAGCTTTTGAGGGTTTTGTACAGCCCTATGCGGACAGCCCCGAGGATGACGAGGAAGTCGGGGAAAACGTGTATATGAACATGATATCTAAGGCTAAACGCTATGTTTATATAACGACACCATACTTGGTCATAGACAGTAAGATGACGGCGGTGCTGTGCAATGCGGCGAGATGCGGAGTCGATGTGCGTATAGTGACGCCGGGCATACCGGATAAAAACTATGTTTATCAAGTCACGCGCTCGTACTATGGTGCTTTGGTGAAGGCCGGGGTACGCATATATGAATACACGCCGGGTTTTTTGCACTCAAAGACCTTCGTGTGTGATGGGGAAATAGCGGTGTGTGGTACAATAAATTTAGATTTTCGCAGTTTGTACCTGCATCATGAGTGTGCGGTACTGATGTATAAGTCACATGCAGTGACACAGATGTACGAGGATTTTTGCGATATACTTAGCAAGAGTCGAGAGGTGACGAGGGACACGATAAATGCTCAAAGCCTTGCGCTACGCTTGGTTCAGAGCGTGTTGAGGGTGTTTTCTCCTATGTTATAGCTTTTGCCTGGCGGAAAACAGGTTTTCCGCCAAGTGGGGGCTACCGTAGCTATTTTGATAAGCTCATGGCTTGACAAGATGTGACAACTGTGTTACTATGCTTAATACAGAGAAGCGATAAGGACTTGGTAATGAACGTGTGTGAGCACGTACGCAATGAAATGGAGAGATAAATTTGAAGGAAGTTCATGTAATTTTTATATCCACGTGTTTTAAGACTGGTGAGGCGATAAGGATGCTGACGCGCGGCGATTACAGTCATGTGGCGATATCCTTGAAGCCCGGAGAAAGTGAGTGGTACTCGTTTTGCAGGAGCAGGTACCATGAGCCTTTATTGGGCGGATTTAACAGGGAATATACAGATCGGTATGCTAGAAATCCGAAGCCTACATATGTAAAAGTCAATCGTGTGTGGGTGGATGACGAGCAGTATGAGCGCATGGAGAGTATGCTGGAGCATTATAAGGAAAATCGTGATAAGACACGCTATAATTTCTTTAATCTCATTCTATATCCTCTACGTTTGAATGTGAGGATGCCGTTTACGCATACCTGTCTTAGTTTTGCGGCTGAGCTTTTGGACTGCGGGCACGTGCGGTCTATACAAAAGCTTGAAGAGATCGTGGGCGATGATGTACTGTTTGAGGGCAATTTAGCGAAACACGATGAGAAGGTGTCTGTCGCACCCTACGATTTTTATGAGCGACGCAGTAGGCGTAGTGTGTACATAAAGAGCGGCAAGGCGATGTTAGGACTGGCGACGCTTTTGTTGTTGAGGAGAGTGTAAATATGGCTATACTTGAGTGCCGAGGACTGCGCAAGAATTATGGCAAGAAGACGGCTTTGGACGATGTGAGTTTTAGTGTCGGTGAGGGGCGTGTATTGGGACTTTTGGGTCCTAACGGCAGTGGAAAGACAACGTTTATAAAGCTTGCAAACGGACTGCTTACGCCGAGTGGGGGCGAGATACTGATAGGCGGCAACAAGCCGAGTGTGGAGACGAAGAAGATAATTTCGTTTTTGCCTGAGCGTCAGTATATGCCTTTGTGGATGACAGCGGAGCAGATAAAGAGGTTTTATGCCGATTTCTATGCCGATTTTGACATGGAGGCGGCAGATAGGATGCTCGATCAGCTCGGCATAGAGCGTAAGCAGAAGATAAAGGAGATGTCTAAGGGCACGAGGGAGAAGGTACAGCTCATATTGGTCATGAGCCGTAGGGCGAAGCTGTATTTGCTCGATGAGCCTATTGGCGGTGTTGACCCTGCAACACGTGACTATATAATAAGGACGATATTAAATAATAGGGCACCGGGCTCGTCTGTCATCATCTCGACGCATTTGATAGCTGACGTGGAGCCTGCCTTGGACGATGTGCTTTTCATACAGAACGGACGTATAAGCTTGCAGTCTACGGTGGAGGATATCAGGGCTGATAAGGGCATGAGTGTGGATGCGCTGTTTAGGGAGGTGTTCAGATGCTGATAAAGCTGATAAAGCACGAGTTGAAGGCGACGGCGAGGATATGCCTACCCTTATTTTTGGCGGTGACCTTTTTGGCGGTACTTGCCAATGTGAGCGGTCGCTATTTGGCGGAGGCTGACAGTGCGGCGCTTAATATGGTGGGTGTTGCTATAGTGTTTATATTCGGGATCTGTGTGACGGGTCTTGCGTTTGCGATGATAGCTTTGATGGCCATGCGTTTTAAGAACAATATTCTGTCCGATGAGGGCTATTTGATGTTAACCTTGCCTGTGTCCTTACACAGCATACTGTGGTCAAAGATACTTGTGTCCTTGTTGTGGTTTTTGTGTACAGGCTTTGCTTTGGGCTTGGCTGGCATACTGTCGGTCTTGGGCTTTGAGGATTTCTTTGACGCTATACGCTTTCTGTGGGACAATTTGAGTAGCTTGTTTAACATAGAGTTTGATGCGGTGCTTTTCCTCTTAGAGATGTTCATGTTGTTTGTGGTGGGCGGCACTGCTTTGTGTCTCATGTTCTATGCTTCGATATCCGTGGGCTATAGTTTTGCTAAATGGAAGAAGTTATTGTCTACGCTGACATTTTTCTTGCTGTGGTTTATTTTGCAGCTTGGCTTTGTGTATATAATGGAACCTCTCATAGAGAATATATCATTGGCGACTATGTCGGACGTGGACAGTGTGGTGCATGCGATACCTATCAGTGGTTCGATAGTGTCTGCGATAGCGGCGGTTTTGTTTTACGCTATAACGGTACTGTTTATAAAACGCAGGTTGAACTTGGAATAGACCATGGCGAAGCTAAATTAAAATTTTAATCAACTTTTTTTAAAAAGTTGCAGGGTGCAGGGACGGCGTCCCTGCTCGCCGTCTGCAGACGGCGAAATCCCCAAGGGGTTCGAGGCAAAGCCCTGACTTAAAAAATAAATAATTTAAAAAACCATTTTTTCGCAGAAAAATGGTTTCGGAACGGTCAAGACCGTTCCCTACAAATACTAAAAAGTAAGGGAGGGTTTCAATACCCTCCCTTACTTATATGCAAAGAAAAAGCATGTCGTTTTTTCGACATGCAAAAAAATAATAAATTTAACAAAAAATTCCTTGACACTCATGTGTACAAGGTGATAGAATAGATTGCTTTATATGCTGTTGGAGGGGCTAATCCCCCAATCTACATCTGTTATTTTAACAGAAAAAACGTAAAAATCAACAGCGGAGCACTTATTTTTGACCACGTTGCCGGGTGAACACGGCAAATACCTAAAGGAGAGATAGAGTTCATGCCAAAGGATCTGATGTACGGAAAAACGCAGAGGAAGAGTTTTGCACGCAGCAATGAGATCCAAGACATGCCGAATTTATTGGAGGTACAAAAGAATTCGTATGCATGGTTTTTGGAGAAGGGGTTGAGGGAGGTTTTTCGTGATGTGGACACGGTGAGTGACTACTCGGGAAATTTGGAGCTCAGCTTTGTGGACTATTCTATGGAGGACAAGCCTAAGTATACGGAGGAGGAGTGTAAGGCGCGAGATGCGACTTATGCGGCGCCTCTGAAGGTGAGTGTGCGTTTACGCAACAAGGAGACAGAGGAGATAAAGGATCAGGAGATCTTCATGGGTGATTTTCCGCTCATGACTGATGGCGGAACCTTTATCATAAACGGAGCAGAGCGAGTAATCGTATCGCAGATAGTGCGTTCGCCGGGCGTGTACTTTGACAAGGACACGGATAAGACGCAGATGTCTACTTTCAGTGCGACGGCGATACCTTATCATGGTGCGTGGCTTGAATATGAGACGGATGCGAACGACATATTCTATGTAAGGATAGACAAGAACCGTAAGATACCTGTGACGACGTTTTTGAAGGCGGTCGGCAAGTACGATGCGGACAGGCCGCATACATGGCTTAGCTGTGCATATGACACGGCGGGCGGCTGCATAACGAACACGCAGATCGAGGAGATATTCGCAAACCATCCCATGATACGTGCGACTATAGATAAGGATTCTTTCGTGTCACGTGAGGAGTCTTTGCTTGAGATATACAGAAAGCTCAGGCCAGGCGATCCTCCCACTGTTGAGAGCTCTGAGAGCCTATTGGACACATTGTTCTTTGAGCGTCGTCGTTATGACCTTTTTGCTGTTGGCCGTTATAAGTTTAATAAGAAGCTCGGCATTGCAAAGAGGCTGATAGGCAGGAAGCTTACCATGCCTGTTGTAGATCCTATGACGGGCGAGATAATAGCGGACGAGGAAGAAATAGTAACTGCTGAGAAGGCTGCATACATTGAGTCGCGTGGCGTGTGCAGTGCAACTGTGGCGGTAGAGGATTCGGAATTGCGTGTGTTCTCTAACGGCATGGTGGAGCTATCAAACTTCGTTGATTTCGATCCGGCAGAGCTCGAAATTGAGGAAAAAGTACGCTTTATTGTTCTTAAGGGACTTTTGGAGCAGTATGAGGGCGAGGCTCTTAAGGATGCGATCCGTGAAAATAAGGATTTGTTAATACCTAAGCACATTACAGCTGACGATATTTTTGCGTCGGTAAACTATATCTGCTGCTTGGCACAGGGAGTAGGCGAGCCGGACGATATAGATCACTTGGGCAACCGTCGTGTGCGTAGCGTTGGAGAGTTGTTGCAGAACCAGTTCCGTATAGGCTTTAGCCGTATGGAGCGTGTTATACGTGAGCGTATGACTTTGCAGGATCTCGATATAGTTACACCGCAGAGTCTTATCAATATCAGACCCGTGACTGCGGCGATAAAGGAATTTTTCGGTTCTTCGCCTCTTTCGCAGTTTATGGATCAGACTAACCCCTTGGCTGAATTGACGCATAAGCGTCGTATGTCGGCTTTGGGACCGGGTGGTCTGTCTCGTGAGCGCGCGAGCTTTGACGTGCGTGACGTACACTACAGCCACTATGGTCGTATGTGCCCGATAGAGACGCCGGAAGGTCCGAATATAGGACTGATAAGCTATCTTGCATCCTATGCACGTGTAAACAAGTATGGATTCCTGAATGCACCGTTTAGGAAGGTGGATAAGGAGACGTTCAGGGTTTCTGAGGATATAGAGTACATGACAGCGGATGTCGAAGATCGCTATATAGTCGCACAGGCAACAGAGCCGATGGACGATGATGGCATGTTACTCAATGAGCGTATAACATGCAGGCACCGTGATGAAATAATTGAGGTAGACAGGGACAGGGTTGACTATGTTGACGTGTCACCTCGAATGATGGTTTCTATAGCAACGGCGATGATACCCTTCTTGGAAAACGACGATGCTAACCGTGCGCTCATGGGCGCGAACATGCAGAGGCAGGCAGTGCCTCTACTTGTGACGGAAGCACCGATAGTGGCAACGGGCATAGAGCATAAATGCGCTATGGACTCTGGTGTTGTGGTGCTTGCTGAGGGCGACGGCGAGATCAAGGAAGTGTCGGCAAACTGCATAAGCGTGCGCTATGACGACGGAGCGGTAAAGAATCATAAGCTTGTTAAGTTCGCTCGTTCGAACCAGGGCACTTGTGTAAATCAGAGGCCTTTGGTTATGGCGGGTGATAGGATAGAAAAGGGCGAAGTTATAGCAGACGGAGCATCAACTTCTAACGGCGAGATAAGTCTGGGTAAGAACGTACTTGTCGGCTTTATGACATGGGAAGGCTATAACTACGAGGATGCTATCTTGATAAGCGAGCGCCTTGTGATGGAGGATGTGTTTACGTCCTTGCACGTGGAGGAGTACGAGTGCGACTCACGTGATACGAAGTTAGGACCTGAGGAGATAACAAGAGATATTCCGGGCGTAGGTGACGAGGCTTTGAAGTACCTTGATGAGCGTGGCATCATAATGGTGGGCGCAGAGGTAAGAAGTGGCGACATTTTGGTCGGTAAGGTAACACCCAAGGGCGAGACGGATTTGACAGCTGAGGAGCGCTTGTTACGTGCGATCTTCGGTGAGAAGGCACGTGAAGTGCGTGACACCTCTTTGAAGGTGCCGCATGGTGAGTCCGGCATAGTAGTAGACGTGCAGGTATTCACAAGAGAAGAAGGGGACGAGATGAACCCCGGCGTAAATCAGGTAGTGCGTGTTTATATAGCTCAGAAGCGCAAGATAAGCGTGGGCGATAAGATGGCGGGACGTCACGGAAATAAGGGTGTTGTATCACGCATATTGCCTCGCGAGGATATGCCTTACATGCCTGACGGCACACCGCTAGACATAGTTCTAAACCCCTTGGGCGTACCGTCTCGAATGAATATAGGACAGGTACTTGAGGTGCACTTGGGCTATGCTGCGCAGGCTATGGGGTGGAAGGTGGCGACACCTATCTTCAACGGAGCGAATGAGCAGGATATAAGAGACACCTTGAAAGAGGCAGGACTGCGTGAGGACGGAAAGAGTGTCTTGTACGACGGTCGTACGGGTCTACCGTTTGATAATGAGGTAACGGTTGGTTACGTATACTTCTTGAAGTTGCACCACTTGGTAGACGATAAGATACACGCACGTTCGACGGGTCCGTATTCACTTGTAACGCAGCAGCCCTTGGGCGGTAAGGCTCAGTTCGGCGGACAGCGTTTCGGTGAGATGGAAGTTTGGGCTTTGGAAGCATATGGAGCGGCACATACCCTACAGGAGATATTGACTGTGAAGTCAGACGATGTAGCGGGACGTGTACGGACGTATGAGGCGATAGTCAAGGGTCACAATATACCGGCACCGGGCGTACCTGAGAGCTTTAAGGTGCTTGTAAAGGAACTTCAGTCTTTGTGCCTCGATATCAGGGTACTGGATCAGGAGGGTCAGGAGATAGAACTCCGTGACGACGAGGACGACTACATCCCGAGTGTGAGGGATGAGTATAAGGCAGATGATAGTGAAATAGTAGCGTCGGGCTTTGCTATAGAGGACGTGCCTGAAGACGAGCAGGGCGGGGAATTTGAAATGGACGATGAGGACACGGATGATGACTTTGCTGATCTTTCGGATGATGGCGCTGATAGCGTAGACGACACTGATGAAATGGAGGAGGAAGTTTAATGAGTTATGCACCATTTGACGCAATAAAAATCGGAATAGCTTCCCCTGATATGATAAAAGAGTGGTCGAGCGGAGAGGTAAAGAAGCCTGAGACGATAAACTACAGGACTTTGAAGCCTGAGCGTGACGGTCTGTTTTGTGAGCGTATATTTGGACCGACCAAAGACTGGGAATGCCATTGCGGAAAGTATAAGAAGATTAGGTATAAGGGCAAAGTTTGTGATCGTTGCGGAGTTGAAGTAACGAAGGCGAAGGTGCGTAGGGAGCGCATGGGTCATATAGACTTAGCAGCACCTGTATCGCATATATGGTACTTTAAGGGTATACCTTCACGTATGGGTCTACTGCTTGACATGACACCTCGTGTTCTGGAGAAGGTGTTGTATTTCGGTGCGTATATAGTTACGGAGGCGGGTGACACACCTCTGCAGAGGGGTCAGATACTCACAGAGCG
The DNA here is from genome assembly GCA_964367935.1 of uncultured Oscillospiraceae bacterium. GTDB lineage: Bacteria > Bacillota > Clostridia > Oscillospirales > Oscillospiraceae > Scatomorpha. Next base: position 63,571 of record CAYIYZ010000008.1, read on the forward strand.
TGAGTATCGTGACATGCGTGAGAAGTACGAGGACGATTTTGAGGCAGGCATGGGCGCAGAGGCTATAAAGAAGCTTTTAGAGCAGTTAAACTGCGAGGAGCTTTCGGAGCAGCTAAAGCGTGAATTGCCCGATGCGGGTGGCCAGAAGAAGGCTAAGCTTGTGAAGCGCCTTGAGGTTGTAGAGGCATTTAGGCAGAGCGGTAATAAGCCGGAGTGGATGATTATAGATGTGTTACCGGTTATACCACCTGAGATACGTCCCATGGTACAGCTTGACGGTGGACGTTTTGCGACAAGTGACCTAAACGATTTGTACAGGCGTGTAATAAACAGAAACAATAGGCTAAGAAGGCTAATGCAGCTCAATGCGCCTGATATAATCGTGCGCAATGAAAAGAGGATGCTGCAAGAGGCTGTGGATGCACTCATAGATAACGGTCGTAGAGGTCGTGCTGTTACCGGTGCAAATAGCAGAGCACTCAAGAGTTTGTCCGACATGCTAAAGGGTAAGCAAGGCCGCTTCAGACAGAACCTTTTGGGTAAGCGTGTTGACTATTCGGGTCGTTCCGTTATAGTTGTTGGACCTGATCTGAAGATATATCAGTGTGGTGTGCCTAAGGAAATGGCCATAGAGTTGTTCCGTCCTTTTGTAATGAATAAGCTCGTTGAAGAAGGCAAGGCAAATAACATTAAGTCAGCGAAGAAGATGGTAGATAAGCAGCGCACAGAGGTGTGGGACGCACTTGATGTTGTAATCAAGGAACATCCGGTACTGCTTAACAGAGCGCCGACTTTGCATAGACTTGGAATACAGGCGTTTGAGCCTATATTGGTTGAGGGACGTGCGCTTAAGTTACACCCCTTGGTGTGTACGGCGTATAACGCAGACTTTGACGGTGACCAGATGGCTATACACGTACCGCTGTCAGCGGAGGCGCAGGCTGAGGCACGTATATTGATGTTGTCGGCGAACAACCTCTTGAGGCCGCAGGACGGGCATCCCGTAACGGTACCCAGCCAGGACATGATTTTGGGTTCTTACTATTTGACCTATGAGCGCTTAGGCAAAGCGGAGTTAGGTGCTGAGCAGGTTTTTGTAACCGATAAGGGTGATACAAATCTGCCTCAGTATCAGATAGTGGATGCAGATGATTTCCTAGAGGCGAATGTGGCTGTAGGTAGCGGACGTAAGGCTGAGTATAGACCTTTGCACTGCTTCACGACGCAGTCTGAGGCGATAATGGCGTACAATAGCGGCTCTATAGGCATACACGCTCCTATAATGGTGCGTGTAGAGAAGACTATAGACGGCATACCTGTGCATAAGCTTGTGCGCACTACAGTGGGACGTATCATCTTCAATGAGCCAATTCCTCAGGATTTGGGTTATGTGGATAGGACGGATAGGGATACGGCTTTTGATCTGGAGGTTGACTTCACTGTTGGTAAGAAGCAACTCGGCGATATCATAGATCGTTGCATAAAGAAGTATGGATTCACTATATCGGCAGAGGTGCTTGATAATATTAAAGCTTTGGGCTTTAAGTATTCGACACGTGGTGCGATAACGATATCCATAGCTGATATGACTGTACCGGATGCGAAGAAGATGCTCATAGAGGAAACTGAGGTCAAGGTACTGAGCATAGAGAAGCAGTATAGGCGCGGACTTATCACGGACGATGAGCGTTACCGCCTCGTTGTTGAGGAATGGGAGAAGACGATCAAGGACGTTACGGACGCTTTGCAGAACTGCTTGGATGAGTTCAACCCGATTTACATGATGGCTAACTCGGGAGCTAGAGGTTCGATGAACCAGATAAGACAGCTTGCCGGTATGCGCGGATTGATGGCGAATACGGCAGGACGTACGATAGAAATACCGATCAAAGCGAACTTCCGTGAGGGACTTTCGGTGTTGGAGTACTTCATATCCAGCCGTGGTGCTCGTAAGGGACTTGCTGATACGGCTCTTCGTACGGCTGACTCGGGATACTTGACTCGTAGGCTTGTTGACGTATCACAAGAGGTGATCATACGCGCGGACGACTGTGGCGCAACAGATGGCATTTGGATTTCTGCTGTGCATGAGCGTGGACAGGAAGTGCAATCTTTGGGCGTGAGCATAGCGGGGCGTTATCCTGCGGTGGCTGTTACACATCCCGAGACGGGCGAAGTGTTGTTTGATACCTCGCATATGTTCACAGAGAACGACGCTAAGGTCTTAGAGGCTGCGGGTGTAGATAAGTTGCTGATACGCAGTGTGTTGACCTGTAATGCAAAAACGGGCGTTTGTGCTCAGTGCTATGGCATAAATCTTGCGGCAGGCAGACTAGTGGATCCGGGCGAAGCTGTTGGTGTAATTGCAGCTCAGTCCATCGGTGAGCCGGGCACACAGCTAACGATGCGTACCTTCCATACAGGTGGTATAGCGGGAGACGATATCACACAGGGTCTACCTCGTGTTGAGGAACTTTTTGAGGCACGTAAGCCTAAGAAGATGGCAACTTTGTCTGATGCGGACGGAGTAGTCACAATAGAGGAGACGAAGAAGAACGCCATCTATGCGATAAACGTGGTGAGCGAGGCGGACGGCGAGGTATTTGTGTATACGGTACCTTACTCGAGCGGCATACTCGTTTCAACGGGTGACAGGGTCGAGAAGGGTCAGGAGCTGACGGCAGGCGCACTAAATCCGCATGAAGTACTGCGCATAAGAGGCGTAGACGACGACAAGTACGGACGTGTGGGTGTGCGCAACTACTTGGTGCAGGAGGTACAGAAAGTTTACCGCCAGCAGGGTGTTGATATCAACGATAAGCATATAGAAGTAATCGTGCGTCAGATGATGCGCAAGGTGCGCATAGAGAGCGCGGGCGATACGAAGTTGATAGATGGCACGACAGTAGATATAAGCGAAGCGAAGCAGGAAAATCGTGATATTTTGCGTAGGATAGAGGCAGGAGAGTTGGCGGAGAACGGCGAGGCATTAAGACCGGCTGAGTATGCACAACTTCTCATGGGTATCACGAAGGCGTCTTTGGCGACGGAGAGCTTCTTGTCGGCGGCATCGTTCCAGGAGACCACAAAGGTACTCACGGATGCGGCGATTAAGGGCAAGGTGGACAATCTTGCGGGCTTGAAGGAAAATGTAATTATAGGAAAGCTCATACCGGCAGGTACGGGACTGACTATGTATCGTGAATTTGAGTCACAGACGAACAATGAATTTGAGCCGGTAGCGGAGGAATATGTAGATCTTTCGGTACTGGTAAATAGGTCAAACGCCCTATAAACTGTTGAACAGAAATAGAAAGAGCCGACGCTTTTGCGTCGGCTCTTTCTAATGGTTGCATTTGAGAATGTTGTGCAATGTTACTAAAGCGTAACAAACAATGTAGGCAAAAATGGTTGAACAGTAAAGCGTGGTGTGTTATAATGATATGCGTATCCTTGTGTAGAAAAAAGCAAAAGGGAAGTGGAAAAATGAAAAAGAAGTTATCTGTTTTATTAGTAACTGCAATGCTCGTCAATATGATGGCGATGCTTGCGGTGCTTGTGCCTGCGCCTGTGGTGGCGGAGGCGGCTGGCAACGATTTTCAGGGCGGTGCCTCTGATGCGTTCTCGGCGCTCGGATTTGATACGAGTGTAAGGCCTAAGGGGTATAATATGGATTATACTGAAAACCCCTATGGTACGAACGAGATGACGGGTGACCAGATCTGGGAGTTTGCCAGACTGGAAAACGGCGATGGAAGCCATACTTACGGCGACGATCGTGAACAGGATCCGTCGACAGGTGGCGGCTGGGGCAATAGATACGTAGACACCAACGACACACTGGAGATCTTCAACGCCATAGCCGGTGACTTTGACGGTGACGGACTGCCGGGCGAAATTGCCTATGTGGGTATAAGCACTAAGCTTACGGCAGGAACCACCATAAGCACTGAAAGAAACGATGTAAATAATACAAGAGCCATAGACTTACTGCTCGTAGACCCCGAGACGGGTAGGGACAGTGGCACAAAAATGATAACGGACGGGGTGAAATTGTCTGCGTCCGGACATGCGGATTATGCTAGCGAATACACCCCTTTCAATATCGGTTATTCGAGCGCATATAAGAGTGGTTTTCATACCGCTGACTATGCATGGCTAAACCTCATGCAGGTAGCGACGGGTGACTTCGACGGTGACGGCAGGGACGAAATAGCCGTCTATTCGCCTACCGCTGGAGATCCCCACGTCGATATCTATCGCTATGTCGGTACGGACGATAACTGGATGGACATGGATAATTGGGTTGTACTGTGGACTCACCCCTTGGCGTTGGCATACGGCAAAACGCCCAATAGCGTATCCATGGCGGTGGGCGATATGAACCGTGACGGTATAGACGACCTCGCCATAAGCTCGGGCTTGATATATGAAAATTTTACAGGCTCGGGGACGAGTATCAGCATATCACCCTCGGCAGGCTATGTGCTTTGGGGCAATGATGAGGGTGCTTTGCAGAGCTATCAGTTACTTGATATGGGTGGCAGTGTGTTCTCCTCACAGGCGGCTCGTGCAGGTCTTGCCTTTGACGATGTGACGGGCGACGGCGTTGGAGAACTCATAATGGGTGGCTCTCCGCACGCTACGGCATATTTAAATGAGAGCCGTGTAATGGCGACCTATGTGTTTGACGGACAGGATCTGGTCATGGATTCACATTTGGAGTATAAGGTCATAGATGGTTCTTGGACAGAAATAGCGGCTCCGCTACCGGACAATACAGACAATACTGAGACCGTTTGGGACAGTAATAACGGCTTGGACGAGAAATATTACAGTCTACCCCATATGGCGGCAAACGTGGCGGCGATAACGCCTGCGCCGAACTCTAATGCGGGTACGGACGGTAGCTACATTTACATAGACAGTTTGCTCTTTAGATATGACCAGGGCAACATCTCCTTTTCCTACGCCTTGGACGAGCAGGGCGGTCTTGCCGCCTCAGACTCCTCGCCGAGCACAGGAAGTAAGTGGGTGGGTGAATCTTTTGAAGGCTTAAGTTACATAGATCTTTCCGGTGCCCCTACTGTCAAGCCGGTTAAAAGCGTGTACTATGTCGAGAACGGAGCCGCAAGTGCGGCCACATCGGCAGGTGGCTACGAACAGATAATGACAACCGCTATAGTTTTTGACTTTGCAGAAAGCGGTAACATAAGCGGTGGCAGCATCTATGTGCCCATGAACCAGTACGTATCCTTAGCTTTGGGTGGCAGTAGCGGGGCTAACCCGTTTAAGGCACGTAATGAGTATGATTCGATACAATTAGTTGAGAATGGAGGGGTTTCAAGTAAGATCTATACGCCTATAGCCCACATAAAGCTCGACATGGACTTAGATACGACCATAATCGAGTATACGGGCAAGAGCTTCCTCACATATTCAGACCCCAAGGTACTTGCGATCATAGCGGCAGCGCCCTACTTTGAGGACGTTGACCGTGTGACGGGCTATGACTACGCTTGGCAGAACACGACCTCGTGGGCTAAAACGAGCGGTGAGGGGCACGGTGACCTTGTCGCCATTGACCTTGAAGTCGGTGCCTTCCTTTCAACGGAGATAGATGCTTTCGGCGCAGGTGTTGACCTTGAAACCTCCTTGAATTTCACCTATGAGTGGGAGCGGGTGACAATGGAGAGTCAGGAGTATACGCTCACCTTTGAAACGAGCCAGAATGAGGACGCTGTTGCGTTCTACTCCATACCGACCCAGCACTATGTCTATGATATCTATGAGCCGGACGGTAACGGCGGCTACACAAAGAGGGAGGATATAATATCCATTCCCTATCAGCCGAACTACCAGATACTAAATCTCGACTACTACGAGTCTATACAGCCCGACTATTCGGAATTGCCGCCCATCAGGGGAGTAGCACTGACCTCAACCCCAGGCGACCCCGGTTCCTACCCCAGCTCCACTTCGGGCTATAATGTCATAGCGGAGTGGAACGATCACCCCTCGGGTGTATCTTTCGGTAACGGTGCGCAGACGCAGTCGATAACGCTGACTAAAGAAGTTGAGGAGAGTCACAACTTCGGTGCGGCATTTGACCTGCAAATGGGCGGAGGTCTAGGCACACAGTCGGATATAGCTCAGGCTGAGGCGGACATAACTGTTGGTGCACAGCTGTCGTTTAACCCCTCGGGTGGTTTTGTCAATGTAAACTTAGAGGGTACGACGATAGAGGGTAGCGTTACAAACATGCCTCTTGAGTTTGAGGACTACGGTTACTACTATAACTGGAAGCTGTTCTCCTATGAATATAATGGCGGCAGCATGGGTGTTATACCCGTCGTGAGCTACATAGTAAATGACGTGCAAGCACCGCCTTTGCTACCGGATGATTTCCAGCAGGACTATGATAAATCCACGGCGGAGAAAAACGTCTTGACCTGGACATATCCCTATGCCGAGGACGCAACTTTCCTCGTGTACAGAAACTATGAGTTTGCACAAGACGGCGGTATTCAGCTTGTGGATACCTTGACACCGAGCACAAATCAGTACAATCTGCTGACAGACGATGAGGGCAGAAAGTACAAAGAGTATTATTTCGAGGATTACGAAATATCGCCTTATAGCAAGTATGAGTATTCTATACAGGTGCAGAGGCCGTATCCGCAGGTACCGCCCCTATCCTCACCGTCAGAGCTTATTTCGGTAATATCACGGTCTGACAGTGGTTACCCCAACATAAGGGTTACGGAGTCGGATAACTTTAACGATGGCAATTTGCAGCTTTATCCCGACCGTACCTCCACTCTGACAGCGGAAGTGACAGGACCACAGGGCCAAGCGCCGAACGATTACTATGCCACAACACAGTATCAGTGGCAGAAACTCATAAATGGTGAGTGGACGAAGATAGTCAACAGGACGAGTAATGTGCTGACCTTTGAAAACCCCGGTAAGGTTGATGAGGGACAGTATCGTTGCCAAGTAAATGTTATTACGAAGTCAGACGCTATAGCGATAACGAGCTACACCATTCCCATAGCGGTGTCGCAGGCGAAGCGTACCACGATAATAGAGGACGTCAGCGTAGCGACAGCCGATAATGGCGGTATACATATACAGGCGAGTGTCGTAAATGCGCACAGTGACTCGGGTACTATACCGTCAGGTACGGTGCAGTTACAGTTCACGCACAAGGAAACGGGAGCTGAGTACTTCTATCCCGCAACGCTGAACTCTTTGGGACAGATAGATACCATAATAAATACGAGCGTGGCATCAGGCCTGTATAATGTTCGTTTGTATTACGGTGGCTCTTATATCTTCCTACAGTCCGAGTATAACACCATATACTTAAAGGGCGACTCGAATACCTATAATCTTTCCGCACCGTTAAATGTATTTTATGGTGATGGAGCGGAGATAACTTATCAGAGCGTTACAAGCATCGACGGTATTACAAGGGTAGAGCCGGCGTATGCATTCGACTTTACTGTTTATGCTGTTGGTGAACCATATGTAGATGTCACTGACGAAGATTACATCATACAGAGCTCTACCAAGGGTGCGTATACACTCAAGCCTGAGACACCGGCAGGCACGTATGTGATATATATGATGGCAGCAGAAGGGGTTGCTGAAGAGGATGCGCAGGCGGCAACCACGGTGGTTCTGCCTCGCCCAATTACGCTGCAACTACCCGATTACGAATTGTCGCAGGATGCGCCCTCAAGCAATTATTTGCCCATAAATCTAAAAGATTTGCAGATAATTTCAGGCACGTGGGCACCACATCAGGTGGGTGAAGACGGCAAGTTCACGGTAGAAAAGGACATACAAGAAGACGTAACGTTCTACAATACGGCAGGAACAGCAAAAAACAGCTATGCCGATGCTGTAAAGACGAGCGGTTACTACTCAATGCGTATGGACGTCACAACGTTTGATAACCATGCGATAACGTTTGTGGACGGTTCGCTTGTAGTACTCGGTGCGACGTTTAGCATGGAGGCCGGCGCAAGAGCTTATGCAGACGAAGATGTAGGTACTCTGCATATGATGGGGCCAAAGTATTTTGCCACACGTGAAGAGATCCCCGAAACGGGAGCCTCGCCTGACGGTGTAATAAAAACGACCTATCAGGCAGGTACCAAGGTCACGTTCCAGGCAGTGCCGGACGACGGTTACGTTGTGTATGACTGGTATGTAAACGGGTTAAGCCAAGGCACGACGGACAGCTTTTTTGCGCTGACTATGCCGCCTGAGGACAATACGAAGGTGGAGGTACAGTTTACTATAGCAAAGAACACCCTCAGCTTTGATGTCGGCGGCGATGAAGGTGGCGGTACCATAAGCATAGATCCCTCTATACCGAGTAATAGCGTAGTGCTCAGCGGAGCGGGGCATACGTTTACCGCTGTTGCAAATGAGGGTTACCACTTTGACGAGTGGCGCTATACAAGGTTAGGTTACGGCACAAGCTACATAGATGATACAGACGACACGGAGAATGACGAGGACACATACACTTACAATGCTGAGGGTATGATAACAGAGAGCACTTTGGAATTCTATATGCCCGATGTCAGCAGCTCTATCGTGGCGGTGTTTGAGCGTGACTTCTATACGCTCACACTTGATGATACTTCGGGTAGGGACGGCCTGACGGCATGGTATATTGGCTCGACGGGTAGTGACAGTACTGCCGGCGGCGAGAAGATATATCTTACGAGCGGTGCACTTGTAAAGGGTGATACGGTAATTACAGTACAGCCGGAAGCAGGATTTGAGCTTGACCCGTCGAGTCGTTATGCGACCATAGGCAGTAAGGGCATACAGAACAATGATGGTACGTATACCTTTACCATTACTGAAGATACAACAGTACTGGGCGCAACGAAGCAAGGTGACTTTGACTTCACTGTGGAAACCTATGTGCTCGGAAATGACGGTTCACTTGCTGACGAGGACATTGCGCTTGCAGTGACCTACGGTGAATTTGCAGACACGATAAATCCGACGGACAGTAACACTACGGCAGGTGAAGGCTCTACTGAGGGAGAGGTTTATAGGGACATTTTGGGCGGCTCGGATATAACGGTGACGGAGAGCCATCCGCATTACTATGACTTCTTGGGCTGGTACGTTGATGCCACGGCGACAACGACCGAGCTACAGAGGCCGAGCATAATAGAGAGCGGCGCAAAAGTTACAAAGGACTCGAGTTATAAGTACTATGACGGTAGCACGGAGTACTACTTCATAGCAGAGGCGACGGGCACGGTGGACATGGGTGAGCATGGCGCCGTGACCATAAGGATGGATAATGACAGCTACACCTTAGAGAGTATAAGCAAGGACTCGACAGTAAGGGCAGTGTTCAAGGAAATCCCGCAGTATGAGCTGCGCCTCAAGGAAATATCTAGCGCAGTGGGCGAATACAGCAATGTTAGCCTACCTGAGGGCGCTTATAAGAGTACAGAACAAGATATGGGCTATGAGCCGACCATAGTATTCCATGAGGGTGACGACATAGTTATCAGTGTAGTGCCGAAATCCGGCTATACAAACTCATACTGGAACACGACGAGGGTAAGAGATGGAGCGGTTCAGAAGGTGAGATCTACTGAGCGTAGCTATATCATGAGTGATTTGGCCGAGAGCTATGATCTCGAAGTACAGTTTAGCAGTACGACCTATCACAATATTACCTGGGGCGGCGTATCGCCTGCCATAAACGGAATACAGTTGAGTGCATATTACTCCACGAATACCGTTGACCATGGCGGCACTTTCCGATTCACGCTTTCGGGTAACGGTGTGGCATTGCTTGAGCCGACAAATGCAAATGGTACGGGCATTTTCGCAAACGGAAACGAGTTCCTCATATCAAGTTCGGGAGAAGTTACGGCACCTGATGGGCTGATACTTGTAACAAATGCTCCCTCGAGCGGTGGAGCGACTGTTTACGAGATACGGAATATTACAAGTGCTGTGAATATCACCGTAGATCTCGGCGGCGTTGGCATAATGGTAGACGGAGTGGACGTTAGCCGCATATCCGGCGAGGGCTGGAACTTCGATATGGATACCGCAACGCTGAACATCACGGATAACGGTGATGTGGGCAGTTCAACAGGTAGGGTCATAAGTGGTCACTACGAGGCATCCTCTGTCAAGACTATGACAGAATTTAGCATAGTCACAGCTACGGGCGTAAGCCGCTTGAGCATAGAGGACTTGACGGTTGAGAACACCTATAACCACGGTGATTCAGGCGAACTGAGCGAGCGTATTTTGGACCTTGAATTTGCTGAGAGTACACCGGGTGCGTTGACGTTTACGCTATACGTAGAGGGCGACAACGAGTTTAAGTACGTAGCGGACGAGGGTACAACTAACCACCCCAACTTCTGGGTTATAGGCAACTATGACGACCTCACGATAAGGGGCGACGGTACGATGAAGATCACCGATATGGGTGGCTTTATCGGCAACAATGGCGCAGATCTCAGCTTCCTTGACAATGTCAAGGTTGACATGTCAGTGGCGATGTCCCATGAGCAGAACAATATGCTCCTCATGGGTGAGACCAGCGATAGCGATAGCAAGATTACGCTCGGCGAGGCTACTGCCGCCGCAGGCGTGCATAATCCGACTGTAACTATACACCAGTACGAGGGCACGAATCCGAATACAAACGGACTTGGATATGCGTCTGTGCGGACGGATATTATGGACTTGTATGCAGGTACATTCGAGGCGATAATCGAGATTGACGCACCAAAAGGCGGAGCATATGGTTGGCTAAGTGCCAATGCTTTGAACATAGCCGGTGGCGATATGTCCTTGGTGTACACAGGAAGGAACGACGTACGTAGTCCCTTGAACGCAGTCGTCAGCTTCAACGGTACGGGTAGCCTAAAGGTGAATTCTACCTATGCAATATCTGACAATGTGCTAGCAGACGGTATTAGTGATGCTGCTATTAACATGAGAGAGATTCCGGAAGGCAGACACGCTGTCATCACGCATGTAGACGAAGACGGAATACGCAATGTCGGCTATGCGGAAAAAAGTGAGAGCTATAACTTGCAGCCTTTGGGTGACTTTACCTACCTCTCTATCATAGGCGCAGACGGCGATATGCCCTTAGAGCCGACGGATACGGGGCTTTTAATTAAGGTAGATCGTTGGATCACACAGTATGAGGACTATCTTGAGCCGGTGAAACAGAGCTTCGAGTTCAATGTTGTACCCATGACAGGCGGAGCCGCAACTGCGGACGGCAGCTTTGAAACTCTTTACATAGCCACAGGGTACACAACAGCAGGTGTAAAGGTTGAAGTTGAGCATGCCTATTCAAACAACTCACTCGAAGACATGTATACACGAAATTTGGAAGACTATCAACATCTTGTCGCCGCACAGGACGGTAACACGATTTATCTCTTTGACAGAGACGGCGTTACAGACTTCATGACACTTACACAGGCCTCCGAGTTCACCATAGTTGACACGGCATACGCAGATGGACAAACGGTCACGATGGACGTAATAGTCGAAACTAAGAGGCAAACGAGCGGTGACGGAACCCCCACAGCGCCCGAACCTAACATAGGCAAGTTGACCCTTGAGAATGCGCATATAGGCGCCTTGAGTCTGCACGCATTGAGTGAGCTGCACCTTACGGGTGACAACCTCATAGATACAAGCATCGCGCGTACAGCCTCTAATGATGCCCACATGGACACGACCGGCCTTGCGGCGAGCTACAGCTTGGCACTCATCGCTACGGAAGCTATGGCAAGCCTGACGGTTGAGAGCTATGACCATGCACTGGATATAAACGGCAATCTCTTCATCATGGGTCTTGAGGAGCTGACCTTAGAGTCAAGAAGTAAGGACGTAGTATTAGCTAACTCGGCGATACACACCTACTATACACATGAGGCCTACTATGACGACGACGGTGCTATGGGCGGTTTCGTGGGTGTGGACGGATACACCTACACCCAAAGTTTCGGTAAAACTCCGAACACGTCAGTAGAGCAGACATCGGATGTCATTCTGAGCGTGCCCTATGTAAACATAAGGCCTGTCACGCCGACGGAACACATGATGATAGGTACAACCGAGCTTCTACTCGACCGGTCGGACGACGCAAACAATGTCTTGACGACACAGTATGCAGTCATGCCCGAGTATGCGGTGAATTTTGATGATGCGTGGCTTACAAACGCAGACAGCAGTGTTAATGTAGATCTACTGGGGACGCCGCCTCTGACTTTGGCGATGATTACAAGCGTGTGGCAAAACTCTGATATAGAGAATGCCTTCACCACGGCAAACTACAGCGGCTATACCTCACTATTCAGAGATTTCGAGCTCAGCAATACGGGCGTAGTATCGACACTTACAGAGGGTGTGTACGACATAGCGTTGAGAGATGCGGACGTAGCCAATACCGATAATGTGCTTGACTTCACACTTAAGGTAGTTGAGGAGGAGGAAATAGACCCGAGCGACAGTACGGCAGAGCTTCAGGCGACGCCTGACACTACTATAGCTTTCAGAGGCGATACGATAAACTTTGTCACTGTGACAGGAGGCAGTGTATATCCCGAAAGTTATGTATGGGCAGTAGAGTGGGCAGATGATACACGTGATGTGAGCGTATATCCCCTACCGAGCCTGACCGTAAATGCTGATACGAAGCTTGCAGAGCTAGTGGTAAATGAGGATACGGCCTTCGGTGAAGTTGTGGTGTCGGTGACGACATACATAGACGAAAATGACCCGAAGACACCGGACGATGCGACAGACGACACAGCTCTGGCAACGGATAGTTACAACTTCACGATATACCCGAAGATGGATAGCATAGAGGGTAGTATCCCCACCATGACCTTGGATGGTGACGGCAACTACAGTTTGGTACAACATCTGACGGGCAGTGACACCGTTTGGGCACTCGATGAAGCTATAACAATGATAAACGGCACTACAGCTGATTTTGTGGATGCGGAAGTGGTTTGGACACTTGAGGACGCAACAAAGCAGAATACGAGGCTGGAAAAAGATCAGGCGACAGGCGAGTACACCCTACATGTTGCTGTAGATGAAACAGGCGTGAATAACACTTTGGAGCTGACCGTGACTTACACGCATACTCTCTCAGGACAGGAAATAAGTGATGTGATTATTATTAACCTGTCAAGCGACGCACGAGTATTCTATGATAATACGAATGCAAGCGGCGGAGCTATAACGGGTGCAAGTTACAACGGAGGCACGGTGCAAGTACCTTCGAACGGTCTTGTACAGGCAGGCACACTTGTAACGGTACAGGCGGCACCCATGGGCGAGAACAAGGTTAATAGCTGGTATGTAAACGGCGAGAACGTAGTAGGCGAAGTAGGTTATGTTATAGACGAAGAAAAGAGCACACTCAGCTTCACGGTTGAGGCGAGAAAGACCTATAACGTCACAGCGGACTACGTAAACAGCAACAACTATGCAATCAGCTTCACCTCACCCGAGGGCGGTGAAATATCGGCAACGGTGGGCGGCACGAGCATAGTTAGCGGCAGTGAGCATATTAAAGGCTCGAATGTGGAGTTTAGCTTGAGCGTAGACAGCGGCTACAGCTTAGACCATTGGATAGTAAACGGTGTTAAATATGAGGAGCCTGTAGGCACAACGTTTAAGGGTATGAAGCTCGCATTTAACGGCATCGAGATGGCTTATGATGTCACGGTAGTAATGACGGCGAGTGACGAGACCTTCGAGTTGACAGCGGGAGCGAACGGAGCTGTTAACTTCTTCGTAAACAACGTTGCGATGACGGTAACGGGTACGGACGACGGCTCGGGCAATACGAAGTACAGTGTACCCGTTAAGACAGGTGATACGATCATAGCCTATGCGACACCGGACGAGAACTTTGTTGTGGGTGAGTGGACAACGGGTGATCCGGCGACTGTCATAGCAAACAGTGGCGGCGTAGGAGCACAGACGGTAGTTATCAGCCCGTCAACGACGGCATACGGCGTAAGCTTTGTGGCAATACCCGAGTACGAAGTGAGCATAACCACAGCAGGCGGTAGCGGCGGCCTGTCAGGTGTTGTGTACGCAGGCGATGCGATAGCGGATGACACTTCGGCAACTGTGAAGGTCATAGAGAGCGGAAGCCTAACCTTGCTCGCAGTACCCGACGAGGGCATGGAGCTGAAGACATGGACGGTAAACGGCGCTTCATACATAGGTGAAACGAACGGTGCCTCCATAACGCTGACAAATGTGACGCAGAATGTAATCGTAAGAGCAGAATTTGCACCGATACAGCATAAGGTCAGCTACAGTGCAGGCGCTAACGGTACGATCAGTGCGACATACTTCTACGGTGGAGACCAAGCGTTTACCAGCGGTGCGGACATTAACGCAGGACTGCCCGTGACCTTTACGGTTACACCGAATGCTAACTACCATGTACAGGAAATAAGCGTAAATGACGTGGCAGTGGACTTTAGCGTAGATACGAATACTTTAGAGGCTACGTATACGATAGCGGCTTTGGCAAGCGATGTTGAAGTTGAAGCAGTGCTCATGGCGAATGATACCTTTGCGGTCACGGCACCGACTGTATTTACAGCGGATGCAGCGGCAGGCACAGCAGACGGTATTGCTTCTATAGATGTTGAAGCAGACGGTGTGAGTGTAGACGGCAACCCTGTAAGTGTAGTGATAGGTGGCAAGGCTATGATCACATTTACTCCGACAAGTGCTGATGCCACAGTAGACCCGACTACTCTAATCAGTGAGCTTGAGGCTGTACTCACGGCGGCAGGCTCTTCGGCAGAGGTGAGCGTTTCCATAGAAAACAACACAAATTACGTAGCAACTATAAGCGGTGTGGACATGGCACTTGACTTTAGCGGCATCGCTAATCCCTTCGTTGGCGGACAGAGGCTAGTGGCTGTAGGAACGCAGGAAGATGAGGGCGGTATCATGCTCGTGAGATACAAGGGTGTAACCCTGAGCAATCTCTCACAGATACCGGCTGATGCAGTAGTTGAAATAACCTTAGTGTCACAGCCGGGCTACAGATTGGCATCTCTGACTTCAAGTACAGGTGGCAGTATTGGCTTTACAGAGGTCGGCAATGCGGCACCTAACCCGTCCGTAATGGGCAATATAATGGCAAATACGGTGCAGGGAAGCCCCTCGGTGACCTATACGGCGAGCTTGACCATGGATCAGGCACAGACCATAGCACCTCAATTTGAAAAGATTGGCTACAGCGTCACTGTCAATATAGTAGGAACGGGCATAGGCTCGGTGACAGCAGGCACGCTCTCACTCGGACCTATTGCAACGGGCAATACGAGTGGCAGTATAGCTGCAGGCAGTGAAGTAGTGGTAAGGGCAACACCAAGCGCAACGGCTGAGCTTGAAACGCTTATAGTTGACGGTGTAGCATATGCGGCAGGTACGCATACAATAGCGTCGCTAAACGATGATGTGGTGATAACCGCTATATTCAATGCACTTGAGAAGCAGGTTACGGTGAATACGATAGGTGACGGCAGCTTGGGCGTTTATAACGGTGCGGATGCTGTCACAAACGGACAGAGTGTAGCCGTGGGAACTCAGCTACTGCTCATAGCACAGCCGGCTGAAAACAACAAGGTAACGAGTGTAGAGGCGGGCGGACGTGACCTCGGCATAGGTGCTGAGGGCGGTAACTCCACCTATAAGGTAGACGCAGGTAGGGACAATAACATCATCGCAAACTTTGCTACAGGTAAGGTGGCGGTGACTTGGGTTAATCCGACAGGTGCGACAATCACTGTAACAGATGCGGGCGGAGCGGTGCTTTCGAGCGGTGACTATGTGGATGTTGATTCACGAATCAACATAACGGCAAGTCCAACGAGCGCCTTATACTCCGTAACAGGCATAACCGTCAACGGTAACACGACAAACGGAACTTCTGCGGCACATACAGTGACGGAGGCAACGAGCATCACAGCCGTTGTGGATACGCAGATAGCCGGCAATGAACCGCAACTTGCTATTATAAGCGTAGGCGGAACCTTGGAGGTCACAGATCAAAACGGTGCCCCTGTAGCTGCAGGTGTGCCTCTCGCAGCTGGCACGATACTGACCTTCGTAGCAACACCGACCAGTGGATATACCTTCAATGACATTACGGTTAAGGGCGTGTCTGTTGGCAATAATGGCACGTATACAGTAAGCGGAACGGACGGTCTGATAACAGTAATCGCAAGCTTTACACCACCGGCAGGCACGAACACGGGAGGCGGACTGGAGATTGAAGGTCAGTACAGTGTTAAACTTCGTGCAGAGGGGCTGACAATCCTCACGGTAACTGACTCCAAGGGAACGAAGATAAGTGACGGTGACATGGTTGAAGGCGGCGAAGTGCTGACGATCAGTGCAGTGTCTAAGGATGCTGACAGGGTGATCAAGATAACGGTCAACGGACATCCCTTCGTGAACGGCGAGGACTACGAGGTCTACGCGAATACAGAGATATTCGTAACGGATAGGAGCGACGAGGGCTTGCCCTACTACTTGCTGGACGATACGAAGATATTCTTGGGCTTCTCGGCTGATGTCAATGAGGACGGCTATATAGAGTCTGATGAGTACGTAGCACCTGAGAACAGGGAAGTGTTCTACGCTTTCAATGACAAGAGCTTTGTCGACATAGCCGGACATTGGGGTGTAGAGTACATAGACTTCGTGACGGAGCGTGAACTGTTCTTGGGCACAAGTCCGAGTGAGTTCTCACCCGATATGCAAATGACGAGAGCAATGTTTGCGACGGTCATAGGTAGGTTGCATGAGCGCAGTTACGGTGAGATAGAGAGCACGGGCACGAATAGCTTCACGGATTGTGACTATGAGCTCTACTACGGCAAGTACGTAGACTGGGCGGCAGAGAACGGCATCATTAAGGGCATAGGCGACAATTTGTTCGCACCTGATAACTCGATAACGAGGCAGGAGATGGCGACCATACTGTACCGTTATGCGACATACCTTGAGGCGATGCCTGAGACGATGGACGGTACACTCACTTATGCAGACTCTGCGGAGATTTCGGATTGGGCGCAGGGCGCAGCATTGTTTACGCAGACGACGGACATAATCACAGGTAAGGGTGAGGATATGTTCGCACCGGGCGACAATGCAACAAGAACGGAAGTTGCAACGATAATCATGCGTTTTGTGTACTTCACATTAAAGTAAGGCATAAACCTAAAAGAAGGCTCTCGACAGAGAGCCTTCTTTTTTGCTAGGATTAGCATCGATGTCGCCATGCAAAAGTAAAAAGAAAAAGCCTTGAAAAGCACCACGCTTTTCAAGGCTTAAAGAGTAACTTAGTAATTTTCAGCCCTCAGCTCAAAGAAAGCCTTGGAGTGGAAACATACGGGACATAGGTCCGGAGCGTCTTTACCGTCATGGAAATGACCACAGTTACGACATTCCCAACGCTCTTCTTTGCTCTTACTGAATACAGTGCCGTTCTTGACATTCTCTAAAAGTGCCTTGTAGCGCTCTTCGTGTGCCTTCTCGATTTCGGCAACGGCACGGAACTGCTTTGCTAGGTCGCCAAAGCCCTCCTCCTCCGCCTCTTTTGCGAAAGTAGCGTACATGTCAGTCCACTCATAGTGCTCACCTGCGGCGGCAGCGAGTAGATTCTCGGCAGTGGTACCTATGCCACCCAATGCTTTAAACCAGAGTTTTGCGTGCTCTTTTTCGTTAGCAGCGGTCTGCTCAAATATTTCCGCTATCTGCTGATAGCCCTCTTTCTTTGCTGCTGATGCAAAGTAGCTGTACTTGTTGCGTGCCTCGGACTCACCGGAAAATGCCGCCTTCAAGTTAGCTTCGGTCTTTGTACCTTTTAAATTCATAGTCATCCCTCCTATAAGTTCAGTGACATTATTGCCCTGTACAGACTATTTTACACTATTTTCGCCCACACATCCACAAAAATTTACCATAGAAGGAAAAATAATGATTTACTTAAGTGCCGAAAAGGCATGACGGATATAATGGCGCATAATAGACCTAAACTCCTCTTTACTCATATCAGAACCCCATTTTAGTAGCAAACCTTCACGCAGACCGTAAAGCGCGGAATTAGCTACCATACGAGCGAGCATGACACCGCCCTCCTCAGACTTCACCGACTCTGGGAGTGTTACAGTTAATATGTGTACTATAAGTAAAACAAGCTTATCTGTATAATGGCTGTTTATCTTGTCGTCATTGACAATAATGTGCATTTCCTCATTGAAATTGTCCTGCGCCTCAACTAAGTTATCCACCCAACTTTCAAGCATGAAATTGAGCTCAACCTCACCCGTCTCCCTCAATGCCTGTTCGTGTGAGCTCGAATGATTCGTGGGCATGAAACTGTCAAAGTCACTTAAATGCACGAGTACAGGATCTATGAGCGCATTGACTATGTCTTCCTTCGTCCTAAAATAATGATAGAGGTTGCCAACTGCCATGTCAGCATTTTTGGCTATCTTACGCACGGAGGAACCAGCAATGCCATTTTTAGCAAACTCTTTTTTTGCCGCATTCAATATTAAATCACGCTGTGTATCTTTTAGTACCTGTGCCATATAATCCACCTAACCACATAAAAATGAGCGCCGTTCATTATTGAGCAGTATACAGTTTTAGTCTAAAAATGTCAAGTGCGGCAGTGGAGTACATCCCTGCCGCAGTTTAAGTGTCTATATGACCTTTTATCCTTTTGGTGAGCTCGGGAGATTATACTCCGCCTTGAGCTTGTTAAGGTCTTTTAGTACGGATACAACAATAACAGTAGCGAAAATGCCGCTCAGCAAGTCAGCTATGGGCTGAGCAACTTGCACAGTCACAGCTTCTATGTATTGGGGTAAAATAAGGAGCGTGGGAATGAAAAATATCCCCTGTTTACCGAGCGCCATCAAAGTCGCTCTGAAGGAGTAGCCTATAGATTGGGTGAGCATGTTGGTCATAATCATCCAGGACTGCACAGGCAACATCAGACAGCAGTACCTTAGCATAGTCGAGGCAAATTCTATAACTTCAGTGTCACCTGCACGGAAAGTGCCGATAATAGATTCAGCAAAAATAAAGGTCACAACGCCCAAACTACTGAGTACAACGAGAGCAACCTTACAGGAGAACCAAAAAGCTTCCAAGACTCTGTCATAGCGCTCAGCTCCGTAATTAAAGCCCGCCACAGGCTGAAAACCTTGCCCATATCCCATAATGGCTTGGAACATGAACATCATAATGCGATTAACTATGCCGGCAGAGGCGATGACAACATCTCCGAATGGGTTTGCTATAGTGTTTAGTAAGATGGAGGATATACTCGCCAAGCTTTGACGACAGAAAGTAGGGAAGCCGGATTTTAAGATTATTCCGTACATTTTAGGTCGGGGTGTGAACTTTTTTATGTCAATGGTAATGGTGTTATTACGGAAATTACATTGGTAAAATAAAATAGAGAAGCTGACAAGCTGGCTCAGGGCTGTAGCCAAGGCGGCACCGGATATACCCATTTCGGGGAAAGGTCCGTAGCCGAATATAAAAAGCGGATCCAATATAATATTGAGAATGCCCCCTGTCCCTATACCAAGCATGGCGTTAAAAGCGTTACCCTGTGAACGCAATACATTGTTCATGACGTAGCTCGATGCCATAAAAGGTGCGGCATATAGTATGTAGCGTGCATAGTCCATGGCGAAGGGGGCGATTGTGTCGGTAGCACCTAAGAAGTAGACAAGCTCCTCTAAATACAGGCTGCCGAATACAGTGATGAGCATAGCCAAAATCAGAATTGAGAAGAAGCCGGTAGCGAGTATTCGTTCGGCGGCTACTCTGTCTTTTCTGCCCAAGGCACGTGAGACATTATTGCCACTACCCATAGCAACGGTAAATCCAACAGCCTGTATCATCGCCATGAGCGAGAAAATAATGCTCACAGCTCCAGAGGCCTCACGCCCGAGCTGTGATACAAAAAAAGTATCAGCCATATTGTAAATTGAAGTAATAAGCATACTGATAATAGACGGCACAGCAAGGGCGGGAATAAGCTTTGCTATGGGCGTCTGAGTCATCTTAGTATGCTTTTCGTCATATTGCAGTTCACTTGCGGATGCGCTCATTACAACTCTCCTTTACATTTCAAGCAAAAGTATATCATATTCTTGCAATACTTGTAAATGAATAATAACTAAAAATGAAAGTGTAAAAAAGAATGCGTGAACTTATTTCGTTTATGTTACAAAAATAGAAAGCGATTGAAAGTTTTGTTCAGGTGTGTTAACATTGAAATAATTTTATAAAGAAGGGTTGGGCGAGTAATGAGCAAAAAGAGATTGTTATCCTTGATTCTTGCATTATCAATGGCATTTAGTATGAGCATGGTAGCTTATGCGGACAGTGGTGTGGAGGTAGACGCACCGATAGCAACGGCAGCGGACGCAACACTTGAAGAGGGCGCATGGTACATAGAGGCGGTAGAGTATGCTAAGGGCGTAGGCTACATGACAAACTTAGAGACGGGCTTTGAGCCGACAGTGGCGGCTGACAGGGCAACGGTTTTCAACGCACTGTACATGGTAGAGGGTAGTCCCGATGTAACGGAGCCTGCGACATTTACAGATGTAGAGGGCAAGTGGTACGCAGATGCGGCGGCATGGGCAGAGGACGTGGGTCTGTCTGAGGGCGCAGGCGAGGGCATGTTCTTGGGCGACAACAGCACGACACGTGCCGAGATAGCGACTATACTCGTACGTTACGCAGAATATAAGGGCATAAGCGTGCCGGAAGCGGATTTGACGGCATTTATGGATGTTGCGGAAGTACCCGAATGGGCAGTTGAGGGAATGACTTCGGCTGTGGCATTGGGCGTAATAAACGGTGTAGCGGCGACGGATGCTGAGACGGGGGAGCCTGTGCTCTACCTATCTCCGAGCACGAATACAACACGTGCCGAGCTTGCAACCATGCTCATGAATTATGATAAATCTGTAATGGCATTGAGCACAGTGAGCACGAGTGTGACTAACGGTAATAGGGAAGTTCCCGTAGCCATATTGATGCCCGAGCTTGAGGGTGACGAGATGGTGCCTGCGGTGGTACTCGTACACGGTCACGGCGGCAGTAAGAGCGAGAACGGTGGCTTCGACTCCATAGCGACAGAGCTTGCGATGGCAGGTTATGCGACTATACGCATGGATTTTCCCGGCTGCGGTGAGAGCACTGCGTCGTTCCAAGAGAACTACCTGTCTAATATGCTTTCGGACGTTGAGGTGAGCTTAAACTACTTACTGGAAAACTACAGTGTGGATAGTGAGAGAGTGGCGGTGCTGGGCTACTCCATGGGCGGACGCATAGCGGCGGAATTTTTGACTAGTGAGGGCAATCCCTTTGCGGCGGCTATTATGCTTGCAGGCTCTTTAGATGACGGTTCTGTATTGTCGACGACCCTCATGGGCGGTCAAGAGGGCTATGACGCTCTGTACGCTGAGGCTACGGAGAATGGTTATATAGACATGCCTTGGTTCGGTGGCACTTTAGAGATATCTTTGGAGTGGTTTGACGAGATGGCGGCATCTAAGCCCTTGGAGAATGCGGCAAACTATGAAGGGCCTATCCTCATTATAGCGGGTGAGATGGATACTACTGTACCCATGTCGGTAGCGGAGCTTGCTATGGAGGCGTTCCCTCAGCATGAGAGTTTGATTATAGCTGAGGCAGATCACGGTTACGGTTTCTACTCCGATCAGCCCGAGGTTACGAATATGCTCGAGGACGGCATAGTGGCGTTTGTGGAGAAGGCACTGGCAGCCGCCTAAAAAACGACGGCGAAGCCACTCAAAAAGTTTTAATCAACTTTTTTCAAAAAGTTGCGGGGACTTGGGGCAGAGCCCCAAGTCGCCGTCCGCAGACGGCGAAACTCTCGTGCGTCGCAACGCACGAAACACCTTTGCCTTAAAAGAGTATTTTTGAAGGTGAATTTTCGCACGTAGTGCGGAAAGAGGAAACTTTTTGCGATAGAAAAAGTTTCCTAATCCCCTCGCAAGGGCTTTGGGGCAAAGCCCCAACTAAACAATAAACAAAAAATAAAAAACCATTTTTCCGCAGAAAAATGGTTCGGAGCGACGAGGGCGTCGCTCCCTACGACAAATAATAAGGGCGACCTTTACACGGTCGCCCTTACTATTATTATGCTAAAATGAAAATGATCTTAGATAGTCTTGCAATTCATTTACAAATCGTGCAATATGAAAACCATCGCATACTGCGTGATGCACTTGTATTGCTAATGGTAGCAATACCTTGTCACCGTCGGAATAATATTTGCCCATTGTAAAAATTGGTGGCAGATAATCATATCCTTTTTGCAAGTTCAAATTAAAGCCTGTGAAACTTGACCAAGGTATGCAAGAAACATCAAAATAGTTCTTACCTACTAATGGCTTTGAATTGTGAAAATCACTTTTGTATGCAGATATATCATTATTATAGCGTTTTATAAACATTTCTGCATTCGCAGTGTGTTCAGTCCATATATTTGTGATTGTTTCTGTTTCGCTATGGAAAACGGTATAGCAAGGATTGGAATAATCATAATATCCGATATTCTTTTCTTCATCAAAATCCATACGAAACTCTTTGTGTGAGTTTACAATTTGGGAAAGGGCATAAAGCATCATGGGGAAAAACTTTTGCCGTCCTGCTTTGACAACTTCCAAGAAATTCGTTATATCTAAGTTTACTGTCATACTGTATGTGCAGGGTACACTATTGAAATAGTGATTATAGCTGTTTTTTCTGCTCCAATTCTGCATATCAATTTTGTTAAACATAATAGTGGCCTCCTAAACCTTGTTCGCAATTATTGTGACTTAGGAGGCTGATTTGTTTGTATCAACCATATTATCTCCTACCATTGCTATTTATGTTTCACTACACCGCCACTTTACCGTTTACGATAACGGTCTTTGCGGTCGTCATGTAGTGGAAGGGGTCACCCGACCAGATTACGATATCTGCGTCCTTGCCGATCTCTATACTGCCGACTCTGTCCGATATGCCTGTTATCTCTGCCGCCTTTATGGTGAGTGCCTTTAGTGTGTCGAGCTCCGACAGTCCTGCCTTTACGAAAAGCGCCGCCTGCGTCAGACTGTTTTCGAGTGGTAAAACGGGGTGATCCGTCATGATGGCAAACTCCACGCCATGCTCCTTAAGTACGCGTCCCGACTCAAATGACTTGTCCTTAAGCTCTATCTTCGTCCTCGTGCCCAAGGTGGGACCGAGTATGCAACGCACATTCTTAGCAGCCAAAGTCTCGGCTATCACCCAACCCGAGGTGCAGTGCTCTATGGTGGCGTTTAGAGAGAATTCCTCAGCTATCCTTATAGCCGTCGTGATATCATCCTCCTGATGCGCATGTATTTTTACTAAAAAGCCGTCGAATACACGAGAGAGCGACTCCCACTTTATGTTAAACTCGGGCTTTTTAGTATCCTCTTTGCCCTCTGCCTTAGCTTTTTCGTAGTCTGCCTTGCGCTCACGGTACTCCTTGGCACTAAACAGTGCCTCACGTAGCATGGCGGCACTGGACATTCTGGTAGATGGCATCTTGTTTTGACCGCCGAACACACGCTTGGGGTTCTCGCCCAGCGCCATCTTCATGGCGACCTCCTCTTTTATCACCATGTCAAATATAGTCTTGCCCACTGTCTTCAATGCACAAAAAGTGCCACCTATAACCTCGCCACTACCCGGGCCCGTCACGACAGTCGTCACACCTGCCCTCACAGCATGTGCAAAGGATGCGTCATGCGGTTTTACGGAGTCTATTCCCCTCAGCTCAGGCACGATAGGGTTAGTCAGCTCGTTACCGTCACTGCCAGCGTTACCCACCCAGTCCTCATACAGACCTATATGACAATGCGGATCGACTATGCCGGGGGTCACCAAAGCGCCCTCAGCGTCAATAATCTGTGCCTCGGGGTACTTAGTAGCGTCAATGTCACCTATCTCTTTGATGAGTGTACCCTCTATAAGTATGTCTTTGCGTTCATAGCAGATATCTGCCATGTTGCATAGGTTAGCATTTTTAATTATGAGCATATCGCACCTCCATGTATTGTAGGGAGCAGTCTTGACCGTTCCGAAGTTATTAGATTGTCATGCTTTTGAAAACACTGTTTTTGATAAGTACCGAGTAGAGCAAAGAAGCACAGACCGTGGCAAACGCACCCTGAATTATATTCGCCGGTATGTCAACGGCGGCAGCGAGCCCCATGCCCATGAAATATGCTTGGTACAAAAAGTAGCCGAGCACAAGCGGAATAATGGCAACAATGCCTGCGATTAGTGTCTTGTATAAGTTATTATTTAGGCGTAGCTTCGTGAATACAAAATAAGCGGTCACCGCCATAGCCGCCTTGACTATAAGGGTAGCCGGCGCAAAAATAGCATAGCTTACCAAAATATCAGCTATAGCTGCACCTATCCCCGCCGCAACAGCGGCGTATACGGGTCCAAGCAAGAAAGCGGAGAGCAGTACAACCACGTCGCCTGCGTGTACATAACCGCCCAAAGGCGTGGGCACAACGAGCATCATTGTACCGACTGTGGTGAGTGCGCACATAAGTGCCGCCAATACGAGTTTTCTTGTTTTTGTGTTTGTCATAATACATTCTCCTTTTTGCTCTTAGCTTTTGATATGGAAACTACTGCGGACAGTATGCCCGTAAGTATGAAAAATGCAAATAGTATACGAGGGTAATACCATACATACTCGACTGCAAAGGATAGCAGCAGTCCGATGAGTGAGGCACAGCTAGCAGCTGCGGCGAGCTTCACGAGCGGCTCACTTTCCCTATAGTAGGTGAGCGTACTGTCTTTTATATCACGGCAGAGCATCCAAATAAAGGATATACCACCCAAAAGCCCGAGCTCCAATATCACTTCAAGATACTGCATTTGCGAGTGAAACACTCCCTCCTCAGCACCGTACCGCACGTAAGAGGGATAAACCTCGGCAAAGGTTTCAGGGCCCATGCCTATACCTGTAAGCCAGTGGAAATTGTCCTTAAGGAGCATCTCTATGCCTTGCCAGAGGTAGAGCCTGTGTGCCATAGATGTGTCATTTCCGTAGAAGATGGACAGTATACGCACGACAACACTCTCAGGCAAAAACGGTATGGCAAGTAAAGCGGCGAGAAAGAATATAGGCAGTATCTTCTTGTTTGCGAAGAAAATAAAGACTACAGCCGCAAGCAGTAGTGCAAACCATGCGGCTCGTGAATATGTTAGCACCATGGCAAGTAGGGGCAAAACGAGCAACGAGCAAGCGCACAGTCGCAGAAAAGGACGCTTCACGTTCATGGCAAAAGCCGCTGCGAGTGGCGTGAATATGATGATATACTCAGCAAAGTTATTCGGGTTATCCAAGGTGGAATACACCCTGCCGGGCACACCCACATTGTTTTCTATGTCTGTGAGCGTCACGTCTATTTCCACGCCGATTATTGCTTGTATACAGGCGTAAAAAGCTGTGACGATAAGTGCAAGGTACAAAAAACCGAGCACAGTTCTAAGGCTCTTAACATCAGTGATAATAGCACGCATGAGATAATGCAGTAAGAACGCCGAGGCAAAGAATAAAAGCACCCTGAAACTGTCCGAGAAACTGCGAGTAAACAGCAAACTTATTAGACAGGACATGACGAAAAGTAAAAAGGGCAGCCCGAGCTGTGAGGGATAAACGATTTCACGAGCGTTTAAACTCACACTTAAGAGATAGAGCCCGAATAAGCCCACAGTTCCCAAAAGCGCATAGCTGTTAGACCAAAGGCTGTGTGGCATAACGAACATCAAAAAGGCAAAAGCGCCGAGCATAAACGGTAGCTTCATTATAGCAGAGCCCTGAACGGAACGCACTATGGTACTACTTGTCGCATAAGGCGTGAAAACACCTAAAATACGCTTCGGCACATAGATAATGATATCAAATATGAGTTTGAGTAGCTTCGCAATGAGACTACCTGCGTACATACGTTCCAGACGGCTATCACGTCCGAGTGCACGCAAAACAACACTGTGCTCCGCCGCACGTGAAAAAGGTAAGCAAAACGCGCATATAGCGGCAAACACACGACTGTTTAGCCAATATGCGTATAACTTTCCGGGCACACTGTATTGTAGCAAGTATCTCACCTCTCTTTCCATGTACTTCGGTAGGGAACGACGCCCTCGTCGCTCCGAGACCATTTTTCTGCGGAAAAATGGTCTTTTTGTTTTTTATTTTTTAGTCGGGGCTTTGCCCCAAGACCCCGCAACTTTTTGAAAAAAAGTTGATTAAAACTTTTATATTGGCTTCGCCGCGGTGAAATTATGCCGCCTCTATGCCGCTGACCTTCAAGAAAAGCTTTGCATGACCTGCGTAAATTGTAAGCGAATGCCCCACACCGTACAGAGTGCCGCCTATGCGTATGCCATGCTCCTCAAGCACGCCAGTGGCAGTTACATTCAGCTCGAGTTTATTGTTATTCACATCCACGACCTGCACTGAATGACCGTTGTTATCGGCTATAAAGATATAGAAATCCGTAGCCTCCCAATCCTTAACCGTTCCGAGCACGACATTGTCAGAAGAGTCCCAAACAGTGTCACCGACATTAAGGCTATCCACGACATAGGCAGGGCACTCCTCTAAATAGAAACTGAGTGTAACGGTGTCAGTGCCAGTAACTGTGCCTTCGGGTCCTAAAAGTGTGAAGCCGAGGTAGGCGACCGCCGCCAAAACTATAATGAGTATGATGAGGTCTACTATATTTATTTTACCGAATAACTTACCCTTTTCGTCTATCATCTTATCTGTCCTTTCTTGTGTGGAACTACATTTTTTCGCCTGTCCACTGTAGGGGAGTGCTTCCAAGTCCTCCCGAAATTTTTCTTTGAAAAATTTTATTTTTTGTTTTTTATTTTTTAGTTGGGGCTTTGCCCCAAACCCCGTGTGGATTTCGCCGCCTGCGGACGGCGAGCAGGGACGCCATCCCTGCACCCTGCGATTTTTTGAAAAAAATCGAGTAAAATTTTATCTTGGCTTCGCCCCTATTCGTAAGAGCGCAATGTGTCTTCGGCAAGTGTCAGAAGATTAAAGTGCGCATTGAGCTTGGAGTAAGCTGCATCACCGTAGCCAAGGCGCAAGTTGTCGTCTTCCATGAGCTTAAGCATACCTTCGGCAAAAGCCCCACTGTCACCGTAATCACAGACTATGCCCGAATGCGATCCGGTCTCCGCAAGGTCACGGTTACCGCCTATGTCCGTCACAACACAGGGTAGTCCGGCGCTCATAGACTCCAAAATGGCAAAGCTCATTGCCTCGTTACAAGAACTGGAGTTCAGGTAGAGGTCGGAAGCGGCGAGTATGCGCTCGGGGTCGGTTCTGTAGCCGGTGCAGAGTATCTTGTCTTCGAGTGAGAGCTCTCTAATCTTCGTCTTAATCATGTTAAACTCACTGCCGTCACCGCAAATGATACAGGTAAATGGTTTATCAGTGAGTGATTGTAGCTTTTGCACTGACTCCAAAAGGAAAGGGAGCCCTTTCTCCGGCTCAAATCGAGCGAGTATTGACATGACAAAACGCTCATCGTCTATGCCTAATTCCGCTAACACGGAGCGGTCACGAGCAAGCTTGTCACGAGGGAACACACCGTTATATATAACCTCAATACGCTCGGCACATACACCGTTTCTAATCATAATGTCCTTAGCCTGACGGCATACTGCTATAATTTTATGATTTTTCGGAGTGTATCTGCGGTTTAATAAGCGCCAGAGTGTACCTACCTCGTTTGTGAAATGGTTAGTAAAGACAACACGAGGCACAGCGTAATGCTTAAGTGACATTATAGCCGCAATATTCTCACGGGGGCATTGGGGGTGAATTATGTCGATACCATGATTTTTGCAATATTCTGCTAATTGTTTGGCGGCGGAAAGCAACTTACTTTTTTCCATACTAACTTGCATGACAGGTATGCCGAGTTTTTGCATTTTATCCGATAGCTCACCGGGCAAGTTGTAAGCAAAATGGCATTCATGGCCGGCTTTTGAATAAATATCAACAAAGTTTTCCACATAGCGCTCTATGCCAGCTTTCCCGGCATAATTAATGAGAAAGAGAATTTTCAAAAAATCACCTCCAAAATATCACATCTGCAATCCATACATTATATAACTACTTTTCCATAACGTCAAGACGAAAGGCTTGTGAGTGGGCATTAAATGTGCTAAGATTGCGTGGAGGTGATAGTAAATGACGGAGCGCTTGTACGATAGAGAGGGTAAGCTTTTTGAGTTCGAGGCTGAAGTTTTGAGCGTTGAACCCTGTGAATTAGGTTATAAGGTTGTGCTCGACCGCACTGCGTTTTTTCCCGGCGGTGGTGGACAGGCTGCGGACACGGGACACATAGATGGTATTGATGTGTCCCATGTGGCGGAAGAAGGAAACGATATAGTGCACGTGTTGGAATATGCGCCGACACATAAACGAGTACAGTGCAAGATAGACGGAAAACGTCGATATAAATTCATGCAGATGCACACAGGCGAGCATATATTTTCGGGCACAGTGTATAAGCTGTTCGGCATTAGAAATGTTGGTTTTCATATGTCAGATGAGGATATGACCTTGGACTTCTCTGAGGAGCTGAGTGCAGAGCAGATAGATATGGCGGAACAAAGTGCAAATGATACTGTAATGGCGAATGAGAGTGTGAAGTCCGAGTACTATGAGGGTGAGCGTTTGGCGGCACTGTCATATAGGAGCAAGAAGGAGATAGAGGGAGCGGTGCGTATAGTACAGACGGGCACAGCGGATGTGTGTGCTTGCTGTGCACCGAATGTCGAATATACGGGTGAAGTGGGCATGATAAAGGTGCTCAGCGCACAGCGTCACAGGGGCGGAGTGCGACTTGTTTTGGTGAGTGGTCGTGCGGCTTTGGATGACTACAGGGAAAAGTGCGAGAACTTACGTGAAATATCGCAGGCACTTTCGGCGAAGCCCAATGAAGCGGCGACTGCGTTTAGACGCTATATGCAGACAGTTGAGCGGGAACGAAGGAGTTACCATAAGATAAAACAGGAACTTCTTATGCTCAAATGTGCGAGTCTAACGCAAGTTGAGGGCAGTCGCACGCTATTCGAGAGCGAGCAAAGTATAGATGATCTTCGAGCCTATGTAAATGCGGCGATGCCGATGACGAGCTGTGTGGTGGCTGCGTTCACGGGCGAGGAGGGTGATTATACCTATGTAATAGGCAGTGAGGGCGTAGATCTCAAAAAGCGAGCGGTGGAGATAAATACAGCTATAGAC
The DNA here is from genome assembly GCA_964367935.1 of uncultured Oscillospiraceae bacterium. Taxonomy (GTDB): domain Bacteria; phylum Bacillota; class Clostridia; order Oscillospirales; family Oscillospiraceae; genus Scatomorpha. The sequence goes on from CAYIYZ010000008.1 coordinate 93,026, forward strand.
GGCAGGGGCGGCGGCACTGCGAGGATGATAAGCGGCCGAGCGAAGGCAAATAGAGCCGATATAGAGATTTTTTTCAACAATATGAAATAAATATCGCTCATATGGAATAAAACGAGGACAAGTTAAATATAATTTCCGTATGAGAACAAAAAAATACTATGAAAACAAAATATTGATAGCTGCAGCAATGTTTTTGCTACTGACGATGCTCAAGGTCTTACTACCGGAGCAGACACATGAATTTCGTGAGTTGGTGAGCGCGACTGTGACGTCGGATACTCATTACATGGAAAGTTTGCGTGACTTAGGAGAGGAGATAAGTGAGGCGGGATTTTTGGAGACGGTGTTCGGCTTTGGGGAGAGTGTGGAGGAAATGGCAGAGGAAACTGTGGAGGCAGTTAATTTCGAGCCAAAGACCTTGGACGATCTAAGGGCAGAGCATATGCGACTTTTACCGAAGCAGAGTGCGTGGTCGAATGTGAATGTAGAGGATAAGGTAACAGAGCAGGAGATAGTGACGCCAGAGCCGAGTGCAGAGCCTACAGAACAGGAAGCAATTAGTCTACCTGAGCCACCGGAGTCGGTGACAGCTTTTTTGGAGGCGCAGTCAGCGTTTTCAAACTATGCTGTACCGGTAAATGTAAGCTACGACTACCCGACCTTACCTTTTGAGTATACGCCGCCTGTAGATGGCGAATTAACCTCAAGTTTCGGGTACAGGGAGCATCCGGTTGACGGTGGAATAAAGTTTCATTATGGTACAGACTATGCAGTGTGGTCGGGCGTGGAGGTAAGTAGCATGGCCGAAGGCACGGTCAGCTTCGTGGGCGATGATCCCGAGGGCTACGGCAATTATGTTGTGGTGTCGCATGCAGATGGCTGGGAGACTTTGTATGCGCATTGCAGTGAAGTGTGGGTAGAGAGCGGAGAAGCTGTGGCAATGGGTGAGAGTATAGGATTATCGGGTGCGACAGGCAATGTGACGGGCCCGCATTTGCATATGGAGCTACGGTGCAACGGCCTGTACTATAATCCGGAGTTTTACCTGTGATGGGTGGTATGAGCATAAAAGTAGGCGTGGGAGCGCTCTTGCTCATAAGCACGCTATGGCTACTGACTGACTCTTTGTCTGTGTTGGCTTTACTAAGCGCTCTGTTGGCACATGAATTAGGACATATACTTGCCTTGTCGCTTTGCGGCAGTAGGGTAAAGTCGGTGAAAGCGGATGCGAGGGGCTTACGCATGGACTACAAAGGTCTACTTCGCCCCTCGTCAGAGGTATTTTGTGTGGTAGCCGGCCCTGTTGCCGGCGTTTTATATACACTTGTCTGTGCAAGCTTAGGCGAGTTTTTCGATCACGATTTCTTTTACCTGAGTGCAGGTATATCCTTGGCCTTGACTGTATTTAATTTGCTACCGGTATTACCCTTGGACGGCGGACGCTTGGTGTCGGTGCTTTGTGGTGAGGCAGCAGCGGCCATACTGGGACTCTCCGTGGCGACAGTCCTATGCGCTGTGGGACTACTACTTCTATACAAAGGCGATGGTGCCGGCGTGTTTATAGCTTCTGTGTGGCTTCTGCTTAGTCAAAAGGATATATAGTCTGTATTATGCCTTGTAATAATGTGGATTATTTGGTATAATAAGTTGAAACTAACAATAGGGAGGTTAAGAGCACTATGGATAAGAGATTATTCGAAGCGGTAGAAAAGCAAATCAATTCGGAACTGTATAATTCCTACCTGTACCTATCAATGGCATTGTGGGCAGAGGCGGAGGAATGGTCGGGCTTTGCAAACTGGATGCGTGTACAAGCACAGGAGGAGTTGGGACATGGCACAGTCCTCATTGACCAGCTGCATGAGCGTGGCATGGCACCGAAGCTATTGGCTATAGACAAGCCACCTACGTCATGGAACAGCCTGCTGGAGATGGCAGAGGCTACATTAGAGGCGGAATTGGGCACTACAGCTGCTATAAACAATATAGCTGATATAGCGCTCGAGGTTAAGGACCATGCCTTTTATGAGTTTATTATGATGTATGTCAAAGAACAGGTCGAGGAAGAGGACAGTGCAAACAAGATGATTACGAAGCTAAAGAGAATAGGCGACAGTATGGGACTGTTGTATCAGCTTGATGCGGAGTATGCGACGAGAGTGTTTGTACCGCCTTTCACAGAAGGCGCATAAAATAATAAAAAGCCTTGAAAAGCGTTAGCTTTTCAAGGCTTTTTTTATTGATTTCAGCTTATAGCACTCTTACTCTGAGCACGGATTCATGTGATTGGATACGCTCCGATATCTCAGGGGAGAGTTCACAGTTTAGATCCATAATGGTATAAGCTAAACCATCACGTGACTTGTTTATCATGTGCTCTACGTTTATATTCTGAGCACCGATGAAATCGAGCATACGTGTCAGCATCTTAGGCTCGTTTTTGTGCAACACGCAAAGACGAGTGACACCCAAACGCTCCAAACTCGCATCGGGGAGGTTCACAGAGTTTTTTATGTTGCCGTTTTTGAGGTAATCGTAAATCTCCTGCGCCGCCATTATGGCACATTTCTCCTCACTCTCGGGCGTGCAAGCACCGAGGTGGGGCATGGCTATGACATTCTTCTTGCCTATAAGCTTCTTGTTGGGGAAGTCAGTCACGTATTTTCCAATCTGACCGCTCTCTAAGGCCTCTACTATGGCATCATCGTCTATGACCTCGGCACGAGATTCGTTAATAATACGCACACCGGGCTTCATGCTGCTAAACGCCTCGGCATTTAACATGTGGTGCGTGACATCGTTGTAGGGCACGTTTATGCTGATATAATCGCTCTTTCTAAATATCTCTTTAATGTCGGCGCAGTAGCGCACCTCACGAGAGAGCATCCAAGCCGACTGCAAGGACATGTAGGGGTCATAGCCGTAGACTATCATTCCCAAGTCGTTTGCGGTATTTGCAACGAGAGTACCTATGGCGCCGAGTCCAATGACACCTATGACCTTACCGCAGAGCTCGGGACCTGCAAAGGCAGACTTGCCCTTCTCGACGAGTGCCGGTATCTTGTCACCCTCGTCACTCAAGGTCTTGACCCAGTCTATGCTGGCGAGCACATCACGAGAGGACATAACCATGCTGCAAATGACAAGTTCCTTAACAGCCTCAGCATTAGCACCGGGGGCATTGAATACTGCTATGCCCTCAGAAGCGCAACGCTCCAAGGGAATGTTGTTAGTGCCACTGCCGGCACGGCCTATGCATAATAAGCTTTCATCGAATTTTGTGTTGTGCAAATCGGCTGAGCGTATGAGCAGAGCGTGGGCCTCTTTTATATCGGCACCGACTTCACAGTTCTCACGGCGTAGTACCTCAACTCCGTCCTCGGCTATGTGGTTCATAGTTTTTATCTTAAACATGTTTTTCTACCTCAAATCCTTTAATATAGTCAGCTAAGTGAGAAGCGCCCTCTAAGGGCATGGCGTTATACATGGAAGCACGCATACCGCCGGTTGACCTATGGCCTTTAAGATTCAGCATACCACGCTCTACGGCACCTTTGATAAAGCGTGCGTCCTCATCGGGGTTGCCTGTGGTAAAGCATAGGTTCATTTCAGAGCGAGAAGCAGGCTCAGCAGGTACTATAAAACCACCGTTTTCCTCAAGTGCCTTGTATACGATATCGGCACGTAGTGTCTTACGTCTTGCCATCTCCGTAACACCGCCCTCGGCCTCCGCCCATTCAAGCACCAGACCTAGCACGTATATGCTATAACATGGGGGAGTGTTGGGCATGGAATCCTTGTCGGACATCTTCTTATAGTTTAACATATCGGGCGTGATACCCATCTGCCTACCTAAAATGCTCTTATCTACTATTACGACCGTCACTCCGGCAGGTCCCATATTCTTCTGTGCTCCGGCGTAAATGAGTCCGTACTTTGAAATATCTATGGGCTTAGACATTATCTCCGATGACATGTCACAGATCAAAATAGAAGACGTTTCGGGCACATAGTCCCAAGCGGTACCGTATATGGTGTTATTTGAACAGTAATGAAAGTAAGAAGCACCCTCTGTGAATTTAAGCTCATGCTGTCTAGGTATGCGTCTGTAGCTCTCAGCACTCATGTCCGCTGACGTGTTGACCTTACCGTAACGTGCCGCTTCCTTTGCCGCCAAAGTTGAGAAATGCCCTGTTAATGCGTAGTCTGCAAGTGCATTGTCACCCATAAGGTTGAGAGCGACAGCGGAAAACTGCGTACTCGCTCCGCCTTGCATGAAAAGGACCTCATGCGTGTCGGGTACAGAGAGCACCCTACGCAGTCGAGATTTTGTGTCCTCAAATATGTCGAGATAAGCAGATGATCTGTGGCTCATCTCCATAACTGACATGCCCGTACCTCTATAGTCCTGTAGCTCTGAAGCCGCGCGCTCCAAAACGCTGACCGGCATTATTCCCGGGCCTGCCGAAAAATTATACGGCCGTTTTTCCACTGCTATACCCCCGTTCACTTGTTAAAATTTACACTATTAATTATATGCCCATATAAGGGCACAAGTCAAACTGTAACTCCAACAAGCATTTCACCCGAAATATCGATTATTTTTACACTTTTCACAACACCTTTTTTGTGTGCGCCACACACGGACACTTGTGCGTAATTTTCGGCGTGACCCACGGACATGCCCTCGGTCTCGTTCTCAAAGAGTACAGAGAGAGTGCGGCCTATACATGACTGCAAGTAAGCAGTTTTACATAAGTCGGCAGCTTTCGTAAGTTCAGAGGCACGCTGCGATTTCTCCGCTTTCGTCAGTTGGTTTGGCATAGTAGCGGCAGGAGTGCCCTTGCGTTTGGAGTAGGGGAATACGTGCACGGAGTAAAAGGCCATGCACTCAACGAAACGCAAACTTTCCTCATGCTCCGTCTCAGTTTCCCCGGGAAAACCGACGATGACATCGGCGCTCAGAGCGCAGTCGGGGAAGTGACGGCGCAGATTGTTAGCGCACTGACTGAACACGGCGGTGTCATAGTGCCTGTTCATGCGTTTTAGTACGCTGTCTGAGCCTGACTGTAAGGAGAGATGGAAATGCCCGCAAATGTTATTATACTGAGCCAAACGCCGACAAAACTCATCGGACGCAACTGTTGGCTCTAAGGAGCCTAAACGCAGTCGCACAGATGGGACGGCTTCGGCAATGGCACATATGGTGTCAATGAGTGCGGTGCCATCTTTTAAGTCCTTGCCGTAGGACGAGAGCTCTATGCCCGTCAAAACTATCTCCTTATAGCCTCGCTCCGCCAAAGATACAGCCTCTGCGACACATTCGCTAAGTGGCAATGAGCGTACACCGCCACGTGCATATGGGATGATGCAGTAGGTGCAAAAATTTGCGCAACCGTCCTCTATTTTAAGATAGGCTCGCGTGTGCTCGGAAAATGCGCCCGAGGGTAGCCTTTCAAATTGACGACGCTCAAAGGGTTTATCTATGTTAAGTATACTCTCACGACTACTGAGCGCACGTTCTATATCGTCTATGAGCTTTAGTCTGTCGGTACTACCCGATACAATGTCAGCACCCAAATCGAGTGCCTCGGTGCTCTCGACCTGCGACCAACAGCCGCAGATGACGGACAGAGCCTCGGGATGCCGCTGTTTAAGTGCGCGCAGAGCTTGACGTGATTTTCTGCCACTCTCCGCCGTAACGGCACAGCTGTTAACTATGACAACATCGGCACTCTCGCCCTTAGCTGCAGCCTTGTGACCTCGGTCACGTAAAATGCTGTCTATAGCTTGTGTCTCATACTGGTTGACCTTACAGCCTAAAGTGTTTATAATGTACCTCATGAATTACCCCCGAAAATGTAGATGTGAAAAGAGAGATGTTAAATGGAAATATATTTAGATAATGCGGCTACCACCGCTGTGTGTAAAGAGTCAGCGGACGCTGCCTATCATGCAATTACCGTGGAATACGGCAACCCTTCGTCAACACATACGGTAGGAAGACGCGCTAAAAAGCTGATGGATGCCTCAAGAAAAGAGATAGCGGATGCTCTGTACTGTAAGAGTACGGAACTCGTGTTCACAGCAAGTGGTTCGGAATCTGATAATATGGCAGTGCTGGGCGCTGCAAGACTCAACAAAAGAGTGGGCAAACATATAATAAGTTCTGAAACGGAGCATTCCGCAGTACTGCGCCCTTTAGAGATTTTGGAGTCGGAAGGCTTCGAGGTCACAAGACTCAAACCCGATGCACAGGGAGAAATATCGATAGACGATGTGCGACAAGCTCTGCGCCCCGATACAGCACTTGTCACGCTCATGTACGTCAATAATGAGACGGGCGCTGTCACGGACATAGGCGCAATCTCTAAAATTATAAAAAAGCAAAATAAATCAACGCTTTTACATACAGATGCGGTGCAGGCGTTTATGAAAATACCCTTCACTGCAAAAAGTATGGGCGCGGATTTAATAAGCGTGTCGGGACATAAAATCCACGCACCTAAGGGCATAGGCGCACTGTATGTGCGTGAGGGTCTGCGACTTCCGCCTATTATTGTGGGCGGAGCACAGGAAGGTGAGAGGCGTGCCGGCACTGAGGCCGTGCCGCTCATCTCTGCATTTGCCGCCGCAGTGCGTGCCGCAAATGCAGATGGCAAGGTATTTGAGAAGCTCACGAGCTTGCGAGCATATGCTGTAGCGAGGCTGAGTGAGACTCTGCCCGAGCTTGTGTTCATATCAGACGGTGCAGCGCATATCCTGCCGATTTCCATGCCCGGTTATCCTGCCGAGGTGCTAATGAATGTGTTAGAATCGAGATCTGTGTACGTCTCACGCAGTTCAGCCTGTAAAAAAGGCAAGCGCAGTCACGTACTGAGTGCCATGAATTTACGAAATGAGCTAATTGACAGTGCACTGCGCATTGGTTTTTCACGCTTCAATACGGAGGCGGACATAGATGCACTGTGCGAGGCATTGCTATATGCTACCGCCACGCTTAAAAGCAGAAATTAAGGGTGAAAAGCAGTACATTTATGAGCAGCGGCACTCAAAATCACCACAGTTAATTGTAATACTCGCTTTAGGCTTCGTCAACATCAAAAAGCGGAGATAATGCGCAAAAGAAGATTATGTAAACCGAAAAAGCGAGAATTATGAATATTTAATGAAGGAGATAGGGGTAAAGGCTGTTGGAAACCCTGTTGGAAATGTGCAAAACCCTTGATTTTACACAGTTTTAATTTTTTGGTAACTTTCGAATATTCACTATGCAACTGAATGTGGAGGAGTTATTGTAACCTAATAAATTATTTTCCTAAAGCTAAAAGAATAAAGTTTTTGGAAGAAAAATTTCGGGACACTTCCACATCGTCCCGAAACAAAAACACAAGCCACAACGAAAGTTGTGGCTTGCTTAGTAATGTTGTTTGATTATATTCACTTGTCCTTTCACTGTACGTAGCGCTTAATAACTCTACGTAGAAAGAATCGCACCGAAAAAGTTCTGTCTCGTCTCACAATAACATTGCATATCGTACCGCTTACGGTTCGTATTATCGTTCACCTTTTTTCGATACCATCGGCTCAGCCATAGTATAAGCTCGGTTCACCGTAGTCTTGGATGATTATCCTCCGCAATTATTCTCACATCATATGGTTCCACTATACTGTCTTGGCTTCTTTATGGGATAAATTCTGTGCCGACCAAAGCAGTCATGCACTTTTTATCACGCTCGCAAATCCAGCCCCATATCAAACACAAGCTTACTATATCTATACTCCATACTCAATCAGTTACAGCTCTAACTTAAATCTGTGCCAAATCAGGATTTCTGCCATTGTCTATCTATATCAGAATAAGTTAAGATGACGCTACGCCTTTTCGAATTAGTACATGACATCTGCAGTGGAACTGTACTCAGCTCCTTAGCTTTACCATGCATACCTACGCACTGACGTTTACTTAGTCTTTTCTGTAAAATGAGTGAGCTATCATATAATATGTGTCTGAAACTCAGCCGAGCTATGACTCCGCTGTGTGCCTCTGACAATATGCTCGTGCGCTTTGTGAAATACCTGCGACTCTACGTTTAGCGGATTCTATATAAAAAACTATATGGTTTTCTGTAAGCTCATCGGATACATTTCTTATATAATTGCTACTCCCTGACCCTTAATATATATAAAACTATAAATCCGGTGCTGTACATATTCTGGGGCTTCGTGTCCTATTGGTTTTCACCCGACACTGTCACCGATCCACCAAGAATCCGTCTTTAGGCTTTCACCGGATACCTCTCGGTATCTCTTTTACCTGTGGCATCAATGAAGGAATGTTAATTTACATACCTCAGTACTATATAGTACATAACTGCCCCGAAACTATCCTTAAATTAACAAAGCTCCTGTTAACAAACGCTATTCCTGCATAGACATCTTAGACCCATTGACTCTGTGCCCTCGGCTTTCACTCTGACATCTTCGACTCATTGACTCTGTGTCCTCGGCTTTCGCTTTGACATCCTCGAC
>CAYIYZ010000009.1:0-92713 GCA_964367935.1 uncultured Oscillospiraceae bacterium
ATATCTTAATTTTAATAAGTGCTTTTTTAGTTATGTGTGTATCAACTTTAGCATCAGTCATGATTATCACCTTTATTCAAAGTGAAACTACTGAAAGTATGATAGGCAAGGTTATGTCATTTGTAATGGCATTTGGTATGCTTGCGTCACCACTCGGTCAAGCACTTTATGGAGTAGCTTTTGAATATCTAATCGGTTATGAAAGTTTCATTGTTTTTGGTGCTATTTTAATTTCATTGCTTACTGGTATTTATGCAAAAACCATTGTGCTTAAATAGAAATATCCGATTTATAAAGTTTATTATGCCGATAAACCCTAAAATAATGTACAAAGCGTAAAAAAACAAAAAATCAAAACAACAGAAAGATAACCAACCATTATTTCGTTAAATATAAATATTTTGAAAAAATATGTTATAATATAAAAAACGCTTGCTTATGACGTTACTTTCATTACTATGTAGTTCCGAGCAAGTGAAAAATGGTGGAATACTGCTCTTAGCCCCAACGGGAAAAGCTCGTGTTAGAATGAGCCAAGCTATGGACGCACAGGGAATAAGAGCTACCGCTAAAACAGTAGCGCAGTTTTTAATTCAAAATAAACGCTTTGATTATATTACAATGCAGTATCATTTATCAAATGCTCCTGCCGTCGGTGTACCTGACACAGCTATTATTGATGAATGTTCCATGCTAACTGAAGAAATGTTCGGTGCTTTAATTGAAGCACTCAAGACAGCGAAACGGATTATTTTTGTTGGCGACCCTAATCAACTCCCTCCGATTGGTGCAGAACGTCCATTTGTTGACCTTGTAAAACATCTCAAAACAGACATTCCTGCTTTTCCTCGTGTTGGTATGAGTTATGGTGAATTGACAGTTACTCGTCGGCAACAAAATATAGATGGAGCGCCAAGAATGGACACACAGTTAGCAGAGTGGTATACCGATACCGAAGCTGAGCTTGATGATGATATTTTTGCAAAATTTCAAGGCAATTTATGCGGAAATAATATTGCTTTTAGGAGTTGGAATACATCTGAGGAATTAACGAAAGTTATCCTTGAAACACTCTGCGAAGAAACAGGAATGACGGATATTGATGATGTTGATGGGTTTGATATTTCTCTTGGTGGACAAGCCAACGGAGAGTGGATGAACTTTGGGAGTTCGCCTTCTTCATCATTGCCTTTTAAATCACATCGTGTATAAGTAGGACTGAAGATTCGGTATCTGCAAATCTTAAGTGCATCCAGAACTAAGTTCGATGGCATCTTCTTGTAAAGGCTTATGTGAGTACGCCCCTCCGTTATCTGCAAATGCAGTCAGCGGAGGGGCGTACTTATTACTTTTAGAATTTTCACAACTTACGCATATCAGTAATGTCCGTTTTCGGGATATCATTATTTAATTGGGTTAAAAAATAAATCCATCTGAGGCAATTTCTCTTAAGTGACTATTCAAAATAGCCTAATGAGTTGCCTTTATTCTACATAATAGTATCCCCACTCTACTATTCTTTATATTACGAGTGTAACTCGTAATATAAGAAACATCTTTTAGTCTCTCAGCTAGTTTGCGATTAGTGGCGGTATCTGATAATTTCACATCGTGGCGTTTACTTCTGTAAAGAAAACCTGAGTATTTTTCGCCTAGCTGGGCAAAGCAAGCTTCAAGGTCGTCTGCTCCCAAGAGCTGCAAATTATTCATCATCAGTGTTTCTTTGTCTTCGACTGATAGTTTCTCCCACATAGCATCAAACATTGTTTTGTCAATTGATAACCCCTGCTCAAGTGCTATTTTAGCAATTTCTTCACTTAATAGACTCATCCCATATTCATCAAATAGTTTTTGCATATTATTCTGCATAAGCTTTGGCAGCAAGGCTTCAAAGAGCTTAGTATCGATTTCTATTTGACCATGGAGTTTCATATAGTCTTCTTCATAAGCTAATATAAACTCTATACCTAATTGTGGATATGCCGCTAGTATCTCTTTGCATCTCTCTATTGTAAAATCGAAGTATTTAATTTCAATCAAATATGTGACTCGGATTTCCGCAATTGAGCCAATCTCTAAATTAAGATCTATACGTGGCATCCATGGAAGGAGTTTGAAAAAGCTTTCATCGCTAATATTGCACAGAATGAGCATATCTATAAACTCGTTTAGAACTGAGGCACTGCTCATTACTTTGAGTGTATCAGCATGTTTATCGAGATAATTTATTAGTGAGTCACTGAATTGTTTTTTCTCCCAATATAAAATAACATTTTCCCAGCTCAAGGCTATCTTGTCTTTGTGTTCAACAATTCTCTTTACCATATTTTGATTGAGCTTATAGTGTTGATTTTAAAAAATGTAGTCGAGTATATCTGAGTGCACACCCTCTACTTCAATTTCTGCAAACTCAATTTTCAGACTTCGGACTACATCTATAATTTTGTCATTTGGAACATCGACCAAACGCATTAATACATCATTGTTCTCTCTGAAGAATCGTTCAACACTGTCTGTATCTTGATTCATACAGCATAAAGTGTCTATGTCCACTTCAGTCAGAATTAACGAAAAATAAAATATCTTCCTAATGTATTTAATTCTCTAAGTCGCACAAAAACATCAGGTTTGCTTAATCTATCCAAGTCTTCAAAGAAAACCACACTATATTTAGTTTCCTCAAAAAAATATACTATCTCGTCTATATTTTTATTGAGGATGCTATCCTTATCAGCCGAGTTTTCATGTAGTACTGTGTTTGTTGGGAGCCTAACTTCTTTTATCTTAAATCTATATATAACATTCCTCCATAGCTTTGCACAGATAGCAAGTATACCTATAACTGCTACAATAAAAATAATGCATAACTCATATTTCCTTCGCTGTACATTATTTGGTTCATAGTTCCATACAAGTTCACACTGCCGAGCCTCGTGTCCAAGGTATCAAGGCTATCCAAGTTGTGCGGTAGGCGTAAAATAACATCCTCGGCACGGCTGCCTATATTTATACCTCTGAAAATAAGCGGCTTTTCGGTGCTTACATACGTAAATTGCATATACATTTGAAGCTGAGCAACTACCTCAGCATCATCGGTCGGTAACAGAAATTCCGTATAATACGGTGGCATATCGTACATCACTTGACCCATTTCACTCTCACTCACCGATGTAAATTCCGACGGCCAATACACCTTGCGTTGAGGAAAGCCCTCGAAGTATGTATGCGGAGCCTCATCATCAAACTTCACAATAGTATTGAGCTCGGCAACAAGATCCGCAGCGACAGCATCTGTATACACTATTTCTACCGAATTGTCGCTAATTTTTATTTCTCCGCTGAGTTTTTTAAAAAGGGCGAAGTCTATATCCCCGTTATCCATATACAGCGCATCATAGTTTGACGGAGCATCCAAGTTCACTGCCGTATTAAACTCCGTGCTACTCGCATCATAGGCAAAGCGGTATACCTCACCATCTTTCACGGCCCTTGCAGTGAAGTATATGCTGAGGTTTTCTTCTCCGTTAAGTGTGTAATCCTCCCATGTATTGTAAGAATACACGGTGAATATAAACTCGTCATTTTCAATATCACTCATATACATAAGTGCATGAGCGCCCTCCTCGCCCGCGCTCGGCTCTGCACGCCACACCTTAGTCGGTACGAAAGCGAGCGGCGGATAGTAGTCGGGGAGAACCGTATTGGAGTCTACTTCTATAGGGTTTTGTATGGACACACTCCTATCCTCGGTAATAGTGGGTGTGATGTCATATGTACGCTCTAAGGGTGTGTAGCTCGGGTCGGGTGTCTCACCCGGCACATATTCGGGTGTAGGCGCTGGCGTCGGCGTTTGTGTCGGTGACACAGTCGGAGCCACTGTTGGCATTTGCATCGGTGTTGACGTAGGTGACTCCGTTGGCGTCGTCGGCGCAGTGCAAGCTGTGAGTAATGCAAGAATTAGAATTGGTGCAAGTAATATGATTTTCTTCATCCTCATCACTCTTTCATCCTCTATTGCCTTTCACGTTTTAAGTTGGTATAACTATACTTATCATCGCAACACGGTAGTGCTCATCGAAGTATATTCTCAGAATATCGCCATCATAGAGTAGAATGATATCGTAAGTATCCATATAGTTAGCGACCTGCAAGTAGCCACAGGGGCTTACTAAGGTGGAAAGTCCATACATAGAACGTTCATTCTCACTAGGATCTGATTCTATTAATTCTACAATTGCCTCTCTATCCCCCGCCTTATTCTTGAAACGACTCAGCACATAGTCCATATCATCGCCTATCTCTATGCCCCTCACTCTCGGAATGAACTCAGGTATGCTTGATCGGATAGTTGTAATCCATCTAAATGAACTTTTCATGTAAAGAGCGCTACTATAACTAACAGACAAATTTTCTCCAAAGTAGAACTCCGTCTGATCTACGTTTTCCGTCGATTCTCCAAGCACGGCTTCCACTTCCTCTAAAGTCATCCTTCTGTCGAGTGGCCATATGACTTCATCTTTAAAGAGTGGCATATTACAAAACGCCTCGTTTGCCTCAGTCATTGTGAGCTCCGTAAGTTCCGTCGGAAAATAATATACTCTCTCGTTCATGTTATAGTCTTTTTCCATTACCTCTTTATCCACTGAAAGAGTTGCCACAGCATCGCCAACGCTCAGAGTAGCGTAAGGATCTGTGACCTGAAAAACTGATTGGTAGTAATTGTTTGGATTTTCATTGTTCTTCGCCAGAGTAACACTATATTCAGATCCGGGGTAGTAGTCCCGAACTGTGTAGGTGTCGTTTGCGTACCATGACCTCTCGCCATATTCATTATCGAAATGCCACACTTGCGTCATATAGATGTCGAAATCTATGCGCCCCTCGGCATCAGCTTCGCTCATAAACAGAAATGCCATGCCCTCCTCGGCAAATCCCTCAGCATAGAACACACGGTCTATCTCGTAGTCAAAGCTCGGAAGCGAGCTACGCTGTTCATACGGCGTGATGGGTGTCGGTAGAGGCGAGGGGTAGAGTTGTAGTATTGGGCTTTGCATGGGTGTTTGGATTGGTATTGGATCAGGTCTGTCTTTTTCTATCGGCTCTACTTTTTGTGATTGCCATGACACGGCACAAGCTGTGAGTAGTGTCAACATTAAAGTCAATGCTAGTAATATAGTTTTCTTCATATTGTTTCACTCCTTTACACAACACGCCTTATTATTAATAATTATATATCATTTGTGTGATTTTGACAATAACGCAGAGTAGATAAAGACTTCTACTTTCACATTCTCCCACCGTCATAAACGTCTCCACTCACACATACACTTTCATAACCCATATCTTAGGTAGGAGTGTTGTGCTTTAGGGCTAACATGGAAGAGAGAGCGGAGGATGTTCTTTCGGTTTCGATTATCAGGACAGTTTTCGTGGAACGTGATGCGATTAGTAGTTTAAGTCAAACGGCTTATGCCTCGTAGGCAAGCCGACTCTCGTGCTCACCCTTCACAAACATCTCGGTATCAGCTTCTCTGTTTCCTCTCTCCTTTTTACCATTATCCCTCACCAAAAGCGATGTTCTTTACAGACTGAAAATGCGGTCACCGTTTGGTGACCGCATTTTTGTATAGTTTTACTTATTCCGCTGTGAGATATCTCATGAGCATGGTCGCTACCTGTGCTCTCGTCGCTTCACCCTGCGGTGCGAGCGTGCCGTCGTCCATACCTGTGATAACTCCTGCGTCTACCGCCCAGATGAACGCCTCATATGCCCATTCGGACACCATGTCATCATCGGGGTAGCTTAGCATACCGTCTACCACGGGGCTTCCTGCGTAGCGGTACAACATGGTCACAAGTTGCTCACGGGTTAGGTTACCCATGGGGTCTGTGCCGTCTGACACTTCGTTCTCCATAGCCCACTCCATGCCCTTTGTATACCACTCTGCTCCGCCGTCGGTATCAACGTCGCTCATTCTCGCCAGTACCGTCCACATCATCGCACGGTTCATCGCTACATTGGGAGCGAACTCCGTCTCACTCACGCCGTTGAACAGCCCGTTTTCCACTGCGTACAGAACTGCGTCGTAGTACCAGTCGTCAGCCATGACATCGACAAAACTCATCGCCTCGTATGTCACCATGTAGAGTGAGAAGTGATTTGTCTTGAAGGTCAAAATGCCATCCACGAAGCTGCTCTCAATCAGCGTCTTGTTGCCCTCATCGTCCACGTAGTAGACCTTGAGATTTGCCGCCGTTTCGCCGTCTGCAAGTGTATATGGCAAGCTGATTGTAACCTCACCTGTCGCAAAGTCCGTAAACTCTACGCCGTCTACGAGTACACGTAGGTCAAGTACGAGATTATCGCCGATTACGATTTTTTGTGCGTCGTTTACATCGCTTGCGTCAGCCTCTTTTGCGATGAACTCAACCGTTTTGCCCTCGGCTTCGCCTAAGATTGCCTCAAGTGCATTTGTGTCGAACTCGGCTTCGATCTCATCGTCGCCGTTGACCGTCAGGCTATCGCCACTCTCTGCAAGCTCCTTGAAATCGTCGCTTGTGAGGGGTTCTTCTGAATCAACAGTGTTGTCGGGTGTGGCTACACCACCACCGCCACTGCCTGTGGGGGGCACTGCCGGCGTAGCACTCGCCGTACCGTTTGCGCTTGTGCCTTCACCGTTTGTGGCACTTACGGTAAAGTCATACGCCGTGCCGTTTTCCAGATTTTCAAACACATAGCTTGTGATATTCGGCGTTAGCTCGATCGGAGCTTCGCTGCCCATCTGCACGGTATAACCCGTTATCGGTCTGCCACCGTCAAATGCTGTCCACGACAGGGTAACTTGACCGTCACCTGCTGTGGCGGTGACGCTCGGTGCTTCGGGGACTGTGGCGGCGATAATTTTGCTGTCAGTTGATACCGTTTCGCCGGTGTAAGTACCCGTGCCGATGGCTTTTACCGTGATGGTCTTGCCTAAATCGGCTTTGGCAATCGTGTAGCTCACCGCCGTTTGACCGTCAATCGGAGCGCCATCCCGTAGCCATTGCAATGTGTAGTCGGTGGTGATAGTCAGTCCTGCTACCGTTGCGGTGAGTTCGCTGTTCAAAGTTGTGTTGCCTGTGATGGTCGGTACTGCAGTTAGCTGTGTCTTGCCCACCTCTACAGTCGCTTGCACCGTGCCGTCGAAGTTTGCGGTCGGTGTGTAGACTACAATCAAGGTTGCATCGCCGTCTATCACATCATAAGCCGCAGTGGTGGCAATCGGTTCGCCGATAGTGTCGTTGCGATACCAAGCAAAACTTCCACCCTTAGCTTCTGTCGGAAGAATAGCGCTATCGCTTGCCGTCAAGGTATCGCCCACGATGATAGTATCGCCTGTGCTGTCTGTAATGTTCACCACGCCGCTGATTGCCATTTTGGCAACGGTGACATCGTCTATGGATTTAGGGCTATTCCCTGTGTAATTGCCATCAGGTATGGCGAACGCCTGTACGGAGATTGCTTTGTTCGAGTCGGCAACCGTCAAGGTGTAGGTTGCCTCGGTTGCACCGCCGATTTCGTCATCACCTCTGAACCATTTCCAAGTCAGCTCGCTGCTACTCACCGTGGGCAGATCTGCCGAGAGCACTTGCCCAACTTCGGCAGTACCGCTGATGGTCGGCACAAGCCCGGCTATGCTAGCCTTTTCGATGGTAAACTCCTTGTTCGCCTTGGGGTCTGCGTCTATGTAGTTACCCGTCGCACTTGCCGTCAGAATTACCTTCGCCGTGCCGGCATCGGTGTTGTTCTCGTAGCTGACGGTGTAATCCGCACGATCAAGCAAATCGCCGTCCGTCACGGTCGGTGTGGGTTCGTGCGCATTGCCGTTGTAGGTCACAGCGGCGATATCGGCTATCATGCTGCTTGTCAGCGTTTTCTTGTTGATGGTGAATGTATCGGTATCACTGCCGGAGTGACTGTCACTATTCAACGTGGCTCGCATGGTGTATGCACCCGCATCAGTGGGTGCTGTCTCGGTGTAGGTGCTGTCGTCTGCTGTGCTCAGCTTGTACTCGTAGGTGTAGCTGTTGTTCGTGTCAGCATCGCTGTCCGTGCCATCGTCAAGGGCTGTCTGCATTGCAGAGGGGTCACCCAAAGCGGTGCCGTAGGTCACATCGTCGGGAGCGGTGGCGGTTACTGTCACGGGGTATTTTGCGGTGATGGTCAGCTCGAAGGTGGGCGTGCTGCTCAAGGTCGCCCAATCGGGTGCGGTGAATGTGGGCGTCAAGGTTTCCACCACATCGGCACTCGTGGCATCAATGGCTTTAAGCTGTGCCATCGTCTTATTCCATTCGGTGATGGAATAGGTGGTGTCCGCAACATTGTTGTCATAGTCCACGGTAATTGCGGTGGGCAGACCCAGTGCCGCATAATCAGTCGCAGCGTCCACCACGCTCATGGCTTTGGTTAGTGTAGTAGTGGACAAACTCAAGGTAGCGGTTACGGGTGTGACAGTGACAGTCACTTCTATATCACCCGAATAGGTGTTGAAGTTGTCACCTACCGTAAGCGTGCCCGTATAGGTGTAGATACCGCCCTTGCGGTCGTAGTCTGCGGTATCAGTCCATGTAATACCGAGATTTACCGTTTTGCTATCGCCGTAGTTGACATCAACATCGCTCGGCAAGCCGGCATAGGTTTTCAGCGAAGCGGCGCTTGCGTTGTTGCTTGTGTCATTGGCTAAGATAGTGGCAGGTGTAGGTATTTCGCCACTTACTATACCTGTGATATCAGCCTTTGTGATATTCACCGTCACATTCATAGGAACTGTGATTGTGTAGTTTGTGCTTGTGGTATCAAACGAACCTGACGCAAAGTTGACCGCTTTGGTGTTTTCGCTTGCGTTGGGATTTGATACCGTGCCGCTTGTCGGCATGGTAAAGCCTGTGAGGCTTGCCATAGTATCACCATTGACAAACTGGTCAGCCGTTATCTCACCGCCCGTGAGCGTGACAGCCGTTGTACCGTCATAGGCTCTGTCTGTGGCGGTGAGCCCCGTCACGCTCAGCGCTTTCTGGCCAATCTCGATTCCCGTACCATTCGGTATTTGATCGAAGCTCTCGGTCACATTATACAGCGGTGTAGTGTTGTCCGCCTGTTTGGCATTTGAAACCCAGTTTAAGCTATAGCTCTGCGTGCCCGCATCGGGCACGGCCGACACGATGGAGAAAGTACCCTCCTGCAATGCACCGTCTAATTCGGCTCTGCCGTCGTTCGAGATGCTCAGAAGTTCCGTCCAGTTGTCGCCGTAGGTCGGGCTGTTATCTACCAACGTCACCGTCGGCCATGTGATGTCGATGTCCACAACGGTGATATTTGTCGAAACTTCTACAGCGCCGCTCGTAGCGGTTAGTGTGTGTACCTTGTTTGTGACCGCGGCGTGATTTACACTTACGGTGTTAGAATCACTTGCCGTGGTTTTTTCCAGGCTAACCGCAGAATCAGCTTCACCCTCATAGGGATTCAATTCCCATGTTGCGCTCGGTGCTGTCTCCATCAATAGACCGTACTGGTCATAGCCCTTGACGGTGTAGGTGCGGGTTGTATTGTCAGCACCGCTTGAAGCCGGTTTTACGACAGTGTCCTCTGCGCCTATTTCCTCCTGATCGACAAAGAGCTTCATGGAGGAAACGTTGGCATCTTCACGCTTTGCAATGGAAAAGGTATTGGAACCAGAACTCCAGCCTGCTCTTGCGTTGATATATAGAGCCTTGGCACTATTCGCAACAGCAGCTGCGCCGGCGGCGGTAAAGACAGCTGTGGCCTTGTTGGGATTGTTGGGGTCTACCGTAAAGGTATAGCCGTCAATGTCTAATTCAGTGTAATTACCGTCCCAAGTTACCGTTTCGTTCGGCATGACCTCGTCATACTGGTCAAAGACATAGGCGGTGACGTGTTTCTCCAGTTCACCTTCCGCTAAAGTCGGGATATTTACGCTTACCTCGGAACCCATGCCGTCAAGATCTGCTTTCTTTTCCACCGTTAAACCATCGGTGATATATTCATCATGCACGACGACTATACTATATGCCTCCGATGCCTCTCGACTTACGGTGAACTCTGCCGAGGCGGTGGCTTCGCCATCGCCAAAGGCATTGGCGTCTGTGGAGGTTGCCACCATATAATAGGTGCCTACCGGGGCTGTTTTGCTGGTTTTAATGATAGAATTATCGTCCGCCTTGAGCGAAACGCCCGAATTTGCTGGCATTTCACCCGTTCCGTCTGCCGTTGTGGACAGCGACCACGTCACCGTATCGGTCACATCTGTACTGTCTGCACTAACAGCAAAGGCTGTGATATCACTGGGTGTTGCCGCGTATATTGCCAGACCGCCTGCCGTAACCGAAGTTATATCAAGCGTTACGCCTACCTCGGCGACGGTGATCTCTGCGACATTCGATGTCACTTGAGATGTGGTATCAAGCAGAGCCTCGCTTATAGTGTTTTTAACAATGCAATAGTAGTAGATAGTGCCAAGCTCATCGATGGGCGGTGTGAAGCTTGCGGCTGTTTCTCCCACAATCTCTGTGCCGTTTGCACTACTATTTTCTGTATTTCTGTACCACTGATAGCTGAGCTGACCGCCGTCGGTTACGGTAGCGGTAGCATCGAGAGCGGTTGCATCCATGTCGTCAGGTGTATACACCGCAGCTTCGAGCGGCGTTGTAATAGTCGGATCGGCGGCTCTTATCGCTTTATCGCTGTACATGGGGTAACCGCCGTTTGTGTCTGTTTGCACTTCCCAGCCCTTGGCCAAAATCGTAGGAGCAGGGTCTGTTCTGTTATATGCCAAGGCGCCGAAATTTAGGGCATCTTGGAGGCTTATATAGTAGGTGCTACCGTCATGGGTGCCGAGATCCCAGTCGATCGCTGAGTTTTCCGCCGCAGCAAACGAGCCTACGTTTATAATGGTGGCATTGTCGTATTTGCGCCCCACGCCTGTAATGCCGCTTTGGGCTAAGTAGTAGCTGTTCTCTATAGTAGAGCTTACGCCTACCACCTCGTTGTTATGCCCCACCACGCCGCCGCCATGATTTACACTGTTGACGGTGCAGGTGCTATAGCTGTTTGTGACCGTGCCGTTGTTATTTCCCGCCACACCGCCGATAAATTCATTGCCCGTGACTGTGCCGGCACCGTAGCAGTTAGTAATTTTGCCACTGTTCGACCCGACCACACTGCCTACATTGTCCCTTCCCGTAACCGAACCGGACACACCGAGATTTTGTACCGTTCCGCTTGTGCCAACAACACCGAACAAGCCTACATTGTTGGTATCTGGCATGTTGACTCTTAGACCTGTTATGGTATGTCCCTTACCGTCAAAGGTGTCGGTGAAGGTGCTACCTGCTTTGCCTATCGGTATCCATTCGTGCGCACCGATGTCGAGGTTTGCACCCAGGGTGATGGTTTTGCCTTCAAAGCTCGAATCGTTGTTGAACAAATATGCCAAATGTGCAAGCTCCTCGGCAGTGTCGATTACTATAGTGTCTTCGTTCCAAGTAGCGTCACCGGCATTAGCCACCATTCCCCAATGCACGCTGCCCAACACAGGGTAACCGCTGTTGGTCGGGGTTGTGGCATTGTCCGCAAGCCACTCTGCGGCGTAGTTTTCCGTGACAGTGGCGTTATATGCTTTCGCTCCGGCATTTAGGGCGGTTAGGAGGTTTTCGTAGGAGGTGCTACCGTCGTGGGTGCTGGTATCCCAAGTAATCGCCGAGCTTGCACCGCTAAACGAGCCGACATTGGTGATGGTGTTAGTGCCCGAGCCGTCAATATTTCCCACGCCTCTCGCGCCGTCTTTGGCTAAGTAATAGCTGTTCTTTACGGTAGCGGTTCCATTGTCCCGCGCATAGATGGACCCAACCACGCCGCCGACATAATCGTTGCCTGTGACCGTGCCTGTGCTGTAGCTGTTTGCGACTGTGCCGGTGGCATCGCCGCCGTGGTTGTACCCAACCACGCCGCCGACACTGTGGTCACCTCTAATATCGCCGGCATTGTAGCTGTTTACGACAGCGCCCTTGTCGTTAAGCCCTGCCACACCGCCGACAGCGCTGCCTGTACCGGTAACCGTGCCAGTGTTATAGCTGTTTGCGACCGTGCCGATATTATTGCCCACCACACCGCCGACTTGATTTGCACCTGTTACCGTGACACTACTATGGCTGTCTGTAATCGTGCCGGAGTGGCTAGTCCCCACCACACCACCGACATTGGTTGCACCTGTGACCGAGCCGCTAACGCTGACATTTTTAACCGTGCTGTCTTGGATATAGCCGAACAGACCCACATTATTGGCTTCGGGCGTGTTGACATACAGCCCCGTAATTGCATGACCTGCGCCGTCAAAGGTGCCTCTAAAGCGAATCGCATAGGCTTTATTCGTACCTATCGGCGCCCACTGATGTGCGCCAAGGTCGATGGGGCTTGCGAGGGTGATGGTTTGCCCCTTGAAATCATCAGTGTTGTCGTTCACCAGTTTTGCTAAGTGCGCAAGCTGTGCCGCTGTTTCGATTGTGATGTTTTGAGCTGTCCAATCAATGTCGCCGGCATTTGCATGATCCACCCAAGAGCTTGTGATCTCACGCACCTTGACATTGCTCATCATATCGGAACTGCTAACATCGCCGACACTGAAGTTTGCATCCTCTTCAATCAAGGACATCGAAGTCGCATATTGCATACCGACCGCAAAGGTGATTTTATCGGCAGTAATGCCTTTGCCGCTTGCTTCACTTATTGCGCTTACTGTGCCACCGTTGACAGTGAGCTTTCCGGCACGTATTCCGTATTCTATGCCTCTTGCGCTCACCGTACCGCCGTTGATGGTTACAAAGCCTCCGAAAATACCATTGGAGTTTGCTCCCGAGGCGGTGGCGCTTAGGCTACCTGTGCCACCACTCTGCCCGTAGATGGTTAGGCTGTCACTCTCGCCGCCCAAAATCGCACTGCTGTTCTCCGTCGACACGCTCAAACTGCCGCCGTCCGCTAAAATCAAATGCACCTCGCCGTTGATGCCGAGCGTTTCGCTGAGGCTTACCGCACTGTTCACCACATACCAACCTGCTTTAAGCTGTGTGGTGTCTTTGGTGATTTGAGTTACATCGGATGCCGTCTGCGCCGTTCCGTCAGCGTCTATGTAGGCTACATTCTCCAGCACCGGCGCAAAGTTCACCGCCACCGTGACAGCTTGTGTCGGCATGATGAAGGTATACTTATTATCTGCGCCTGTGTCGGTTACTGTAATGTCGGTAGTACCGTCGACACCTGTTACGCTGATATCGTCCACCGTATATCCACTGTTTGCCGTGGCGGTGATGGTTACGGTTGCGCCACCTGTCGCCTGTCCATCGGCGTCTGTCGTAACCGTGCCGCCTACGCTTTCAAACTCGCTTGTGACTGCATATATTCCCTCGCTACCCAAGTTGGGGTAGCCACCGCCTGTGCCATCAAGCCATACATACGCCGAAGCCTCGGGATTGGTGTTATTGTAGATTGCTGCACCTGCGCTAAGGGCGGTTGTGAGGGTTTTATCGCTGTATGTGCCGGCGTTAATTACTTGGTCGCTATCAAAGGTCTCGACATTGGTAGTAGTTCCATACGTTAACCCAACGGATGCTATACTACTGTCGGCCAAGTGATAACTGTTATTAATCGTTGCACCAACACCAAGATTACCTATCAGGCTACCGATGCTGGTACTGGAGCCTTTTCCGGACACTGCTCCGACGTTATAACAGTTTGTGACCGTACCGCTGATCGTAGCGCTGACCGCACCGGAAATACCGCCGATTGTACTATTACCGCCGACATTGCCTGTGTTATAGCTGTTTGCGACCGTGCCGTCATTGCTGCCCGCCACGCCGCCGACTTGACTTACACCTGTTACCGTGACATTGCTGTGGCTGTTTATAATCACGCCCTCATTAGTTCCCACCACACCGCCGACATTGTCCTTACCGCTTACCGTGCCTGACACGCCGACGTTTTTAACCGTGCCGCTATTACTGACATAACCGAACAGGCCGACATTATCGGCCTCGGGCGTGTCTATGGTAAGCCCCGAGATTTCGTGTCCGCCGCCGTCAAAGGTGCCGTAGAAATTGCCACTGCTGTTACCTATCGGCAGCCATAGATGCTTTCCGAGGTCGATGGGGTTTTCTAATTTGATGGTTTTTCCTATGAAGCTGTTCCAGCCGCCACTCACCATCTCTGCCACCCAGGCAAGCTGCCCGGGCCTTGTGATAGTGTACACGCCGTCTACTTCGGCGACCACTTCAACATAATCGCCCCAAGTGGTCGCAAATACGGGGTATCCGCCGTTTTGCCCCACACGCCATTCTTTGGCGGCAATCCAGGAGTTATCATCTTCATTGTACGCCGCCGCACCTGCGTTGAGCGCTTCGAGGAGGTTTGCATGTTCTGTGTTGTCGTCCCATGTAATCTTTGAGCTTGCATCTGCAAACGACTTGACATTGGTTTCGGTGGAGTTGGAAGATTTGCCGACACCGAGTAAAGCATCGCTCGCCAGCCAATAGCTGTTTTCGACGCTGCCGTAGTTGCTTCCCACCACACCGCCAACTTCACTATCGCCGTTGACCTTAGCGATATTGTAACTGTTTATAACCTTACCCTCGCTAAATCCCGCCACACCACCGACACCTTTAATACCTGTAACATCACCGGTATTGTAGCAATTTGCAACACTTTTAGCAATGTTGTTGTACCCCACCACGCCACCGACATTGATGCCTGAGGCTGTTACAGTGCCGGTATTGTAGCTGTTTATAACCATGCCGTTATTGTCACCCACCACGCCGCCGACTTCTGTACTGCCGTTGACCGTGACATTACTTATGACGCCTACAACCTCACCATCACTATATGCCACCACGCCGCCGACATTGTCCTTGCCGGTAACCGAGCCTGACACGCTGACTTTTTCAACTCTGCCGCCATTGCCGACAAAACCGAACAGACCGACATAATTAGCTTCAGGCGTGTTTATAGTAAGCCCCGAGATTTCATGTCCGCCACCGTCAAAGATGCCGTAAAAACTGTCATATAGCTCACCTATTGGCACCCAGTGATGCGCCGAGAGGTCGATGGTATTTGCTAATTTAATGGTTTTATCATTGAACTCGTCGCCACTGTTCACTTGCTGCGCCACCCAAGCCAAATCCGCACCGTCTTCAATGAGATAGGGGCTTCCTTGCGTGCCTTCGCCTTCGGGGGTTGTGGCATAGTCAGTCCAATAGGTGATTTCTCGCACCTTGACATGGCTATCGGTCGGGAAATCGCTGACTGCACTGCCTGTACCCTTTGTATAGTCTGTGCCAAGTCCATATTGACCTGTCGCATATTCCATGGTGTTTGCAATGTTGACCGTACCGTGAGTGCCGTCTTCGCTGCCGCCAATGGTACCGCCCTTGCCGCCGCCGATGCCGGGCGCACTGTCGGCACTACCCGTGCCGCCCGTGGCGGTTACCGTGCCGCCATTTATCGTGACAATACCGCCATTGCCGCCACCTAGATTACCGCTGCCACCGCCGATGCCTGCGGCACCAACAAGCATCGGGCCACCTGTGGCGGTTATTGTACCGCTATTTATCGTGATGGTGCCTGCTGCTTCTCCATTGTCAACATCACTGCCGCCACCTATGCCTGCGCCATATGTGCCGCCTGTAGCAGAAAGTGAGCCTGTGCCGCCTATGGTTACGCTTGCACCGCTCGGCACTTGTAAGCCTGCATAGCCGGTGTGACTTTGTAGTGTATTGACAGAGCCTTCTTTTAAAGTAAGGGTTACAATGCCACCGCTTTCTATAGCGAAAGCATATCCGGCATTTACATCAGAATCCGAGGTGGCCTCGATATTCACGCCATCTAAGATAATATTCGCCGTCACACCTGTCGGCACGAGAATTTTATCAACCGTCGTCGTACCGCTGATGGTCAGTTCCGTGTCTTTAAGTATGGTTAAGGTGTTATTTGAGTAGGAATAGTCTGTGTCAAGCACACCGCCCGTGACAGTGAAGTCCCCCGTGGACGATGTCGCCAGTGCCGGCAACGCCGTCACCGGCAGTAGCCCCACTACCATGCACAAGGCGAGGAGTAGGGACAGAAATTTGCTTCTTAATTTAGAGTTTTTCATACAGTACCTCCGACATTTTAATTTATATGTAAAGACGGTTTGTCCGCCTATTTTCGGTTTTGACTTTGAATATAAATACAGGTTTTATACTATCATGCGCACA
The DNA here is from genome assembly GCA_964367935.1 of uncultured Oscillospiraceae bacterium. GTDB lineage: Bacteria > Bacillota > Clostridia > Oscillospirales > Oscillospiraceae > Scatomorpha. The sequence goes on from CAYIYZ010000009.1 coordinate 16,297, forward strand.
TGATAAAGTCAATGTCTATCGAGCAATACTATAGGGAAACAAAAAGCACCCCACAGATGTGGAGTGCGAACTGGGTGCAGCGACTCGCTGCTGGTGGGTGTGGTCAAAATAGATGCAAGGACGCAGGCGGTGTGTAGCTAGAATGGGTATCACAAAAAAGTCAACAGTTTTGTCTTTTACTCTATAATAAGTGGTATTGTCATGAGCTAAGGGTGTATTCACACGTAACGTTTATTGGCACTTTTCGAGCGCTCATGGATGGTGTCATCCACCTGTATTTTCCCTTGATTCTCTTCCAAATCACGGTTTTCCGCCGCTTCCCACGGTGGCGCAGCTTGCGAACAGCCTTTTTCTTCCTTTCTGCTTTGTTGTCCGCAAACACATTGTAGCAGGTTCTTATCCATGAGTCTTTACTTTTCTCCTGTTGCACTTGTATTGTATATCCGCCAAACTGAGTATTGACTTTTGAATCATAAACGCCCTCCATCACACATACACTTTCACAACCCATATCTTAGGTAGGAGTGTTGTGTTTGAGGGCTAACATGGAAGAGAGATCCGAAGGTCTGGCTCTGTACATGATTGAAAACCACACCACCGTTAGAGCCCCTGCCAAAAAATTCGGTATCAGTAAATCCACCGTACATAAAATTTCACTTACCAGAACGGTTTTTGTGGAGCGTGGTATAAGAACAAATAACCCCTGCTGACTGTGTAAATAGTCAGCAGGGGTTATTTGTTCTAATCCGCTATTTGCTCTTTCCATTCTAAGTAGCACGCTGTCCTCACAAGTAATTTAATCTCATCAAATGACATGGTTTCTGTGTCAATTGTTACCCACTTCTTTGCAAATTCTTGTGCAAAGTTATTTGCTTGCTGTAGTCCCCACCCAATATTTCTCTCACCGTTTTCATCGTCCAAGTAAGTGAAAATCTTTTCAATTTGGTATTGGTACCATTCGTGTGTGGACAGAGGACTAACATTAGCAATAGCGATAACATCATAACATTTATTATATTCCATATTGTCAACGGCATCGCATAACCGCGGAATAAGATTTAATAGTGCTTCTCTAAACTGAGTAACCGATTTTACATTTTCCGTATTACTAAGCCTACAAGATAAATAAGAAATAAAGTTTTCTACCGTATAATCAACATGTCTTTCATCAAAAATACTCTGGATATCATGTAGGATATCCAGAGTCGGCAATGTGCGGTTGACTTTCCTTTTTTTCCATTCAATTTCTTGCTCATTAATCATGCTTGTAATTTTGTTTATTATCATTTCTATTAAAGTATAACGTGATTGTACGTATTTCTTAAGCCTATTAAATGAAATCAGTATGTTGAACATTTCTTCGCTCAAATTTGTGTACACTCTGACGCCAACATAATCATCACGTTTGCTCATAATTGCTGTAATCTTTGAATTTGCAATGACCCAAGGCGAATATTGAATTTCACCAGCCTTAAAGAATTTGGGTCGATTAGTTTTTGTTGGGTGCGCAAATACCAATGAGCGAAAGTACTCAAAGAATTTATCATCGTTCGGACACTTATCAAGCGGTAATTCAAAAGGTGGTTTTAGGCACACGCTACTAAAATGCTCACTGAACCACCTCATACATATTGATTACCTAGTAGTAGTGGATACCACCCTCTCGAGCTATCATTTCCTGCTCATTAGCTCATCCCAGTTTTTATCTATCTGTCCTCGATTAAAGTATATTTCCTCGGCGCCAGTGGCACGTGTTGCCGCCTTAAGCATGTCTACACTACCATACAAAAACTCTATCCATTCTGCCATATTCAGTGCATTCGGATTTCCTGACGCCGGTGGAGCTAAGAATTTCACTAAATTGCCGCCTACAGCCACAGAATTTGCAAGAAAGAGCATCTTTACTCTTTTAAGTTCAACTTTCACCGAGGCAAGCTCCCTCTCAAAATACGGTGCTGTAGAATCCTTCGACATAGGTAGCATTAAGTAAAAGTACGCATCCAGCACTAAGTTCTTCACAAGCACCGCCGTGGACATAGACACCATATGTCGCACATCATAGCCGTTTAAGTACATGCTCTCAGCCGTCTTCGCTAGCGACTTCTCAGCTCCACCGTTTGCAAAGAGCTGTAATAACGAAAATCCCGGTATAGCAATTCCTCTCGTTGTGAACATATCAGAAAGAATATGCCCGACATAGTACAGCAGTGCTACAAACTTCTGCTCCTCAGATGGAGCACTTTTCGGATTGACAATAATTCGAATCCGCCCCATATCATCTATGTACGTTACCGTCCCGAGCATAATATCCATAACCGCAAAACAGAGCCCCACAAACGATGGATCATGCCCAAGACCCTTGAGCCTATGCAAATTTGGAGTTAAGACGCCACCGGGAATTACCATATCATACGATACCTTACACTTTTTACTCAACTTCCCCGCAATCTCACCAATCTCTGTATCTCCTAATTTTCTCACAAGCTCCGTCAAAACACTGCCGTCAAACTTCGCTTTACCTTTATCACTTGTTTTCGGAGTACCCACAAAACAGACATCAATAATAACGGCAACAATTCCTGCAAGGGCCGATACTGTCAACTCTATTCCAGACAACTCGGGAAAGCGTGAAAACTCCTCGCTCTTATCAGCCAACTTTACGTCCACTAAACGATTAAACTCATCTATCTGCACAAGTTCGGTATACTTAGATGCACTGTTTTCTACTCCTGCCTCTACAAACAACGCTTCCATTCGCTCGTTGAGCTCGCTCATCTCACTTCGTTGTATATTTACCGATTGTCGTAGTTCTTCAGACAGCTCCTGTGACTGCGTAATGTCGGACTTAAATTTGTGTAAATCCTCTTTCTTACTCATCACTGTCACCAACGCCTAAGTCCACTTGGAAGTCATTTGAGAATTTTGCGGCATCTCTGTAAAGTCTCTCAAGATACTCGAGTGATTTCTTTAGATTGCCGATTTCCTCATCATTCAGCACTAATTCCATACGCATCATCGCAAGTTCTCTATTGAGAGCTAAAATATCTTCTTTGTAACTTTTCATTACCATCTGAGCGTATTGGGTGTCCTTCTGAGCAGACAATATTATCTCACGTATTACCACATTCAGCTTCGCGCCGTTACTAAGAGCTATTTTAGGATTGCTCTTGACTAACAAATGGAATACACCAGCAACAGCTCCACCACCAGCCGTCCCAATAAGTGCACCGCCGCCTACGATAGTGGCTACACCACCTGCCATGCCCAAACCGCCAACAGCTATTGCGCCGCCTCCAAAATATGCTAAAGCAGCAGATGTCAGCGCCGCACCATGCAATCCCGCAAACGCTCCTCCTGCAAGACCTACGGCTATTGGCCCTGCAAACACACCTGCCATTGCCGCCGCCAAGCCTGCAGCCGCAACGACCATGAGTCCTTGTATTATCCTATTTTTTATCTTATCCGTTCCTACATCAAGCATTTTCTCATATGAATCCTTGTACCGTTCCACTGTCTCTGCTGAGCATTCACCAACTTCTGTACAGAAGAACTTGAGCTTCTCAATCTGCTCTTCGTACTTTAATTTAGAGTACTCCTTATTGCTGTCATCTTCTTCATCTACGGGAAAATACGGCTCAAAAGTTACTGCCTCTAAAATAATCAGGTGAAGCCATGTTTTCGTTTCGGTCGTGCTTAGCTCAGTCTTAAATGCACACACAAGCTCCGTAAAAGATTCAATCAGGCCTTGCTCTTTTACGACCGTTGTCCTCTGCAAATAATCCGCCCAATTAGTGAGCCATTGTTTCTTTAGCTCCCCTTTTTCATCAGACTTCGTGCCCACTATGTCTTGCTGTGTCAAAAAGTACTCAAGTGAGAAAAGGAATACTGTCTGCTTTTCTGTCAATCCAAACGCTGATAATACGTCAAAATTCTGTTGTGTTGTTTCCATGTTTTTCTCCTTTCTTCGTTCTGTCTCACATACACGACCGGTCGATTTAGCTAATTTTTCTCATGCCGTCCTCCGATGTGCTATGATATTTTACCATAAACTTGCACTTTCAGCAACAATTGGTCATAAGGTTAGCGAAACTTAGGGGTGCAGTTTTAGTTTTAGTAAATTGTATCAAAAAATATGAGGGCACAGTAGCAACAATCGGCTACCACGCCCTTTTTTCGGGTTCAGTTGTTTTCCTATCTGATGTAGTAGCAGTGATTGCATGTGCAATTCAATTCAGCTCTTATCAGCATTTCAGCTCTACAATAGCTTTAAGTGTGATTAATTCTTCATACAGTGCAACTACAGACACAATATTATAGTCGAAACTATTTCTTTTTACATAGTAAATATCATTATTTATATTATCATAGTGTTTCATGTATACACTCTTGCTGTTGTGCCACTACACGATAATAGGTCAATTTTACCCGCCTTATCGTCGCCGACACCTTTGAGTGGAACTTGATAATCTAATATGATTCCTATTTCATCAAACATAAAGTTGCGATATTTAGACATACAAAACATGTCTTTCGCAATTATCTCTTCCTCACGGTTAGAATCAGACGAAGAAACTCCATCATGACTTTCTACTTTATAACTGCTTTGCCTTAGTATGGTTGGAATACCCTTTAGTTTATCGATATTATCACAAAGGTACTCTGCTATGACCTCCGTATACAGCTCATCGGTATCAGAAGTCTTCCCACGATAGTTAGCGCACTCTATATTGTAAAAACTCGGCATATCATTGATACCCTCTTCTACCTTAATGAGTATTTCTTTTCGTGTGTATGACATGTCCACACCTCACTTTACTTTTTTAGCGTTCGTAAAATCCGCTTTATACATACTGCATAGTAGCTCAATCAATTTCAATATGTTCTAATCAAAATATTCGGTTCTATCTAGTAGCTGATGCACTTAATCGTCGCAGCCACACCTTATGCACTCTGCTGCATGTTTTTAGCTATTCGACTTGCTTTATTTCAATAATGCCCCATTTTCCGTCCCTCTTTACACATACAATTCTATCAGGTTCTATTCTGATTTCCGTATAAAAGGGTGGCAAAATCTCTTTTCCTGTGGCATCAATAACACCCAATCTATCATTCAGGCGAACCAATATGATATCTTTACTGAGCGGGTATGCCTCTTGATAGTGTGGCTCAACGAGCATTTCGCATGTCTCTTCAGAAAAGATCCCCCACCTTTCACCAATACGCACAGCATTCAGTTTATCGTGACCAGTCCAAATATCATCAAAGTTTAAATCGGTCAAAGCTTCACCGTCTTCGTTTAATAAATGGTACTTCCCATCTCTTATTCCCCAAAAGCCACTGTATGAAGGCATTACGCTTTCGTCATATACACATGGAATAACTGTATTCCCGCTTCTGTCAATAATTCCGTGCAACCCATTTAACTCAACATATATAATATCATTGTCATACGAGCGGTCTATTGAGTCATAAATCAAAGGGATAACTTCATGCCCATTCTTGTCTACAAATCCCCACAATTCATATTTTGATGCCATGATAAGCCCGTCACTGCAGACATATAAATCATCAAAATACATCTGACACGGTGTATGCACGGTAATCTCTGTCTTTCTTGCCATAATTGTGCCCTCCTATTTCACTGTTTCAGCTCCAGTAATTCATTTACTCTTTTTGCGGCCAAATCCGTAAATGTGTCAAATTTGCTCTTATCATAGAGCTCATAGTATGCTTCGTTAAACTGCTTGAAATTCGGACAACTCTCAGCAGTGTTATTCGGCAGATACTCCCAAGTTGCCCACCAACTATCCAAACGCGGATCCAAGTTTAATATTGATTTGATTTCATCGTTCGTCAAAGCAAACTTTTCCCGAAGTCCATTTGTGGGGCAAGCATACCCAATAAAAATACGCCAATCTATCTCCACGCGCACCCAAACGTCGACCTCAGGCTTCACTGAGCTCTTGCAGATGTAGCTTATGCCCGGACAAGTGCTTTTTTGTTGGTCATAATAAGTTGTGGCTAATTTAGCTTTCTCGTGTTCATAATCATACTTATTTTTTAATTTTTCCAAGCCATAATTTGACCGAAGTTTTTCTTCTATCGACTGAAACAGTCGAATAATCAAGTCGGTTTGTGCCACTTTCAGTGTTTTCTGAATTTGTACTGCACTTTTCATCTGCTCCGGCGACGATGATAGTAACTCTTTAATTTCCATTTCTTGTTTATCCTCCATTTTATTGGTAATTTTGCGTATAGCACTCATAAATTGCTGAATCACCTCTCTGATTGCTGCAATTTTGATGGTGGCTCCTTGTTTCAGACAATGGTCGAGCCAATCCAGAATATCTTCCCCAAAGGAAATTGTCTTGACTGCAGCATCTCCGTCAGCGACCTCTTGTTTTGTGAGGTCTGCCGCACTGTATTCACTCGGCAGAGTGCCGAATAGAGTGAGGTAATAGATGACTGGCTCAACTTTATCTCGCCTTTTAGCCTCTGCAAAGTAGTCATAGCACTGTTTTGCCTGTTCAGCTGCATAGATTTTCACCTCAATAGGGATAAATCGATTGGCTGTTTCAATTACCAAATCTATTCTTCTACTGTCGTCAATTCGATATTCCCGGTGCACTCGTGCGGCCTCAAGCTCTGCATCACTCAACGAAATATTGAGTACTTTCTCAACAAACAAACTCAGATATAGACTTCCTTGGTGATGACTACCCTTGGGCGATAGTAGTTCATGCAACACACGGCAAATTGTAGTTTCATCATAGGCTATATTGGCTATATCAAATATGTTGAAATATCCACCGGTTTGTTTATTCAACAAATCGTACTTCTGTGAACATACAGAAACCTTTGTTAGCAGTAGTTGTTCTATCATCATATATCCCTCCCTTTTACATATTCGGGGCATTCACCGCCACTTAGTACACTCCCCAACTTAACATGTGGATAATATACGCAGATATCATCCCGCACAGTCACAACAAACTTGCAGGTCTTGCATGCCATGTCATCATTTTTTATACACCGTGTGGACTGTGCTTCGCTCTCAATTCTATCTTCGTAACTCATGGTTTTGTCCTTTCGTTTTTTGTAAATTTATCTTACTCCCTAACCTCATACAGCTTTGTCATCGCTTGTAGCTTTTCCACCAAACTGTCACGCACAGATTGCGGTGATATCACTTTTAAATTGTCCGCATACTGCAGTAGCCAGAAAATGAGCCCCTCGCTTTCACCTATGACTATATGCGCTCTCAGTTTTTCGCCATGCGGAATGAAGCGAACACTCTCACCGAAACGCTCCGTCAAATGGTCACAAGCGCTTGTCGAGACCTCCAAAACTAGCTTAATTTGCTCGCCCGAGAACCTGTACACACTGTTATTTACATAGTTTTGTAGCGCAATCTGTTCATCTTCGCCGTATATGTCTCTTATCGGCTTTCGTTTACTCTCGCATATGCTGACGGACTTCATTTTGCTGAGTCTGTAAAAGCTCAGATTGTCGTATTTATCATAGTTGCATATCAAAAAATACCCATCGTCTTGCCTCACGAGTGCATAGGGGTTTACGATGTAGCTACGCCCCTCTCGCCTTGCTTTCATGTTGCCCTCGCTGTCTGTGTCAGTGTATAAAAACTCGATTTTACGTTTTCGCCTTATGGCTTGTAGCACAGTGTCTATATTTATTTTCACGGAACTGCTTTTTGTCCTACCCTCATTCTTTAGCGCTGTCGACGCTTTTAGGAGTTTTTTGCCACCGTCACTCGTCTGGTTTTGCAGCTTTGAAATGAGCTTATCGCTATCACCGCTCGGCAAAAAGCTTGAACTGTTCACGGAGTCTATGAGTACTTTCAGCTCCCAATCCTCAAATTCCCTACTCGCCATGTAGTAGCCGAGTTTGTTGTCGGGCATGAGCATGATATCATAGCCCGCTTCCTCTGTAAGCATGTTTATGTCTCGACATATGGATTTTCGTTCTGCGCTTATACCGTACTTCTCAAGCTTCTTGGCTATCTGCAGAGCGGTGAGTGGGCTATCCTCATCCGTCTGTGAGAGTATCTCGAGGATACGCAGCATTTTAAGCTTTGCACTTGCCATAATGTTTGCCCCTTTCTTGTTATAGGTCCATTATAGCATAGAACACATACCAATTGTGGTATATGTTCTGCCAGGTTTAATTTATTCGAATTGACCTTCTTCATCTTCACACCTACCGTCACGCACGATTTTCACACACTTCCCACACAGGTACGCATGAAACTCGAATGTTCTGCTGTATTGCATTCACATAACACATCGTGTTATAATCGAGGCACAAAAAACCAATGCCTCACCATCTTTTCGTTAACCCGAACATTGATTTTTCAATCATAATCACCCCCACTCACACATACACTTTCATAACCCATATCTTAGGTAGGAGTGTTGTGTTTGAGGGCTAACATGGAAGAGAGAGCCGAAGGTCTGGCTCTGTACATGATTGAAAACCACACCACCGTTAGGGCCGCTGCCAAAAAATTCGGTATTAGTAAATCCACCGTACATAAAGATATAACCGAGCGTTTAGAGCACATTAACCCCGATCTTTACGCTGAGGTTCGTGAGATCTTAGACCTAAACAAAGCTGAACGCCACATCCGAGGCGGTCAGGCTACTCGTCGCAAATACAAAAAAGTCTAATCTCATCCACATAAAATGCAGGTCGTTGACCTGCATTTTATACTTTTGTCCTTATATAATCTATGTTTGACACTTCCTTAATTCTCATGTAAAATAACTATATATTGATTTATAAAAATTATGTGATTCGCAAAAAAATAGGGGGTAATATTATGAAGAAGAATAGCATCCGCACCTTCCTTATTGTCTTCGCACTGCTCATATCCATTTTTACTCTTTCCGCTTGTGGTAGCGACGATAGTAGTGGCGGCCTCAAAGACGTCGTCGAAGATAATGGCGGTAGCCGCACTGACGACGATAGTGAAGGCGGCGGAAGAGTTGATGGAGATTCCACTTTCAGCCTCGTCGGCTACTGGACAAGAGAAAATGATGCCGACAGCCCCATGTACCACTTCACAAGCGAAGGCACCGTAAATGTCTACTTCGGCAACACAGGTAAACTAATGCTTGAAGCTGTTTATGAATGGGACTCTGACAATCAGTCCGGTGAACTTATCACCGGAGGTAACAGATTGCCGCTCGGCTTTTATGAAGGCAAACCCACACTGACAAGCGCAGACGGCACCTCAAGCTTCCTCTCCCGTATGACAGACGAAGATGGTGTCAACCTTATCGCTAAGGGGATGCAGCCCGACCCTACTCCTACTCCCGCTCCCATACAGCCCGACCCTTATTACAACAAATACAATGTCTACGACTCCTACTATGACTACATAGATTGGTACGTCTATAACTACGGCGTGTACCCCTACTGGTTCTACCACGGCTACTACGGCTACTACGGTTACTATGGATACTACGGTTACTACGGTTACTACTATTACTACTAATTTTTCCTAACTCGAGGACTTATTGTTTGGGAGTGATTATATGAAAAAATTACACTTTTTTCTTAGTATTTCTTTGCTACTAACGCTATTGTTACTCAGCGCTTGCGATTCAGCGCCGCCTGTATCCACAGACGATAATTCGACAAACAACAGTGCAAGCACTACACCCACCGTTACAATCAGTCCAAGAGTAGACAACGATGCTATCAGCACTCCGTCCTCTGCTCCCATTGCCGGCGAACTTGAGCAGAACGATGATACATACAGCCTTATAGGCTACTGGACAAAGGATGATCCGAATAGTCCCCTGTATCACTTCACTGATGACAACGCTGTCCATGTATACTTCATGTCCGATGGCAGATTGATGCTTGAAGCTGTATACAACTGGGATGATAGCGAATTGGACGGACTTTTAATTTCAGGCGGTAACCGCCTGCCCTTAGGCTTTTCCGATGGTCATCCAACACTCACAAGTTCCGATGGATCTGTAAGCGAGCTTATACCCTATGACGATGGAGCCGCCTCAGACCTTATAGAAGCCGGTAAAAATATAGTAGAAGAACACCCGAACAGCAATGATACTACTCCCAAATACAACTTCTACCACGATTGGTCGGGTGATTACTACTACAATTATGATTACTACTATTATTGGGACGACTATGACGATTGGTTCAATCACTACTACGGCTATGATTACTACTACGGCTATGATTACTACGGCTATTATGATTACGATGAACTGTTAGAGTTATACTACAACTACCTGTTCTGGTACCTCGATTACTACGGTAACATCCCCTATTGGTGGTACCTAAATAACGGCTACGTCGGGGATGGTTACGGCAACTACTATAACTATGTTTACTTCTAAAAGATCAGGAGATGCACATGTCAGAAAAGCTAAATAAATTTCACGTAATTGTTACACTTCTTTTGATGCTCTGTGTTGTATTGCTCAGCACGATTGTCTTTTTCATCGTGCGTGACGATGTGTCGCAAAGCATTACAGGTGAAGATTTAGGCACGGGAGAGACGGAACAAATTTTCGGTTCTCCCCCTCCTACGTCCTCTATGCAGGAGCTCACGCCCGAGGAGGAAGCAGCAAGGCGTGCTCAATCCGAAACCGATAACTTCGCCGCTATTTTAGGTGAAATCAAAAGACAGGAAGGCATAGATTACAGCATTAATGCCGAAATCAATTCCGGGCTTTACGGCTTCGATTCACCACTCATTATCACCGACCCTTACGGTATCTCTCCGCTCACTGCTCTCATCGGTTTTATGACTGTTGAGCCTGTGCGTATTTCCATTCATGTCGAAGGTGTGAATGAGTTAAGTGATATTTCCTACAATCTTCAAAACTTCAACACCATACACCATATACCCATCTACGGACTCTACGAAAACAGGGTGAACAGCGTTACTCTCACTGCTACAAATGAGGCAGGAATTGTCGTAAATGTTGCTGAGCACCAAATATCTACCGAAGCACTCGGCGTACCATACAACAACATTATAATAAAAACGCAGAGTAACAACTCGAGCGCTTACGCAGAAGGTCTTAACTTCACTACACAATACATAAAGTCTGCCTTCGATTTAAACGGTGATTTCCGTTGGGCCTTATCGCCCTCCTTTCTCTTAGGTGGCACCTACCAATTCACAGATGGTCATTTTCTGTTTTCGGCAGGCGCTACGTTAATGGGCGACACCGCCTTCGTTGAAATAAATCCGCTCGGGAAAATATTTGCTGCCTACTATGCTCCCTACGGCTCTCATCACCATATCGAGACCTTAGGTAACGGCAACTTCATCGTCACAGGCTCTGAGGGCGAAACCATTCAGGACTTTATATTTGAAGTTGACATTAGCACGGGCGAGATTATACACACCATAGATTATAAGAGCATTTTACAGCGTACTCGCACGCTGCCCAATATGGGCGAGGGCCAAAGTCGTGACTGGATGCACATGAATGCCGCTGTATTTGATGCAGAATCGAACAGTCTTATCGTATCTTCCAATGCACAATCAGCAGTTTTCAAGCACGACTATGAAACTAATCAAATTGCTTGGATATTCTCCGATCCTAAGGCTTGGGCTAACATGTACGAAAGCTATCTACTCACACCGATAGGCGAAAATTTTGAGTACACCTACGGTCAGCATTTGCCTTATATTCTGCCGGACTTGGACAGCAACCCCGACACCATAGATCTCATGCTCTTTGATAACGGTCGAGGTCGCTATCTCTACGATGATGATTTGCTCTATGCTATACAGACCGAAGGCGCTATTCCGCTCGAGGAATACTCTCGCATGGTGCACTACCGTATAGACGAAGTGAACATGACCGTAGAGCAGATATGGCAGTATGGCAAGGAGCAGGGTGATGAGCTGTTTTCAATTTGGGGCGGCAGTGCTCTTCTCTTAGATAATGGGAACAGGCTGGGACTTTTCTCAGTGAGCACCAGAGATATCGCCATATACTACCCACATGTCTTAGAGGTTAACGCTGAAGGAGACATCATTTGGGAAGCTATGCTATACACAGAAAGTGCCACAGGTCAACTCGGCGAAAATCGTATAGAGCGTCTTCCCTTATACAATAACTCGGCAAACGACTTGGGCATAGGCGAGGCGGTCGAGAACTACATCCCCGACGAGGTTTGGGAGAAATACGGTTACATGGAGGTAAGTGAATGAAAAAACTATTGCTTTTACTCGCAATAACTTGCACACTGTCACTCTATGGCTGTGCATCCGATGGCACCGAAACACCTACCACTGAGCCTGTCGAGCTCGAAGTCAGTGACCAAAGTACATTTATGTGGCAGATTGAGGCGCTCAGCCATGAACTAACCGTCTACATGGAAAGTAGTGGCGCTATGACTCTCTACGACGGGAGTGTAGAGCGCACAGACTACACGGATGGTGCTGAGTCGGGTAAGATTTACCTCTTGCTTGAACTCAATATACTAAAGGCTGAGGTTGGCAACGAGCCCTTCACATGGAGTGATGTCTACATAGAGGATGCCGAGGGAAACACATACACAAGACTTGAAGATGACTTATTTTTGGAAAATCACGGTTATTCAAGACTGCCATCTACGGACATTAAATTAGGCGAAAGCATCGGATTTATAGCCTTTGAGTTGGACGAGCTTGCTGCTGATAACGCCCTCTATCTCGTTCACAATGCAATAGAAGGCGAAAACCGTAATCAAATACAATGAGGTGTAGAACATGAAAAAAATTATTGTTGCGATAACAATGCTACTAATCTTTGCTTTCAGTGCCTGCGGCACGGACAGTGTTGAGCCTACGTCTACACCCACGCCGTCCGAGAGCACTGTGCCTTCGGCTTCGCCACTTGCCGAGGGTAAAGAGCCTGTGACTGTCTTGGCAAGATTGGAAAATCAGCTTATCATGGACGAGTCCATAGCAACCGAGATGGTAGGCGGCTACACGCCCGAGGAGCCTCTCGTTCTGCTTGACCCCTACGGTGTTGCGCCTTTAACCGCTCTTATTATATTTGACACCGATGAGGCTTGCTCCGTTACCGTCTCCGTGACGGGTAAAACTGCGGAAACTACATTTACACACAGCTTCACGGAGTTTTCTACGCACCATGAAATTCCCGTATACGGACTATATGCCGACAAGGTAAACAGTGTTTATTTAAGCTTAAAATACGAGGAGGGCGAAGCTGTCGAGCACCATACAGTGGATATTGAAACGGAAAGCCTACCCGACTATCTGCCAAGCTACGAGCTTCTGGTCAGTGACCCCCAGACAGCAGGCGGTGCCGAGGGTGACCTACTCTTCTTTGCCGCCGCTACGGACATCCTCTACCCCTTTGCCATTGACAAAGAAGGCGATGTGCGTTGGTATTCCTCCACGAATACCTTTGCAGGCGGTCTTTTACGCCGCACAGCGGACGGTAAGCTCCTGTCTCTGTCCGACCCTATGTATGCGCCCGCTTTCATCAGACCCGGCTTCACTATCACCGACTGGATGGGTAGAGTTTACGATGAGTACCTTGTTGACTACACGCATCACGATGTTATTGAGCTTCCGAACGGCAACTACCTTGTAAGTGCCGTTAAGCCCGACTCCGTTGTCAATTTGGGCGCTATCGTTGCAGGTGCAGACGCAATTTTGGAAATTGACTCCGAGAGCGGTGAGACTTTGCGTTCTTGGGACTTAAACGCCATATGCGGCTACACCGCCGAGGATGTGCTTGAGGGTAGATACCTCCACACGAACGCCATACACTATAACGAAGCGGACAACTCCATTATGTTCTCCGCACCTAACCCCATGATAGTCGTGAATTTCGATGCCGATTCGGGTGAGGTTAACTGGGCTATAGGTAACCCCTTAAATAACTATCCCGAGCCTATACAGAGCAAAATTCTCACACCTACAGAGCCTGATTTTCTATGGAACGGCGCTATACACGCACCCACCGTTTTGCCCGACGGCAACATCATGCTCTTTGATAACGGTAGTGGTAGGCTTGACACTAGCGGTGAACCCATAGAGGATGAGAATAATTTCTCTCGCCTCGTCATTTTCTCCGTGGACAGCGAAAACATGACCATCAGCACCGTCTATGAGTATGGCGAGGAGCGTGGTAATGATATGTACGCCACCTACCTCGGTGATGTTGACTATCTTGGCGAAAACCACTACATATTAAACGCAGGTGGACGTATTATAGACCCTGTGAGCGGTTTGGCGAAGGGCTCTGGCTTTGATATATTCATGGGCATTAGCCGTGGTGAGGGTGTCATTGTCGAAATTTTAAACGGCGAGGTAGTCTTTGAGGTCTTCACGGGCGAGCCTGTTGATAAGTCGTACAATAACGTTTATCGTGTTGAGTGGCTGAGTGTCTACGACGAGAACGAGCCCGAGTATAATGTCAGTGCCGATGCAACCGAACGCATGGGTGAGCTCTTGGCTACGTCGTCCGCTGATTTCACTTTACCGGCAGACGCTATGCCCTTGGAGCAGGGCGTTTACCTCTACCCTGCCGATTACTCTTATCAGCTCAACGTACCACTTTTCGTCGAGGGCACAGAGCAGGGTGATATGGTTTATCTCGAACTAAAGAGCGAAGAAAACAGCTATTACTACCTCACTGCCGGCTTGGACGGTGCCGAGGGCGTTGTGCAAAAGAGCGGTCTACCCGAGGGCGATTATGTCCTGGGCGTCGTCTTGGTCAAAGCTGATGGTAGTACGTACCACTACGAGTCCGAATACGTTTGGAGTGTGTAGCCAAGTGGCGAAGCCACTCTAAAAGTTTTACTCGATTTTTTGAAAAAATCGTGGGGTCTCGGGGCAAAGCCCGAGTCGCCGTCCGCAGACGGTGAAATCCTTTGCCTTAAAAGCGTATTTTTGAAAGTGAATTTTCGCACTTAGTGTGAAAAGAGAAAACTTTTTACAAGAAAAAAAGTTTTCTAATGGGGTTTGGGTTGAAACCCCAGCTAAAATAACAACAAAACGAAGCAGCCTTGCATCTTTTACGATGCAAGGCTGCTTCTATATTTAGGAGAATTTAAAACCTATATTAGTCCTCGTAAGCGCAACCGTAGTAGCAAGCCTTGAGTAGCTTGACCATTTCCTCGGTCTTGGGCTGTCTGGGGTTAGAGCCTGTGCAAGCGTCTCCGATAGCGTTTACCGCTATGTCCTCAACCTTTGCCAAGAACTCTTCCTCACCAACCATACCGTCATTATAGTCCTTTATGCAAGTGGGAATGCTGAGCTGTACATTGCAATCTTCTATGGACTTAATGAGTGCCGCTACTAGCTCTGCTGTAGTTTCACCCTTGAGTCCCACAAACTTAGCGATCTCCGCGTATCTCTCAGCCGCCCTCTCGTCCTTAGCGTTAAACCTGATGACCTGCGGTAGATACATAGCGTTAGCACAACCATGGGGAATATGCCCGTTCTTAAATGCTGCGCCCGTCTTATGAGCCATGGAGTGAACTATACCCAAAAGCGCATTAGAAAATGCCATTCCTGCCAAGCACTGAGCATAGTGTACCTTCTCACGTGCCTCCGAGTCACCGTTATAAGAAGCATACAGGTACTTATAAACCATGTCTATAGCCTTCAAGGCTAAGGGATCTGTAAAGTCATTTGCCACTGTTGAAACATACGCCTCTATCGCATGTGTCAGTGCGTCCATGCCTGTATGCGCCGTTAAAGTCTTGGGCATGGTCTCTGCTATCTCAGAATCAACTATTGCTATATCGGGCGTAATGTTGTAGTCAGCCAAAGGATACTTTATACCCTTCTCATAGTCCGTGATGACCGAGAACGCCGTTACTTCCGTCGCTGTGCCCGAAGTCGAGGGTACCGCTACGAATATTGCCTTCTGGCGCAAAAGAGGTAGTGTGAACGGATCTTTTATATCATCAAACTTCGTCTCAGGATACTCATAGAACACCCACATAGCCTTCGCCGCATCTATAGGTGAACCGCCGCCAATAGACACTATGACATCAGGCCCAAACTCACGCATCATCTCTGCACCCTTCATCACGGTTTCAACCGAAGGATCCGGCTCAACATTCTCAAAAAGCTTTACTTCCATGCCCGCCTCTTGCAGATAAGCCACAGTCTTATCCAAGAATCCGAACTTCTTCATAGAGCCGCCGCCCACAACTACTATTGCCTTTGTGCCTTTGATATTCTTGAGTTCTGACAAGCTGCCCTTACCAAAATAAATATCTCTCGGTAGTGTAAATCTTCCCATATTATTGTACCTCCATTGTATTGTTAAGTTTTTGACAATTGGTATTGTACACCATATCTGCAAAAAAATCAAGCCTTTTACGCTATACGATATCAACAAAGTTAATTATTTAACATTTTGCAATTAGTACTAATTTCCTATAAGTTCTTAGCTATGATGCCCAGGTATAGCTATGTGGACCACTCGTATAAGTCTAATCTTACCCAAGTAGTCCACATAATATAAGTGATTTACTTTTAAATTATTTAGCCAACGACATCAAAGCCCATGTCCTCTATGATTTCCTTCACGTCATCTCTATCCATCGTGCTCTCTACACTGATGCTCTTTGCCCCTATATCGCATACCACGGACTGCACGCCTTCAGTCTCGCCCATGACACGCTCTATGCGTGCCGTGCAATTTTGGCACACCATGCCCTCTACCTTAAATTCTATCTTTGTCATAACTAATTTTCCCCTTTCCTTTCTATTTATTCGGATTATATCTCGTTAATCTAAGTGAATTTGTGACCACCGAAACCGAGGACAGTGCCATGGCCGCACCTGCAAAAGACGGTGTGAGTAAGGGACCGCCTAAGGCGTAAACCACGCCTGCCGCAAGCGGTATGCCCACACAGTTATACACAAATGCCCAGAACAAATTCTCTCTTATTATACGCATAGTCTTTCTCGAAAGCAAGAGTGCATCCGCTACGGCGCCCAAGTCTTTGCGCATCAGTATTACGCCCGATGACTCCGCAGCTACATCCGTACCGCCATGCACAGCTATACCCACATCCGCCGCCGCCAAGGCAGGTGCATCGTTTATGCCATCTCCGACCATCGCTACGCCCTTACCCTCGGCTTTTACTCTCTCTACCTCCGCTGATTTGTCGCCGGGCATTACCTCAGCCAAAACTCGAACTATACCTGCTTCCGCCGCTATAACCTCTGCCGCCCTTATATTGTCTCCCGTTATCATTCCCGTCTCTATTCCCATGGCGCCAAGCCTACTTAGCGCCTCTCTTGCATCCTCTCTTATCGTATCCGACAATGCTATAAAGCCCCTGTACTCACCGTCAGTGGCTACGTATACCGCCGTGCAACCCGAGGGTATCATGTCCCGAGCTTGCGACGGTAAAGTCACACCTTCAAGCTCCATGAGCGCCACTGTGCCTGCCAGCACTTTCCTTCCATCAACCGTCGCCTCCATGCCGCGCCCCGGATACGCCTTTAAGCTCTCAGGCTCACTCAAGGCTATTTCCTCACGCTCCGCCTTTTCCAATATAGCCGACGCTATGGGATGCTCAGATCCACGCTCCGCACTCGCCGCCAAGCGCAACAGCTCATTTACAGACATTCCCTCAGCCTCAACCTTCGCTACGCTCAATCTCCCCTGAGTCACCGTGCCCGTCTTATCAAAAAACACAGTATTCACCTTAGAAGCTGCTTCTATTACATCTCCGCCTCTGAACAGTATACCTAGTCCTGCGCCCCTTCCCGAGCCTGCCATTACCGCTATGGGTGTCGCAAGCCCCAATGCGCAAGGGCAAGCAACCACTAGCACAGATACGAATATATTCATCACGAAGTCAAGATCACGACCCACTAAATGCCACACTATCGCAGACAGAATAGCTATCACCACTACTGTAGGCACGAACACGCCCGATATCTTGTCCGCCAAGCGTGCCGACGGCGCTTTACGTTCCTGTGCCTGCGTCACTAACTTTATCACCTGAGCTATCGCCGTATTCTTGCCCACGCCCGTAGCACGAACCCTCAAATAGCCGTCCTTACATATAGTGCCACCCGATACCTGTGAGCCCTGTTCTTTATACACGGGTAAACTCTCGCCCGTCAACATTGATTCGTCGACGGCAGCTTCGCCGGTCAAAACTACAGCATCTACCGCTATGCGCTCGCCCGGCTTCACTATAACCGTATCACCCACTCGTATTTCCTCCGTAGCAAGCTCCATCTCTACCCCGTCTCGCTCGACCAAGGCCGTGCCCGGCACTAAAGACGCAAGTGCACTTATAGCTCGACGTGCGGCACTCTTGCTGCGTTCCTCTAAGTACTTGCCCAAGAGCACCAAAGCCACCACAACTGCCGCCGACTCAAAATACAAAGAGTGCACTGCATGCATGTCACCCTGCATTACTTTATATGTACCATATAAGCTGTACAAAAATGCTGTGCCCGTACCTAAAGCCACAAGGCTATCCATATTCGGGCTTCTTGCTATTATCTTCTTAACACCGCTCGTGAAAAACCTTCGTCCGGCTATAAGTACCGGTATGGTTAATATTAGTTGCAAAATAGCAAAATTTAGAGGATGCACAGTATCTGACACTATCTGCGGTAGCGGTAAGCGTATGGGCAACATATGGCTCATGCCCACATACAGTTCCAAGGCACCGAAAATAAGCGCTATCGTCAAAGACAGGCTGCTTATATTAAATTTTTCCTCCTGTGGCGGCTTGTCCACCGCCTCTGACGCTTCAAAACCCGCACGCTTTACCGCAGTTATCAGTGTTTCAAGCTCCACCGTGCCGTCTGTCTGTATTGTCGCCGCATTTGTGGCGAGATTTACCACGGCACTTTCAACCCCTTTTTTCCTACCCAAGGCCTTTTCCACCGCCGCACTGCAGGCGGCACAAGTCATGCCCTCTATACTTAACCTTATGGTTTTATTCTCCATACTGATCTACACCTCCAAAACATATAGTATGTCTTCACTAATTGTATCATATTTGTGTGAATTTGACTATTAAAATTTAGTGCAATTTTGAAGAACTTGTGTTATAATGAAGAGTGTTTTGGTTTGTACTGGAGGTTTTTTATTGCTAAAAGTCAAGGACATACATAAATCATACGGTGGCAATTCTGTACTCTGCGGCGCTTCACTTCGTGTGATGCCCGGAGAGTGCACGGGTCTTGCGGGGCGCAACGGCTCAGGTAAGTCTACCCTCATTCGCATTATCGCACAGGTTGACCGTGCTGATAGAGGTGACTTGCTTTGTGACGAAGTTTCCGTACTCGGCTCTCGTAACTTTCTGCGTGGGCGCTTCGCTTATGTTCCGCAGGAGGAGGCACTTGCCGAGTTTCTGACGGTGAAGGAGCAATTGCGTTTTTGGCAGGCTGCTGTCGGAGCTTCCGATGCGGAGATAATTTCTGCTTTGGGCGTTGATGATTTATGGAACAAGCGAATTGACAAACTATCAGGTGGTCAGAAGAAGCGTGTGAGCATAGCGCTCGCTCTGCAAAACAGTCCCGATTATATTGTGATGGACGAGGCCTTCTCCGCTCTGGACTCTCAGTTTAGAGACGAGCTCACGCGCATACTGCGAAGAAAGCTCGACGAAGGTGTTGGCATCCTTTGGTGCAGTCACGATCTCGAGGAATTTCGCACACTCTGTAGCTCTGTACTTCTGTTGAAGGATGGCGTACTTACCCCTTTTGAACCGAACACAATTTAGTTGTACATTATTTTTGGAGGATGAATTATGAAAAAGAGAACCCCTAAAGCCAGACTGATAGCTCTGGTAATGACCATGCTACTCATGGTCTCTATGCTCGCCGCTTGCGGTGGCGACGAAACTCCCGCAGATCCCGCTACAGCTATTAAAGAGGCAAGCTCCGCTACTTTTGCGCAATTTGCTACCATGTCTGATCCCGAGACAACTCAGGCTCTTGTGGACATGATGTACAGTGGCAATACACGTCAAGAGATGAGCCTAACCTTTACAGGTGCGGAAATCGGCATGGATGTCAGCGAGCTATACGGCACTGAGTTTTCCTTGGTAGCTGACATGGCTGTGCCCGACAGGAAGATGGCTATGGACATGACTCTTACCGTAGGTGCCGCTGACCCCATTTACCTTGACGCTATGATAGATGACTCTACCGTTTACCTCGCAAGCTCCTCATTCTTGGGCGATGCGATTTTAGGTGTATCAGAGTCCGACATGGCAACTACAACAGGCACAAGCATCAACACCTTTGATATGCTTGACCAGTACGCAGGCATGAGTGGCACCGGTTTAACAGAGGAAAGCATGACCGCTCTTTCTACAGCTTACGACACCATGATGGCTGGCGCTACCATAGCTGATCCCGTTGATGCCGAGATTGAGATCGACGGCGCAAGCCTTGCAGTAAGCCAGTACGATGTCTCCATCACACCTGAGCTGTACGGAGCTTTCGTCACCGAGGTTATAAACATCATCTATAACGACGAAGTTTTGCGTGCTCTCATGGAGCCGTCCATTGAATTGCAGTACGGCGACTACGACACTTTCGTCAGCGATTCCATCACCTCTCTCGAGGAGCAGCTCGCTCTTGACGAGGAGGCCGGCGACTTTATGCCCACCTTCTACATAAGTGACGGTTACCTGCGTGGCGTTGATATGGTAGTCGGCGATGACCTTGCTATGAACATTCGTTTCGGCGCTGAAGTTGCGGCAGATTATTTTGAAATGTTCATCGGTACCGCTTCCACAAGTGAGGCGCTTCTGACTATGACAGCTAAGGGCAATCACAGCGGTGCAGGCGATAAGTTTGACACTGTTATGGAGATGAGCATGGTTGATCCCTCTACAGCGGAGACTGTCTCCATGAATCTTGCCATGGACTATGACCTCGCAAGCGGTGCTTACAATTTTAATATGGATGCATCTACGAGTTACGAAGCAGTTTCCATGAGCTCTAACGGCACATTCACTATGGACGAAACCTCCTACAGCTTTGTGGCCGACGACTTCACTGTAGAATCCATGGGCATGAGCCTTTCCTTCGCTATGGAGCTTACGATGGCAGAGTCTGAGGGTGTGAGCTTTGATGTGTCCTCCGCTCAGATGATCTCCGAGATGAGTTCAAGCGATATGGCAGCTCTACAGACTACACTTCAGACAAACGCTATGAACATACTCATGAACGTCGCGGAGGCTTCTCCCCTCATTGCTACTCTCTTAATGGGTGGCGCATACTAAGTAAATGGCATTTTTTCTGAGACTTACTAAACTTAATATTCTCAGACTCAGACGGCGGCTTTGCCTATTGGTGGCAATAGCCGCCGCCTTTGCCATGCTCGCTTTTATTCTCGCTACCGGTGTCGCCGATATCACGGAGCGTGACAGTGCCGTCAGCTCACTGACCTTCGCCGTAACGGGCGATATGGAGCAAGCTAAGGCACTTGTGACGCTTGTGTCGAGCATGACAGATATAGCCGCCTACGCAAATTTTGTGGCTATGGACACAGATAGTGCGAAAGAGGCGCTGCAAAAAGGCGAGGTCTCCGCCGTTATGGAGCTGCCCGACAATTTCGTTGACGGCATACAAAACGGCAGTAATGAGGCCTTGCTCCTACATCTGCCGTCTTCATCGCCTGTGGAGGGCTATCTTGCGCTGTACGCCGGACAAGTCGCCTCCGACATGCTCTCTGCCGCTCAGGGCGCTATTTACCTCACGCTAAACACCTTGCGTGACGAGGGGATGTATGACAGCAATTCGGTTGTCGATGTAAACCGTGACTATGTTGTATTTGCACTTGGGCGTAATGGCATGTACGAGGAAGATGTCATCAGCGCTGCGGGCTCTGCTTCGCTTACGGAGCATTACACCGCTTCCCTGCTCGTCTTTGTGCTCCTAATGTCCGCACTCACGTTCTACCCCATACTCTCACCTGTTCAAGGTGCATGGCGTAATAGGTTGAGGACTTTAGGTTGTGACGGATTTACTTGGACTTTAGCTGCTTTCACTTGTATCTTTATTTGTATCGCTGTTCTCATTAGCATTTGCTTATTCTACACGCAAGCTTTTAATTTCGGCGCTTTTTGCACACTGCTGACCTTCTCACTCGGCTTTGTCTGTCTCACGGCAACTGTGTGTCGTACCGAGTCGGCTATGTCCGCACTGTGCTTTCTGTCTGTGCTCATTTTTGCACTTTTGGGCGGCGGTATAATACCGACTACCCTTATGCCCGTCAATTTGCGAAACCTGTCTCCACTCTCGCCGTATTCCGCTCTCATGGACGCCATGCACGGTGAATTTTCACCCATTATCGTCCTGTGCGGTTTATTGTTCTCGGGCATAGCCTTTATGCTTTGCACCCGTGCCTACAGTAAGGGGGAGAGAATATGATTTTTTATACCGCTCTTTTTAAATCTGAAATCATTAAGCAAATCCGTGATAGGCGTATTTTGCTTCTAATTATAGTTTTCATCACTACTTGTACAGCGTCTGTTTTCGTCGCTTCCGATGTGGACGAGCCGGCATCTGTGCCCGTTGGCATAGTTGTACCCGAGTACAGTATTCAAGGCGCTGAGCTACTAACCCTCTTGCGCTCTGAGGATACTTTAGTCGAGTTTATCCTCACAGACGAAGATACACTATATCAAAATGTCGCAGCCGGCAATTATGAATGTGGCTACATTTTGCAGCCCGACTACGACGAGCGTATAGAAAGAGGTAACTACAACGACCTGTACACCTTAGTCAGGAGTGAGAGCAGTGCTCTGTTCGGCTTGGTCTCCGAGTCTATGTCTGCCGCTACAATGCAGCTTGTTGCCGATGACATTGCACGCACTTACCTAAATCAGCAAGGCTTGGACGCACCCGTTGACGGCTACATATTAGACGAGGATGAGCGTTTCTCCGTTGTGCCTATCATAGGCGAGGATATCGCCACCACCGTAGTGGCAGAAGCGGAGAGCTCTGTTTTCGTTGGCCTACTTGCACTCACGCTCTGTGTATTCGCTATTTCGGGTGGTGACACCCTCGCCGCTTCACGCAACAGCCTATACCATAAGAGGCTCGCAGCCTTGTATGGCGAGACACCACTCTTACTAATACCCATTTTTGTGCAAAGCACTTTTTTATTTCTTATCACTGCACTTTCTTTTCTTCTGCTCGGTGTACACAATTTCCTCGCGCTTTTCTTATTCATAATATGTCTTGCGACACTCAGCTATCTGCTCGCTCAGTTTAAAGACGGTTTTTCAGCCGTACTCTTGCCCTTTTTTGTGCCAATAGCTTTAGTGCTCACACCCATATTCTTCGATGTTCGTAACATTTTCCCTGCCCTAAGGTCGCTTAGCGCACTTATTCCATCCACGCACTTTATCTCTTACCTGCAGGGTGACATCTACGCCTCGCTTTATCTTATCGCACTCTCGGTAGTGTATCTCCTCATTTCAATTATTGTTCGGAAGCTTCCAAAAAAATATAGTTAATCACACAAAAAGATGCGGAGGGTAAGACCCTCCGCATCTTAATTTTTATATTCTTACAGCTCCTGTATAGCCTTGTTTATATAACCTACCTCGTCCATAACCTCATGTGCTATTGACGTACTGCTCTCTGCCATATTCGCCGTCTGTAAAATGTCCTTATTAATATGTTGCATCTGCTGTAATATATTCTCTATATTAGCGACCTGTGCCTCCATTACCATATTAATCTCACGTGCATTCTCCGCAGAGGACTTAGAATAGTCTATGACCTCGCCCATATTCGTGACTGCTTCACTTACGAGCGCCACACCCCTTTTTACGCTGCTTATAGACTCATCTATGAGACTCTCACTATCACTCGCCGCCTGTGAACTGCGGTTCGCCAAAGTGCGTACCTCCTCCGCCACTATGGCAAATCCCTTGCCCGCCGTGCCCGCTCTCGCTGCCTCCACCGAAGCATTTAAGGCAAGTAAATTCGTCTGGAAGGCTATGTCTTCTATGCTCTTTATTATACCTATTATGCTGTTAGAGGACCTCTCTATCTCCTTAATCGCTTCCGCAACCGCAGTCATAAGTTTGCTATTGTCCTCTAGTTTAATCACGCTCTCCATCGCCTTATTGCGTGATGCCGCAGCTTTCTCCTGTGCTATCATTACCTCTTTTTCCATAGACAAGCTCTCTTGAGTCAGCTCCTCTATTATAAGAGCCTGACTAGCCGACGCCTCCTTCAAAGCCGTCGCAATATCCAACATACTCCTCGATGTATCCTCCAAGTTGCCGCTGCGCTTACCTACTTCCGTAAACACACTCTGCTGTAGCTCGGCACTCTTCTTCTCAGATTCCATCTTCTGCTCGATCTTGCCTATCAGCTTCTGCGACTCTGCGTCCTTCTCAGTCGCACTATCAATATAAGCACATCCCCACCTAACAAGCAAGTAAACAAACAAAGTACAAAATGTGAATCCGAACAAACCTCTTGCAATATTGCCAATACCTATGGCACCATAGACAGATTCACCAAAAAATAGCGCTACCCCCAATATTACCGTCGCCAATATCCACTGGCTCACAAACAAGCGTGTATTGTAGTAAATGCCCGTAAACGCCAAACTCGCCGCCACCAAACTCAAAGTCGCCGCTAAATTGCTACTCAATATACCAAATCCAAGAATCAAAAGCAGTTGAGTAAAGGTCAAAACATACACGCAAGCCTCATACTTCCCACGCTTCTTGAGCGTGGTACTCACAGGTACCAAAGCCAAAGTAGCTAAAATAATCGCACTTCCAACCGCAACAGAACTCGACACTATATATAATAGTCCGTACGCTATTGCACCAGCCAAAAGCACCGTTTGGTTTACTTTAATTAACTTATCTAAACTTATTACCGTTTTTTGCTCTTTCATAGTCGCTCCTTAATCACACTTAGTCCGTATTTACACCTGAGTTCCACTTTAATTTTATCTCATTTAATCGCACTTGTCAACGCTTGCCATCTAAGTCCCAGAAAGCAGAAGCCTGAAATCAGACGATATGAGATCACGAAAATAAAAGCATTTTTTCTGTCACTTGACGTCTTTTTCGTCTATTTTGCATAATAGATCTTCATTGCCGCCCTCTTTTTTGGCTGAAATTCGACTTGACCGCTGGGTGAAAAGGGTTTAAACTGAAAGCCATACATGAAAGGGAGTTGTGCTCATGACTGCAAATATGTTTTACAATAACAATAAGTCATACGCTAACACGCGTTTTACTGCGTGCTTCTTTTCTATGCCTATTATACTCATCGGGGATGCGGCTTTAGCAGTCGTGTCCTCTATTATTTTGCTTTGTGTCACTGTACTCATACGACTTGTCGCTGTCATTTCTATTATTGGCAGTGTCATACTGAACCTTATACAGAAGGTTACTTCGGTGAGATTTACACAAGGCATACATATATTCGATTAGGGAGTTTTCCCTATTGTTTGTGCCTGAAGTGACCTTGCCGTGCAAGGTCACTTTTTTTGTTTTTCAGTCGAGTGTTTATTCAGCTATCTGTATGACACACGATAGAAAATAAATATTTTAATCGGAGGAAATGAAAATGAAAAAGATGAAATTGTTCAGTTTGGTACTGGTTTTGCTATTTGCATTCACAGTACTAACAGGTTGCTCGTCAGACGATGGCGGCGCAGCTGAGGGTGGCGCAGACACTACCCTACTCATTGGCGGCATAGGCCCTGTAACAGGTGACTATGCAAACTACGGCACCTCAGTTAGCCAGGGCGCTATGCTCGCTGTCGAGGAAATCAACGCAGCCGGCGGCGTTAACGGCTTTACATTCGAGCTCAACTTCCAAGACTCACAAGGCGCACCTGACAGCGCTGTATCCGCTTACGGTCTGCTCATGGACGAGGGCATGGATCTTTCCATGGGTGCTACTTTCTCGGGCGAGATGGCTTCCGTCAGCGCCGCTGCGGCAGCAGACGGAATACTGCTACTTACACCTTCCGCATCCTCTGTTGATGCAATAGCAGGCAACGACGCCGCTTACAGACTCTGCATTAACGATCCCGCTCAGGGTACAGCCTCCGCCAACTACATGGCAGAGAACGCCCTCGGCACCACCGCTGCGGTCTTCTACGCAAGTGATAACGATTACAGTGTCGGCCTATACGAGACCTTCGTTGCAGGTTGCGCTGAGGTGGGTATAGAAGTTGTCGAGGTCCAGGCGTTCACCGAGTCCGGCAACACCGACTTCTCAGCTCAGATTAACTCCATAGCAGATTCCGGTGCAGAGATAGTTTTCCTGCCCATCTACGCCGCTGAGGCTTCCACCTTCCTTACTCAGGCAGACGGTATTCTCGACGATGTTATCTTCTTCGGTTGTGACGGTCTTGACGGTCTCCTATCACAGGTTGCAGATCCCGCACTTGCCGAGGGCGTCATGATGCTAACTCCCTTCTCAGCTGATGCCGAGGTTGAAGCTGTCGCTAACTTTGCAAGCGCTTACGAGACAAAGTACGGTAGTGCTCCTGACCAGTTTGCAGCTAACGGCTATGATGTCATCTACACCTTCAAAGCTCTACTTGAGCACACCGGTGTTACACCCGAGACGAAGGACGATACCTTCAACGAGACTATGGTTGCGGCTATGACCGAAGTTACCGTAACAGGCGTGACGGGCGAAATGACATGGACTGCTGACGGTGAAACACAAAAAGACGCACTTGCTATGGTAATCAAAGACGGCGTAAGCACTCTTTATACCGGCGAGTAAATATGGCATTAGGGCGGCGGGCAAAAACTAATTGCCCGCCGGCTTTGGGAAGAGGGATATATCTATGGTACAACTTGTACAGACACTTATTAGCGGTCTTAGCTTAGGTAGCATTTACGCACTTATCGCCTTGGGATACACCATGGTTTACGGTATTGCAAAAATGCTCAACTTTGCGCACGGTGATGTCATCATGGCAGGTGCATACACTGTCATTGTTACAGTTATGTCCGCTAACATGCCCGGCGCCGTGGCTATAATTGTAAGTATTGCCGCTTGCGCTATTTTGGGCATCAGTATTGAATTTCTTGCGTATAAACCTTTACGTAAAGCGCCGCCTTTATCCGTGCTCATCACGGCGATAGGCGTAAGCTATTTGTTGCAGAATATTGCTTTGCTTTTTTTCGGGCCGGAGCAGCGTGCTTTTCCCGATATCTTCGATTTACCCAACATCAAGGTCGGTGAAATTGTCATCGACGGTATTTCCTTAGCCACTTTGATTCTTACTGCGGTAATAATGATTGTTCTTACGCTCTTTATCTCAAAGACACGTATGGGTAAGGCGATGCGCGCCGTCTCTGAGGATAAGGAGGCGGCTGAACTCATGGGTATCAGTGTGAACAAAACCATCACGCTGACCTTTGCCATTGGTTCTGCACTCGCCGCCATAGCCAGTATTTTCTACGGTGCGAGCTATGTATATATAAGGCCCACCACCGGCTCCATGCCCGGTATCAAGGCTTTTACTGCCGCTGTTTTCGGTGGTATCGGCTCCATCCCCGGTGCTATGCTCGGTGGCATTCTGCTCGGTCTCATTGAGCAGTCTGCAAAAACCTATATATCATCTTTATGGTCAGATGCTATCGTGTTCGGGGTCTTGGTCATTGTGCTCGTTGTTCGACCTGTCGGACTGCTCGGCAAAAAAACAAGTGAGAAGGTGTAGAATATGAAAACAAATCTTAGACATAGGCTGTTTTCACAAAACGCCTTGACCTTATATATGTTAGTTGCTATTTATGCCACGCTCTCATACATGGTATATTCAGACAACATCACAAGACAGCTCTCAAGTATGCTTATCACAATTTCCGCCTACATCGTAATGGCGATTTCGCTCAATCTCGTCGTTGGCCTGCTTGGTGAGCTCTCCTTAGGACACGCCGGTTTCGTATCTGTGGGACTATTTTCAGGTTGTCTTGTATCTATCGCAACAGTCGAATTTTTACCACTCTATATAAGGCTACCTGTTTCCATGCTCTTCGGCGGCTGCTTTGCCGCTGCTGTCGGCTTTGTCGTCGGCCTACCGGCTTTGCGACTTCGTGGCGATTACCTCGCTATTGTCACGCTCGGCTGCGGCGAGATTATTAAAAATGTCATAACAAACCTGCCCATCACGGGCGGTGCGCTCGGCTTGAACACCATCAGCATCTACTCCAGTACCGCAGAGCTTCTGCCCTATGCCATCGTTTTGGTATTTTTGACTGCCATCGTCATGATGAACCTCAAAAACTCAAAGCACGGTCGGGCGATTATGGCTATACGTGAAAACCGTATCGCCGCCGAGTCTAACGGCGTTAATGTCACTTACTACAAGCTGACTGTATTTATTATCGCCGCTTTTTTTGCCGGCATGGCAGGCACACTATACGGGCACGCCTTTGCAAATGTTAAGGCTGCCACCTTCGATTATAACGTCTCCATAGAAATCCTTGTTATAGTCGTCTTGGGCGGTATGGGCTCTATCAGGGGTTCTATCATCGCTACCGTTATTCTTAGGGCGTTGCCAGAGATGCTCAGAGAGTTTAGTGACTACCGTATGCTCGCTTACTCTATACTACTTATTGTTATAATGATTTTAAACGCTTCACCTCGCTATAATGAATTTAAGGATAATTTCAGCTTTAAAGCCCTACTTTCAAAGCGCAAAGTGAAGTCGGGAGAGGAGTCGAATAATGGATAAGAATAAAAGTCGCCTCGTCCCCTATCCTTCGGGCGCATTTATACCAGAGCGTGACCTTGGCAGTATGCCCGTCTTAGAAGTGCTTCATCTCGGTATAGATTTCGGTGGCCTGACCGCTGTCGATAACTTTTCTATCACCGTAGGGCGCACTGAAATCGCAGGTATTATAGGGCCTAACGGAGCCGGAAAGACAACCGTTTTCAACTTGCTCACCAACGTTTATGAGCCCACCCGCGGTACTATCATGGTAAACGGTATAGACACAAAGGGTAAGAGCGCATATCAAGTTAACAAGCTCGGCATAGCACGCACTTTCCAAAACATCAGACTCTACTCTAATATGTCCGTTTTGGATAATGTCAAAGTCGGTGCGCACAACTCCATAGGTCAGGGCCTTCTATCCGCTGTCACACATATGTTCGGCTACAATAAGACTGAGCGTGCGGCAGAGGCGAGTGCGCTTGAGCTGCTTGACTTTTTCTCCTTGGCGGACAGTGCGAATGCCTTGGCAGGCAGTCTGCCATATGGTGCGCAGAGACGGCTCGAAATAGTCAGGGCACTCGCTACGGGGCCCTCTATTTTACTGCTTGACGAACCCGCCGCAGGTATGAACCCCTCGGAGACAGCTGAGCTCATGGAGAACATTCGCAAAATACGTGATACCTTCGGCATAGCCATCATGCTCATTGAGCACGATATGAGCCTTGTCATGGGCATATGCGAGGGTATTTGCGTCTTAAACTACGGTAAGATTATAGCAAAAGGCACGCCTGACGAGATTAAGTCTAATCCGCAGGTCATAGAGGCGTATTTGGGTAGAAAGGAGCAGTCGGTCGATGCTGAAGATTGAGAACATTAATGTATTTTATGGTAAGATACACGCTATAAAGGATGTATCTTTCAATGTAGCGGAGGGCGAGGTCGTTGCTCTTATAGGTGCTAACGGCGCCGGCAAGTCAACTACACTAAAGACCATTTCCGGTATGCTCCGCTCACGCACAGGCTCTGTTAAATTTATGGGCGAGGACATCTCTAAGGTAGAGTCTTACAAGCTACTCTCAAAGGGTTTAGCGCATGTGCCCGAGGGTCGACGTGTATTCTTGCAGATGTCTGTGCTTGAAAATTTAGAGATGGGCGCATACATCAAGGGCAAAGCAGCGAAAGAGGATCTTGACAGGGTCTATGAATTGTTCCCCCGCCTTTTTGAGCGACGCACTCAAACTGCGGGCACGCTGTCGGGCGGTGAGCAACAGATGCTCGCCATGGGTAGGGCACTTATGAGTAGACCTACTCTTATGATGATGGATGAGCCGTCAATGGGTCTTGCGCCGATTTTGGTACAGCAGATTTTCGATATCGTACGTGAACTTAACCGTGCCGGCACTACCATACTTTTGGTGGAGCAAAATGCTGAGATGGCACTTTCCGTATCTGACAGGGCTTATGTACTTGAGTCGGGCGCTGTCACCATCAGCGGTAGCGGAAAGGAGCTTGCGGCGAGTGACGAGATTAAGAGGGCGTATCTCGGCGGTTAAGTGCCGCACCAAAACGTTTGCGGTGAAGCTAATTAAAAGTTTTACTCGATTTTTTGAAAAAAATCGTGGGGTGCAGGGGCAAAGCTCCTGCTCGCCGTCCGCAGACGGCGAAATCCCCATGGGGTTTGGGGCAAAGCCCCAACTAACAAAACACAAGATAATAATCTGAGTAACTCAGGTTATTATTTTGTGTTATAGGCAGAAAAAATCGCATTTATTGTAGACAGGAACGCTAATTGGGTGTATTTTAGTCTGAGAGTGTAAAAGATAAGACTTGAGGGGAGTGTGTTTAGTGCCAAGAGAAGAATGGGAACGTCTTTTAACCGCTGCACTTGAAATCGGGCGTCGTATGATGCAGTCCGGCGCTGAAGCAAGACGTGTCGAGGATACTATCACTCGTATTTGTCGTGCCTATGGTTGTGATAGGTGCGAGGTATTTGCTATGGTATCCCTTATCATCGTCTCTCTTACCGATACGGAAGGACGTTGTTACACACAAACCGTTCGAGTTCCGAGTATGGGTGTCGATTTAGCTCTGCTTGAAGACATGAACGCTGAAGCTCGCCTTATTTGCGCTTACAGACCGTCTGCTTCGGAAGTTGAGCGCTCACTCAACGCTTCCGCTCCTACTAAGCTTTCCGTAAAACTCGGACTCTTAGGCTACTTCTTAGGAGCCGGTGGCTTTGCTTTGTTTTACGGTGCAAGCTTAAGTGACCTCATGTGTGTGGGCATCATATCTATACTCGTGTTTCTACTTGACAGATATTACTATAAAGATACATTGAATCAAATTCTTTACACGAGCATCTCTTGTTTTCTTTCCGGCTGTATTGCTATACTCTCTGTCTACCTCGGTATTGGTGACAATGTCGACTATATCGTAATGGGCGCTATTATGCTCTATATACCCGGTATGGGCTTCGCTAACGGTATACGTGAGATGTTCCATCGCGACATTATCACGGGCCTATACAGATTAATTGAATCAGTTCTTATCGCTGCAAGTATAGCAGTCGGATTCGCTGTTTCCTTTGCGCTGTTAGGAGGGCTGATTCGATGACTTTTGATACATGGTTATTTCAGCTATTCGCCATTTGCTTGGGAGCTATCGGCTTTTCTCTATTTAACAAGATTAAGGTAAAGCATCTTGCTCCAAGCACTCTTGGAGGTCTACTGACCTGGGTTATCTACACCGCTATGTTCTCATATACAGATCACATATTCTTAGCCACACTTGTCGGCGGTGTCTTCTCGGGAGTTTGGGCCGAGGTTATGGCACGTGTTATGAAGGCTCCTGCCAATGTGTATATCCCCGGTGCCATCATTCCACTCTTACCGGGTAGCGCATTGTACTCAACTATGAGCGCCCTTTTGGATGGGAATACTGAGCTGTTTTCTGAGCACGGCACTCGCACCCTGCTCATTACCTTCGGGCTCGCTTCCGGCATATTACTCTCATCTATTATCGCCCATTATATTTTAAAATTCGGCGCTTTCTTTAAGAGACGCTACAGTATGGCTCGTGCTCTTGCACTGAAGTTAAGAATACAAAGAGAAAAATCTAAGGATATTTCGGACGAGTTCGATCGCTAACTAAAAAAGTGCCGTCGCATAGCGACGGCACTTTTTTAGTTTACACTTCTCTGATGAGTTTCTTAAACTCTGCGCCAGACTTCAAGGCACCCGAAGGTAATATTTTTACCTCAGGCACTGCTTTGCCCTTGAAGAACTCGTGCTTAGCCATAGTCTCAGCTATAACCTTCTCATAGCCCTCAGGCTGATGTATGCACTCTACCTCAAAGTAAAGCTCGTTCGTAGCTGCTCTATGGTATATCTCGTAATCCACCACACAGCTGTTCGAGAACATAAGGTCATCAAACTTCGTGGGATACAGCTCCATGCCGTCTATCTCCACAATCGCCTCTAATCTGCGTGCTACGTGTCCTAAACTATCCAGCATAGCTCCGCATTTGCAGGGCCCTTTCTTTATAGTGCTTATATCATGTGTTCTATAGCGTATAAGCGGCATTGCCTCACGCCCTAAAGTAGTTAGCACCACTTCGCCTTCCTCGCCCTCTGCTACAGGTTCGCCTGTTTCAGGGTCAAGCAACTCTACTATTATATCAAACTCATTGTAGTGGAAGCCATCGCCATCAGGACAGTCTACAGCCAAACCATACCCAGACTCAGTCAAGCCATAGTGTGTGACCACCTTGCACCCCCACGCTTCCTCTAGGTTCCTACGCATCGACGGCGATACTTCGCTTATCGTCGTAAACATAGTCTTAACACCTAAGGACTTGAGATCATGTATCTTCTCAGACTCCTTCGTTATGCGGTAGATTACCCTCGCATCACCGAACCATAGGACCGGCTTATGCTCCAAACACAGTGCCATCTGCTCCTCTGAAGGCAAACTCAGGCCGGCAGAGTACCCCTTCATACCGTGCTTGCCTACTCCCTCTGCTAACAAAGTGCCTATGCCCCTTACCGCACTGTCAGGTAACAATATATGTATGCTGTCACCCTCCTGCGCCATCGTATGCATTCCCGTGCCCAAAAAGTCCGTTATTGCGCCTATGTCCTTATACGAAAAATACATGCTCTTCTGAGGTCCCGTTGTACCCGTACTTACAAATGTCACCGGCTTTTCTACGCCGGATTGTGATATGCAAAGGAATTTATATCCGCCCCTCGCTATGTCAGACGGTGCAGTGAACGGCAATTTCTTTATATCGTCCATGCTCTTAATGTCCTCGGGCTTCACGCCCATCTCGTCCATTATGTCACGATACCACTTACTTTTTTCATACACATACTCAACCGTCTTCAAAAAACGATGGAGCCTATGCTCCCTGAAAACCTCATTGTCTACGGTACCCTCGCCCTTCAGCGTGAAGTCACCTTTTCTCTCAATATCCTGCTTGCAGAGCGCAAACAGGCCCTTTTCCATGCTTACTACCGGCATAGTTCCTCCCTGTTCCTTTTACGTTTTATTCAAACCTGTCACCTGCCACATAAGCGGCAGGTGACAGTAGTTTGCTATAAATTAGCGACTATATCTCTTCGCTCTCTCGTCTTCTCTTGTCAAGCTCTAGCACTATATTCTTCTGTGTATCCCTATCAAGTTTATACAGGAAGAATATCATTGCCGACATTACTATATACAGTCCCGCAGGTATCATGCTCACAGAGGCATTTATCATATTGCTTACCTCTGTACTCGGCACCTCATTAGGCACAAAACCTATCATGCCCAGGATCGCAAGTATAACTGCAGGTCCCACAGCACCGCCAAACTTCATCGAAAATGATACAAACGCTGCCAAGAATCCGTCACTGCGTATTCCATGCTTGTATTCGCCATAATCCACACAGTCCGGCACCATGCTAACAAGTGTCGCTGATGTGAAGCCGTTGAATATCGCAAACACAAATATCAACACAAAATATATAGGACTCGGCGCCGCAAAGAAGTACATCATCCCAAACAACACTGAACATATTGCAAGAGTACCAGCAGCTGTTTTGCCCTTATTTGTAACCAGTTTTGAAAATGAACTCGCACACAAGGCGCCCGTTATGCCGCCAATCATATTCACAAGTGCAAACGTTCCATACATACTGAAATCTCCCAC
The DNA here is from genome assembly GCA_964367935.1 of uncultured Oscillospiraceae bacterium. Classification (GTDB taxonomy): domain Bacteria; phylum Bacillota; class Clostridia; order Oscillospirales; family Oscillospiraceae; genus Scatomorpha. Next base: position 50,197 of record CAYIYZ010000009.1, read on the forward strand.
ATAGTATGAGAAGTAATATGTATACATCGTAGCACGTCCATAACTCGAAAATCCAAGTAGGAAAAAGCCCAAAGTAACCGTCATCATCGGTAAATTCCTGAACATCGTGCTCAGTAACTTAGAAATAGCCACTGTTCTCGACTTTGATACCGGTGTTACTACCTCTTTAGAGAATATCGCTGAGCTCACAAATATGGGTAAGCCCACTACACATGCCATCAACACCGTTAAGAAGTAGCCCTGACGTATGTTGCTTCCGCCCATCTTTGCGATAACGTCAACCGCAAACATGCCTACTATGCCTATTGACAAGTTAGTAAACATCATCTTTTTACCCGCTATGCTACCTCTCTGCTGTCCATTAGAGGTCAACACGCCTATCATCGCCTGATACGCCGTCGCACAGATCGTAGCCGCTATAGTTACAAGAATATACAGAGCGTACATCCATACTACCTTCTGCGTATATCCCCATTCGGGATTTGCATTGAAAAGAAGTACCATCAGAATAGCAAGCAAGACTCCGCCCACAAGCACCCAAGGTCTATATCTTCCCCAACGTGTTCGTGTACGATCTAAGATTATTCCCATCAAAGGATCGTTCACCGCATCAAATAGACGCACTATAAACAAAAGAAGTGACACCGCTCCCAAGCTGACACCTATAACATCTGTATAGTAGATGCTTATGAACGAGGCCGCCCACATGTACATTAACTGATAACCGGACTCTCCAACAGCTGCTGTGACTTGCTTTCTAAACGACAGAATGACATCTGTCGATGCCCTATGCCCTAAGTCGCTATTTGATGTATTCATACTATCTCCCATCTTTCTTTAGCAAAAAATTAACAAATGCCCTCATAGATTTTAGCCCCATCTACAGAGCTTAAGTACTGACTGCAAAGAGGTACAACGCCTCTCTCAGGCGACAGTACGCCTATTCTGCAACGCCTAACACGCTCTAAATCAAAGTTCCATGCGTCCATAAAAGCCATTCCGCCTATGGTCAAAAGCTTCATCGGACTCTTGCTCCATGCCTTCGCTGTATAGTCTCGCACCTTCTTTGCACTACTTAAACCGCGCTTAGGTGTTATGCTCTTCAACCTGCCCTTTCCGTCTATCATATACGCCGCCTGAAACGAACAAAGCGGATGCTGACAGTTCACCGGTACAAAGTCACTTTCTTCTATGCCTTCTGTCTCTGACAGTGAGCGTATCACCCTCGGAATAGTCACTCGCTCGCCCGGCTCATATGTACCAAAATAGCTTATTGGCTGAAAATTTATGCCGCGTATCGTCGGCGAATACCGCTTTGCTACCTCTACAATTTCACGTAATCCATCACCGTTTAAGTCCGGCAGCACCACCGTGGCTAGTACCACAGCTAAACCTGCCTCAACGCAACTTTCTATCGCCGCTATTTTCGTGTCATACAAGTCACGTCCGTACTTCTTAACGTAGGTCTCCCTGTCTGTGCCCTCGAAGCCTAAATATATGACGCTGACGCCCCACTCAACAAGCTTCTTTGCGTAATCGGCTTCTGCCGCAAGTCGCAAGCCATTCGTATTTACCTGAATATGGTGGAATCCACATGAATTTGCATGTGCTATGATCTCTTTTAAATCATTTCGTACCGTAGGCTCTCCTCCGCAGAGCTCCAAGGGATACTCACCCTGCAATCTCTCCGCAGCCTTGTCTATCTGCTCACACATCTGCTCAGTACTCGGCATATACACCGCCTGACCATCTATCTTCGTAAAGCATATAGGACAATCTATATTGCACACATTGCTCGTCATGAGTGCCACAGACACCATCTGCTCACAGTGACTCTCACAGGGCCCGCAGTCATGAGGACACCCCTTCTCCATGGGCCTCTTTTGCATATCCGGCCCCACTTCCTCTGCCATGGCCGCTTCGCCTATCCAGTCTATATAGTGCTCCGCATCCGCTTCCCACACTATAGTTTCACACTCTCCGTGCTCTTTACAGCTCTTTTGCATCCATATGGTATCGTCTCGCTCAACAAGCTGAGCATCTATTACTTCCAGGCAAGTAGGACACACACTCTTAGTCTCTCTTACCACACGCTCAGACGCCATACAGTCTCCTCCCGTCCTCGCTCGTCAAGTGATACAAGCATAGTGGCACTTCGCCATCTTTGTCACACACAGTAACACAGCAGCTCTCAACCCTGTCTATATCTATATTCCACACGTCTTGAAACGCCATTGACGAAATATTCAAGGTGTACTCACTCAGCCTGCGCCTAAGGGCTGCCCAGCCTCCACTCTCATCACAGCCACAAGACTGCTCTGCCGTCTCTGTCGCCTCACCCTCACAGCCGCAAGACTGAGACTCTGCCGTGGTTCCACCCCAAAAACGCCTCGTGTACTTATTTGTCATCAGCGCAAAACGCTCCATGCGCTCATCACCCTGACACGCACAGCCTGCGCCCTCCTGTACCTCTTTCGGCTCACTCTTACTTAGACCCACAAGCTTGCCGCTCTCGTCCAAAACAAAAGCCGACGAGAAAGAACACAGAGCACTGTACTTCGCACGAGGTGCTAATTGTGAAAATATTATCTCACTTTGCTCGCAAATGTCAAGCATTAATTTGTCCAGAGTATACCTCTCCTCCTTTTTCCCTTCCGGAAACCTTCCGAAAAAGCTCACAGGCTGGAAGTGTATGCCCTTAACCGTCGGTATATTCGCCTTTGCAAATTCTATTATATCGCCTATATGGCTGTCATTTACATCTCTAATTATTACAGGTACCAGCATTACACCAATGCCCACTTCTCTGCAATTTTCTATTGCCGCAAGCTTTACATCCACCATTTTTCTGCCTCTGGTGAACGCATAAATCTCCTCTGTCAGTCCGTCAAACTGCAAGTAAATAAGATCGCATCCTGCGTCTTTTAACTTCTTCAAGTATTCTTTATCCTTCGATATGCGTATTCCATTTGAATTGACCTGCACATGTCCGAAACCTATACTCTTTGCCATGGCTACTAGCTCAGGTAAGTCTTCTCGCAGTGTCGCTTCTCCGCCCGAAAACTGTAATGAACAGCCGCCTGCCTTCGCATACAACCTTCTTAACCTGCGCTCCGCCTCCTCAAAAGGCATATGCTCCTCATGTCTTGCAGGACTTGAGGATGCAAAACATATAGGACATTGCATATTACACTCTTCAGTTACCTCAATAACAGCTGTACATATGCCGCCCCTATGACTATCACACAATCCGCAACTAAACGGACAATTATCGTTTTCACCGGGCTTTCCGCCAATCATGGGCGCTAGCTCCGAACGACTCGTATACTGCTCGAAACTCTCAGTATCTTCCCATATCAGTGACTTGTAAGAGCCATGCTCCTCACAAGTTTTTTCTATCCATACACCCTCTTCGTCCTTAACTATATCTGCCTCAATTAGCGCCAAACAAACAGGACATAGGCTCTTGGTCTTTCTCATATTTTCCCCCTGGGGTGGTGCACATAAAACCGAACCCGCCTTGTGCGGTGTCTTTACGCGCAATACCACGTTATTTTCCTTGGTGGGCGACAGCCCACCTGCGTTAACTGCCTCGTCTCGCACGAAAATCCACTCACACAAGGTCGTAGATTTCAGTGAGCACGGGTTCGAATTTATGTGCGCCGCCCTAAAAAAGGGGCAGGCTCTCGCCTGCCCCTCTGCGATTAAGATATTTTCTCGTAGAACTGGAAGAACTCCTTGTTGAACGCTCTGATTGTCGCAGTCTTGACCTTGCCCAAAGGCCCGATCTCCATCTCAGCTACATGGCTTATTGCATTGTAGCCGGCTGCACTGCACTTCTCAAGCATCTTATCAAGGCTCTCTACCTCGTAAGCTGCGCTGATAAGGCCTATATCCTGTGGCTCGCAAACATCATAAATGATCTCTGCGTCAGGATGCTGGCACTGTATCGCCTCAGGCACCGGGCAGTTGAATCCCGGGCTCATGTACATAGTGATCCTCGGTGTATCCTCATCGGGGAAGCACAGTATATCATTTACAAGGCCGTTAGGCATAACTCTGTCAAACACACGATTTATTCCTATTACCTCTGTGAAGAACTTATCTGCCTCATCCACATCCTTAGTGATATATGCATTTGTAGTTATGGATGTGAAGCCCTTGCCCTCATTTACGCCACTCATCATGAAAGGAATGGGAACATTATCAGGTGACCACAACAGTACTTCCTGTACCTCGTTCGAAGTCCAAGGTGCAGTATAGGGCTTAGGAGGATTGAAGAACTGATACTTCTCCTTCAATAGCTTGTACTGATACTGCATATCCTCTACGCGGAAGCCTATTCCCAGCATACCGCAAACGTAGTTAGGCTTGTCCTGATGACGCTTATAAACAGTTGACTTGGGTGTGAACTCTATGAGCTCTATCAATGTGGGGCGTGCTTCGCCCTGTACAAGGTACACAGCCTCGCCGGTTATTCCGTCAGCCATAGACCATATTGACTTTAGCTCGCCATTGCTATAGCTCTTTTTTCCGACCTCCGTGCAACCTAAGTCGCCAACAAAGAACTCTAAGCTCTTATTCATGTCAGCTACGCTCACGGATATTTTTGTAACGCCGTTTAAGGTCATTTCTAATGCTCCCTTCTATATATTATTATCTTACTTCGCTGCTGCCTTTTGCCTATCCTTCTTTGCCTTGTGGATCTTGGCTATCTGGCAGATGCTCTCTATACGTGTCTTCAATGCTTCACGTGAGTAGTCACGGTCATCCCAGAAGTCAGCCTCAATATAGAACACAGGTGTGCCTGTCTTCTCTTCCATGTACTTTGCGCCCATCTTGTGGTGTGCGCCCAGCCAACGGTCGAAGTCAAAGAAGCCCATGAGCATTGCATCAGGCTCAAAGGTATTTACCTTATCAACCCAAGAGTCAAACTCAGCACCCATGTTACCACCAGCTGCGCCACGCAACCAGCCCTCAGCTACCGAACGATAAGGATCGTTCTTAAACTTTGCAGGACGTGCAAGTGACTTAGGTGTAACAACCGAGATCAAGGAGAACGCAAGCGTTACGCCGTTGTCACGGAAGATCTTCTCAACCCAGGGAACGCAGTACGGTGTGAAGTACACGCCAACCTTCGGTGCGCCCTTAGGTACAACGCCCTCGCCCTGCTTTACAGCTTGCTTTACCTCTGCAAGCAGAGTGTCAACTGCGTCAGTCATGTAGCCCAGACCTGTGTTGTAGGGCATAGACATCGGTGAGCCGAGGATGGAAAGTGTGTTACCGCCTATGGGGAAGGGATCTGCCTTCATGGCGATCTGGTTTAGCTGTGCTATCTTCATAGCATAGCCCATAGCAGCTGCATGTGCAGAATGTATAGCCTCAGGTGTTACCTTAAAGCCCAAAGCATCTTCTACCTTGCCCAAGCTGTAGTTGAGCTGATCTGCCAAGTAGTTGATTCTCTCGATATCCTCAAAGTCGTCATCGCCCCAGTAAGTATCGTGGGGGATTCTTGTGATCTCAACGTTCCATGACTCGTCTATGAGGCAGTTGATGTACTCGTCGGTCTTAGGACCTTCGTCACAGTTTAGACCCCATGTCCAGATGATGTCCGGTGCGGGGATTAGACCCTGCTCACATGCTGTTATACGTGTCTTGTTAAGTGCACAGTGACGGCAGCCGTAGCTCATGCCGCTTGCCTCTGCACATGTTAGCATCGGCTCCAAGCGGTGGAAGAAGGAGTTTAGCACCTTCGCCAAGAATATGTCGGGGAACGCTACATACACATCGTCGCCGCCGCATGACTTGATTGCCTGGTAGCTTGTCAATATAGCAGGCAGTATTCCGTAAAGAATCTTCTTGCCTTCCTGCTTGTAACGTGTAGCCTTGCATAGGTCAATAGTCTCGTGGATTATCGCACCTATTATCTTCCTTACACCCAGGAACTTTACGTCCCAGTTCTCAGGAATGTACTCGTTCATAGCATACAGTACGTCATCTTCGGATATAGATAGCTTCTCACATGCTGCTATCCAATCTTCAATATTCTGCTCTACCTGCTCATCAGTAAATGCTACGTAACGTAGGAAATCCTCATATACCTTCTTATTCATTCGTCTCCTACCTCCTTATGGATTTTACGAAGCTCTCTATACGAGTCTTCAAGGGGCCCATAGCCTCTCTGGAATACTCATAGGAAGATTCCAGCTTCAAGAAAGGCATATTCATCTCACGCAACCACTTGTTGATGCAGGCTGCTTCCATGTCATATATCTCGTCGAACACGAGCTGATACCAGACAACACCGTCTATATTGTAGTCCTCGATCATCTTACGCATGATGTCCATTCTATCACGCCATGCAGGCTGATATATATCGGGAGGTAGCTTGTCGTTGTAGTAACGCTGTGCTATATTCTCCATCAAGTCGCCGTCAGTCTTAACATTGTGACGGAAATGCCTGATACCCTCGTCCATCATCTCACAGACAATAGCGCCACCGAACTCCTCTATTAGAGTAGGTACTACGTAGTCACCAACTGCTACAACGTGTCCCGCAAGCAAAATGCGAACAGGCTTCTCTGTCTCATATGCGCCCTTGCCACCCTTGAGTATCTCAAGTGCCTGTGTCAGATAGTCTATAGCTACACTGGGATCTACGAAGAATGTGTAGTGGTTCAACTTTATAAAGTCAGAGCCTGTTATCGGAGGATTGTCCGATACACGAAGTGCATCTATCTCCATGAGCAAGCTGTTGATCTTGTTCTGACGCTCGATCTCAGCAGCCAGAGCCTCATCTGTGATAGTATTGCCCGTAACCTCCTCAAGCTTCGCCTTGAACTTGCCAAGTGCGTTCTTGTAGTAGTTGTAGGATATCTCCTTCTTCCAGTCAACAGGTACGCCTATCTTGTAAACAGGAAGCTTTAAGTACTCCATAAGCTCAGATACACGGCCGATCTGGCAGTCGATCTGCTGGCACACTACCAAGTCAGCATTCTCTGTCACCTTATCGATGCCCATCATGTATGCACCCGCCATCGTACGTACGTAGGGGTTCATAACACGTAGCAAGTATTCAAGTACAGCCTCACCGGGTTCGGGGTCTCCACCCCTGCACATCAGGTAAGCATTTGCGCCGGCTGCATATATCAGCTCTTCCGGGCAAAATGAACCGGTCTGCTCAATGATCTTTATGCCATCGACTTCCCTGCTCGTTATCAGTTCAGCCACACGCTCGTTCGCTGCCTGCGAAAACTTTGTCAGCAATTCTTTCAAGTCTGAGTCCTCCTTAAAATTATTTATGGAAATTCGTTCCTATCGCATTCTTCGCACACTCCAAAATAGCCTCGGAGTATGTCGGATGTGAGTGCATTGTCTCTGCAAGTGTATCTACAGTCATATCACCGCGCATAGCAGTTGCTATCTCAGCTATCATGTTAGATGCACCTTCGCAAACTACAATACCGCCCAAAATCTTGTGCGTATTCTTGTCTGCTACTATCTTCACTATGCCTTCTGTCGCAGCATTGCAAAGTGCCTTCTCGTTTGCAGACATCGGCAATACGCCCTCTATGATCTCTATGCCCTGTGCTTCTGCCTCACTGCGGCTCAAGCCAACCTTAGTAATCTCCGGCTTATAGAATATAGTCCAAGGTAACACGTCATAGTCAAGCCTTGTGTCTACCTTGCCTGCCATGATCTCAGCTATGGTCAGTCCCTCGCTCTGTGCCTTTGAAGAAAGCTGTGTGCCGGGTGCTACGTCACCAACTGCATATATGCTCTCTATGCTGGACTGATTCATCTCGTTCGTTACGATACGACCCTTCTCAATCTTTACGCCGACTTCCTCAAGTCCTAAGCCCTGCAAATTGCTCACACGACCTATGGACACAAGTGCCTTCTCCGCTACCAAGGTCTCGCCGCCCTTTAAGTACGCCGTTACTTCCTTTTCGCCTGTGACTTTCATCGTATCTATCATCACATTTGTAAGTACTGTTATGCCACGGCTCTCAAGCATCTTCTTGACCATCTCACAGACTTCCTCGTCCGCTACTGCAGATGCTATTACAGGCAGTGCCTCGACTATCGTTATCTTTGTACCCATAGTTGCATAGAAAAGTCCCATCTCTATGCCTATGTGGCCGCCGCCTACGATTATCATGCTCTCGGGTGCCTCTGTCATTGTCAAAGTCTCATCGCTCGTTACAATATTCTTTCTGTCTACATTAAATGCAGGCAGTTCCATCGGCTCAGAACCGGTTGCTATTACTATGTTCTTTGCTGTAAGAGTCTTCTCTTCACCCTTGTCGGTGATAACTTTAACTGTATTGCCGTCCTGCAAGGTTGTGTCCCCGAACATTACGGGAATATCTCTGCCGCCCAGTATATGCATGCGCAGACCGTTACCAAGCATTGACTGTATCATGGCACGACGTGACATGATCTTCTTAATGTCTACCGAATAGCCATCAACTTTTATGCCTATGCTCTTTGCCTTTTTCAGCTCATCTACCGTCGTTACTGCACGAAGAAGCGCCTTTGTAGGTATGCAGCCTCTATTGATGCAAGTTCCGCCTATGCCACCCTTTACTCTTTTCTCAATGATAAGAGCTTTACGACCCAAATCGGTCGAACGAATCGCAGTTGCACAACCGCCACTACCGGCACCTAATACTATTACATCATAATCGAAGTTCATTATTCACCTCTGTAAAAAATTATATTATATTACTTGCTCACGTGCTATAAGAGCTGCACCCATGCAACCAGTAATCTGCGCATGTTCCAGTGTATGCACTTTTGCACCGCCGCACTGACTCTCGACAGCGCGTCTGACTCCCTCGCTGTTGGCGACGCCACCGGTGAACACAATGTCACCGGTAAGCGTGCCCAAGCAGCGCTTTGCCATGTTAACAACTCTCTTAGCCACCGCTAGATTCATGCCCATTATGATATTCGCCTTAGACACACCCTCACTGAGCAAGGATATTATCTCAGTCTCTGCAAATATCGTGCACATGCTTGATATGGTGCAAGGCTCATCCGCTTCGAGCGATATGTCGGACAACGCATCCAACTCCTCACCCATCAGCCTCGTAGACAGCACTTCGAAAAATCGACCCGTACCGGCTGCACACTTATCATTCATCTCAAACATCATGATATCACCGTCTGCATCTAAACCGATAGCCTTACTGTCCTGTCCGCCTATATCTATAATAGTCCTTGTCGTGGGGCGCAGATGTACTGTGCCCCTCGCATGACATATTATCTCGGGCGATGAATCGTCCGCTCCGGCCATGATGTGTCTTCCGTAGCCCGTTGCAACCACTCTTGCTACCGAACTTCTGTCTGCGCCTATTTTCTCAAGGGCAGCATCCAACACTTCATTTCCGCTCTTGCTTCTGTCTGCTCCCGTATAGCTGAGGTGAAAGCTCTGTAGCTCACCGGACTCGTCTATCAGTGCACACTTGGTTGTTGTTGAGCCGATGTCAACACCGGCAAATAGCTTTTTACTCATAATTCCTCACTTACTTAGACTCGAGCATCTGTTCTGCAGAGTTAACTTCGTCCAGAACCATTTCCTCAGACAAGAAGTGTATTCCGCAACCGGGGCAACGCATGCCACCTGCAGGAGGGAGATCCATGCCGTTATATGATACTTCGATATCAGGCTTATCTTCCATCTCTACCTTGCACTTACCACATGTATATGCCATCTTATTCGCCCTCCTCAGTAAATACTATCTTGTGTGCATACGCACTTGTAATTGTGAGCTCTACATCACCCTCAGCCATATCGCCGCCCGGTGTGTACACTCCGTATACCGTGAGATTGCCATCACGATTACGGAATATGCCGTGGTCGCCTTCAAAAATATAAGTTTTTGCTGCTACCGCTGCCTCTGCGCCCTTAGTTACGTCTTCCTCTGTGATTCCGCGCTCTGCCATTACATCCAGAGCTTCCTGTGTAAATGTGCATTTAACCATGTTTTAAATCCTCCTCAGGATAAAATTAATTTGATATTTGTGCCTCTTGCGCTGCCTTCTTGTACTTCTCCTCTGTCTCAAGCCAGTACGGATGCAAGTTACGCATCTTCTCTGTCAAGCTCGTGCCCTCAGCCTTCTTAACAGCCGCATTACGTAGCACCCAGTAAATAAGACCGATTGCGAAGAATATTCCAAGACCTATCATCGTAGTTGGTGTCAAGCGCTGGATAAGTGCCCATGCCAATGTTAGCTGGAACAGTACGCTCAGCACTGCTACGATTATTACGATGACGCGAGGAACCTTAAAGCCTGCATTTGCTGCACAGTGGGGCAGCTTGTTACCAACAAGGATCGGGGGTAGGTAGAACAAGAATGCCAAAAGCATGCCGGGTAGTGATACAAGAGATACAACAACTGTTATACTCATCTGTGTTACGATAATAACCGCAGCAACAGCAACCATTACCCATAGTGTTACGAAAGGCACCTGGTTCTTATTTAGCTTCTTGAATACGCTGGGCCATACGCCGTCACGTGCTGCAACCCAGTGCATACGTGAGTAGTTTAGTAGACCTGTATTAAGTGACATAAGTGTTGCAAGCATACCGCCGGCCACAACGAAGAATGTGAACAGGGGTCCCTTCAAGAATATCGCCGCCTGTGTGGACAGGGGCTGGTTTGCAACTACATCCAGCGGAGCAACACCAACTGCAACGTAAGATACTACGAAGTATATTACTGCAACTATAGATGTACCTATAAAGAATGCTGCCGGGATGGTTTTGTTCGGGTTCTTAACCTCATCACCGAGGGACATGACAACTGCGCCGCCCTGCAGGGTGTAACGCAAAATCGCTACCGCTGCGAAAATGCCGGCCATATCTGCACCGAACACCTTCTGAAGTGTGACATACTCGGGGTTTATAGCACCGAAGCCGAAGAACACGAACACGCCAAGAGCCAAAATCGTGCATACAACAACAACGTTCTGTGCAACTGTGGAAGCCTTAGCGCCGAATGTTGCAATTACTGCTAGAATAAATAGTGCAACAAGTGCCGCTATCGTCGTATTGAGTCCGGGTACTATTGCCGCAAAGTAGTTTGCGAAAGTCATCGCGAACACCGCAAGGTTCAAACTGCCGATTACCGAAGTCAGTATCTGTGCATAACCTGCTACCGGGTGAACGAAGCGAGAAACATACATATATGTACCTCCAGTTGCCGGTATGACCGAGCTAAGGTACATGCTGGGGATGTATAGGAACATGGTCAACAGACCACCCAATACAAATGCTATCGGAACGCCGGTACCCGCCAAAGCGATACCGCTTCCCGTGTACGCGAATATACCTGTACCCAAGCAACCACCGATTGCAAGGATAAGACACATGCCGAAGCCTAATTGTCTTTTCAGACCCTCCTGTTGTTTGTTTTCTGCCATTATCGATTTCTCCTTTCTAACTTCCCTTCAAATTCCCTTTGTCATTTTGACGGAACTCTGCAGCGTTCCACACAGGAATGATAGCAGATTTGTCGATAAAGTTCGTCCTTTTTATGTCACATCAACGGCATTGAATTGTCATTTTTTTCACTATTCAGCATCACCTCCACATCGCATAGGACAAAAATCGACCTATTCCCAAAATTGGAAATAGGTCATTTTTTATCCCTCACCCCTCGTTCAACACGAGAACTGCTATTTTGCCCTTCTCAACGGTCCTGACCACATTTACCCCACCGTTTGCATATATCGTCTCAGTCGCATGACCGAACTTGCCAGAGTGTCTGGCATACAGTCTGCGCCTGTTAGATATTGATACCATTGGGTTTTGCACAACTTCGTCGCGGTGCCTTCCCAATATTTCGTTTACATAATACTCCGTCGCAAAGTATCTGCCTGTCGGAACTTTCAAATTGACCTTATACGTTACTTCATTGCAATCATCCATATTATTGTCATTGTAGAGTAAAATTTGGAGGCTTTTTTTGCACAAGGTCACCGCACACCCTGTGTTAGACAGCAAAATTTTACCTTCCATTTTTGCTATCATTGATACTATAAAAAAGAAGTCACTCTTATAATTATGCTCATCTATCATATGATAATAGCCTTCTTCGCTGAACATTGAGCATGGAATACGCTCGCCACGCAAGCTATATCCCAAAATCGACTCTATATTAGCCTCATTTTTGTCCTCGTGCTTATACTCCGTCACATAGCGTGTATTTATCTTTACCTGCATAGCTTGCAAAAACGCTAGGCTCTCACTGAATTTTCCCTCTAATCTCTTATCTCCATCGACCAATATCGTCTCCAAGCCCATCTCACTAACATGAGTAACAAACTCCGCAAACGCATAGTACAGCGCATTATCCGACAATATCTCTAATAGTCTATCTACATTATCTATTATTATCCCTTTGACATTTAACATATTGACTATGTCATCAAACAGTAGATAATTAGAACTATTCAAGCAATAGTCAATGTCATTTACGTATAGAGTATCAACAGCAAAAGTACACTCACCTTTTGCCGCTAACACTGCATCCGTTCCCACATCTATCTTCATCTCTCTATTTATCATATGTGCGAGCAAAGCCAACACTTCATCTCTCATCATCTGATAGCCGTGCGCCGTATCATAGTCACTCTGCTCTCTCTTGCTCTCAAAGCGCTTCCTATACATGTTTGGCGTTATCTCGTAAAACTCTTTAAAATATGCTGCGTACGCCTTTGTATTCGCCAAGCCATATTTGCTCGCTATCTCGGATATAGTCAAATCACCTTGCACCAAATCCTCTAAAGACGCCCTTATTCGTGTTCGTGCCAAAAATTTAGAGAAGGATATCCCCATGTTCTTCTTGAAAAATTTTGACGCATAACTCTCCGAATAGTGGAGTTGCTCCGCTATGTCCTCAAGAGTAATCTCCTCTTCCAACTTCGACTCTATATATTTAACTATTTCCAAGCTCTTCGCTAAGTCCGACTTCTTATCTATATAGTACTCTCGCTGCTCTGAGCCGTCAGACATTATCGCATCAAGCATAGATGCTGCTATCAGCGTTATATCTGATCCGCGCACCGTTTTCTCCTCTATTAATGTGCTCACAAGCTTAGACAACTCCGCTTTTAACTTATTATATCCCTCGCTATCGTCAGCCGCCGTATACACCACAGAGTCATGTTCAAACCTTCCTGTTTCAAAAAACTGTTCCGGCAACCACTCTACATCTAAGTGTAGTATCAATAAAATTCCTCGCTCCGCCCCCACACTCTCTAACATATGAATGTCATTCGGTGCTACTACCGCTATGTCGTGCTTAGTTATGTTAGCGTTGATGTTCTCAGTATATAAATTAAAGGAGCCTTGCAACACATAAGCAAGCTCCAACCGACTCTGTCTATGAAACAGAGTGCTGTTGAAGCTATTTACGCACAAACTCAAGGGTATGCCGTTTTTAATACCCGAAAATTCATAGTAATATGCCATTTTATCCCTTGCGCCACTCATCCAATTTTCCCCTTCATCACTTTTTTCTGAATATCAGTAAGCTCCTGCCGATTCCCGCACGGACAAAGAAATTGCGTATCTTCGCTTGCTTGTTTTCAATTTCTTCCTCACTTATATCAGCCTTACCGGTTGTCTCAACGCTCTCCACTCCGGCTAACACTCTGCCTAGCTCTGACATCTCTGTATCAAACGACTGCGCCAAATACTGTCCAAACGAATACAGTTGCATAGATCTATCGGCTATATGAACAGTTTCAAATCCCACTGCTTCAAATATATTCTTATACGTCTCAGGTAGCTTTATACCAACAAAACACGGAATATTCGTGAGCTGAACATCCTCATCCTCACATCCGCCCCTGCCCACACAGAAATCATATATCATCAGGTGCCCCGAGGGCTTCATGCACTCGTACACACGTTTTGCAAACTCACTTTTTCTCTCTATTTCCAAAGTAGATAAAAAGTTCTCGCTGAACACATGACTATAGTTTTCACCAACAGACTCTTTAAAGAAATCAGTCTTTATAAACTCAACCTTGTCTTCAACGCCCGCCGCTGCCGCTGCCGCACGCGCCTCTTTTATTCTACTATCAGATATATCAAGACCCTTAACACTCCAATCAAACGCTCCGGCCGCCCTTACTGCCGAACTTCCGTTGCCACAAGCTATCTCTAACAAACTGTCCCCCACCTCAGGCTTCGGACAGAGCTTTAACGCTTCTGCAAATGTATTATACTTATTCGGCCTACGACCAAATATATCCGTCAATGGTAATGTGCAATACTGACTCATTCTCTACTCCTTCTGACACTTCTTCACTATATGATATTTTGCGATAACATTTTATCACATTCATTTCTCACATTCAACCAAAACACAAGCAATCTTAGGTAGTTTTTAGCCTTTCTGTGCGTTATTTAATTCTTTTTATATCAATTATGTGTTCTAAATCAATCGTTTATTATATATTTACTCTGCTCATTCTCAATTATCACCTCATTTAGGTCATATTTTGACAAAACAATAGGAAGCCGACTCTCGTCGACTTCCTATAAATTGCTATTTAGCTTATAACGCTGCTTTAGCCTTCTCGCACAGCACTGTGAATGCTGCAGGATCATGTATCGCCGTCTCTGACAGCATCTTGCGGTTTAGCTCTATGCCAGACTTCTTCAGCCCGTTCATGAACGTTGAATAGTTCATGCCGTTTAGCTTTGCCGCAGCACTTATACGTGTTATCCATAGTCTTCTAAAATCACGCTTCTTGCTCTTACGTCCAACATATGCATAACGTCCTGACTTCATTACCTGCTGCTTTGCCATCTTGAAGTGACGTGACTTGTTGCCCCAATAGCCGCGTGCAAGACCAATCATCTTTTTTCTTCTCTTGCGCGTCATCATTGCGCCTTTAACTCTTGCCATCTTTTAAGTCTCCTCCTGTCCTTATTTGTACGGTATCATGCGCTTGATTGTTGCCTCATTCGTCACGTCGGCATATGTGCCCTGACGTAGACCCCTCTTGCGCTTCGGCGTCTTACCGTGACCTGTGGCCAGGTGTGACTTATTCGCATGAGCGCGCTTTACCTTGCCGCTCTTTGTGAGCTTAAATCTCTTCTTAGCTCCGCTGTGTGTCTTTAGCTTTGGCATCGTATATTTTCTCCTTCCTGTTCATGGATACTCACTCTTTAGTACTCCGCACTTTCGCCACCTACTCGGCAGCCTTGGGTGCGCCCTTTGATTTTTTCGCCGATTCCTTAACCTTAGGAGATAAGAACACCGACATATTACGCCCCTCAAGTGTAGGCTGCTTGTCTAAACTCGCAGTCTCCGAGCAACGCTCCGCAAAGTCCAAAAGAAGCTTCTGGCCTATACTCGTATGAGCCATCTCTCTACCTCTAAACCTCACACTCACCTTTACCCTGTCACCCTCTGCTATGAACTTCTGTGCGTTCTTCAGCTTTGTAACAAAGTCGTTTTCACCTATGCCCGGTGACATGCGTATCTCTTTTATCTCTACTATATGCTGGTTCTTTCGTGCTTCCTTTTCTCGCTTAGATTGCTCAAAACGATACTTGCCGTAGTCCATTACCTTGCACACCGGCGGCTTGGAGCCCGGCGCTATCTTGACAAGGTCTAAGTCCTGTTCTATAGCTACTTTCATAGCGTCCTCCAGGCTCATTATACCCAGCTGCTCGCCATCTTCACCGATCAGTCTGACTTCCTTGTCTCGTATCTCTTCATTAATCTGATAATCCAAATTCGCTATTTATAACACCTCCCCAATAAAATACGCGGATGCCTTCGGCATCCGCATAATCAAAAACACATAGTCGCATTAAACGAACTCATACCGCCACTGCCGTACTTGCACCGCTCATTGCAATATCGTGTCCTATGACCACGGCTCGCTACTTCTGCGGCCGGGTGGGATAGGCGGACTGCCGTTTCCTCTTCTTAAAGTCTTTGGTAGTTTAGCAGACTTCAACATGAATGTCAAGTGAAATTTTTATTTGTTTTGTTTTGTGGGGGCTTTGCCCCAAACCCCGTGGGGATTTCGCCGTCTGCGGACGGCGAGCAGGGACGCCGTCCCTGCACCCTGCGATTTTTTGAAAAAAATCGAGTAAAACTTTTAATTTGGCTTCGCCGTGTTAGTACGTGCCCTCGCCGATCTCGGCGCCCATATTCTGCGCGAGCTTCACTATCCTACTCGTACCTAACCTGTCAGCGCCCAATGCAATAAACGCCTCGGCATCATCTAAACTCTTTATGCCGCCCGCAGCCTTTACTTTAACTTCCGGTGCGCACTCAGTCCTCATGAGCGATATATCAGCCAAGGTCGCACCGCCCGTCGAAAAGCCCGTGCTCGTCTTTATATAATCTGCTCCCGTCTCGCTAACTATCTTGCACATACGTCGCTTCTCATCCTCTGTCAACAGCGCACACTCTATTATTACTTTTAATATATAGCCGCGTGTAGCTTCGCGCACCAAAACGATATCAGCCTTAACCTCGTCCCAACGCTCATCTTTTACCATGCCCACGTTAATGACCATGTCTATCTCTTTTGCGCCCTTCTCTATAGCTTCCCTCGCCTCTATCGCCTTTACTCCCCCCGTGCTGTAACCGTTCGGAAAGCCGACTACTGTACAAACAGCCACTTTATCACCCAATAACTGCTTTGCATACTCTACATGTGTAGGCGCTATGCACACAGACGCACAGCTGTAGTTCTCCGCCTCCGCACACAATACTCGTATCTCCTCACGCTTTGCGTCCGTACGCAACAAGGTATGATCACAACGCTTCAATATCTCTCTTATGTCCATTTCCCTACCTCCTTTACTAATTTATCATATATCCCCCAATCTCCGAATATGCTTGTTATACATGTACACGGAGGTTAGCGGTATGAATGATATCGGAATAAAAAACTCAGCAATCCTATGTGGCATCCTCGACGATGCGCCACGTTTCTCTCACGAAAGCCGAGGTGAACGCTTCTTCACCTTCCCACTCCAAACCTACAGACTCTCCGGCGCAGCAGACACTATCAATGTACTCGCACGTGAATCCCTGCTCTCTGTAGCCGAAATCACCGAGGGCGCACGCATTAAAGTCTCAGGCGAGCTACGCTCATTTAACAATAAGCGTGGCGAAGGTGCAAAGCTCATTATCACTGTCTTCGCACGTGAAGTTCTCATCTGTGATGATGAGGATAAAAACAGTATAGAGCTTAGCGGCACAATATGCAAGCCCCCAAATCAGCGTGTCACACCCATGGGCCGTGAAATCTGTGACCTTATGCTAGCCGTCAGTCGTAACTATGGACGTTCCGACTACCTGCCATGCATCTGCTGGGGCTCACAAGCTAAAAAGGCCGCACTTTGGGATGTCGGTGATAGCGTCAAGCTCAGCGGTCGTATACAAAGTCGTAGCTACATAAAACTCATTGATGGACTGCCCATCGAAAAAGTAGCCTTTGAAGTTTCCGTCATGGAGATTGAAAAGATATGCACAGTCGAACCTTAAAACAAACTCATCTGGCTTTCCTCGGGCATGTCACCCAAGGCGCCCATATTCCTTAACTGCTCTAATATCGGCCTACTCACCTTTGTGCAGGCATCGGATAGCTCTTCCACTGAAATATACTCCAACCCCGAGCTACCGCACATCTGTAAATCCGATGCCGCCGTATCTCCCAAGCCGGCTACAGATATAAACGGCAGTCGCAAGCTGTCATCACCCTCTATGTTGAACAGCCGTGCATCACTCTTATACAAATTAACAGGTGCAAATGTGAATCCACGTAAATAAAATTCATAGACAGATTCCAAAGTCGTCAACAAATCCTGTTCCTTAGTACTCGCGCTTTTCGAGTCTATCTTCTTTGTTATTTCGTTTATTTTTGCCTTTACCATTGCCCTGCCACCTGCCATTACCACAGCATCAAAGGCATCTTTCTGTGAGCGCCTGTAGAAATGTGCGCTGTAAAACGCCAAAGGATGGTGTACCTTAAAATACGCTATCCTAAACGCCATGATAACATATGCAACGGCATGTGCCTTCGGGAAAAGATACTTTATTTTCTGACAGGACTCTATATACCACTCAGGTACTCCTATGCTCTTCATCTCCTCCGGCGCTCCATCAGGTAAGCCCCTGCCCTTACGCACAGCCTCCATTATCTTAAACGCACGCTTTTCCTCCATACCCTGAGCTATAAGGTAAAGCATTATATCATCACGACAACTCACGGTCTCCTTTACGGAGGCCGTTTTGTTCATTATTAAATCCTTTGCATTTCCTAACCACACGTCCGTACCATGTGAGAAGCCCGATAATTTTACCAGTGTATCAAAATCTTCAGGTTTCGTGTCCATTAGCATCTGACGTGTAAATCCTGTGCCAAACTCCGGTATACCTATACTACCCGTCTTACCTATAATGGGGTCATCGTCCGTGAGGCCCAAAGGCGTCGCCGACTTAAATATCCCCATCGTATCCTTGTCATCTAAGGGGATAGTACGCACATCTACGCCTGTCATATCACCGAGCATCTTAAGCATCGTCGGATCATCGTGTCCCAATATATCAAGCTTTAGAAGATTATCCTCCATGCAGTGGTAATCGAAATGAGTCGTCACCACTCCGCTCTTTCTATCGTCAGCCGGATGCTGTACCGGACAAAAATCCTCTATCTCCATGTCCTGCGGTATGACGACAAGCCCACCCGGATGCCGTCCCGTCGACTTCTTAACACCAACAAGTCCCTCTATCAGCCTATTTTGCTCCGCCTTCGGAACCTCTAGACCTCGCTCTTCCAAGTAGTTCTTTACATAACCGTACGCAGTTTTCGATGCCAAGGTTCCTATCGTACCGGCTCTAAACACACAATCTGAGCCGAACAGCTCCTCTGTGTACTTATGTGCCCTCGCCTGATACTCTCCTGAGAAATTGAGATCTATATCGGGTACCTTGTCGCCTCCAAAGCCCAAAAAGGTCTCAAAGGGTATATCAAAGCCCGCTTTATTATAGCGTGCTCCACAATTCGGACAATCCTTGTCCGGCATGTCCGCTCCGCAACCATAGCCTTCACCCGACTCAAAGTCCGAATGCTTACAACTTGGGCACACATAGTGTGACGGCAGTGAATTAACCTCCGTTATGCCTGCCAAATACGCCACTATACTCGACCCCACACTACCTCGACTACCTACCAAGTAGCCGTTCTTCACAGAGTCTGCTACCAACTCCTGAGCACTCATATATATTACATCGTACTTCCTGCCCAATATATCGCCTAATTCCGTCGCAACGCTCTTCGTCACTATCTCAGGAGGATTTTCGCCATAAATCTCACGCACACGACGTGCCACAAGTTCCTGCAGTCGTATGTCCGAATCCTTAAGTTTCGGTGGGAACAGCTCTTTGGGTAACAGCTCTATCTCCTCACACATATCCGCTATGCGATTTGTATTGCCCACCACAGCATCAAACGCCGTACGCTTATCTAAATACGAAAACTCCTCGAGCATATCTTCTGTTGTTCTATAGTACAGGGGCAACTCGCTGTCTGCATCGCTAAACTTCTTAGACGCAAGCAGTATTCGCCTATAGACTTCATCTCGTGGCTCCAAGAAATGTACATCTCCCGTTGCCACTACTAACTTTTCCGTCTCTCCTGCAAGCCTCGCTATGCGCCTATTAATATCACGCAAGGCCTCCTCATCTCGCACTATTCCCTTATCTATCAAAAACCTATTGTTCGCCACAGGCATTATCTCGAGATAGTCGTAAAACGCTGCTATCTTGCGCAGCTCCTTTGCCGGCAAGCCCCTCAAAACTGCGTCATACACTTCCCCCGCCTCGCAAGCCGAGCCGATTAACAACCCCTCCCTATGCGCTTCCAACAGGCTGCGAGGTATGATAGGTTGCTTATTAAAATGTTCCAAATGCGACTTAGATATTAGCTTGTACAGGTTTTTCAGTCCACGCTTATTCCGCACGAGAATGCTTATATGCCTCGTCCTTCTTCCGCTCTGTACATCTCCCCCCGCCAAGACCACATTGATGTCATTTACTGTATTTGCACCGCGTTCCTTGAGTTTCGGTAAAAACTGTGCCATTATCCTAGCAACTACTCCTGCATCGTCCGCAGCTCTATGGTGACGAAATTCCGGCAATCCTAAGTACTTCGACACAACATCAAGTTTATGCCTCTTAAGCTCAGGCAAAAGCGCTCTCGACATTTGCAAAGTATCTATTGACACAGGCTCAAACTCTATACCATGTCGCTCACACGCCGCAGCCATAAAGCTTAAATCAAAAGAAGCATTATGGGCAATAATAGGCCTGTCTCCAACAAACTCCAAAAACGCACGCATAGCCTCGTCTTCTTCCGGTGCATCAAAAACGTCCCTGTCCGTTATGCCCGTCAACTCCGTAATATGCCTCGGTATCGGCATATTTGGGTTTACATAAGTCGCAAAGCTGCCTGCCACTTGCCCAGAACCGAATATAACGGCACCTATCTCTGTCATGCGGTCACTATGTGCACTCAAGCCCGTAGTTTCAATATCAAACGCTACAAATTCCGTATCCAAGCTCGCTTCACTAAAGCCCTTGACCGCTCCTTCAGATTCGCCATCGTTTACATAATACCCTTCTATGCCGAATATTACCTTCACTTTATATTTCTTGCCGGCCGACCACATAGCAGGGAATGACTGGGCTACCGCATGATCTGTGACCGCCACTGCCTTATGCCCCATGCGTGCCGCCAAAGCCACGACAGCCTCCGGCGTACACAGCGCGTCCATATTAGATGAGCGTGTATGCAAATGTAGCTCCACCCTCTTTTTCTCCGCTGTATCCTCTCGTGTCTTCTCCTGTACTTGCATGATGTTCTTCGGCACTAACACCAAGTCCTCTTCGTACTTATTGTACTCCAAGTTACCCTGCACCATCACCGTCATGCCCTTTTTCACCCTATCGAGTATCTCTCTCGGCTCACCCTTAGGAATAAACTTATTTACCCTCACACTACTCGAATAGTCCGTTATATCAAAGGACAACACATCCGCTCCCACTCGAGCCACGCTCCTGTCGCCCCTCGCAAATACCTCGCCACACACCGTGACCGTACCCGTTGCTTCCGCCAACTTGTCCATCTTAATGAGCTTGCCCTTTATCGCTGCGCCCATCAGCACCTTGCCACCCGATGACTTTCCGCCATTTTCACTCACAGGCGGCGGATAATGCGCCTCCACTCTTACCCTCTCTAAACCGTAGTTATGCCTTATGTAGTCTTGTAGCAATGTTATGTCAACCGGAGCCGGCGCCATAGCAAACTTCGCCACCACTTTCATCTCCGAGCCGCTCTCGTCCACATCCACACTCAGTACATGCGCCGCGTCCAATCCGCCGCAAAGTTCTTTTATATTCTCACAACAAGGGAATATCTCTAAAAAATCTATTTTTGTACTCATCTCAGCTCTCGCTTTCTATCAGTTTTAGCAGAGCATCTACTATCTCATGCTCCTCAACTCGTCTTACAGCCTCACCCTTCTTAAAGAGTAGTCCGCAACCGACGCCGCCTGCCACGCCGTAATCTGCTTCACGTGCCTCTCCCGGACCATTCACCACACAGCCCATAACCGCCACAGTTATATCACGCTCCATGCCACTAAGCCGCTCCTCTACAGACTCCGCAAGCTTTATAAGGTCTATCTCCGTTCTACCGCAAGTCGGACATGAAACCACTCGCACTCCACCTTTTCTCAAGTCAAGCGCCTTCAATATCTCTATGCCTGTCGTGACTTCCTCCACAGGATCTCCCGTCAAAGATACCCTGATTGTATCACCTATGCCCTCAGAGAGCATAGCGCCCAGTCCCACAGCCGAGCGTACTATTCCCTTCTTCGGCGTTCCCGCCTCCGTCACACCTAAATGCAACGGATAGTCAAACGCCTCATGCGCCAATCTATACGCCTCAATGCACAAGCTCACAGTTGACGCCTTTAATGATAAGCATATATCATCAAAATCACAGTCGTTTAACAGCTTTACATGACGTCTTGCACTCTCTACCATAGCCTCTGCCGTCACATGACCATGTTGCTTTAACAAATCCTTCTCTACACTACCACTGTTGACTCCTACCCTTATGGGTATGCCCCTCTTACGGCACACTGCTGCCACCGCTTTTACATTCTCAAAGCCACCGATGTTGCCAGGGTTTATTCGTATCTTATCCACCCCTCGCTCCGCTGCCTCTACCGCTAAGCGATAATCAAAGTGAATGTCAGCTACGATAGGTATACTCACTTTTTCCTTTATTGACGATATCGCTCGCGCCGCCTCCATGTTAGGTACGGCGAGCCGCACTATATCGCAGCCCGCCGTACTCAGAGCACTTATTTGTCTAATAGTGCTCTGTATATCTTCTGTCTTTGTATTACACATGGACTGCACACTCACAGGCGCTCCTCCGCCCACTTTTACACCGCCCACGCTTATTTCCTTCTTGACCTTTATCATCCGCTTATCAGCCTCACTACATCATTATACATCACATACGCCGCCAAGCCCAAAAGTGAAATCAGTCCTGCGGCATGTATATAGCCCTCATACTTCGGATTTAACTTCTTGCGTGATATCACGTACCACAGTCCGCTTATCGCCATGAAAAATATACGACCACCGTCCAAGGCCGGAAGTGGCAGAAGATTCATTACCGCAAGGTTTATCGCTATAAACGCACCAAAGTATAGAATGTTGCGTATAGCCATCTCCACAGTCTCCGAGCTCTCGCCCACATCGCCTATAGCGTCGACTATGCCCACAGGCCCCGATAACTGCTCTATACCTATAGCGCCTGCCACCAAGTCCGACAGAGCCAACCAAACGTCTCTAACAAAGGTAATGGACGAATACCAACTATATTTCAAGGTCGCAAAAACTCCTGTCTCTACCTCGCCGAAGTAAAAACCATACTTCAAGCCCTCGGACTCAGGGTACTCCGCAAGCTGTATATCCATGGGTGCAAGCTCCACTTTCTCACCGTCACGTATTACCGTTATCTCATGCGTCGTGCCGCCCCTTTGCAAAAACTGCGTCACATTCGGTGTAAAGTATATCCTATGACCATCAATCTCGTATATCTCATCGCCCACCATCAGAGCATGCTCACCCTCATTGGGAAAACCCTCCATAAAGCCCGTCACCGTAGTCGTTGAATATGCACCACCTGCAAACACCACTATTATTACTAGAAACCCGAACACGAAGTTCATAAAAGAACCGGCCGCAAGGATAATGAGCCTCTTCCACCACGCTTGACGTGAAAAACTACGCTCATCGCCCGTATCCTCGTCCTCACCTTCCATGGCGCAATAACCACCTATGGGTAATAGACGCAGTGAATACAAGGTCTCACCCTTCTGCTTCTTAAAAATAGCCGGCCCCATACCTATTGCAAACTCATTTACCTTTACACCCGATAACTTCGCCGCCGCAAAGTGACCAAGTTCATGAACCGCTATCAAAATACCGAACAACAGTATCGCTATTACTATATACATTAACTATATTTCTCCTTCACATACACTCTCGCCCTCATATCAAGTTCCTGTATCTCCTCTATCGTAGGGCTACTTATAAATTCTATGCCCATGAGTGCCGCTTCAACACCTCTTGCTATATCATTGAAGCCGATTTCGCCATTTAAAAACATGGCAACCGCCACCTCATTTGCCGCCGACAATACCGTCGGTGCCGTGCCACCACGCTTCGCACTCTCTATCGCCAATCTCAAACAGGGTAAATTCTCCATATCGGGCGCCTCAAAGTTAAGTTGCCCGATTTTAGTTAAATCCAGTCGCTCCGACTGCATTTTCCCCCTTCTCGGCCATGTAAGCGCATACTGTATAGGTAACTTCATATCAGGCACCCCCAGTTGCGCTATAACAGAGCCGTCTCCAAACTCCACCGCCGAATGTATTATACTCTCGGGATGTATCACCACTTCTATATCCTCGGCCTTACAGTCAAAAAGATGCATCGCCTCTATTAACTCCAGGCCCTTATTCATCATCGTAGCTGAATCTATACTGATTTTTGCACCCATACTCCAATTCGGATGCTTCAGCGCATCTTTTGCACTGACATTCTCAAGCCCACTCAGCGCCCTACCCCTAAAAGGGCCGCCAGACGCCGTCAATATTATCCTAAACTCCTGCTCCCCCGCACCTGCCAAGCACTGAAATATAGCCGAATGCTCTGAATCTACAGGTATTATGTCAACCGAACTCTTTCGCGCCGCCGCCATCACTATTTCACCGGCACAAACCAAAGTCTCCTTATTTGCTAAGCCTATGCGCTTGCCTTCACTTATAGCCGCTAAGGTCGGCATAAGTCCCACCGAGCCGGACACCGCTGTTATTACGCACTCACTCTCAGCTTCAGCCGCAACAGCGACAAGGCCATCCATGCCACTCACAACTACTATATCCGTATCAGCAAGCGCCGTCTTTAACGACTTTGCCGACATCTCATCGTGCACAGCTACCAGTCTCGGATTAAATTCACGTGCCTGCTTTTCTGCAAGAGCTATATTCGCTCCGCAGCTTATGGCACGCACTTCTATTTTATTTTCCCTACATATCTCTAAGCTCTGACGACCTATACTGCCCGTCGAACCCAGTATTGACACTTTATTTATCATATCCTAATTCCAAAAGCTCGAAGACGTTAACTCATAGTAGAATGTAAACGTCAATGCCACTGACGGTGCTGTGAACACCATGCTGTCGAAGCGATCTAATATTCCACCATGACCCGGTATGAGATTGCCGTAGTCCTTAATACCATACTCCCTTTTTATCGCCGAGAAACTTAAGTCACCCAACTGGCAAAAGACACTGCCCACAAATGCACAAACGGCAAGCTGTACATAGTTAACTTGCAGTCCATTAGACGATAAAACATAGCCGTAAAGCATAGTAATTAAAGTGCCGACTACTGTGCCGCCCACACTGCCCTCTATCGTTTTCTTTGGCGACAAATGCGGTGCCAACTTATGCTTACCTATAGTCATGCCCACAAAGTAGGCGCCCGAGTCAGTCGCAAACGCTATTATGATAGGTAAAAGCGCCAAATACGTACCCGACTTTCTCAGCCATAACAATGTCATAAACGCTGTGGGTATCATCACTCCCGCTATCATGCCCATCGCAAGTGCCACAAATGACATCTTCTTCTCATTTTTATAACTGCGGATTATGAGTATATTCAGCCCGAAAAACAGTATGAGTGCTACGGGTATAACAACATTAACGCCAACACCCTCTCCCAAGGGTATTGCCGCCGCCGCTACTATTGACAAAATCGTCATTGCTCCGCCACGCTCCGGTAACACACAACGCAATAACTCATACGCCGCTATCGCCGAGACTACAGAGACCGCTATGCCAAAGCCCCATACAGGCGTAAATAATATGACCGCAAGTGTTACCGGTATACCAACTACTCCGGCAAGTATTCTTGTCTTCATTTTTTTATACCACCATATCTTCTGTCCCTGCTCGTATACTCCACAAGGGCAGAGTCTATATTTCCCGCTGTGAAGTCCGGCCACAGCACGTCCGTAAACACAAGCTCCGAATACGCAGTTTCCCACAATAAAAAGTTCGACAATCGCATCTCTCCACCCGGTCGTATCACAAGATCCGGATCGGGTATGCCGGCCATATACATGTTACTCGCCAGTATTTCCTCTGTCAAATCAGCCGCCTTGCCTTCTTTGTACGCATGTGCGTACTTCTGCGCCGCTCGCACTATATCATCCCTGCCACCGTAGTTTACACAAATATTAGCTTGAAAGCCGCTTAAACCCTCAGAGAGCTCCACCGTCTTTTCCACCTGCTCCTGCAACTTAGGTGACAGCCCCGACACATCGCCTATTACCCGTAGTCGTATATTATCCTTCTGCATCTTCTCCGCCGCTTCCGTCAGATACTTCCCAAGCAGACCCATGATTGCCTCTACTTCCTCGGGTGGTCTCTTCCAGTTCTCCGTCGAAAAAGCATACACGGTCAGATACTCCACGCCTAAATCACGGCAATAGGTCGCTATCTTGCGAAACGTTTCTGCGCCCGCCGCATGTCCCGCAGTGCGAGGCAGACCCTTAGCTTTCGCCCAGCGCCCATTTCCGTCCATTATTATTGCAATGTGGCGGGGGAGCTTTATATTCTCCTCCCCCGCCTCTGTCTTTACCTTTTTCTTAAACAGTCCCATTCGTAGCCTCCGTACATTGAGAACTCACTATATCTCGAATAGCTCCTGCTCTTTTTTCTCCGCCATCTTATCTATATCTTTCGTGTAGTCATCCGTAAGCTTCTGAAGATCCTTCTCTGCTATCTTCAAATCATCTTCCGTTATCTCACTCTTTTTCTTGTCTGCTTTGAACTTCTCAACAGCATCACGCCTTATATTTCGGATTGCTACCTTAGAGTCCTCCGCATACTTTCTTACCTGCTTCACAAGATCCTTACGACGCTCCTCTGTTAGCTGAGGAAAAGCAAGCCTTATCACCTTACCGTCGTTCTGAGGATTAATACCTAACTCAGATGCCAATATCGCCTTCTCTATATTCTTTAATATAGTAGCGTCCCACGGCGATATCGTCAATGTCCTCGCATCGGTCGTAGAAACCGCCGCCACCTGATTAATAGGTGTTGGTACTCCGTAATAATCTACCTGTATCTGGTCTAGCACACCGGCATTCGCACGTCCTGCACGTACAGCAGCAAAGTTCTGACCTAAAACCTCACAGGTCTTTTGCATCCTCTTCTCATATTCCTCATAACCCGTTGACATTACTCATCTTCCCTTCTTATTTTTAGTTTTTTACTACCGTGCCGACATTCTCACCCTTTACTGCCCGCACTACATTATTTGTATCGCTTAAAGCGAATACTATGATAGGTATATTGTTGTCCATAGACAAAGATGTTGCCGTCGAATCCATCACGGTCAAATGGCGCTGCAAAATCTCATCGTAACTTATCGCATCAAACTTCGTTGCAGTCTCATCCAACTTTGGATCAGCAGAATAAACTCCGTCTATATTCTTAGCCAAGAGTATAGCATCCGCCTCTATCTCCGCAGCTCTCAATACAGCTGCCGTGTCAGTTGAAAAATAGGGGTTTCCTGTTCCGCAACCGAAGATGACTACCCGTCCCTTAGACAAATGTCGCATCGCCCTCAGTCTTATATAGGGCTCCGCTACCGCACGCATCTCCAAAGCCGTCTGCACTCTTACTTCTATGCCCCTCTGCTCCATTACATCCGCAAGTGCCAAGCAGTTCATCACTGTAGCAAGCATTCCCATGTGATCTGCTCGTGTACGCTCTATCTTGCCGGCGCCGTCTTTTACTCCGCGCCAGAAGTTGCCCGCG
Source organism: uncultured Oscillospiraceae bacterium (assembly GCA_964367935.1). Classification (GTDB taxonomy): domain Bacteria; phylum Bacillota; class Clostridia; order Oscillospirales; family Oscillospiraceae; genus Scatomorpha. The sequence goes on from CAYIYZ010000009.1 coordinate 77,664, forward strand.
CCCACTACTATGCCTATCTCAACATTAAGTTCCAAACATGCCTTGACCGCATCACACACACTGTTCATCACATCAAAGTCAAGTCCCGAGCCCTTACTGCCTGCCAAAGCTTCTCCGCTTATCTTCAGCAGTACTCTCTTATATGCCGCTTCGCCCATGAGCTTCACCCCTTTTCATTTAAATTATATTTTAATATATTTTCCCCGATATTAAAAGTCCTTTTTGTAAATTTTTGCACTTCGGCACTTTATGGGCTTTCCCCACCTCAACCGTAGGGGACAATGCCCACATCGTCCCGAACATTTTTCTATGAAAATGTTATTTGTTTTTGTTTATTTTTTGGGTTGGGGCTTCGCCCCAAACCCCGTGGGGGATTTCGCTTTTTGCGAAAAGCGACTTGGGGCTTTGCCCCAAGACCCCACAACTTTTTGAAAAAAGTTGATTAAAACTTTTAATTGGCTTCGCCGTCGCTTATGCGTCCGCAAAGCCCAATATCGCTATGCCCACCATGACTACCGCCACCGCCGCATATTGCTCCTTTTTGAGCTTCTCCTTCAAGAATATGCGTGATAACAATATAGAGAAAATGCTGTAAGATGCTATCATAGGTGCCGCTACTATCGCATTGTCACTCATCGCATTTATATAGGTGAACTGTCCCGCCGTCTCGCAAAGTGCGCCAAATGTGAAGTCCTTCTCCTTTATGTACGAGAACTTGTCCTTCTTTACGAAACGCAAATACAAATATGAGAACAGGGCACATATGCCGAAGGTAAACTCATAAGATATGTTCGCCGTATCCTCGTCCATGACAAACTCCAAAAAGTAAGCGTCCATGAACGAGCCCAGTCCATCTATTATGGCATACAGCACAGGGAACAGTATCGCAAGAAATCCTATGCGATACTTTTTATCTCCGGGAGCTATGCCATCTCTAATACGCTCTGCTTCCGCTTTGCGCCTCTGCAAAACAGCAAGCAGTATGACACCCGAGGTGATTATTACCACTCCCACAAGCTGTAAACCGCTCATGCGCTCACCCAAAAACACAAATATCAATAGGGCTGTTACAGCGCCCGAGGAGTTGCAGATCGGCGAGGACACCGATACTTCTATATAACGCAGTCCCATGTACCCAAAAGTCATTGAAAGTATATACATAGCCGACACAGGTAAATAACCTATTATTGAAATCGGCGAATATTCCATACCCGTAAATATCAGATAACACACTGCGTGTATGGTCATTATAGTACCTACGCTTATTATAAGCCTCAGATGACTGTGCTTGTCATCAGGCCTTGTTCCCTTCTTCGAGAACATGTCGCTGCCACCCCATGCAAACACTGTAAATAGTGCAAATGCAAACCACATTGTTTTCTCCCCCATCTTCATTCCTAAGTAAATTATTGTATAGCAAAACACAAATCTACATATTCTACCACACTATTGCACCTTTTGCAATTACACTTTTACAAGTTATGCATTTCTTTTATGCTATCATTTCACTATGAAAATTATTTACTTAGACTTACTGTTTATCATCAACTTCATAATCGACTATTTTCTCTTTCTGTGTTCCGCTCGTGTTGCAGGCTGTGTACTACGTCGTAAGCGCTATGTTCTCGCTGCCTTGCTCGGTGCACTCTACGCAGTATTCGCCGCCATGCCCTCAGGATTTTACTTAAATTCCGCACTTGCCAAGCTCGCTGTCGCCACACTCATGTCCCTAATCGCTTTCGGTTCAGAGCGATATTTCCTGCGCTGTTTTCTCATTTTCTTAGCTGTCTCCGCCTCTTTCGGTGGTGCCGTTTGGGCGGTTTTTCTCCTCTCGGGCACCACGCCCTCAGACGAACCTTTCGTCTCCCTGTCACCCGCCATGCTCGCTCTCGCTTTCGCTCTTTGTTACGCTTTCATCTCCTTCGCCTTCCGTGGCGGTATTAGAAAAAATGATACGCAAATTGTGGACATGCGTATATCACTCAACTCACACATTATTACCTTACGTGCACTGCGTGACACCGGCAACTGTCTGCGTGACCCTATGAGTGGCAAATCCGTGGCTGTCGCCGACTCTAAACTGTTACGTCCGCTCTTCCCCGATTGCTTAGACGCTCTACACCTTGAAGACCCCGGTTGCCTTGTCTCAAAAATAAGCTGCAACAAAGCTTACGAGCGACGCTTTAGACTCATACCCTACAGCTCACTCGGTAACAGTAAGGGACTGCTTGCGGCCTTCAGGCCCGACAGCATACACATAGACGGCAAAGAGACAGATGATGTGCTAATCGCCATTTCCCATGACCTCATTTCCCAAAACGGTACATACAATGCCATATTTTAAACGAGGTGACTGACATGAAAGAAAATTTCTTTGAAAAGGCTCTCAGAAAGCTACTGCATACTCTCGGCATTAAGCCGGCCCCCATTCACTACATAGGAGGCAGTGACACCCTGCCACCGCCTCTGCCTAAGCCCGAAGAGGAGCAAGTAATCGCACTCTTAGAGTCAGGCGACGAGGCCGCAAAAAAAAGACTTATAGAACACAACCTACGCCTCGTTGTCTACATCTCCAGACGCTTTGAGAACACCGGTGTAGGGCTCGAGGATCTCATCTCCATAGGCACTATAGGTCTCATTAAGGCAATTAACACCTTTAATTCCTCTAAGAGCATTAAACTCGCCACCTACGCCTCACGCTGTATAGAAAACGAAATACTCATGCACCTACGTAAAATCGGCTCAATGCGTACGGAAGTAAGTTTCGACGAGCCGCTCAACACCGATTGGGACGGCAACGAGCTTCTGCTCTCCGACATCCTCGGCACGGATGAGGACGAGGTCGTGCGTCCTCTCGAGGACGATGCGGATAAACTCATGCTAATGGAGGCTATCTCCACACTCGCCGAGCGTGAACGTGAAATCATCCTCATGCGCTTCGGCTTTCTCGGCGACAACGAATACACTCAAAAGGAAGTAGCCGACATGATGGGTATATCGCAAAGCTACATAAGTCGCCTTGAAAAACGAATTATCCTCCGCCTCCGCCGTGAAATGACTAAGAAAATGCAGTAAAAACTAATAGCCCGAAAACTTTCGTTTTCGGGCTATTAGTTTTTACTAAATGTAGGGTCGAGTCTTGACTCGACCGCAAAAAACGGTTAAATGCTCGCATTGTTCAAGGATTCGGAACGGTCAAGACCGTTCCCTACAAAGGCTTCGGCAATTCCATGTCAAATGCTCATTTTACACTTGCTTTCCCCTTGTAATATAGTGTTCTCTGCAATATAAAAACAAAGGTAATGCAAGTGATAGACCTACTGAAAATAATGTTGCAAGACATATCCACTGCACTGTTTTTATTGAATATCGTTTTACTTCACTGAACATAAATGCCAAAAATACAAAGCAGGAAACAAAGAAGTCTACTGCAAAAAATGTAGAGATATAATTTGCAAATAGCTGTTGTCCCAACAATGCAACGTCAAATCCATTTTCTGCGATAAACTGAATTAAAAAATAATATGGTAAAATTGTTCCAATTACTGCTAAAATAAGATATACTTTTTTCAAAATCCATACCCCCACACATTATATAAATACCCTGCACCAAACAATTATACCATCTCCAAGCATAATTGCAATGGAAACTCCGCAAAAAGACGGATAGCATCACACGCTATCCGTCTCAGACTGTTGAAAAAGATATGCCCTAAAAGTATTGCACAAATATTTCCGCTGAATGTAGGGTCGAGTCTTGACTCGACCACAGAAAACGGTTTTTTGTTTTTGTTTTTGTTTTTTAGTCGGGGCTTTGCCCCGAATCCCGTGGGGATTTCGCTTTCTGCGAAAAGGGACTCGGGGCTTTGCGCCGAGTCCCCACGATTTTTTGAAAAGGTTGATTAAAACTTTTAATTTAGCTTCGCTAAGCTGTCTTTCAAATTCTCTACAAGTGCTTTTAGTTTCGCCTCACGCTCACGCTCCGTATTTATTACATGCTCGGGTGCACGTGACACAAAAGCCTCGTTCTCCAGCTTCTTGAGCTGTGCCGCATAGTGTTTCTCCGCCTTTTCAAGCTCTCGCTCTATACGCTCACGCTCCTTAGCCACATCCACAAGCTCCGACATGGGCATATACATACGTGCATTGTCCGTAACGACCGTTACCATGCCCTCCGTATTCTCCGGCGGCGCAGCCACTATGCTAACCTCACTTGCATACGCAAGCTTTAACATAAAGCCTCGTCCTGCCTCAAACACTTCCGACTTCTCTGTCGCTATGATAACCTGTGCACGCTTTGACGGCGGTACATTCATCTCCGCCCTGCGACTGCGTATAGCTCGCACCGCCTCACTGACTATCTCAAACTCCGCTTCCTCACGAGGATAAGCGTTTTTCTCTTCATACTTCGGATAGTCAGCTATGATGAGCGCCTTAGCGTCATGCGGTATCGCTCCGTATATTTCCTCCGTTATATAGGGCATGAACGGATGCAATAGCTTCAAGATTTCAGTAAGCACATGCAGAAGCACCCTCTGTGCGCCCTCACTCGCCTTCGCGTCATCGCCCGTAAGGCGTGGCTTCGTAAGCTCTATATACCAGTCACAATAACTGTCCCATATAAAGTCATATATCTTCTGCGCCGCTATCCCGAGCTCGTACTTATCCAAGTTCTCGCAGACCTCGCGTGACAGTGAATTTAACTTCGATAGTATCCACTTATCCTCAAGCTCCAACTTCTCCGGTAACTTATTGTCCTCTATCTTGAGATTCATCATCACAAAACGGCTCGCATTCCAGAGCTTGTTCGCAAAGTTACGCATAGCCTCACAACGCTCCTCAAAGAAACGCATATCATTTCCCGGGGAATTTCCCGTTATGATATTGAACCTCAGAGCATCCGCTCCGTACTTGTCTATTATCTCAACAGGGTCAACACCGTTACCTGCGGACTTAGACATCTTCTTGCCATCTGCATCCCTTATTATGCCGTGTATGAGCACCGTATGGAACGGTGGCTTCTTAACAAGTTCACAAGACGAGAATATCATACGTGCCACCCAGAAGAATATGATATCGTAGCCCGTGACAAGAACATCCGTCGGGAAGAAGTAATCGAGATCCTCCGTATTATCGGGCCAACCCATAGTGGAAAACGGCCACAGTGCGCTCGAGAACCAGGTATCAAGCACGTCCTCGTCTTGCGCAAGATTTGCACTGCCGCAATGCACACACTTATCTATATCTTCACGTGCAACACTCGTCTCACCGCAATCAGAGCAGTACCAAGCAGGTATACGATGTCCCCACCACAACTGACGTGATATGCACCAGTCACGCACATTATACATCCAGTTCAAATAAGTCTTAGAGAAGCGCTCGGGCACAAATTTAACTTCGCCCTCCTCAACTACACGTATAGCCTCCTTAGCAAGCGGCTGCATCTTCACGAACCACTGCTCACTCGCTATAGGCTCAACGTCTTTATGGCAACGATAGCAAGTGCCCACATTATGCGAACGCTCCTCTACCTCCACCAAGTAGCCGCCCTCTTCCAAGTCCGCCACTATAGCCTTACGTGCCTCGTACCTGTCCATGCCGTTATACTTGCCGCCGTTTATGACCTTTGCATTGTCGTCAAGAACGAGCACGTGCTCCAAGTCGTGACGTGCCGCCACCTCAAAGTCGTTCGGGTCGTGGCAGGGTGTCATCTTAACACAGCCCGTACCGAAGTCCATCTCAACATAATCGTCCGCTATTATGGGCATCTCACGACCCACAAGCGGCAGAATACAGGTCTTGCCCACAAGATGCGTATAACGCTCATCATTCGGATTTACCGCAACACCGGTATCGCCCAGCATCGTCTCGGGACGTGTTGTCGCCACGATTATATGACCCGAGCCGTCAGTAAGCGGATAACGCACATGCCAGAGCTTGCCCGGCTTATCCTCGTACTCAACCTCTGCGTCCGACAGTGCCGTCGTACAGTCAGGACACCAGTTTATTATCCTCTTGCCCTTATAAATAAGACCCTTCTCGTAAAAATCAACGAAAGTCTCACGCACAGCCTTGGCGCAAATATCGTCCATAGTGAACCTCTGGCGCTCCCAGTCACAAGACGAGCCGAGTAGCTTTAACTGCTCCACTATACGGTCACCGTACTTATTCTTCCAGTCCCACACACGGTCAAGGAATTTCTCACGCCCTAAGTCAAAGCGTGTCAGACCCTCTTCTACTCTAAGCATCTCCTCGACTTTTATCTGCGTCGCTATGCCGGCATGGTCATAGCCCGGTAGCCACAGAGCACTGTAGCCCTGCATACGCTTATAACGTGTCAAAATGTCCTGTATCGTCTCGTCAAACGCATGTCCCAAATGCAGTTGCCCCGTTACATTGGGGGGCGGTATGACGATAGTAAAGGGTTTCTTGTCGGGGTCACGCTCGGCGTGAAAATAGTTGCCCTCCGTCCACATGTCGTAAATTCTCTTCTCCACACTCTTGGGGTCGTACACCTTTTGCAATTCTCTCATAATCGCACCTTCCTTTTTTTAGGGTGATGTTAGCCTCGGTGTTTATTATTTGCATTAAGCAAACAAAAAACGCCCCGAAGCATATGCTTCAGGGCGCAAGTTATTCTTACGCGGTACCACCTGAATTTCGCACACTCGGTGCGACACTCCTTCGCTCTGTAACGTGAGCACACGTCCGACCCTACTTCATTCAAGCCGGCGGCTCCGAGTCGACCTTCAACACTGCCTTGCAGGAACTCGCACCAACCGTTCCCTCTCTGTAGCCTCCGCTCGTGTCTACTCCTACCCATCGTCGCCTGTTTCACGAATTATATGACATTTATTCGCCCTTGTCAAGACCAAGTAGCTCTTGAACACGTGAATTATCTGTGTTAAAGTATTCTTATGAGTAATTTAAAGAAAAATGATATAATTGAAGTAGAAATCATAGCGCTCTCCTCCGAGGGACAGGGTATCGCTCGTGTGGACGGTCTTGTCGTATTCGTTAAGGGCGCACTCCCGGGTGAGCATTGGCGTGTGCGTATCATGAAAATCAAGTCGAAACTCGCCTACGCTCGTGCCGAAGTTTGCCTGAAAGCCTCGCCCGAGCGCATAGAGCCGCTCTGTCCCGTGTTCGGGCAATGCGGCGGCTGTACCTACATGCACATGAGCTACGAAGCTGAGCTAAACGCCAAGCTGGAGAGGGTGAATGATGCCTTCTCACGCTTGGGTGGGCTCGACCTTCGTGCAGAGCGTATTTTACCCTCACCGAAAACCGAGAGCTACAGAAACAAGGCGGTCTATACCATAGCCGAGCGTGAGGGGCGCACCGTCTACGGTTTTTACCGCTCGGGTACACACGATTTAATTGAAATAAAACGTTGCTACCTACAGCCCGAGAGCTTCGACACCATAGCCGCCGCCCTATGCGCTTTCACCAATAGCGTGGGCTTAGGCATTTACGATGAGGCTTCGGGGCGTGGCGGCATCAGACATCTGTACTTACGCTGTGCTCGTGACGGTAAAGTCATGTGCACGGTGACGAGTAGTACGGGCTTTGGCGTGCACACGGAGGCGCTTATACAGGCGCTCTGCTCTGCCTGTCCCGATATCAGCTCTGTCCTGCTCAATGTGAATAAAAGCCGTGGCAACACTGTGCTTGACGGTGATTTCTATACTTTGTACGGCGAGGAGTATCTGCATGACACGCTGTGTGGATATGATTTTTCGCTGTCGCCACGTGCGTTTTATCAGGTGAACCCCGAGCAGGCGGAGCGGCTCTACGACCTCGCCTGTGGCTTTGCCGAGCCCCGTGGCAAGCTCTGCTTTGACCTCTACTGCGGTGCCGGTACCATCAGCTTGCGTCTCGCACGTGAGGCGCAGTCCGTAATAGGCTGTGAGATAATTTCGGACGCCGTAGACAATGCCCGAGATAACGCCGAGAAAAATGCTGTGAATAATGTGCGTTTTATATGCGCCGATGCCGCTCAGGCTGCAACAACTCTCTCTGACGAGGGACTGTTCCCCGATGTCGTTGTCGTCGATCCTCCACGCAAGGGCATGAGCGAGGACGCTGTCAACGCTGTATGTGACATTGCACCCAATCGCATTGTTTACGTGTCCTGTGACCCTGCGACTTTGGCACGCGATCTGCGCCGTTTTGAGTCCATGGGCTACCGTGCCGAAAAGGCTATCGCCGCCGACATGTTCCCTCGCACCGCACACGTTGAAACGGTATGTTTATTGTCCAAACTTAAATCTGACCGACGCATTAACTGATTATAGATGATTAAGAAACCCTCCCGCTACGCTTTATGGCTCTGCGTGTGGGTTTCCTTGCACATTATCTACTTATACTTATAACCTTGTTGTAAATGATAGCAATCTACACGTAGGCAACCACGTGTTAACTATTGATATCAACCCATATGAAATATCTAGCTACTATAAGGTAAACGGTACTTTCCAAAGTTTAAGTGATAATAACACTATTTTAACTTACACCATACCTAAAAAAGTAATTGAAAACGGAAAAGTAACCTTTGATATTAGTTTGGGTCTTGCCGACGGCTGGGATGCAACTACTTACACAGGCGGCCCTACTACCTTCGCAGTAGCCGTAGGTAATGCTTATTTTGGACATTACATGAAATGATTACTACCTCATGAATTGCTCTTGTACCTCAATTTGATTTATGATATAATTTCTTCGTTACACTATACGGTATTAGCAAAATGATCATTACTCTATTCCGCTAGCAAAATCTTAAATACACGAGACATCTATTCCCATTAATTAACATGAGTCGGTCGGAATAGATGTCATTATTTTAGTATCATAGGTGAATTCGATGAGCAAATATGAAGTACTGTCTATTATAGGCATCCTATTAGGGTGCATTGGTATTTATGTCGCAGATGAGCTGTTTGAAATCTTTGCAACAATACTTATGCTCTCCTTTAGCGGATTACAATTTTCAAGAGCGAGATATTTTTATAATATCGGGGATAAAACATTGGGACGTCTTCGTATGTTTCTTGGAGTCTTGATCTTAGTGATTTATCTAATTTTCGTTGTGATGTATGTCATATTTTACATATAGGACCTTGATCCAGCTGTTTTATAAGTAAAATCAAATAAAATTAATTAAAAGGAGTTCTTAAAATGCAGGCACAAAAAGACTTTATCCGCAAACTAAAGGATGGTGACATGCTTGTCGGTTGCGGCCTAATGAACATCAATCACTCCATGATTATGAACGTCTACAAGAATGCAGGCCACGATTTCGTTATTATCGACTGCGAGCACGGCACCTTGTCCGATGTTTCCGTTGAGGAGCTTCTGCGCACCTGCCGACTGCTTGGCTTGCCCACTGTTCTCAGAGTACCGGGTATACATCAGTCACTTGTAGCAAAGCCCTTGGATCTAGGTGCCGATGGTATCATGGTACCACGTGTCGATACTGTAGAACAACTTGATGAGATAGTAAAAGCTTGGCGCTTTCCGCCCAGAGGAAAAAAAGGGTTCGGCGGCTTCGCTCAATTTTATCCGGGCGAAAAGTTCGAAGAAGTTAACGATAACCGTGTCCTCTGTATCCAAATCGAGTCCCGTGAAGGTGCCGACAACCTCGATGCCATGCTGACAAAGCATAAAGGTGAAATCCAATTCGTGCTCATAGGACCCACTGACCTCTCCATAGATGTCGGTACACCACTTAATATTAAGTCCGAGGCTGAGCTCAAGGTTATTGACCGGGTCGTGGCTACTTGCAAAAGTCACGGTGTTTCTATAGGTACTTTCTGCTTAGATCCCAATGACATGCAATATTGGACGGACAGAGGCATTAATGTGCTCTGGATTTCCGGTGAACTGTACTTGCTGCAAAATGAAGCTCAGCGTGTTAAGAAAATTTTCGACGCTCTGACCTAAGCTATACCATAATAAAAAACAAGGGTGAGTTCATTAACTCACCCTTGTTTTTTTGTGTCTATTAGGTTTTCAAAGTTTTCTTCGTTCATAGGCTTTGAATAGTAGTAACCTTGCACATAGTCACAGCCTATCATCTTTAAAAGCTCAATCTGCTTTTTTGTTTCTATGCCTTCTGCCACTATCTTCAAGCCTAAATTCTGTATAAGCCTTGCTATGGATTCCACTACCTTTACCCCGGATTCATCACTCTCAGCTTCGCCACTGAAGAAGCTCCTATCTAATTTCACAACGTCCACTTCATAGTCCTTCAACATTCCCAAAGAGGAATGTCCCGAACCGAAGTCGTCTATAGATACGGATATGCCTGCCGCCCTTATGGTCTTCAACATCGACGTTACTTCATCCTTGTTTTCGATAATCGTTGTCTCCGTCAGTTCTACTTCTACGTACCGGGGTGGCACTTCATACTTCTCACATATATCTAAGAGCTCTTTTGTGAAATTAGGGTTTTGGAAATGTAGCCTTGAGAAATTTACTGATATAGGTATGCAGTCTTTGCCTGCATCCATCCTCTTCCTTATGAGTTTACACGTCCTCTCAAACATATACTTATCAAGCTGTACTATAAACTCATTCTTCTCAAACAGTGGTATGAACTCATTCGGATAAATCATCTTACCATCAGATTCAATCCAGCGCACTAAAGCCTCCGCTCCGGCTATCTGCTCACTCTCTAATGAGTACTTAGGCTGCAGAAACAGCTTAAACTCGCCATTTCTAAGAGCGTCTCGCATCTTATTTGTTAACTCTGTCATACGAATTAGATGCTGTTTGAACTTTTCATCATAGTTCCAAACTATAGTGCCACTCTCAGCCTTTGCAAAGCTATGAGCCATACTTACCTTATTGACCATCTCATCTATATTCTTCTCATCTTGCTCAATGAAATAGCGACCGTACCTGAAATTAAATATATGCTTTCGTACTTCAGGGATATGTTCCCTCAGTGAATCAACAAACACATCCTCGCTTAATAAGTGCCGCTCTATACTCTCATTGTCCGCAAACACTATTAGCTCATCTGTGCCTGTGCGAGCAACCCTCAAGTTTTCACAGTCAATATCACTAACAAACTTTGCCATCTGTTTTATTACTTTATTGCCGGTTTGGAAGCCATATACCTCATTTATCGCCTTGAAATTCGATAGATCACTCTTCACCAGTACGTAATTACTACTATCAAAACGCTTTTCCTTTAGCAGACTTTCAACATCTATCTTAAATTTAACGAGATTTGAGATGCCTGTCAACTTGTCGTAGTATGCCACTTTCTCTATCTGCCTAAGGTTCGCTTTACGCGTCATTAGTATGTATGTTATCAATAATCCGAATGCAAGTATTAATCCTATACTTATAAGAACCATAGCCTCTGTTATGGTATTTGCACTGCTACTTAAGTCGCTTTCCGATATCTCTAAAAAGAGTGTCCAATCAAGCACTTCTACAGGAAGGTACTCACCCAGTTTCCTATCTCCACCGATCGAAAAAGTTACATTTCCAGTTAAATTATTTGAAAAGTCATCTAACACCGAAATATAGCTCTTTCCATCCTCAAACTGAGCGCTCTTGAAGTTCTCAAAGCTGATTTCAAAGGGATAGGTGTGCAGCATAATCTCACCCTCACCGTTAACTATCATCGATGAGCCTCTACTATCGGTTGAGTCTGATAACACTGCCGCCAAGTACTCCACGCAGTACTCCGCAACAATTACGCCCTGTATCTCATCTTCGTAATAAATAGGTGCTACCGCTGCTATAACCCTATCATTTGTCAATTCCGATTCATATACCTCAGTTACCCCTACTTGCCCAGTATATGCAATATCCAAAAACGCACCATCAGCTATATTAACATAACTGCCCTTAGACGAAATACCTGATCCTTGTATATCTGTTATCATCAATGCACTTATGTTATACATCTGCTCCCAATGCGTCATATTGAGATACATATCATCATAATCATGGCCAATATACTTGATTACCTCTATTATGCTCAGCATACTCTGTTCCATATTGCCAACAATCAATGAGATGGCGCGGACTTCCTCCTCCGCCATCTCTCTTAATGTAGTCCTAGCAGAAATCTCAAGCTCAGAAAACACGAATGTATTGAACCAGAGCACGCTAACTACCATAACTATTATGATTACCGCTAACATAATTAATAAAATTAAGTTACTCTTTTTCTTTGTCATTTCAGGCTCCATAATATATGTAATATAACATTTTATATCTACAAAATTAATTATACTATGTGCGCACAATTAAGTCAATCAATTTACTTTCCTTTACACAGCAAAAGAATTAAAATAAAGTGACCTGTAGTTTGGTCACTTTACATTAAATTATCCGATTGCAAATTGTCTGCCTGTGTGGTCTATTTCATAGTCCACGCCCTGCTTGCCTTCCATGATAATTTCAGATACAGGTACTATGGTATAGCCCTCGGCAAGGAGCCCTTCAATTATATCCGGTAATGCCTCCGGTGTATTCTTCGCAGCATTATGAAACAGAACTATGCTACCCGACTGCACTTTTGTCAGCACACGCTCAGTCATATCCTCTGCACTCAGTTCTTTCCAGTCCAGGCTATCTACGTCCCACTGTATCGTATACATGCCCATGCTCTCAACAGTCAACACTACATTGTCATCATACTCGCCATAAGGTGCTCGAAATAAAGTTGGTCGCACGCCCGTTATCTCTTCGATTTTATCATTTGCAGTATCTATATTTCTTATAATTTCCTCCGAATTAAGCTTTGAAAAATGTGCGTGGTCATCTGAGTGATTCATTATCTCCATACCTGCATCATGTAGCTCCTTAACTGACTCGGGGAACCTGTCGACCCAATCACCGACCACAAAAAAAGTTGTCTTCACACTGTACTTGTCTAAAATATCTATAAGAATCTGTGTGTCTTCATTGCCCCAAGCAGCGTCGAAGCTCAGTGCTACTACTTTATCATCACGCATTACACTGTATATAGGCAAACGCCTCTCGGTAGCAGAGGCGCTAACAAGTGCCGGACTGTTGATTACCATGAAAACAGCCAATAACAACAATGCCACGCTGACTACATAAACTTTTCTTCTGTGTCTATACGTCACCTTTAATCCCCTGCGAATGCGTTTTCTCATATAAACAGCCCCCTACATAGTTTTGTACATCCTATGTAAGGGGCTGTCTTTTTTATTACACTTCTTTTTGAACACACTGTTTGCGCTTATCATACTCAACACGGACTAAGTGTATGAGTTCTCTCTCGCTCTCCACTTCTATGGGAAAAGGATATGTTTTTGCCATTTTCTCAAAGGCACTCATCTTCACTTCTGCCGCTTCCTCGTCACTATGACGTAACAGTGCACGTGTGTAACCCAACCTTAGCACTGAAGGATATGCACCCATAGCCTTCTCGAGCTTCGAAAACTCCTTATCCTCATAAACACTAAGTTCACCACTGTCTTTACCCTGCAAAAGATCAAGAAAAATCATTTCAACCTTCAACATGAAGCGCAAAATGCCTACAAATCGATATGGACCCCTCAAGAGCCTCTCAATGTGCGTTCTTGCACCTTCAAGGTCTAACATATCAATGTAGCGTGAAGCCCCGTAGACAGCCATAGACGAGCACAGAACGTTATCTCTAAGGCGCTCATCGGAGCAGGCGAACAACTCCTCAGGCATATCGCGCAGACGAATGCCCTTATGCATGAGCTCTGCCATTCTTAACTGCGCATATATTGCAAATTTTGCCTCATCATGGCGTGAGCACAAAAGCACATTCATCCCATCATTAACTATAGAACCCATATCAAGAGGAACGCCATTTTGCAGAGCAAAGGCTAAACCAACGGAAGCAAATACGGAAAATATATATTGAACCAGGGCATTGTCGCTAATCAAACAAATCATCAAGGCAAAAGCTGAGGTCAGAAAATTAAGCAGACTACCGCCGAGTAGGTATGGCGTACTGGGAAATCTGGCATCCGTATATGCCGGAGGACTCATAAGGCATTGACCGCCGGTGCCCTCCAACTTCTGCCGCTTTAGCACTAGCTTACCATCAACCTTCAAAAAGCACAAAGAGGCAACTCTAAAACTTAGAAATCCGTAGCCACTCAAGAGTCCCATGACCAAATGTCCAAGCTCGTGAATAACAATTTGAAGAAATCCTAAAAGTAGTAGAAGCAGTACAGAACAAGAATAGAAAAGAATAAACCCAAAAGACCCGTCTAAAGAATAATACTCAAAAAGACGAATAGTCATTAGCCCGAAAACAAGACCGACAAATATAAAGATAAGAAAAGTGACAACAACACCAAATGATATTTTCTTCATACAACCTCCAAAATAAAAAAATAACCGTCTTACGACGGTTATTTGGCAGGGGTTGAAGGGATCGAACCCTCGGCCTACGGTTTTGGAGACCGCCGCTCTACCGGCTGAGCTAAACCCCTAAGAAAACAAAAAAAGGCAAATGCGAAGGCAAAAGCCGTATGCAGATGCCGAATAAATAAATGGTGGGCCTTCAGGGACTCGAACCCCGGACCAACCGGTTATGAGCCGGTTGCTCTAACCAACTGAGCTAAAGGCCCACATAAATGTGGAGGCAGTGCCGCCGTCGAAACAGAGACGGCACCGCCAATTTGGCGCCCCCTGTTGGACTCGAACCAACGACCCTGCGGTTAACAGCCGCATGCTCTACCGACTGAGCTAAGAGGGCAAGACTGTCGGGGCCCATGTTGGGCCCCGTGTTGGCATTGACCTATCTTCCCGGCCCGTCTCCAGGCAAGTATTGTCGGCACGGGTGAGCTTAACTTCCGTGTTCGGAATGGGAACGGGTGGACCCTCACCGTTAAAAACACCAACTAAATTGTCTTCTCTACTAGAGAAATGGTGACCCGTAGGAGAGTCGAACTCCTGTTTGCGGCGTGAGAGGCCGCCGTCTTGACCACTTGACCAACGGGCCGAATACATTCGGATATATAAGGTGTGGACACCCTGAAAACCGAACAGAAGGATAATTTAGTAAAACAAGACGA
>CAYIYZ010000010.1:0-59388 GCA_964367935.1 uncultured Oscillospiraceae bacterium
AATATCGACAAGTAGTTGTTCAGCAACGTAAAAATCAAGATTTGCTTCAAGTAGCGCTTAATCGAAATCAAGAACTTGATGTGCTATACGAAAAACTTTTTGAAGAAAAAATACTTGGTAATCTCACAGAGGATAGGTTTAAGAAATTGTCTGAAAAATACGAAGATGAGCAATCCGAACTAAAACAAAAAATTAAACATCTACAGTCTATTGTTAGTGAAGAACAGCAACATGAAATGGATGCTAGTGGATTTTTAGCACTTGTTCGTAGATATACTTGTATTGAAGAATTGACACCATCAATGCTTAGAGAGTTTATTGACAAAATAGTTGTTCATCATAGAGAACAAGTTTTTGGTGAGACAGTTCAAAAAGTTGAAATATATTATAAAATGATAGGTTATATTGAATTGCCCAAATTCACTAAAGATGAAAAGGAAAGTTATATAAAAAGTTTTGGGCGAAAAGAAACAGACCGAAGTGCTTAACTTCGATCTGTACAAAAAAAGAATACCCACATGAGCCAAAGCCCTTATGGGTATTCAATATGGTGCCGGTGGTGGGACTTGAACCCACACGGGGTTGCCCCCAACGGATTTTGAATCCGCATCGTCTGCCATTCCGACACACCGGCTCAGGTGCGAAATATAGTATACAGTAATCGTCAAATATTTGCAAGCATTTTTTTCAAAATTATAGGGCAACGCAGAACACAATGCCATTTGGCACATTGTAGCTTGCGTTGCCCTATACTCGGATCTATATGCGCCGAGTGAGAGAAAAGGTTATATCTTCTCGAAATCGGCTGCGCCGTGCTTGCATATAGGACAGACTATATCAGGCGGTAGATCCTCGCCCTCGTGCACATATCCGCATATCCTGCACACATAGCCTTTCTTCTCCTGCTTCTGCGGAGAGGGCTTTACATGCTTGTGATAATACTCATAGCTGATGGACGGAGTCTGTGATAATATATGTGACTCCTTGAGCTCCGCCACAAATAAAGTGTTACTGCCACAGTCAAAAGTTATCTTAACATCTGCGGATATATGCGCATTTACATGCTCTTTTAGAACGTATATCCCGTTTTCAAGCCTGTCAAGCTTCATGTCCGCAAATTTATCGACATTCCTGCCGCTCTGAAAACCATAATGCTGGAATAGGGAAAACGGAGCGGTCTGATCTAATATCGACAGGTTAAACTTTCCGCTTTGCAATACCATGTCGTGCGTCAAGTTCTGCTTGACAAGCGACACGGCTATGCATTGAGGCTCCATCGCCATTTGCATTGCTGTGTTTGTGATACAGCCGTTGTCACGGCCCTCGGCTTTGGTCGTTATAACAAAAAGACCGTAGGTAAATTTAAATAATGCGCTCGGATCAATATTAGGCATAGTAGCTCCTTTCTACGTCAAATCGGCGGGGTTGCTTTCACTTCTGCTTTACATTATAACACATTTATGCGTGAAATGATAGACTTAGTTTAATTTTTTTACTGGATATTCATCAATAACAACCTTCCATCAAGCTTAACTATTTCGGAAACGGTCGCATTTTCGGAGCCACAGACGGCAAAAGTGTAGCCTTGTACGTGTTGCGAAAACAAACTACAGAAAACCTGCTCTCTACCCACGCACACTATGCCGTCAGCGCCACGGCGCAGGCGCAAAGATGAGGGCGAAAGTTCACCTGTCAGCTTGCTGAGACTCTCGCGCAAGCACCAAAGTTCGAAAAAATCGAAGTCCTCACGCTCACATTTGTCAGCTATTTTGAGGTGCAGTGCTTTCTTCACCTCTCTGTGTCTTTCTATATCAGCGCCCACGGGAGCGGAGGACAGGGCGAGTAGGACATAGTCACCGCTATGGCTGAGGGAGAAATGTGGGAGGGTCATATCCTTGAACTGCGGTTTGCCACGCTCGTTCGTGACTATCTCGGGCAGTGAAGAACATGAAAATTCACGCTCGACAACATAGGCGAGTAAGGACATGCCAAAGGCACTGCCACGCCTTTTGCTGCGAGCACCTTCACGGCAGTCATTCTCTCTTATTTCGCCGGTATGCGCCAAATAGAGTTTCATTATAGATTTCTCCTTAAAAGCCTTGCTAAAATTACAGATTTGTTGTATTCTGTATGATGTATTGGTGTATTTGTTCCAAAGCTACTACAAATATAGACTAATTTGACGTAAATTACCAGTCCAATGTAAAAAATCGGAAACAAAGGACATGCGGATAAAAAAACGGTGGTGTGATGAGTGATATGAAAAAGATATTGGTACTTGAAGATGAAGAGGCGATACGCAGCTTTGTGGTGATAAACCTACGTCGTTCCGGATATGAACCCATAGAGACGTCGACAGGTGAGGAGGCGCTGTTACAGGTGGCGCAGAACCCGGATATTGCAGTTGCGATTTTGGATGTGATGTTGCCTGATATCAGCGGCTTCGATGTGTGTCGTAAGATTAGGGCGACAGGCTCGAAGATGGGCATAATAATGCTGACGGCCATGGCGCAGGAGATGGATAAGGTCACGGGTCTGATGACGGGGGCGGACGATTATGTAACGAAGCCCTTTTCGCCGGCGGAGCTACTTGCACGTGTGGATGCGCTGTTTAGGCGTGTGGGCGAGGAACGAGTGGACGGTGACAGGGAAATGACAAGTGGGCCCTTCTCTTTGAATACGAGGAATAGGACTTTGGAAAAGAGCGGTGAGCGCATAAAGCTTACGCAGACGGAGTACTCGATAATGCGTCTGTTTATGGAAAATCCCGGCAAGGCACTGTCACGAGAGGACATATTACAGAGTGTGTGGGGCAGTGAGGGCTACGCTATGGAGCTCAAGATAGTGGACGTGAACATAAGGCGTTTGCGTTTGAAGATAGAAGATTCGCCGACCATGCCAACATTTATAACGACAATCTGGGGCTTCGGCTACAAATGGGGGTTTTAAGTCTTGGCGGAAAATCTCAGTAAACTGGTAAGCGCGGCAAAGCGTTTGGTGCGCCGTTTACCTGCGCCTTTGCGAGGCGTACGTGCTCTGTGGTTGTTATATAGTTTGCTATGTCTTTTACTACTTTATTGGACAGTACGTGTCGCATTAAGTGGTGAGACGGTATGGGCGACCATTTTAGGCGTGATAACTGCTGCTACGATGGTGTATTCCAATGTGTGGATGGCACGGCGGGTGATAAATCCCATTAAGGGCTTAAATGACATAGTGCGTAGAATAGGAAATGGCAGTTACGGCGCAAAGTTTGAGCACTCTTATGAAGATGAGCTTGGGGACTTGACGGCAGGCGTAAACGATATTAGTGTACGTTTGGGAGCGAGTGAGCGTGCGCATACGGATTTTGTGTCCTCGGTATCGCATGAGCTTAGGACTCCGCTGACGGCTATATTGGGTTGGGGAGAGACTCTCATAGATGAGGATGGTTTGTCTGAGCGAGGACAGAGGGGGCTCAGCATCATTTGCAGTGAGGCGGCGCGTGTATCGAAGATGGTGGAGGATCTACTTGAGTTTACACGAATAAGCGATGGGCGCTTCACCTTAAATATGAAGGAAACGGATTTGGCGTCGGAGATACGTGAGATAGCGTATTCGTATAATGAGCGTTTGCGTCATGGAGCGAGCATAGTGTATGAGCCACCGTTGGAGGAGATGCCTCTTATAAACGGTGACAAGGACAGGATACGTCAGGTGATGTTAAATTTAATAGACAATGCGGCAAAGCACGGGCGTGGCGGTGACATAGAGTTGTCTATGCACAAGGAGTTTGACAGGGTGTGTGTGACGGTGAGAGATCACGGGCCGGGCGTATCTGAGGCGGACTTGCCGAGGATAAAAGAGAAATTTTTCAAAGGCAATACTTTGGAGCGAGGCAGTGGAATAGGTCTTGCGATATCGGACGAGATTGTTACACGTCACGGCGGTGAGCTGAGCATAGAAAATGCCGAGGGTGGCGGTGCTTTGGTGACGGTGCGGTTTCCTGTAGGGTAATATTAATGAGAAGAAACGGAGAAATATGGAAATAAAGACAAAGAAGGACGTGGAGGAGAAGTCGTTTAAGACTTCCATAGGTGGACAGGCGCTCATAGAAGGCATATTGATGCGAGGGCCGGAGCGTCAATCGATAGTGTGTGTGACGAAGGACGGCTTGGTAGAGAAGACGGAGGAGCTAAAGCTGGTCAAGGATAGGTTCCCGGCGCTGGGCTTACCGCTCATAAGGGGCGTGGTAAATTTCCTTGATTCTATGGCGAAGGGCGTAAAGGCACTCATGTACTCGGCAGATTTCATGCCCGAGGAGGAGCAAGAGGAGCCATCGAAGCTTGATATGTGGATAGAGAACAAGTTCTCCAGTGAGACGGCACAGAAGATAATCATAAGCATAGCGGTAATGTTGGGTATAGGTATGTCACTGCTACTGTTTATATTTTTGCCGGCGTTTATAGTTGGATTCATACCAGGACTTGAGGGCGAATATATGCTCCGCAACCTCTTGGAGGGTGCGATGAAGTTAATAATATTCTTTGTGTACTTGGCGCTTACCTCGCGGATGAAGGATATGCGCAGGGTGTTTTCCTATCATGGAGCGGAGCACAAGGCGATATTTTGCTATGAGAAGGGACTGCCGCTTACTGTAGCGAATGTGAGGGCGCAGAGTAGGTTCCATCCTCGTTGCGGCACGAGCTTTATGTTTGTGGTGATAATTATAAGCATATTCACGGGCATGCTCATACAGGTTGACAATACGTTTTTGCGCATAGGCTTGCGTTTATTGCTTCTACCTGTGGTAGTGTCTTTGAGTTATGAGCTTAACCGTTTTGTGGGTAGGCACGATAATGTGTTTACAAGGGCTTTGTCCTGGCCCGGTCGCAAGTTACAGCATTTGACGACGTTTGAGCCGGACGATAGCATGATAGAGTGTGCAATTCGAGCATTAGAACTTGTTATACCGGAGGAAGACGGCAAGGACGAGTGGTAGACAAGTAAGTCATGTGAGGTAAAGAGGGTGAGTGGAAGATGCCGAAGACGTATAGCGAACTATATATAAACGCGAGAAATGAACTGCGTGATATGGGCGTACAGGCAGCGGCTTTGGAGGCACGTTTAATTGTAGCGACAGCGTCGGACAAGACAACGGAACAGCTACTGCGAGATCTGCGTTTGTATGCGAGCAATGAGATGGATTCCAAGGTGGAGTCCATGATGGCACGCAGACGTGCGGGTGAGCCTGTGGCGTATGTGACAGGCGTGTGGGAGTTTATGGGTTTACCTATGGAGGTGAGTCCGGAGGTACTAATACCTCGGGTCGATACTGAGGTGTTGGCACAGGAGGCGGTGCGTCTTCTGACGGGGAGAAAGCAGGATGCACGCATACTCGACTTGTGCAGTGGCAGTGGCTGTATAGGCTGTGCTATAGCTAAGGCATTGCCTAAAAGTCGCATAGTGCTCTGTGACATAAGCGAAGAGGCGATGGCGATAGCACGTCGTAATGTAGAGAGAAACGGCTTGGACGATCGTGTCAGCTTCGTGGTAGCGGATGCACTTGAAGAACCGCCTATGATGCTTGGCAGTTTTGATATGATAGTGTCAAATCCGCCGTATATATCGACATTTGATATACTGGGGCTTGATAGTTCCGTGCGTGACTATGAGCCTGTGTGGGCGCTTGACGGCGGCGAGGACGGCCTTAAGTTTTATAGGGGCATACTACAGAACTGGCGCGCTACTTTGCGTACGGGCGCACATGTGCTGTTTGAGGTAGGCGAGGGACAGGCGGAGCAAGTAAAGGACATATTATTGCTCGGTGGGTTTCACTCCATAGCTGTGTTGGAGGATACGGGTGGCGTGGAGCGAGTTGTAAGAGCGAGAGTTTAAGGAGGGGTAAGAGATGGCAGAGAAGAAGAAAGCGAGCGGTGCAACGGTGTCACCGGCACCGGCGGACGATAAGAAGAAGGCCTTAGAGACTGCTTTGGCGCAGATAGAGAAGACCTATGGTAAGGGTGCAATAATGCGTATGGGTGATGATATACCCGTTAATGTTGAGGCTGTTTCGACAGGCTCTTTGTCCTTGGACTTAGCGCTCGGAATAGGTGGCGTGCCTCGTGGTAGGATAGTTGAGATATACGGGCCTGAGTCATCGGGTAAGACGACACTTGCCTTGCATATAGTTGCGAGTGCGCAGAAAAACGGCGGCGAGGCGGCGTATATAGACGTAGAGCACGCTTTAGAGCCGGCGTATGCACGTGCTTTGGGAGTGGATATAGATAACCTACTCATATCACAGCCGGATACGGGCGAGCAGGCTTTGGAGATAACAGAGCAGCTTGTGCGTTCGGGTGCACTTGATGTAGTGGTTATAGACTCTGTTGCGGCGCTTCTGCCCCGTACGGAGCTTGAGGGTGAAATGGGCGACTCGAGTGTGGGCGTTGTGGCACGTCTTATGAGTCAGGCACTGCGTAAGCTTGCCGGTGTCGTGTCGAAGACGGGCTGTATAGTGGTGTTTATAAATCAGTTGCGTGAGAAGATAGGCGTGATGTACGGCAACCCCGAGACAACGCCGGGCGGTCGTGCGCTGAAGTACTTCTCGAGTGTACGTATAGATGTACGTCGTGTGGAGACCTTGAAAAACGGTACGGAGATGGTCGGTAACAGGACTAAGGCTAAGGTAATAAAGAATAAGCTTGCGCCCCCGTTTAAGGAGGCGGAGTTCGATATCATCTACGGTCAGGGCATATCACGAGTGGGCGAGATAATAGACATGGGCTCGAAGCTGGGGCTCATTGAAAAGGGCGGCGCATGGTATACTGTGGGTGAAGCACGTATACAGGGTCGTGACGGTGTGAAGAACTATCTTGACGAGCATAAGGACGTAGCGGAGCAACTCGAGATGGCTATACGTGAAAATGCGCATAAGCTCATGACACCGCAGGCACGTAAAGCGGCTATAGCGGCAGGTAGAGCTGTGGATATAACGGCCGATGATTTTGAGGGCTGATTAGGTAGTGGTTGATTTAAACGAGAGCACAAAGCGTCGTGCTATGCGTATGTTGGAACGTCGAGACTACGCACGTGGCGAGCTTATAGATAAGCTCGTACAAAAGGGCGAAGTGCGTGAGGATGCGGAGGCGGTGGCTGACAGGTTATGTGAGCTACGGCTTATAGACGACGCACGTTATGCACGTATGGTGGTGCGTCACTATAATATGAAGGGCTACGGCGCGGCACGTATAAAAGACGAGCTGCGTCGCCGCTATGTTGATAGGGAGCTGTGGGACGAGGCGATGACGGAGCTTTGCGAGGAGGAAAGCCGCATAGATGCGGTTTTACGGTCAAAGCTTCGTGACGGTGACATAGAGGATAGGGACGTGTTGCGCCGTGCGACGGACGCTTTGCGTCGGCGCGGTTATTCGTGGAGTGAGATAAAAGAAGCGACGGAGAAGTTAAAAGCTGAGAGGGAGCAAGATTAATGAAAGTTGGACTCATATCCTTAGGATGTGCGAAAAATAGGGTAACGTCTGAGCAGATGTTGTATAAGATAGGCGAGGCGGGCCATGAGATAGTGGCGGACGAACATGAGGCGGAGGTAGTTGTAATTAATACCTGCGGTTTTATAGAGTCTGCTAAACAAGAGGCTATAGACACTATACTTGAGATGTCGGCGCTGAAAGAGAGTGGCACACTAAAGAAGATAGTTGTCACTGGCTGTTTGTCCCAGCTGTACAGTGCGGAGATAAAAGAGCAGTTACCAGAGGTAGATGCCGTGTTGGGCGTGGGCAATTACGAGAGCGTGGCGGATGTAATAGACGAGGTTATGCAGGGCGGCAGACCCTTTGTAATAGCGCCGAACGACGGTAAGATTTACGAGTCGCCCAGGATACTGAGCACAGGCGGCGTGTGGGCGTATTTGCTCATATCGGAGGGCTGCGATAATGCCTGTGCGTATTGCTTAATACCGCAGATAAAGGGGCCGTTTCGCAGTAGGACGAAAGAGGAAGTTATAAAGGAAGCGGAGGCGCTTGTAGAGAGTGGCTGTAAGGAGCTTATACTTGTGGCACAGGATCTTACTATGTACGGTCGTGACCTCTACGGCAAGCCGTGTCTGACGGAACTTTTGCGTGAGCTTGCGAAGATTGACGGCTTGCAGTGGATACGCTTGCACTATTTGTATCCGAGTTTGTTAAATGACGAGCTCATAGCTTTTATAGCGAATGAGCCTAAGATAGTGAAGTATCTCGACATACCTGTACAGCATATAAATAATACTATATTGAAGAAGATGCGTAGGCGTGATACGGGCGAGAGTATAAGAGAACTTTTCGTGAAACTTCGTGAGCGTATACCGGGGCTGGTGCTACGTACGAGCCTTATTTGCGGATTACCGTATGAAGGCGAGGCGGAGTACGAGGAGCTTTGCAACTTTGTGCGTGAGGCTGGCATAGAGAGGGCCGGAGTGTTTGCGTTTTCGCCCGAGGAGGGCACGGCGGCTTATGATATGCCCTATGTAGATAAGGAGATAGCAGAGCAGAGGGCGGAGGACTTGCGTTATTTGCAGGCGAGTATCATGGACGAGTGGGAGCGTGGCTTTGAGGGCAAGGCTGTTGAGGTGCTGTGTGAGGGCTATGACAAGAACTTGGAGATGAATGTGGGGAGAGCTTATTTTGACTCACCGGATATAGACGGCAGTGTCCAATTTTCGGGCGATTGTAAGGCAGGCGATATAGTACGAGTTACGGTGGAACACGCCGACGGAGGAGTATTGACAGGACGAATTACGGAGGTTAGGGAATGAAGCTAACGACAGCGAGCAAGATAACCGTGGTACGCATATTACTGATACCTGTGGTATTGGTGCTCATGTATTCGGATTTCGAAAATAGCATGTACTGGGCATTGGGTATATTCATAGTAGCGTCGGTGACTGACTTTTTAGACGGCTATGTGGCGAGGCGCTTTAATCAGGTGTCGAATATGGGAAAGTTTTTAGATCCGATAGCGGACAAGCTCTTGGTGTGTTCTGTACTAATCGTGCTTTCAGACATGGGGATGATGCCGGCTTGGGCGGTTATAGTGGTCATAGCCCGTGAGTTTGCGGTGTCTGCCCTGCGACAGGTAGCGGTAGAGGGTGGACTTGTGATAGCGGCGGCGTGGTCGGGCAAGATAAAGACAGCGTCAACGATGGTGTGTATGGTGCTCATGATGTATGGTGTGCCGGATACGGTTAATACCGGTTGCTGGGTGCTCATCGTGGCTGTAACCATATACTCGGGCTTGGAATATTTCGTAAAGAACAGTGCGGTGTTTAAATCTTGACACAAAAAGGGCTGTGTGATAATATAATGGGCATAGTGATGATGAGGAGAAGTAGGCGGTCATACCACCACAGAGAGCATACGTCAAGGCTGAGAACGTATGTGGGAAGGTAGTCTGTCGAAATGCGCCTCGGAGCTTGGGAAGAGGAAATGCTTCCCCGTATCGACTGCGTTAAGGTCGAAACCGGTAGTAGCCGGAGAGTGAAAAGCGAGAGTGGAACCGCGTATACACGCCTCTCATGCCTTCGGGCATGAGAGGTTTTTGGCGTCGTATTAGAAAAGTTCATGGTGTAGCGCCTCTCGCCACAATTTTAGGAGGTAGGTTTGTTCGAATATTTGAGGGAAAGCATAGCGGCGTATAAGGCAAGGGATCCGGCTGCGAATTCGAGTTTGGAAATTTTGTGGTTGTATCCGGGCATAAGGGCTACTATGCGACACAGGCGAGCGCATTGGTTTCATAAGCGTGGGTTTACGCTCATAGCACGTTTTATAAGTCAGCGCACAAGGAAGATTACGGGCATAGAGATACATCCCGGTGCTGTGTTGGGGCGTAGACTTGTAATAGACCACGGCATGGGCATAGTAATAGGAGAGACGACGGTCGTTGGCGACGATTGTCTCATATATCAGGGTGTGACCTTGGGTGGTACTGGCAAAGAGACGGGAAAGCGACATCCGACCATAGGCAATAATGTGCTTGTGGGCAGTGGAGCTAAGGTTTTAGGGCCTTTTACGGTGGGCGATAACAGCCGAATAGCGGCGAATGCCGTGGTGCTAAAGGAGGTGCCGCCCGACTGTACGGCGGTGGGCTCTCCGGCACGTATAGTGATAAAGGACGGCGTGAAGGTAGACTATGCCGGCAATGTGGATCACATTAGTGTAACAGACCCCTTAGCGCAGGAGCTCGCCGCTCTGCGTCAGGAGTTGGATATAATAAAAAATGAGATTGAAGGATAAAGAGGTAAGTACAGATGAAGCTATATAATTCCGCAACAAGGACGAAGGAAGATTTTGTTCCGAATAACCCCGAAATGGTAAAGCTCTATACCTGTGGGCCGACGGTGTACCACTATGCGCATATAGGCAACCTGCGCAGTTATATCATGGAGGATGTGCTCGACAGGTATCTGCGTTATGCAGGCTATAATGTGACACGTCTAATGAATATAACGGACGTGGGGCATCTTTCTTCGGACGCCGATACGGGCGACGATAAGATGGTAAAGGGCGCACAGAGGGAAAAGAAGACGGTAATGGAGATAGCAAAATATTATACGGACGCCTTCTTCTCCGACTGTGAGAAGCTCCGCATAAAGATGCCTGAGATCATCGAGCCTGCGACGAACTGCATACCTGAGTATATAGAGATAATAAGCAAGTTAGAAAAGACGGGGCATGCGTATTTTGCAGGCGGCAATGTGTATTTTGACACGTCAAAGTTAGAGCGTTACTTTGTGTTTAACGACTTTGAGGCAGATGATCTTGATGTGGGCGTGCGAGAAGGCGTAGAGCAGGATGAGAATAAGCGCAATAGAAATGACTTTGTGCTGTGGTTTACGAAGAGTAAGTTTGAAGATCAGGCTTTAAAGTGGGACTCGCCTTGGGGTGTTGGCTATCCCGGTTGGCATATAGAGTGCTCGGGCATAAGCTTAAAGCACTTTGGTGAGGATCTTGATATACATTGCGGTGGTATAGACAATGCATTTCCGCACCATACGAATGAGATAGCGCAGTCTGAGGCGTATTTGGGTCATAAGTGGTGCAATTATTGGGTACATGTCATGCACCTCAATATAAAGAGCGGTAAGATGAGCAAGTCCTCGGGCGAGTTTTTGACCTTGAGCTTGTTGCAGGAGAAGGGCTATGACCCTATGGAGTACCGCCTGTTTTGCTTGCAGAGCCATTACCGTAAGAATTTGGTGTTCACTTGGGAGAACTTAGACAATGCGGTTACGGCTTATAAGAAACTTGTTGCGAGGGTGGCAACGCTTAAGGGTGAGGCTAAGGTGAGCGATACGGCGAGCTATGATAAGCTCCGTGCGGCGTTCTCGGAGGCTATGGACAACGACTTAAATACCTCTTTGGCGGTGACGGCGCTTTATGATGTGCTCAAAGCGGAGACGGACGACGGCACGAAGCTTGCACTTATAGCGGACTTTGACACGGTGCTGAGTTTGGGTTTACTTGATGCTGCATCGAAGGTACGAGCGGACGAGGGCGGCGAGAGTGATCCTCGCATAGATGCACTTGTGGAGGCACGTACAGCGGCGAAGAAGTCGAAGAATTTTTCGGAGGCAGACAGGATAAGAGACGAACTGAAGGCAGAGGGCGTGGAGCTTATAGATACGCCTCAGGGCACTAAGTGGAAGAGGATAGCACAGTAGGGCTGCGTTAAGCGCAGATGTGTGGTGAAACGAACGATGGATAAATTTGAGGTAAAATTTTTAGGAACACGTGGCTCTGTACCTGTACACGGTCCACAGTATTATAAATACGGCGGCTCGACCTCCTGTGTGCTTTTGCGCATAGGGGGCGAGTGCATAGTTTTAGATGCCGGCAGTGGCTTTGTGCTCATACATGAGCATTTGGCGAAGGAGGAGTGTGAGCTCAGCCTACTCATATCGCATCCGCATATAGATCACATCATGGGTCTCGGCATGGCGCATATAATGTTCGATGAGCGCATGAAGGTGTCGGTGTACGGTAAAGGGCGTTGCGGCTTGGGCGTGGAGGAGCAGATAGGACTTTTAATGCGTGAGCCTTTGTGGCCTGTGCAGCCGAAAGATTTCAAGGCAAGTGCAAGTTATTATGAGCCGAGCGCAAGCTTTAATATAGGCGATGTGGCGATTAAGACTATGGAGGGCAGTCACCCCGGCGGCTGTACTATCTATAGGTTGGAGTATAAAAGCAAGAGCCTCGTGTATGCTACGGACTACGAGATAAGTGATGATAATTTCGAGGCACTTTCGGCATTTGCTAAAGACTGTGACCTTTTGATATGCGATGGTCAGTATGCGCCGGAGGAGATGTTGGGGCGTCGTGGCTACGGTCATTCGACTTGGGATCAGGCGGGTGAGATGGCGCTTAAGTGTGGTGCTAAGATGCTGCGAGTGTTCCACCACGACTGTAGCAGGGCGGACGAGAAGCTCACGGAGGCGGAAGCGAAGCTACGTAAGGGTGTACCAAACAGTGGTTTTGCGGCAAGGGGAGAAGTTATAGTTTTATGAATATAATCAGGACACAAATAAAGACCATAAGCACAGCAATGATATTTGCTGTGCTTATGGTACTTTTGAGTGTTTTCGGTATACTTTACAGTATAGGAAATACAGTGGAGGACTCTTTGTATCAGCGGACGGGCACACCCACATCGGAAATTGTGCTCATAGGCATGGATCAGCGTTCTGTGGATGAGTTTGGCACGATACCATGGTCACGGGATATAGTGGCACAGGCGATAGAGCAGTTAAATGCCGATCCCGAGTCACGGCCGGCGGTCATAGGCGTAGACGCCTTGTATATAGGGCCGTCGGGCTCAGCGGAAGCGGACAGTGCTTTAGCGGAGGCGGCAGGGCGTTACGGCAATGTGGTAGTGGGCGCAACGGCGACCATAGACAGTGCACTCGTGACGGAGGCGAATGGAGACTTCTACATAGACGACTATACGGTGATAGCCTTTGAGGAGCCCTATGGCGCACTTAAAGAGGTGACGGAGCAGGGGCATATAAATGCTATGCTTGATGATGATGGTATATTGCGTCATGCCATATGGCAGATAGATCTGCCGGATGGTCGTGAGATACCTTCGTTTCATAGGGTGATTTATGAGCGTTATATGGAATTTTTGGGTGAGGAGGATACGGTAACACCGCCGACGGATGCAAGGCATCATTGGTATGTGAGCTTTCAGGCACAGCCATTTGCCTTTGACGATGGCTTTTCTGTTGTCGATCTCTATAACGGAGATTTAGATGCAGCTTTCTTCAAGGATAAGATAGTGCTCATAGGTCCTTATGCGCAAGGAATGCAGGACGACTTCACGACAGCTGTGGATCGTTCCTTAAAAATGTACGGTGTGGAGTATCAGGCAAATGCCATAGCAGCTTTGCTGGCTGAGGACACGAAGCTGGAGTTACCGAATACACCGCAGGATATATTTTTATTTCTTCTCACTTTCTTTGTTATGCTATATTTTCATGACAGGCGCATAAGGCAGGCAACTATATTTTACATAGTGTCGCTTGTGGCGTGGGTGGGTCTGTGTCTTTTGCTCTGTGAGCTTGGGTACTTACTCAACTTCATATACGTACCGATATCGCTATCATTGGCGTATCTTCTGTCGCTCATTATGAACTATGCACGTGCTTATCATGAGAAGCGTAGAGTAACTGCGACGTTCTCGCGCTATGTGGCACCTGAAATAGTGGAGGAGCTTTTAAAGGGCGATCCTGAGGACTTGGCACTCGGCGGAAAACTTTGTGATGTGGCGGTGCTCTTTGCCGATATCCGTGGCTTTACGGGTATGAGTGAAGCGGCGGGTCCTGAATTGGTTGTTGAGATTTTGAATAAGTACATGTCGCTCATGAGTGAGTGTGTATTTTTAAATACGGGCACCTTAGATAAATATGTGGGCGATTGCACCATGGCGCTGTGGGGCGCACCTTTGGCGCAGGAGGATTGCGAGTACAAGGCGGTTAAGGCGGCGATGGATATGCTTGAAGGTGCAAAGGATTTGGGTGACGAGATAGAGAGGGTTTACGGTCGTCGTGTTGAACTTGGTATCGGCGTGCATTACGGACCGGCTATCGTCGGCAACATTGGTTCCAAGACACGCATGGACTATACGGCCATCGGTGATACGGTAAATACAGCGGCACGCCTTGAAAATAAAGCAGAGGGCGGCAGCCTACTTGTAAGTCGTGCTGTGCTGGATGCGCTGGGCGAGCGAGCGGAGGTGCTACCCTTGGGCGAGCTTTCGCTAAAGGGTAAGAGTGAGGGCTTCGAGGTCTATAGTGTGATAAAGTTAAAATAAAAAAAGCCTTGTAAAGCGAAACGCTTTACAAGGCTTTTTTTATTTTGTGCCGAGCTTTCTCTTATTGCCATCCTCGTCTACGAGATAGGTGTTCTCCAATACGGAACTTGTACTCCTGCGCCACTCGTTGAGATACTCCTCACGAAGCTCTGCTCGCTCCGCCTGCTCTTCCGCCGTGAGCTCACGCTCACGTGCTATACGTGTGAGCTCCGATATCCTGTCCATTCTTTCCTTTTCCATGCCACACCTCAGTTTTTAAGACTCTGCAAGGGTGCCGGTATGCGTCCGCCCCTCGCTATAAAATCAGCCGCCGACTCACCGTGTACAGCCATAACAGGAGCTGTACCCAATAGGCCGCCGAACTCCACGCAGTCACCTACATCCTTGCCCGGAACGGGTATTATACGTACCGCCGTCGTCTTTGAATTTATCATACCTATCGCCGCCTCGTCCGCTATTATAGCCGAGATAGTCTCGGCGGTAGTTGAGCCGGGCACGGCTATCATGTCAAGACCCACAGAGCACACACAAGTCATAGCCTCAAGCTTGTCGAGCGTAAGCACGCCCGAGAGCGCCGCCTGTATCATGCCCTCGTCCTCGCTGACGGGTATAAATGCGCCCGATAAACCGCCCACGGCAGAAGACGCCATAACGCCGCCCTTCTTCACCGCATCGTTTAGTAGCGCCAAAGCCGCCGTTGTGCCGTGTGTGCCGCAGACCTCAAGACCCATCTCTTCAAGTATACGTGCAACACTGTCACCCACAGCCGGTGTCGGGGCTAAGGATAAATCGACTATGCCAAAGGGAACACCCAAGCGCCTACTCGCCTCCTGTGCTACAAGCTGACCCATACGTGTAACCTGAAAGGCTGTCTTTTTTATGGTCTCCGATACTACATGGAAAGGCCTACCCTTCACGTCCTTTAAAGCATGGTATACCACGCCGGGGCCGGAAACGCCAACGTTTATGCAGACATCCGCCTCGCTCACGCCGTGGAAAGCACCTGCCATGAAGGGGTTATCCTCCACAGCGTTGCAAAAAACGACGAGCTTGGCACAGCCGAAGCCGCCTTGCTCAGCGGTTAACTCGGCAGTCTCTTTTACGACCTTACCCATGAGTGCGACAGCGTCCATGTTTATACCGGCTCTCGTCGAGCCTATGTTCACGGAGGAGCACACAAGCTCCGTCGTAGCGAGCACCTCGGGTAAGGAGCGTATTAAACGCTCATCTGAAGCGGTCATGCCCTTTTGCACCAAAGCGGAGTAACCGCCGATGAAGTTAACACCCGTCTCGGCGCGAGCCTTGTCCAAGGCTTTTGCAAAGCAGAGGTAATCAGTGGCGTCAGAAGCTCCGGCGACTAAGGATATCGGTGTGACCGAAATGCGCTTATTTACTATCGGAATACCGAATTCAGATTCAATATCCGCTCCGGTCTTAACCAAGTTTGCCGCCGATTTAGTTATCTTATCGTAGATTTTCTCGCATGACCGCTCGGCATTTGCATCGCAGCAGTCGAGTAAGTTTATGCCCATAGTTATAGTACGCACATCCAAGTTTTGCTTGTCTATCATGTCTATGGTGCGCAGTATTTCGCCCCTGTTTAACATAGCCATCACCTATATCCTGTGCATGGCGTTGAAGATGTCTTCACGCTGTGCCCTAATCTCAAGGCCGAGCGATGTGCCGCTCTCGTGTAGCAAAGTTGCAAGCTCGCCGAAGGCGCTCTTACTGTCACTTGCGTCCACGAACATAACCATTGTGAAGTAATTTTGCATTACTGTCTGGCTGATGTCCAATACATTCACACCATTCTGTGCCAAAAGTGCACACACATCGGCTATTATACCGACCCTGTCCTTACCGGTTACCGTTACTATTGCTTTCATGTCTTTTTCCTCCTGTTAGCTTATGTTTCACTACTACTTGCTATACTCTTTGCTCTCCATTTTCCGCTAAAATATCGTGAATATGTAATAAGCATACCGGCAGCCCAACTTATGGGTCTTGCCACCCAAGCCGCCTCGTAGCCAAAGCCGAAAAACCAAACCAAGGAATACGCCAGAATAACTCGCACCGTCAGGTTGACTGCACTACCTGTCGCTGACCACATAGAATCGCCTGCGCCCTGTAAAAAGCCCATGGACGGCGTGAACACCGCCAAGACGAGCATGAAAGTTGCCATGAATCTCTGTTGCTCTATGGACTGTGCCGCTGCCTGTCCGGATAAGTTGAACATTTCCGTAAAGTACGGCGATATTATATAGACCAAGCCGCCTATGACCACTGCAGATATAGCCGCTAAGCCCACTCCCTGCCACAGTCCTTGCTTTGCCCTGTCATGTTGATTTGCACCCACATTTTGACCTGTGAACGTTGCTACGCCCATGTTTAGTGACATTATGGGTATGAAGGTGTAAAACTCCATGCGTGACGCCGCCGCATATGCGGACATGGTAGCACTGCCGAAGCCGTTTACCAGGCGCTGAATAAATACATTGCCCAAGGAAATGACACTTTGTTGCAGTACCGCAGGCACACCGAATCGCAGCTCTAAAATGAACATGG
Organism: uncultured Oscillospiraceae bacterium; assembly: GCA_964367935.1. GTDB lineage: Bacteria > Bacillota > Clostridia > Oscillospirales > Oscillospiraceae > Scatomorpha. Next base: position 16,909 of record CAYIYZ010000010.1, read on the forward strand.
TGCGATCAAATACGAATTCGGAGCGCTTATAGCGGAACATGGGGTACTTTGTTATCATATAAACTACGCTAAAGAGCATACATGCAATTTGAGATATGAGGGTTGCCACAGCTACACCGACCACTGCCCATTTAAATACAATTACAAACAAAAGATCGAGCACGGTGTTCATGCCGGCGCTGACGATGAGAAAGTAGAGGGTTGCACGACTGTCGCCTATAGCCCTCAGGATGCCGGCAATGGCGTTGTAGGAGTACATAAATACGAAGCCGGCGGAGAATATAGCAAAGTATAAAGAGGCCATATCCCTAATAACCTCGTCTGTTATGCCCATGAGGTGTAGCATGATTTCATCAGCAAAAACTACGCCCACCACAGCGCACACAAAGCCCAGAACCGTTAAAGTTATTATGATGGTGCTTGCCGCACGGCGCAAGTCATCCATACGTTTAGCGCCATAGAGCTGTGACACGAGTACGCCTCCGCCGTTACCTAAGCCTATGCACACGGACATGAACAGAAAGATGAGAGAAGTACTGCCACCCACAGCGGCCAAAGCCGCCTCGCTAGCCTCTTTAGATTCATAGGCGAAGTTGGCGACAACCACACCGTCGACCGTATTATATAATTGTTGTAAAAGCTGCCCCAACATTATAGGCAGTGAAAATAGCAATATTTGTTTCCACACTGTTCCGGTAGTCATATCCAGTCTAGCTGACATCCTTACATCTCCGTCTCTGTTATACTTAATCTATGAGTCCCAATTCGTCCAAGTTTTTCTCGAACGCCGGTATGAAATGTTCTATAAAATATGTGGCCTCAGGCAACTTCATAGAATCAATGCGTTCACGGGTCTGACGCTCCGCAGATAAAAACTCCAAGTTACCTGCCTTGCGTTCCTCTATACATTTAATATAGGCAGATAATCTGTCCGCCGCTTTTATATATACAGACTCTGGACATGCTTTGTCCTGTGTCAGTATAGGTCTGTATGCAGTTTTAAGCTGTTCGGGGAGCATGTCACTGAGTTTATCTGTAGCTATGTGCTCGACTTTAGCGTAAGCGTCACGTATTTCGTCGCTGTAGTATTTCACGGGTGTGGGGAGGTCGCCTGTCAGTATTTCAGTGGCGTCGTGGTAGAGCGCTATGGTAGCAAGACGCTCTGCGTTTAATGTGCCGCCGTAAATTTCGTTATTTATCACGCCTAAAGCGTGGGCTATCACCGCCACCGAATGACTGTGCTCCTGCACATTTTCGGGTATACTACTACGCATCAGTCCCCAACGTGCTATGTAGCGCATCCGTGACAATAGGGCAAAAAAATCGTTCATCTTATCCTCCGTAACGAGATTGTTTTTCGCTTTGTTTAGTCTCTGCTTTGCCCCAAATCTTGAGGGGCTTCGCTTTTTACATCAGAGCCTCTTTCAAATTTATGGGCTATACCCTTGGTTTTCCACTTGCCGCTGAAATAACGTGAATAAGCTATAACAATACCGCAGGTCCAGCCGAAAGGCATGGTAGTCCATGCCGCAGCATAGCCGAAAGCGAAAAAGTATACCAAAGCATATGCTGTTGCCACACGCACCGTTAAAGTCGTTATACTTGCCACAGTTGCCCACATTGCATCGCCGGAGCCCTGCAATGTTCCCGAGGCAGGCAGATATATAGCGAATACAGTCATTACCATGGACACATAGCGTTGCTGTTCTACAGCCTGTATAGCCGCCTGACCCTCTAAGTTAAAGAGAGCCGTAAATGCCGGAGAGAATATGTATACCAAGCTGCCCATCGTTGCCGCTGCAATAAACGCAATTATAACGCTCTGTTTCAGACCCTTGCCGACTCTGTCGAAACGGGTTGCGCCAACATTCTGCCCTACAAATGTGGCGGTTCCCATATTTATGGCGAAAATGGGTATGAATGTGTAGGCTTCCATCCTCATGCCCACGGTAAAAGCAGACATGGTAATGCGTCCGAAGCTGTTTACAAGACGTTGGATGAATACGTTGCCGAGCGATATAACGCCCTGCTGTAATACGGCGGGGATGCCGAAACGCAGTGTAAGCTTGAACATTTCACGGTCAAATACAAATTCGGAACGCTTATAACGGAGCATGGGATATTTTTTTAGCATGTAAATCACACTAAAGAGCATACAAGCTATCTGAGAGATGAGCGTTGCTACAGCTACACCGATAACCGCCCAATTAAATACGATAACGAACAGAAGATCGAGAACGGTGTTCATGCCTGCACTCAAGATGAGGAAGTAGAGTGTGGAGCGACTGTCACCCATGGCACGCAAAATACCGGCAATGGCATTATAGGAATACATAAAAATGAAGCCGCCGGAGAAAATACTAAAGTAGGCTATAGCCATGTCCGCAACTTCGGGATCTTGTATGCTCATGAGATTCATCATAAGCTCGTCTGCAAAAATGATGCCGACAGCAGAGCAGAGTAGTCCCAGACCTGTTAGGGTAATAATGATGGTGCTCGCCGCACGGCGCAGATCGTCTATTCGACGTGCACCATAGAGTTGGGAGATGATGACAGCGCCGCCGTTACCCAAACCGATACATACAGACATAAAAAGAAAAATGAGTGACACACTGCCGCCTACAGCCGCAAGAGCCGCCTCGCTCGCCGCTTTAGACTCGTAAGCAAAGTTTGCCACTACTATTCCGTCTACCGTATTATATAGTTGTTGTAAAATCTGACCCAACATTATAGGGAGAGAAAAAAGCAAAATTTGCTTCCAAATTGTACCTGTAGTCATGTCGAGTTTCTGATTCAAATCTATCGCCAGCTTTCACTCTTATTCAAAATAGTCTAACACAGCAAAGAGAATTTGTAAATAATGCTTGCAAAATTTCATGGAAGGTGCTAAAATTTCACGTTGGAACAGTGGATTTAAAAAGAAAAAAGGGGTATATATGCAGAAACTCAGAAATATAGCGATAATAGCACACGTTGACCACGGCAAAACGACCTTGGTGGACGAGATGCTCCGTCAGTCGGGCGTGTACAGGGAAAACCAGGAAACGGTCGAGCGAGTAATGGACTCGGGCGACTTAGAGCGTGAGCGTGGAATAACGATATTGGCAAAAAATACGGCGGTAAACTATGGTGAGACAAAGATCAACATTGTTGACACACCGGGACATGCTGACTTCGGTGGCGAGGTAGAGCGCATACTAAAGATGGTAAATGGCGTAATCTTGCTCGTTGATGCAGCGGAGGGCGCCATGCCGCAGACACGCTTTGTGCTCTCACGAGCCTTGGAGTTAGGGCACCGAGTAATCGTGGTGGTCAATAAGATAGACAGGCCGGACAGCAGGATATTAGAGGTCGTGGACGAAGTTCTGGAGCTTTTAATGGAGCTTGGTTGCACAGACGAGCAGCTCGACTCTCCCATGCTGTTTTGCTCGGGTAGACAGGGTACGGCGTCGTACTCACCCGATCAAGTCGGAGAGGATCTTGTGCCGCTCTTCGAGACGATCATGGAGTATATACCAGAGCCGGAGGGAGATGCTGAGGCACCTTTCCAGATGCTCGTTTCGTCTATAGACTACAATGAGTTTGTCGGACGTATAGCGATAGGCCGCATAGAGCGTGGCACAGTACGTCAAAATCAGGAGATAGCAGTTACGTGCTTCGGCTCTGAAAAGCCGGCACGCAAGGCGAAGGCAGTTTCTCTCTATGAGTTCGATGGACTCGCAAGGGTGCCTGTGACGGAAGCTTCGGCAGGCAGCATAATAGTGCTGAGCGGCATAGGCGATGTGACTATAGGCGACAGTGTGTGTGCTGCTGATTGTGTTGAGCCACTACCTTTTGTCAAGGTCTCGGCACCGACTATGGAAATGACTTTCAGTGTAAACGACAGTCCTTTTGCGGGCAAGGAGGGCAAGTTTGTCACGAGTCGTCAGATAAGAGACAGGCTGTTTAAGGAGACTTTGAAGGATGTGTCCTTGAAGGTGACGGACTCGGCTGGCACGGATAGCTTTGCTGTAGCAGGACGTGGAGAGATGCATCTTTCCATATTGATAGAAACGATGCGCCGAGAGGGCTTTGAGTTTGCGGTCTCGCCGCCACGAGTGCTCTACGGTGAGGAAGATGGTCAGAGGACGGAGCCGGTTGAGCGCGTGGTGGTAGATGTACCCTCTGATTATATAGGAGCGGTCATGGAGAAACTCGGCTCACGTCGTGCGGAGTTTTTGGAGATGATGCCTGTGGGAAAACGCACGAAGGCGACGTTTATCATGCCCTCACGTGGTTTGTTCGGTTATAGAAACGAGTTCTTGACGGACACGAAGGGCGAGGGAATAATGGCGTCGGTGTTTGAGGGCTATGTGCCCTATAAGGGCGACTTGACACGTAGGCTTGCGGGCAGCCTTGTGGCTTTTGAAAACGGAGATTCTACACCCTACGGACTCTTCGGAGCGCAGGAGCGAGGCACTTTGTTTATAGGCGCAGGCACACCTGTGTATGCAGGCATGGTCGTTGGAGTATCGCCGAAGTCCGAGGAAGTAACTGTCAATGTTTGTAAGAAGAAGCAGCTAACGAATATGCGTGCATCGGGCAGTGATGATGCCTTACGCCTAACGACACCGAGGAATATGAGCTTGGAGCAATGCTTAGAGTTTATGGCGGATGACGAAATCCTTGAAGTCACACCTAAGAGCTTGAGATTGAGAAAGAGTATTCTTGACCATGGTCTGAGGATGCGTGCGATAAAGAAGAAATAGAAACATTTAAGACATCCTCGGTTTATACGAGGGTGTCTTTTTTATTAAAAATCACATATAACATTAAAATTGAAACAAACGCATCAATATAGTAATTAAAATATTTGATTACTATATTGACATGGGATGAACAATGTGTTATCCTGGGAGTGTGGAAGGAGTGGTATGATGGCGAATGTTCTTACGTCTTGCCCTGTGTGCAGCGGCAAACTGACGGTGAGTGTTTTGAGTTGTGGGGATTGCGGACTTAGTCTTCAGAATAAGTTTGAGCTAAATCCGTTTAATTACCTAACAAATGAACAAATGGAGTTTTTATTGACATTTTTGAAGCATCAAGGGAATTTGAAAATGTTGCAGGAGGACTTGAATATATCATATCCTTTTGCTAAGAAGAAACTTCAAGTGCTTTTGGAAGATTTGAAATTAGTTGAAGAGAGCGTCGAGAAGCCGACGGAGGAGCTTGATTTAGGAAATCTATCCTTCAGTACAAATAGTGTTTTGGCGTCTGACATTATCAAGAAGAAACTCAGTGAACGAAAAGGGCGAGCAATGGTGTATTCTGCACGTGGCAATGCGTATGAGATTAGGGTTGGTCGAGACGGAGTTGGTTTTGAGTGTGACGAACTTCCGATAAAGCCAAACTATGAATTTAGGGTTTTTGATGTAATGGTGGAGTGCCTTATAAAAAACGGCGGCAGTGCGAACAAGGGCAACGGGCGTAATTATAAGCTCGGCGAGAAAAAATGTGACGATACTACTTTGGTCGGCTATGTTGCAAAGCACTATGCCGGAAAGAAAGACGGCGAATCTGTTTTTGACCCTATCTTTGTTTTGGTAGCTGTATTAGAGTGGGCGGAGATAGCCTTTAATCGCAGAGGACATGCAGAGCTTACAGAAAAATATTTAAAAAAAGTAAAGGAGAAAGAAGATGGCTAAGCTAAGTGACAGGGAAGTAAAACTGACGGAGCAACTTTTGCTCATGATAAAAAGCAAGGAGAAGAGCATTACTTACGGAGAGTTGGGAAATCGAATAAATCCTCCGATGAATGCGAGAGGAATGGGAGGGTGCTTGGAATCTATCTGTATTTTGTGCCATGATTTAGGGCTTCCGCTCCTAACGGCGATGGTGGTGCAAAAATCGACAAATTTACCCGGCGATGGCTTTGAGGTTATGCTCAAAAGGTTTGGCAAGTACGATCCCGATAAAACAATGCTTTCACTTTTTCATGATGAAGTACACGCAATTCATAGTTGTGGTGACTGGGAAAAATTGGTTAATCATCTAAATCTTGATATTTCTTTCTGAGAGTGAGAGGCAGGGCGATAAGCCCTGCCTTATATTTTTTTGTAACCGTTGGAATAGAAATATTGTGCCAAATTCCGAAAATTAAAGCTACTTTTCTACGTAAATTTACAAATAATATAGCGGTTAGATGTCGGGAGATTACAAACATGTAACAAAGAGTAAAAATTGCGTTTTGCACTTGACAAAGAGCTGAAAACCCTATATATTGTGATATAGGCAAGGGCGACACCCAAGATGTGGGTTTACATAAGAGCTGTGGGTGTGGCAGTTGCGAGCAAGGCAAAGGGACGGTAAGATGATGCACATAGGCGGATTTCAAAAGTTGACCATGCTCGACTATCCGGGAGAGGCTGCTTGCATAGTATATACTAAGGGCTGTAATCTGCGCTGTGGCTACTGTCACAATGCGAGTTTAGTAACCGGCGAGGCGCAGGGCATTTCGGAAGCTGAGGTATTGGAGTATTTAGATAAGCGCAAGGGGCTGCTCGACGGTGTGGTTATAAGCGGAGGAGAGCCGCTTCTACATACAGATTTGGCGGACTTCTTAAGGAGCGTCAAGAGTCGAGGATATAAGATTAAGCTCGACACGAACGGCACGTATCCGGACAGGCTGAAGGCGGTTTACGAGGCGGGTCTTGTGGATATGGTGGCGATGGACGTGAAAAGCGGTGATCGAACTTATGCAAAGACGGTGGGGACGCCGGGCATAGATATGGACGCTGTGCGTGAGAGCATAGCCTATATAAAGGACGAAGTTGCGGACTATGAGTTTCGTACAACGGCGATCAAAGGGATACATACAGCAGATGATTTTGAGGACATATCTCGTATGATAGAGGGCGCAAGTGCTCACTTCATACAAAACTTCAAAGATTCGGGAGAACTGCTAAACGGGGAAGGACTTGACAGTTTTTCAGAAGATGAGTTAAATCACTTTGCGGACATAATGAAAAAAAGGGTAGACAAGGTTACAGTTAGGTAATATTATAATAGGCCGGAAATGGGAATTGGGAAAAAAGACGAAATGGAGAGAAGCGAAATGTACAGGGTAATCAAAAGAGACGGGGAGCGCGTTGAGTTCGATATCGTTAAGATAGCGAGCGCAATAAAGAAGGCTTTCGAGGCGACTAACACGAACTTCAATGACAGTGTGTTGGACTTTCTGGCACTTAGAGTCACTGCGGACTTTCAGACTAAGATAAAGGACGGGTTCATCAGTGTTGAGGACGTACAGGACAGCGTAGAATCGGTGTTGTCTTTGTCGGGCTATGACAATGTGGCGAAGTCATATATACTATATCGTAAGCAGAGGGAGAAGCTACGTAATATACGTTCGACCTACCTTGACTACAAGGAGACGGTAAATTCCTATGTGAACGTCACGGACTGGCGTGTAAAGGAAAATAGCACAGTCACGTATTCCGTGGGCGGTCTCATATTAAATAACTCGGGCGCTATAACAGCAAACTACTGGCTGAGTGAGATATATGACGAGGAGGTAGCGGCGGCGCACAAGAATGCGGACATGCACCTGCATGACCTTTCTATGCTGACGGGCTACTGTGCCGGTTGGAGCCTCCGACAACTTATAACGGACGGTCTGGGCGGCATACCCGGCAAGATAACCTCGAGCCCTGCGAGCCACCTTTCGACGCTCTGCAATCAGATGGTAAATTTCTTGGGTATAATGCAAAATGAGTGGGCGGGCGCACAGGCGTTTTCGAGCTTTGACACTTATCTTGCACCTTTCGTCAAGGTCGATAACTTGACGTATAAGGAAGTTAAGCAGTGCATACAGTCCTTTGTGTATGGTGTTAATACGCCTTCACGTTGGGGCACACAGGCGCCGTTTTCGAACATCACTTTAGACTGGACAGTACCGCCCGATATGGCGGATATGCCCTGCATAGTCGGCGGCAAGGAGCAAAGCTTCACTTACAAGGATTGTAAGGCGGAGATGGATATGGTAAACAAGGCGTTCATACAGCTCATGATAGAGGGCGATGCAAACGGCCGTGGCTTCCAGTACCCCATCCCGACATACTCACTCACACGTGAATTTGACTGGAGCCCTACGGAGAACAATAAGCTACTGTTTGAGATGACAGCGAAGTACGGCACACCTTATTTCTCTAACTATATAAACAGTGATATGGAGCCTTCGGATGTGCGCTCTATGTGCTGCAGGCTGCGTCTTGATTTGAGGGAATTGCGCAAGAAGTCCGGTGGCTTCTTCGGTAGTGGTGAGAGCACAGGCTCTATAGGCGTTGTCACTTTGAACATGGCACGTTTGGGCTACCTCGCAGAGGATGAGCAGGACTTCTATCAGAGGCTCGATAAGCTCATGGACATAGCGGCACGCAGTCTAAAGAGAAAGCGTGAGATCGTGACGAAGCTCATGGACGAGGGTCTGTACCCTTACACGAAGCGTTATCTCGGCTCATTCGACAATCACTTCTCGACCATAGGCATAGTTGGCATGAATGAGGCAGGCTTGAACGCGAAGTGGATAGGCAAGGATATGAGTGATGAGACATGCCAAAAGTTCACTAAAAATGTGTTAGATCACATGCGTGAGAGGCTTGCTGACTATCAGGAGCAGTACGGCGACCTCTACAACTTAGAGGCGACACCGGCGGAGAGTACGACATATCGTTTGGCTAAGCACGATGTGGAGCGTTACCCCGACATTATAACAGCGGGCATGGAAGACGGAGTGCCCTACTATACGAACAGCTCGCATCTCCCTGTAAGCTATACTGAGGATATATTCTCGGCTCTCGATATACAGGACGAGTTACAGACACTCTATACCTCGGGCACGGTGTTCCATGCGTTCTTGGGCGAGAAGCTGACGGATTGGGAGTCGGCGGCGACGCTCATACGCAAGATAGCGGAGAACTATAAGTTACCCTACTATACCTTGAGCCCCACATATTCAGTGTGTGCCGAGCATGGATATCTTACGGGCGAGCACTTCACCTGCCCAACATGCGACAAGAAGGCGGAGGTTTATTCGAGGATAACGGGCTACTATAGGCCTGTGCAGAACTGGAACGCAGGAAAGACGCAGGAGTACAAGGAGCGTTGTGAGTATGATATAGCGGCCTCACGTGAGATGCCTGTCAGTGTAGCACCGACACAGGCGAGTGATGCATCAGTTGTGGAACAGGTGGACGAGAATGCACGTATAATGCTTTTCACGAGTGAGACTTGCCCTAACTGTGATGTGGCGAAGGGATATCTTAGAGATAGCGGGATAAGCTATGAGGAGATGCCGGTCAAGGAGCATATGAAGCTTGCACGTAGTTTAAAGATAATGCAGGCGCCTACGCTTGTGGCGGAGGTCGGCAATAAGCCGCTCATATTCTCGGGCGCAGCGGACATAAAGCGCTTTGCAACACAGAGCGTACCGCACACGCACTAAACGTATAAATTTGGCTATGCCCCACAAACACAGGGGCGTAGCCAAATTAAAAGTTGTGGGGACTCGGGGCAAAGCCCCGAGACGCCGTCCGCAGACGGCGAAATCCTTTGCCTTAAAAGCGTATTTTTGAAAGTGAATTTTCGCAAGTAGTGCGAAAAGAGAAAACTTTTTACAAGAAAAAAAGTTTTCTAACCCCTCGCAAGGGTCTTGGGGCGAAGCCCCAACTAAAAACAAACAAAAATAAAAATAAGAAACCATTTTTTGGAGGAGCAATGGACATTAAGATACGATTAGAGCGAGAGAGTGACTACAGGCATTGCGAGAATTTAGCTCGTGAGGCGTTTTGGAACCTCTATTTCCCCGGCTGTGACGAGCACTATGTGGTGCATAAGATGCGTGACTGCGCCGATTACGTGAAAGAGCTCAGCTTTGTGGCGGAGATAGACGGTGTGGTGCAAGGCGCTATATACTTCACACGTTCACGAGTGGTGGGCACGGAGGGCAGGGGCGTTGAGACGGTTAGTTTCGGGCCCGTGTTCGTGTCACCGCATTTACACCGCAGTGGTGTGGGTAGGGCGCTCATAAGCCACGCCATAGAAAAAGCAAAAGAGATGGGCATAGCGGGTATGCTCATTCTCGGCTACCCCTACCATTACGAGACCTATGGTTTTAGAGGTAGTAAGAAGTATAATATTTCGAATACGGACGGGAAATATTACAAGGGACTAATGGCGTTGCCATTGTACGAGGGCGCATTTGACGGCGTCAAGGGCTATGCGGAGTTTAGTTCCGTGTTCGAGGTGAGCCGTGAAGATGTGGAGGCTTTTGACGCTACATTTGCGCCCAAGGTAAAAGCGGTGCAGGATAGTCAGAAGGAGTACGAGACAGCGGCGTCGGCTTTGGATGAATAGGAGTTCATAGTATGCGAAAGACAATCATTTATATAGCGGCGAGTTTGGATGGCTATGTTGCGACAAAGGACGGCGATGTGGCATGGTTGGGCGGTGACGGCAGTGAGCCCGAGAATATGGGCAGTTATGATGAGTTTTACGAGCGTGTGGATACGGTAATACTCGGACGCACGACCTATGAGCAGATAGTGACGGACTTATCGCCCGAGCAGTGGCCCTATGAGGGTAAGATGAGCTACGTTATGACGCACAGGGCGTATGAGGACAAGGAGGGCATACACTTCACTTCTGAGGATATAGGAGCACTTTTGGGGCGCTTAAAAGCGCAGGAGGGCAAGGATATTTGGATCTGCGGTGGTGCGTCTGTTGTAAATGAGGTGCTGAGGCTGTCGCTTGCGGACGAGATTTGTATAAGCGTCATACCGATGATTTTGGGAAGTGGAATAAAGCTGTTTAAGGAAGGGCTCCCTGAATGCAAGTTGGAGCTCTCAGGTACACGGTCGTATAACGGTATGGTGGATTTAGTGTATAGACCACGCAAGTGAGCTAATAAAAATCTAAGCGGTGACTTTTTCGGTCACCGCCTTTTTTGTGTGCGTGTTGCGTCGCTTGTCGAAATATGTTAATATATCTGTACGGTTAGTCCGAATTTATGTAAAAGGGGAATAGTATGGATTACAAGAAGATGTATGCGGAGCGACTTATCAGTGTAGATGAGGCTTTGGGGAAGGTAAAGGACGGAGATAGAATATTTACAAGTACCGCGGCAATGGAACCGCAGTGTTTCTTAAGTAACTTACATAAGCTACATGGCAAGGTAAAAGACATTTCGGTATATACGACCTTGCTGATCAAGTCATATCCCTTTGAGCAGGACGAGCAGTATAAATCTACCTTCGACTGCAACTCATTTTTTATGATGGGCGCATCAAGGAAGGCGTTTCAGGCGGGGATAACAAGTCCGGTACCCGGCCACCTTCACGCTATAACAACACGCTATACGGATGAGTTTCCCGTGAATGTTTTCGTATGTTCTTGCACCCCTATGGATAAGCATGGCTATGTGCGCAGTTCCATGTCACTTATCAGTGAGAAAGAGGTTTTCAGGGCGGCGGATTTAGTGATATTCGAGGTGAATAAGAATGTGCCCGTCGTGTACGGTGATAATGAGTTCCATATATCGGAGATAGACTATCTTTACGAGGCGGATTACGATCTACCTGTTCTGGCGGAGAGTGCGCCTACGGAGGTAGATATACAGATAGGTAAGCATGTTGCAGGCCTCATAAATGACGGTGATACTTTGCAAATAGGCATAGGGGCGATACCGGATGCGGTGGCTCTGTCGTTGACGGACAAAAAGGACTTAGGTATACATACGGAGATGCTCACATCCTCGATAGCTGATCTGTATAATGCAGGAGTAATAAATGGGAAGAGCAAGACGCTCAATAACCGTAAGATAGTGGCGGCGTTCATTTTGGGATCGCAGAAGCTATATGACTTTGCGGAGGAGAATCCGGGCGTGGTGCTAAAGGAAGCGAATTACGTGAACAATCCATGGGTCATAGCGCAAAATGACAATATGGTATCTATAAACGCCTGTGTAGAGGTGGATTTCACGGGACAGATTTGTTCAGAGTCCATAGGCCCAAGACCTTTTAGCGGCAGTGGCGGTCAGAACGACACGGCGGAGGGTGCGATACATGCTAAGGGCGGCAGATCGATTATAGCCATGCACTCAACGAAGAAAGACGGCACGATATCAACCATAGTGCCTATGCTGAAAGAGGGCGCTATAGTGACTCTGTCACGAAATAATATTGACTATGTGGTAACGGAATACGGAGTAGCTAAGCTAAAATCGAGAAATCTAAGGGAGCGTGCACTGAGTTTGATAGAGATAGCGCATCCGAAGTTCCGTGACGAGCTGCTTGCGAAGGCCCGTGAGCTGAAATACATACCCTAAATATAAAAAGGGGGGGGCATTGTAGCCATGCAGAAACCTGATTTGAGTAAGACGGAACTGAAGCTGTGCTTATTGCGCAGCTTGTGTGTGACGGCATTTGTGGCGCTTGCATTTGTGGGCGTACATATTTTCGATAACAGTGTATGGGTCACGCCCTTGGCGGCGACTGCATTTATAGCTTTTGCATTCCCCGGAGCAAAGTCAGCGCATCCTAGGGTATTGATAGGCGGCTATGCAACAGCTTGCTTATGGGGAGTTTTAGCGGCAGTATTTACGAATATGCTTGGTGGCGCTTACGGCTTAACGCTCGGCTTGTGTGTGCTCAGTTTGTTTTTAACGACATTTACTATGACAGCGCTTGACATTGAGCATCCGCCGGCTGCGGCTCTGTCTGTGGGTATAGCCTTGTATGAGGAATCTGCGAGGATGGCTTTGGCGGCACTTGTTTTTGTAGTGTTTTTGAGTGCAGTTAAGATGCCGCTTGCGCGTTTGCTTTTGGGCGAGCCAAAAAACTAAAAGTTTTAATCAACTTTTTTTAAAAAGTTGTGGGGTGCAGGGGCAACGCCCTTGCCCGTGCGTCGCAACGCACGGAACTCTCAGGGGTTTGGGGCAAAGCCCCAACTTAAAAACTTAAAAACAAAAAATACTAAAACTGCCGTCGCAAAAGCGACGGCAGTTTTTCGTACTATGTCAGCGCCGTGTGCGCCTCTTTTAATTTATTCGGGATATCTATCTTCTGCGGACATAGGGGTGCACAAGCTCCGCACTCTACGCACTTAGATGCATCTATATCGTTCATTACCAATGAGACATTGTACAGCCACTTTTGCTGAGTCGTCTTTGCAATCTCATTCCAGTAATGAAATACGCCGGGGATGTTAACGCCGGCAGGACATGGCATACAATAGTTACATGCCGTGCACTCTATGTTCACTATGGACTTCCATGCCTCACGTGCCGCATCGTATACGAGCTGGTCCTCGGCGGTAAGCACATTACATTGTGCGTTTTCAAATATCCTCAAGCTGTCCTCAAGTTGTTCCATGGTAGATGTACCTGAAAGTACTATAGTTATCTCAGGCTGATCGTACAGCCATTTAAAGGCACGCTCGGAGTTAGGTAGGTCCTTCAAGCTGCCTGTGAATGCGTCTTCTACAACTTGCGGTACATCGTTTGTGAGTAGGCCACCGTGTAAAGGCTCCATCACAGCGACAGGTATACCCTTTGCCGAGGCGTGCTTGAGACCTTCCATGCCGGCTTGATTGTACTTGTCATAGTAGTTATACTGCAACATTATAAGATCCCAGTCAAAATAATCGACAACTGTCTTGAAATGTGCGAGCTCACTATGGATGGAAGCGGCGATATAGCTTATCTTGCCACGACGCTTTAAGTCCAGCATGAAGTCTATGGCATCGAAATTAAGTACCTTAGCCCAGTTCGTTTCAAAGAGATTATGCAGAAAATAAACGTCTATGTGCTCGACGTCCAATGCTGCCATCTGAGCATCGTAGTATTTTTGAAGGTCCTCCTTTGTCTTAACAGCGGACATAGGTAGCTTAGTTGCAAGTATGACCTTTTCCCTATACCCGTCCTTGAGTGCTTTGCCGACAACAGCCTCACTGCCTGCGTACATGTAAGCCGTGTCTATGTAGTTTACACCGCTGTCTATAGCTTTACGTATGAGTTCTATAGCCTTTGGCTCGTCTATACTGCTGATACCTTGATCGTCCGTCACAGATGGGAGCCTCATACATCCCAGACCTAAACGTGATACCTGCTTACCGTCGTGTTTGAAATCCGTATACTTCATTTTTTGTTCTCCTTATTTGTTTTTCTACTTACGTAATGTTTTGTCACAGCATCCGACGCACTGTAACTTTGTACATAGCATAGGACAAAAGTGTAATATATATAGCGCCGACAGCTAAAAGAATGTAACTGTTTACGCCTGCTGTGTAATACTCGCTATGCGATGCTATGGCGACCGATGGCCAAAAAGCGGGCGCAAGGCCAAAGATGTAGCTCCAAGGCTCAGGCATATAGAGCGCCACTACGGGCGCAATGAGAAGAAAGCCTGATGCCTTCATGCTCGCAAATCCCTCGACCTTGTTTTTAGCGAACATGTTAACAAGTAGCATTTCAAAAAGAACACCGGCCGATGCGAGCAAGTTGATTAAAAATGAGTCCCACAAAGGTACGTGGTAAAGGCCTATGCCCACGGTAACGAGCATGCCGCTTATAACGGAGAGCAGGGTGAACATAGCAGCTTTCGTAAGCACATAATGCGAAAACTTAACAGGGAGCACTAAAATCGCTGCTATAGTGGTACTCTCTCTCTCATCGAGGAGCATCAGACCCATGACAGCTCCGAACACAACGGGGTTCATCACAACGAAGAACACCATAAGTGCGGGGTAGTGCGCTGCTATTTCTATGCCTTGTCCTACAAGCGCACGCCCGATAATCGGGATAATCATGCGCCCTATAAACGTTAGAATTAGCGGATAGACGACAAGGAATAAAAGTAAGGTGTCCCTGCGAAGTATCTTTAGCTGAGAGGCGATGAGTTGTCTTGTCTTTGCGCCCATCAGGTGCCACCTCCTTTGCCCATTATCCTATTATCCAAAACTCGTACAGATAGCTTAAATAGCAATAATTCCCAAGCCAATAGATAGATGACGGGCAAGATAATCTGCAAAATCTCTGTATTACCCAGCATGGCGTCTGTTATCTGTATCATGGAGTAGGTGGGAAACAGCCAGAAGATATAGTCGAGAAAGTCTAAACTTGCAGAATTTACATAGCCTAAAAAGGGGCTAAATAAAAAGCCGAATAAAACGCCTATAGGTAAGATGAGGTCAGTGAAAGACTCAAAGAAAGACGAGAGGATGAGACCCAATAGCACGAAAAAAGCACAGGATATAAAAGCCGCCGCAAAGGCAAAGAATAGGTTTAAGTCCACACCCTTTATAAGTCTCACCGCAACAGCGAGCAATACGGCGATCACAGCCAATAGAGCCGATAGAGAGAGTAACTTAGCCATGACGTATTCACTTGTCTTCATGGGTGTTACAGCTAATGCCTCTAAGGAATTTTGCCCCTTTTCAAAATAGACCATACCACTTAGCAGTAGTAGTCCCGAGGCGGCAAAGTCTGTGATAAATATCATGGGCAGTGCGATGTCCATTGTACTTGTAGGCAGAAAGAAGACGACGCCTGCCCACATGAGTGTCATTATAAGAGCGGCGTATAAGATACCGTAGCGCAACTGAAAAAGCAGCTCCCACAGCACGAGCTTTCTAAGTCTCATATCAGTCCAAACCCCTTCCGGTCAGGGTGATGAATACATCTTCCAAGGTCGTTTCCTGAGAGTGTATTCTGCGTACTTCATGCCTTGCCACGATGTCCAGAAATCTCGGATCACGCCCGAAGTTGCCGAGACCGAAGATCTCTGTCTTTATGGTGTTATCGTCGGCGTAATATTCAAGCTCGACGCTTTTTTTGCCGTACTTCAACTTCAAAGCCTCAGGTGCACCGATCTCGGCTATCTTGCCGTCAACGATAAATGCAACCCTATTACACAGAGCATCTGCCGCTTGCATGGAATGAGTTGTAAGAAAGACGGTTTTGCCACGTGCTCGCTCTGCTTTTATCATTTCCTGTATTATGTTTGCGTTAACAGGGTCGAGGCCGCTTGTGGGCTCGTCGAAGAATAGCAGACGTGCATCGTTGACAAGTGCTCGCACGAAATTTAGGCGCATACGCATACCCTTAGAGTATTTCTCCACACGCTCATCTTTTTGATCCTGTAGGCCTACGCTGTTAAGCAGTGCCTCTATATCCACGCTTTTATTTTTGTAAAAAGAGCGGAAGAATTTCAAATTCTCGACAGCACTCAGCTTAGTGTATGTATTAGGTAGCTCAAAGCCTATACCTAAATCTTCATAGTACTCCGTGCCCAAAGAGACCAAGTCTTTACCGAAAACTCGCACCTTGCCCTCATAGCCTTCGAGGAGCTTGGTGAGCACTTTTTGAGTCGTGGATTTACCGGCACCGGACGGCCCTAAAAAGCCGAAAATCTCGCCCTCAGCGACACTAAAGCTAATGTTGTCCACAGCCTTGAACTTGGCATTTTTATAGCTATAACTAAGGTTTTCGACCTCTATCATAAGAATCCCTCCAAAGACATTATAGAAAGAAATATATTACCCTCCATTTTTAATTATACACACAAATACAAGCAGGTCAATCATTTCCCATACTTGACAGTTTTTAGTAAGACTGTTATAACAGAATAAGTAAAAAATAAGGAGAATAATATGGATATGCTACAGAGATTTTTAAGTTATGTCGCCATAGACACGCAGTCAGACCACTATGCACCTGAGGATAGGTGTCCCAGCACGGAAAAGCAGAAGGATTTGGGTGTGGTGCTCGTAGAAGAGCTACAGGGCATGGGACTCTCCGATGCGCATATGAATGAGCACGGCTACGTGTATGCGACACTTAAAGCAAATTGTGATACAGTTGCACCGACGATAGGACTCATTGCGCATATGGATACTTCGCCGGACTGTTCGGGCAAGAACGTAAAGGCACGAGTAATAGAAAACTATGACGGCAAGGCCATAGTGCTGAGTGAGGGTATAGTGTCGGACCCTGAGGTCATGACGGAGCTCAAGGGCGTGGTAGGGCATGACATAGTTGTAACAGATGGAACGACTTTACTCGGAGCAGACAACAAGGCAGGCATAGCGATAATAACGGAGGTGCTGAGGACACTTGTGTCAGACGATAGCATAAAGCACGGCGAGATAAAGGTGGCGTTCACTCCCGACGAGGAGGTTGGGCGTGGTACGGCTAATTTTGACGTAGAAGCATTTGGTGCGGACTTCGCTTTCACTATAGATGGCGGTACAGAGGGCGAGATTCAGTATGAGAGTTTTAATGCTTGCGATGCGAGCATTAAAATAAGGGGGCGCTCAGTGCATCCCGGCTCGGCTAAGAATAAGATGTTAAATGCTTTGAATGTGGCGCAGGAGCTACATGCACTTTTACCTGTGTCTGAGCGTCCTGAGCATACGGAGAGACGTGAGGGTTTTTATCATCTCACGGAGCTGTCAGGGTCTTGTGAGGCGGCGTCGATGAAGTATATCATACGTGACCACGACAAGGGGCTGTTTAATAGCCGTAAGGCGACGGTGGAGGCCTGTGTGCGTTTCATCAACGAGCGTTACGGTGAGGATACAGCGACGCTTGCGCTAAAGGACAGTTATTATAATATGGCGGAGGTTTTGGAGGAGCGCCGTGATATAATAGAGCTAGCGACGGGAGCGATGGCGAAGCTTGGCATAGAGCCGATAATAGAGCCTATACGTGGCGGAACGGACGGCTCAGGTCTATCGTTTATGGGTCTGCCTTGCCCTAATTTATTTACGGGCGGCTATTGTTTCCATGGACCTCATGAGTTTTTGTCAGTGAATGAGATGAAAAATGCGGTGAAGACAGTAACTCTGATGCTTACGGAGCTCGTAAAGAGAGCCGAGTGAATGGTAAAAGTAAAAACAAGCGCCCTCGTGTTTATAACACGAGGGCGCAAATCTTAGATTAAAATCTCAGCTTAGAACAAAGAGAAAGCTGTGACCGCACCGCAGAATACGATGGAAACTGTGGATACGAGCTTGATTAGGATGTTAAGGCTGGGACCTGAGGTGTCCTTGAAGGGGTCACCGACGGTATCACCGATAACGCCTGCCTTGTGGCACTCACTGCCCTTACCGCCGTGGTTGCCTGCCTCAATGTACTTCTTAGCGTTATCCCAAGCGCCACCGGCGTTGGACATAAATACCGCAACAGCGAAGCCTGTAACGGTAGTACCGGCGAGCAGACCGATAACAGCCTCGACACCGAGTAGCATACCGGTTACGATGGGTACGATAACAGCGAGCAGAGAGGGAAGAACCATCTCACGCAGAGCGCCGCGTGTGCAGAGGTCAACGCAAGCTGCGTAGTCGGGGTCAGTAGAGCCGTCCATGATACCGACGATCTCCTTGAACTGACGACGAACCTCAACAACGATGCTCTGAGCTGCACGCTGAACAGCACTCATGGTGGTAGCAGCGAATACGAAAACGAGCATAGCGCCGATGAACAGACCTACGAGAACTGCAGGGTTTGTGATGGACATATCGATGATAGCCTCACCTGCTTCATTTACCTTGCCAGCCTCTACAAGGTTTGTGCGAGCGATATCGACATAGGAAACCAAAAGTGCAAGCGCGGTAAGCGCAGCGGAACCTATGGCGAAGCCCTTACCTGTAGCTGCGGTGGTGTTACCGAGTGAATCGAGAGCGTCGGTGCGGTTACGCACTTCTTCGCCCAGACCACTCATCTCAGCTATACCGCCTGCGTTATCTGCAACGGGGCCGTAAGCGTCAGTAGCAAGTGTGATACCGAGTGTAGCAAGCATACCTACAGCGGCTATGCCTATGCCGTAAAGGCCATTGCTAAAGCTCAGAGCGTACTCAGCGCTACCTGTGTCAAGTGAGCCGCCTGCCGCCAAGAAGCTTGCGATAACTGCTACTGCAACGATGATAATGGGAGCTGCTGTAGAGGTCATACCGAGCGAGATACCACCAATGATGGTAGTCGCAGGGCCTGTCTCCGTAGCACCTGCCAGAACCTGAGTGGGCTTATATGTGTCGGAAGTGTAGTACTCCGTCATATAGCCTATGGAAACACCTGCAGCAAGACCACAGAAAATAGCTATGAGTATACCGACCCAGTTAGCACCCTCGACGTCACCCATGATGAAGTAGACGAGCGGAGCACAAGCCACAGCGCACAGAGCGGCAGCGGTGTAAGTACCACGGCGCAGTGTAGCAAGAAGCTCACGCTGAGAAGCGTTTTCCTTCGTACGAATGAGGAAGGAACCTAATACGGAACAGATGATACCGACAACAGCGATAGCGATGGGTAGGAACATGCCCTCCCAGCCATAGCCTGCGGAAGCGCCAATGGCGAAGGTCGCGAGTATGGAACCGATGTAGCTCTCATAGAGGTCAGCGCCCATACCTGCAACGTCACCGACGTTGTCACCGACGTTATCGGCGATAGTAGCGGGGTTTCTGGGGTCATCTTCAGGGATACCTGCCTCAACCTTACCGACGAGGTCAGCGCCTACGTCAGCGGCCTTGGTGAATATACCGCCGCCGACACGAGCAAACAGCGCAGCAGCAGAAGCACCCATACCGAACATAACCATGGTGTTGGCTATGGTCGTAGAGTCGAGCTCAAATACATGCTTTAGTATGTGGAACCATATGGAAATGTCCAAAAGTCCCAGACCGACAACGGTAAAGCCCATAACAGCACCGGAAGAGAAAGCCACATTGAGACCCTTGTTGAGGCTCTCGCTTGCAGCATTTGCTGTACGTGCGTTAGACGCTGTTGCGATCTTCATGCCGATAAAACCGGCTAGACAGCTAAATATTCCGCCCGATACGAAGGCGAAGGGAACAAAGATAGTCACCATACCCATAGCTGCCAAAATTCCCAAAATTACTGCCATTACGGCAAAAAACACGACCAAGGTACGATACTGGCGTCTTAGAAACGCATTAGCACCCGATCTGATAGCACCTGCTATCTTCTGCATGGTCTCGGTACCTTCAGAGTACTGCATGACCTTGCGGCTCTGGTAAAAAGCGAACAGCAGTGCCAAGGCACCGCCGAACAGGCCTATCCAGAATAGATTCTCCATTTTTTAACCACTCTCCTAACGTTTTCTTTTGCTTGTGTCCCGTCTAACTATTCTAAGCTATTACATACAATAAATCAAACATTATCAGCTAAAACGCGCCCGAAAAAATTAACAATTTTTTCTTAAATAATTAACAATTTAGGCTCAAAATGACCAATAATGGGTTAATTGAATGGCAAAGAACAAAAAAAGCAAGAAACGACGGAAGATTGCGCTGTCGCTTCTTGCTTATTTTACGGTTTGGACTGTTTTTCTTTGAGCTTACGCTTAGACTTAGGTTTTTTTGTAGCGGTTGCAGTGAATGCCTCGTCACCTGCGGCACCGTGCGCCTCGAGCTTTTTATCTATCTTCGAGTTTAAAAGGTTTGACAAAACAGCGGTGATGGGGATACCTAAAATCATTCCCCATACCCCGAATACACCGCCGCCTACCACAACAGCGACCAAAACCCAGATAGGGCGCAAACCCGTCAAGTCTCCGAAGAGTAGAGGTTTAATCACATAGGCGTCCAAGGTCTGCAATATGGCGGTGAGCACCAAAAATTCAAAAGCGTAGAAGGGGTCTATGATCACAAGAATGAGTGAACATATTATAGTTCCGACAAGCGGCCCGAAAGTGGGCACGAAGTTCGTCACACCGGCAATGGTGGAGATAAGCACAGCATAGGGTATGTCAAGGAAGGATAAAACGATGAAGTTCGCTATGCCGATGATAAGACAGTCTATGATGTTACCGCCCAAAAAGCGAATGAAGATAAGATCTACCTGCGCTCCGAGTTCCACAGTCTTGGCGTAAGGTTCGGCGTCCATTCTCGAGCGAATGAGTCTACGACCCGTACGCAGTACGTGCTCCTTATCCAAGAGGATGTAGAGCGACATGACGACGGAGATAAAGAGGTTAAACAGAGTGCTGCCGGCACGCACGGAGGTCTCAAAAACTCTATCTATGTTTTGTGCTACCACATCGGCAAGCTCCGACGCTATCTCACCGAGCCGACTTAGGATCACGTCGTAATCTATATCAAGGAAGGGAAGGTCGGCCGTAATATTTCTCAAGAGGATCTCAAAGTCACCGTAGTAGGCGGAGAGGCTGTCAACGAGTCCGCTCATGGACATTACAACCTGTGGTACGACCATCATGGTGAGCAGGCTGATCAAGGATAGTACGAATAAGTAGACGATAATAACGCCGTAGACACGGCCCTTACGTTTACTGCGCATAGCGGGACCCAAGACATTTTCAAGGCGCCGTACAAGCGGATCGAGCAAGTAGGCGAGAAATGCACCGAACAAAAGTGGAGAAATTACATCGAGAAGACTTTTCGCGGCTCCGTAAATGGAGCTAACATGGGTCAACAGTGCATAGAATGCTATGCCTATCAGTACGGTAAGTAGCAAGCTACGTTGACTTTTTTCGGAAAACAGAGCTAATATTTTTTTCATCTTACGCTCCTATAAATAATTTAAAATGCGAAATGGACTAACAGATATTATTATAGCCATATTTGCCTCACATTTCAACAGCTAAATAAATTACACCCGAAGTTTTCCTTCGGGTGTAAAAATATACAGTTAAATTAGCTCTTGCCTCTTTGCGCCTTGCGGTTTTTAGCACTGCGTGAACGCAGAACGACAACTATGACCAAGAGAGCGACAACAGCAGCCGCAATAGCGATCATTGTGCCTGTAGAACCACCCTCGGTCTCGCCTGTTGTAACCTCAAGCCACAGACTGTCCATGGACTGAATGGTCTCCGTGGGTAGTGACAAGAAGGAGAATGAACCCTCGAGCACTTCAGCACTGGGGTAAGCTATCTCGCTTGATGCCATTTCGGGATCCATGTACTGCTTAGCCTCGGAAATGGGAGTCGAGTAACCAAGGTAATCGAGGTTCTGACCGCTTATTTCGGGTGAGCATAGGAAGTTGATGTAAGCCTCTGCCGCCTCTTTGTTCTCTGAGCTTGTGGGTATGCACATAGCATCAATGAACATGTTAAAGCCCTCTTCCGGATGGAAAAAGCCAAGGTTTTCATTGTCTTCGAGCATGTAGAGGTAGTCGCCAGCGTAATAGGGGGCCACATATGCTTCTTCGTTGGTCATGCTTGCGAATATTTCGTCCATGACGTAGTCTTGCAGTACGGGCTTTTGCTCTATGAGCTTATCAGCCGCAATGCGCAGGTCATCCTCACTCGTCGTGTTGGGGTCTATGCCCGAAAGCGACTGAGCTATAGCGAAAGCGTCACGGGGGTTGTTAAAGGTAAGAATTTTACCCGCATACTTCTCATTCCACAGAAGATCCCAGCTACCGACATCAGCTTCGTCTACATACAGGGTGTTGTAGATTACGCCGACAGTACCCCAAGTGTAGGGCACGCTGTAGAGGTTGTCGGGGTCATAGTCTGTGTTCTTGTAAGCCTCATCGACAAACTCGTAGTTCGGGATGTTATCGAAGTTGATCTCCTGAACCATGTCCTCTTCTATTAGACGAGCGACCATGTAGTCCGAGGGGATGATAACGTCATAGGAGGAACCACCGGTCTTGAGCTTTGTGTACATGGTTTCGTTACTGTCGAAAGTAGAATAATTGACCTCTATACCTGTTTCTGCGGTAAAGGCGGCATTAACATCGATGTAACCATCAGAACCATCAGATATATACTGACCCCAGTTATAGACGTTGATGGTAACGGGCTCCTCAGCCGCGAAGGCGGGCACAGCACCGGCCAACATGGAAACGACAACCAAAAGGGATAGCACTAACTTGATTTTCTTCATATTTTGACTTTCCTTCCTCCCAAACGGGAACGCCGCATAGCGTGCGTTTTCTTTTCTTCTTTTGCCTGTAAGACGTTCATGAGTACCATAACAAGCAGTATGGCGATAAACAGCAGGGTGAACAGTGCGTACACTTTTGGGTGCAGTGGTTTTTTCACGTAGCTGTATATTTCAATGGGGAGCGTGATAAAGCGTGGACCGTAAACGAAATAGCTTATGACGAAATCGTCAAGACTCATTGTAAATGCCATGAGTGCGCCTGAGATGACGCCGGGCATGATTTCGTGTAGCGTAACCTTGGTAAAAGCCTGAAAGGGCGTACAGCCCAAATCAAGGGCGGCGTTTCGTAGGTCGGGGTCCATCTGCGAGAGCTTAGGCAGTACCGCTAAAATAACATAGGGCAGATTAAAAGTAATGTGCGCTATGAGTAAGGTGGTAAAGCCCAAGACGTTACTTGTTTTCATAAGTGTGCCGATAAATACAAAGAGCAAGGCGAGCGACACACCCGTGACTATATCGGGGTTTGTCATGGGGATACTCGTGACGTTCATGGTAAATGCACGCATTTTCCTACCCATGGAATGTATGCCCATGGCAGCCATAGTGCCCAAAATCGTTGCAAGAGCGGAGGAAATCAGCGCAACAATCAGAGAGTTGAGGAGCAAGGCACTGAGGTTACCGTCTTTAAAAAGCTCCGCATAGTTCGTGAGTGTAAAGCCCTGCCAATTTGAGATGTACTGCCCATCGTTAAATGAGGCTATACCGAGTACTATCATGGGTACGTATAGGAAAATGAGCACAAGTACGGTGAAATATTTATTGAATTTTCTCATATTGCCACCATGCTTTCCTCGTCGCTCGAGTCCGTGAAGCGGTTCATTAATGTGACGGAAACGAGTACGAATACCATAAGGATAAGCGACAGTGCCGCACCGAGATTCGGATTATACGCAGCCTTGAACTGACTTTCAATAACGTCACCTATAAGTATAGTACCCGAAGATCCTAGTTTCTGCGAGATATAGAACGTGGACACGGCAGGAACGAAGACCATGGTCACACCGGACAGTATGCCGGGCAGTGACAGAGGCAACAGAACTCTGGAAAAGACCTGTTTTGTGTCACAACCGAGATCTTGCGCTGCCTCAATTAGTCTGTGGTCTATTTTGACCATGACGGAATAGAGCGGCAAAATCATATAGGGCAGGTAGTTGTAGACCATGCCCAAGATGACGGCAAAATCGTTGCGAATGAGCGGTAGAGGCTCTAAACCAAGGCTCATAATAAAGCCGTTTATTATACCCGTGTCCTCTAAGAGTGCGACCCAAGCCATGGTACGTAGGAGAAAGCTCATGCACATGGGTAGCATGACGAGCATGTAGAGTATACGTTGACGCCTCGGCGTGCAACCGGAGATATAATAGGCTACAGGATAGCCTATTAGGAGGCAGATAATAGCCGAAATCGTTGCAAGCCACATAGAACGCAACAATATAGGGCCGTACCTACCCAAGGCCGCAATATTGTCCATGGTAAAAGCGCCGTTTAGGTCTGTGAAGGCGAAGTAGATAACTATACCCAAGGGGATGACCGTAAAAATACCCATCCACAGGAGGTAAGGAGCCGCCAAAACCTTATTCTTCATGGCGTACCTCGCCGTCTTCACCCTCACTTTCGCCGACAGACACCGCATCGGGGTCATTTATTTCATCATATTCAGCAGAATAGGAGCTGTAGTCACCGAACTGGCCGGAGTACTCACTCTTCTTCATTACATGTATATCGTCAGGCGTTAACATTATGCCGATATAAGCACCGACAGGCTGAAAATCCGTCGTCTGTATGAGCCACTTAAAACCCTTGAAGTCGACTATGATATCATAATGTACACCCTTGAATGTAACACTCGTTACCGTGCCGCACAGATGTCCGGCCTCCGGCGCAACGATGTCTATGTCTTCGGGGCGTATAACGACATCTATGGGCTCGTCTTTTCTAAAGCCCTTGTCTATACACTTAAACTTATAGCCGTAAAATTCGACTAAGAAGTCTTCACGCATAATACCGTCTATTATGTTCGATTCACCGATGAAGTCGGCAACGAAGGCGTTTTCGGGTTCGTTATAGATGTCCTCGGGCGTGCCGATCTGTTGTATGCGTCCTTTATCCATGACGACTACAGTGTCACTCATGGCGAGCGCCTCTTCCTGATCGTGCGTTACGTAAATAAACGTGATGCCCGTCGCCTGTTGTATGCGCTTAAGCTCGTTCTGCATATCTTTTCGCAGACGCAAGTCGAGAGCTCCCAAAGGTTCATCCAGAAGAAGCACCTCAGGTTGATTCACAAGAGCACGAGCTATGGCTACACGCTGCTGTTGGCCGCCGGACAGACTATTGACTTTCCTATCCTCAAAGCCCGTCAAGGACACGATCTTCAGCATCTCCATGACCGCTCGGTCTATCTCGTCTGCGGATTTCTTTGCAATTTTAAGGCCGAAGGCAACATTGTCATAAACGTCCAAATGTGGGAACAAAGCGTACTTTTGGAACACTGTGTTCACTCGACGTTTATGCGGCGGGACATCATTAATCCTCACACCGTCAAATAGAACGTCACCTCCGGTTGGCGTTAAAAATCCGCCAATTATCCGCAGGGTAGTCGTTTTTCCGCAGCCCGATGGGCCTAACAGTGTGAGGAATTCCTTATCCTTTATAAATAAATCTATTGAATCAAGGACGGTCTCGCCGTCAAATTCCATCCGACACTCGGTCAGACGAATGAGCTCCTTTGTCATTATCATCCCCCTCTTTACTTAAGGTGGGAGTTACCCCACCTCGACAGATTACAACATGAATATACAGATTGCACAGCACATTGTCAACACAAAAATATGAAACGCCGTTTTTTTATTATTTATATACTAAAGAAGGCTCTCGTGGAAATATTTTTTCACAAATTCAACATCAGTAATGCGGAAAATTCTACCGTTTAAGTAGCTCAATATTCCGCCACCGTTTCCAAAGTCAAATTCAAGTTTATACGAGTACAAAAGCTGACCTGTTTCACCATAGGTTTTGTTAACCCTGTCATCGCCGTATTTACTGTCACCGAGTAGAGGGAAACCGGCATGTGCACACTGTGCACGTATCTGGTGTGTACGCCCTGTCTCAAGTTCGCATTCCAAGAGCGTCAGCGTACCGGAACGTGCGATGACGGAAAAATGAGTTACGGCAGTCTTGGCGCCCGCCACCACTTGATCACGCACATACACACGGTTTTTGACCGCATCTTTAAAGATGAAGCCTTTCAAAGTGCCCTGCCTTACAGGCACTTTGCCCGTGACAATACAGACATAACTTTTCTTTAAGTCATGCCGCTTAATGTGATCGTTAATGATACGCAGAGCCTCGGCGTTCTTCGCGGCTATTACTATGCCGCCCGTGTTGCGATCTATGCGGTTACATAGAGCCGGCGCAAAGGAGTGTTCCTCACGGGGACGCCACTCGCCCTTCTGGTAGCAATAAGCCTGAATGTGCGCTACAAGTGTGTTGTTATCCCACTTGCCTGCGCTGTGGCACAGAACACCGGGCTTTTTATCGACGAGTATAATATTCTCGTCCTCGTACACGATATTCAGCTTAGGCGTGGCAATTTTGAGGTAGGAATTTTCCTCACGGGGCTTATCGAAGAACTCGTCATTAATGTAGAGACTGAGCACATCGCCCTCTGTGAGTCTTGTGTCACGCTTGGCACCCTTGCCATTGACTTTGATACGCTTTAGGCGTATATACTTCTGCAGTAGTGATTCCGGCAATAGCGGAACAGCCTTGCCGACAAAGCGGTCAAGGCGCTGATTTTCATCATTTTTAGTTATTATTAATTCTTTCATGCCCCTATTATTATACGAATGAGCTCAGATGTCAACAATCTTGTGAGTTGAAATGTAGGAGTGTATGTGTTATACTTGGATTTAAATGTAGTTTTATGGAGTGATAAAACATTTTGCAAAAATTAAAACAAAACAAAATATTGGCGCTCATGCTCGTCGTGGGACTACTGTGTACGCTCCTTCTCTGCGGCATACGAGTGGGCTTTGAGTCTGCGGATAAAGTCGTGTCTATAGTCATGACGGAAGATGACGTACGACTTTTGGCTGAGGCTGAGGGTGTGAGCTATGAGCAGTACTTGTCGGAGCTTAAGGCGGGTGGACTGACTGACGTGTTTGTACCCGATGTGACGAATGAGAACCTTAACCTCTTTTTGGGCGAGGTACATGATGGCAGTGACGCAACGGTGGGACTCATAGAGGATAAGGATCAACATGTGCATAATCCCATAGAGGGGTTTACTTACGAGTCTGACTCCGACGTGGTGAGGGTTTTTAAGCTATTGCCCTATTTCGCGTCACGCTATGCGGTGTTGGGCTACGAGGGTTATGAGGAGATACTGAACATATTTTACCGTGCGGTGTCCGAGCGCAATGTAAGGGTGCTGTGGATGACACCGTTTACACATACGGAGACGGGTGAAGTTATATCGGATATAGAAGAGTATACGGGTCTCATGGAGGATCTGGCGGAACGTATGGAACCGCACGGCATGAGTTACGGTGAGTTTACGACCTTGCCGCCCTATGAGCCTAATCTTGTGCTTATACTTGGCGTGCTTGCCGGTGTGACGGCGTGTGGCGTGATACTTATCACGAGTGTTTTTAAGTTATCGTCAAAGCTGCGGAATATATTATTTTTCCCGTTTTATGCAGCTGCGGCGGGGTGTTTTTTTGTGTATGAGCCGGGTGTATCGCTTGTGGTGAGCATACTATTTCCCTGCCTTGCCATATGGTATACAGCCTATGAGGTTGCGAGAGTGGAAGGTACAATGGCACAGACGATATGGCAATATATAAAGATGTTGTTCGTGGCGTTTATTATTGTTATGCTCGGCGGCCTCTGCATAGCTGCCTTAAACAGTGAGAGGGCTTACTTATTATCGGTGGAGACTTTTATAGGCGTTAAGCTCAGTCAGTCTGTGCCGCTTGTGTATGCTCTACTTATATTCTGCAAGTACTTGTATCCTAAGAAGAATCCTATAGAGATTTTGAGTGAGTACAAGTCGAATAAGATGTTGTTCGTACTTGGCGTGGTGGCGATTGTCGTGATAGTGGCGGTGTTTTTACTGCGTACGGGTCATCAGGTGTTACCGGTAAGTGACTATGAGCAGAGGTTTAGAAACTTCTTGGAAGAGGTCTTGCTCGCAAGGCCGAGGACGAAGGAATTTTTGATAGCCTGGCCTGTGCTTGGTTTGGGTGTGACTGTCATGGCGAGATGGGGCAGGAAGTTTGCTTTACCCTTGACGGGCTTATCGTCCATAGGTTTTGCGTCGGCGGTAAATTCGTTTTGCCACTATAGGACACCTATATATATATCACTCAGCCGAGAGTTTATAGGATTAGCCTTTGGAGTTTTCTTGGGTCTGGTGGCAATGTTGTGTGCGGAAATATTGCATAAGGCGCTATGTAAAAAAACAGATGAAAGAATGTGTTGACAAGGGCGAAGTATTCATTTATAATACTTTGTACGCGTTTAGTCGGAGGATAGACATTGAAACTAAACTTAAAAGATATCATAGAGATGCCGGGCACGTCTGTGGCGTTTGACTGCGAGCCGGACAAGGAGAACTTAGATTTTCCGGGTCTTGTTCGATATGAGCGAGGGCCACAAGCGATTGGAACTATAAGAAACAGCGCCGGCGTGTTAAATGTTACCGGACGTATAGAGGCGACTTTACTTTGCGAGTGCAATAGATGCGGAGCGGAGTTTCTGCTTGACAGAGAGACGGTCATAGATGCGGTAGCGGTGACGGAGGACGAGCCTGAGAACGTGAGAGCGTTTTTGATAGAGGGCGACATGCTCGATATGGATGACTTATTGGGCACAGTGTTCGCTTTGGATGCTGAGAGCAAACTTTTGTGTTCTGAGGAATGCAAGGGATTGTGTCATGGGTGCGGAGCGGACTTAAACAAGGGGACTTGCGGGTGCAAGAAGGATGTAGATCCAAGAATGGCTGTGCTGGAGCAGCTTTTGGATAAATAGTAACAGTAGCTGCTCGAAACAGCTGTAGGAGGTGTAAAAATGGCAGTACCAAAGAGTAAAGTATCAAGGCAGAGGCGAAATAAGAGGCGTTCATCGGTGTGGAAGCTTGAAGCGCCGGCAATAGTTGAGTGCCCCGGTTGCGGTGCATACCGTCTGCCACACAGAGCTTGCAAGGCTTGCGGCGTTTACAACGGGCGCGAGGTAATAAAGCTCGGCGAGGACAAGTAGTAACAGCAGAGAATGAAAGGCACCGCAAGGTGCCTTTTAAACTGTCGAAAAACAGGTTTTTCGCCAATGAGGAGTTCTCGGCTTTATAGCCTCGCAAAGTATCTTCGGCGTGTACACGCCCCACCGAAGATGTAATTTAACATTTTTCAAAAATCAGACCGGGCAACTCGCCGTGATTTTAGAAAAATCTTTGCACGGCAAAGGACGGGGCTTGGTGCCACAACTTTTTTTGACAAGCTCAAAGGCACCGCAAGGTGCCTTTTTCTGCGTGTTGAAAACTTAGGGGCGAAGCCAATATGAAAGTTTTAATCAACTTTTTTTAAAAAAAGCTGTGGGGTCTTGGGGCAAAGCCTCAACTAAGAAATAAACAAAAATAAAAACCATGTTTCCGCAGAAAAATGGTTTCGGGCGAACACATAGGTTCGCCCCTACAAGGGCAAAAGCATCGGAACGGTCAAGACCGTTCCCTACGCCCTGTATAAGGAGAGAGTATGCGTAATAGGATAGGCAAAGTAAAAAGCGGCAGTGCCTTGCAGGGCGAGGTTCGTAAGGGCGATAGGCTTGTTTCGATAAACGGGCACAGGATAGAGGATGTGCTGGATTATCGCTATTATTCCTATGACGCAGAGCTGACTGTGGAGTTTGAGGGTACGGACGGGATACGCCACAGTGTGAGCGTGAAAAAGCCCGAGGGTGCTGATTTAGGTCTTGACTTTGAGAGCTATTTGATGGATAATCCTCACTCTTGCAGTAATAAATGTGTGTTTTGTTTTGTTGACCAATTGCCCGAGGGTATGCGTGAGAGTCTGTACTTTAAAGACGATGATGCAAGGTTATCGTTTTTGACCGGCAGTTATATAACCTTGACAAATCTTACGGAACGTGAAATAGTACGTATATGTGACCTGAAGATAAGTCCAATCAATGTGTCGGTACATACGACAAACCCTAAATTGCGTACGGAGATGATGGGAACTAGGCGTGCGGCAGACGTATTAGGATTGTTGAAGCGTCTGTGTGAAGCGGGGATAAAGGCGGACTGTCAGATAGTGTGTTGCCCCGGCATAAATGATAAGGACGAGTTGCTACGTTCCATGCGTGATTTGGCAGAGCTTTATCCCGGCGTGAATAGCGTGTCTATAGTGCCTGTGGGTCTCACAAAGTATCGTGAGGGCTTGGCAAATTTACGGATGTTTACGGAGGATGAGGCGAGGGAGACCATATCTCTTGTGGAGCGCTTTGCATCTGAGTGTAGTGAGAAATACGGTAGCTCAATATTTTATTGTGCGGACGAGCTTTATTTAAAGGCGAAGCTCCCCTTGCCGAGTGATGAGTACTATGAGGAGTACAGTCAGCTTGAGAACGGCGTTGGAATGTTGAGGCTGCTCGAGACGGAGTTTGAGCTTGCACTAATGTGTACGGAGGCAGAAGAGGGCGATGGGCATGAGTTCACTATAGCGACGGGCGTGGCGGCGTCAGCGACGATAGAGAAACTTTTGTTGCGAGCTCAAGAAAAATGTGCTAAGATAAGTGGCAGTGTCAGGGCTATACGCAATGATTTCTTTGGGCACAGCATAGATGTGGCCGGATTGGTGACAGGCGGTGACTTGGTAAAGCAGCTCAGCGGAACAAAGTTGGGCGAGGTATTGTATATACCACAGAGTATGTTACGTCATGGTGAGGGCGTATTTTTAGACGATATGAGCACGGAGGAGCTTGGCGCGATATTAGGCGTTGAGGTACGTGCGGTACAAAACTCGGGGGCGGAGCTCCTTGAGGCGATTTTAGGAGGTAAGTAGTGGCAAGACCATTGGTAGCGATAGTGGGCAGACCTAATGTTGGCAAGTCGATGTTGTTTAACAGGCTTGTGGGGCGTAGGTTGTCTATAGTAGAGGACGTGCCGGGCGTAACGAGAGATAGGCTGTATGCCGAGTGTGAGTGGTCGGGCAAGTTGTTCGATATAGTGGATACAGGCGGAATAGAACCGACGACTGATGATGAGATATTGCTGTTTATGCGTGAGCAGGCGAATATAGCGATAAATGCGGCAGATGTGATTGTGTTGGTGACGGATATACGAACGGGTGTAACGGCGGCTGACAAGGAAGTTGCGAATATGTTACTTCGCTCGAGAAAGCCTGTGGTGCTCTGTGTAAATAAGATGGACACAGTTGGCGGCACCGACCCTGCCATATATGAGTTTTACTCATTGGGCTTGGGCGACCCGATAGCGGTGTCTGCCGTGCACGGTCACGGAACGGGCGACATGTTGGACGAGTGCTTGGCGCATTTCCCGAGGGAAATGGAGGGCGAGGAAGAGGACGACAGAATAAAGGTAGCGGTAATAGGCAAGCCGAATGTTGGCAAGTCGTCTTTGATAAACCTTATACTCGGAGAAAACAGAGTAATAGTGGCGGACATGGCAGGCACGACACGAGATGCGGTTGATACGCCGTTTGAGAATCAGCACGGCAAGTATGTGTTTATAGATACGGCAGGCATACGCAGAAAGTCACGAGTGGATGACAGGATAGAGAAGTTTTCGGTGATGCGAGCGCAGCTTGCGATAGAGCGTGCGGATGTGTGTTTAATAATGATAGATGCACGAGAGGGCGTAACGGAGCAGGACACGAAGATAGCCGGCATGGCGCATGAATCGGGCAAAGCGAGCGTAGTAATAGTAAATAAGTGGGACTTGGTGGAAAAAGACGGTAAGACGATGGATAAGATGCGCAAGGAGGTCTTGCGAGATTTATCGTTTATGAGCTATGTACCTATACTATTTATATCTGCGATGACAGGACAGCGTACGCAGAGGATATTTGAGCTTGTAAACTTTGTAAATGAGCAGAGTACGATGCGCATAAGGACGGGCATGCTAAATGAGGTGTTGGGCGATGCACAGGCACGTCAGCAGCCGCCTTCTGATAAGGGCAGGCGTTTGAAGATTTACTATATGACACAGACGTCGGTGAAGCCTCCGCATTTTGTTCTGTTTTGTAATAGCAAGGAGCTGTTTCACTTCTCGTATCAGCGTTATATAGAAAATCAGATAAGGGCAGTGTTCGGCTTGGAGGGCACTCCTGTGAGAATGACGATTAGGCAAAAGGGGGAAAAGGAAGAATGACGGTAACATTACTTCTTTGTTTGACGGCGGCGATAGCTTATGCTTTGGGCAATTTTAACGGTGCGATAATAACATCAGGGCGCATGTTTAAGCGTGACATTCGAAATTCAGGTAGTGGCAATGCCGGGCTTGCGAACTTTTACAGGACGTTCGGACTACAAGGCATATTGGTGGTCATAGCAGTGGATTTCGGCAAGGGCTTTATAGCGACCTTGCTCGGCGGCTTTATAATGAGTTTTGCCGGCGAGGGCGAGTACCTCGTGAATATAGGGAAGATGTTTGCGGCATTTTGTGCAGTGATGGGACATATATTCCCGGTGATGTACGGTTTTAAGGGCGGTAAGGGCGTTTTGACCGGCTTTGCGGGCATTATAGCCGTTGACTGGCGTATAGGACTGATATGTTTTGCGGTGTGGCTGATTTGTCTTGTCAGTACGCGGTATATATCTTTGGGTTCAATGATGGCGCCCGTAGCCTTGCCGATAGCGCTTTTGGGCTTTGACTACGGAGTGACGGCGTTTTGGTTGGGTATGGCGACAGCGTTCATAATAGTGATAAAGCATAGGGCGAACATGGTGAGGATAGCGAAGAAGGAAGAACCGAAGTTTGAACTAAAACGGAACGTTTCAAAACGTTTGGATGAGGATATAAATTAATACGAAGGGGACTGCAATAGTTTGCGGTCCCCTTTTTTTGTGTATTTATGCGTAATTATGAGGTTTTTTATTACTTACACCTATTTCTAAAGCGCTAATGTTGCGATTTCGTAACATTAGCGCCGAAAGGGGCAAATGCAACTTGAATGCAACCTCTCGTCTCTATAATAGCCACATAAGCAAAAGCCAAAGGGAAAATAAAGGAAGGCTTAAAGGAAAAGGAAAAGGTGAAAGACATGGAAAAGAACAGAAAAAAGGTTTCACTGAATACTAGGATACTTAGTTTAATAATGATAGTATCCTTGTTGATGGTGAACGTGGCAATGATCAGCCCCGCATTTGCAACCGGCGACGGCGAGGGTGCTGTAGAGACACCCGAGGCGGCAGCGGCAACCGCTTCGCTCATATATGGAGGTGGGACTAACACCACCGCCGATGGATTGGTAACTCTAAGCAAGACGGCTACACAAATCGGAAACACCAACGAGTTTACAATTACACTTCAGGTAACCGTAAAAGACGGAACGGGCACAGAGGTAACACCTGCAGATGCAGCACATGTTGCACTTGTGATCGACTCCTCGGGAAGCGTGAGCATCAGTAACGGCAAGCTGACTTCTGCAAGAACAGCAGCCAAGGCATTTATCGACAGCTTCTTGGGCGAAGGAACGAATGAAGGCAACAAAATCACAATCGTTGAATACGACGAGACAGCGCATACAGTAAGTGACCTGACAGACAACATAACCACGCTAAAGGCTGCAGTGGACGCAACGAAAGCCGACGGCGGCACGAACATCCAGTCAGGTATACATGCGGCACAGGCTAAGCTTGCGGCAGGTGCAGTCGAAGGCGTAGCAAACTATATCATAGTGCTCACCGACGGAGACCCCACCTACAGCTATGGATTTTTTGGTGAAGGTACAGCAGAGAGATATAAAAAGAACAATAACAACAATAACAACTGGAGGTGGAGGAACGAAACCTTCACCGGTATCACCGGCGCAAACTACAACAATCTCTTGGGAGATGGCAATAGTTACACATTCAGCGACAACAACATCGCAACAACTTATACAGATACCGCAGGAAGCGGAGAAACGTACACAAAATACACCAAATATGACTACGACGAAAGCGGAGCGGTCAACCACGCAGACGGCACCATCTGGGAAGCTAATCAGGCAAAGGCGGCCGGCACATTTATATACCCCATCTTCCTCGGAAGCAGTGCCAGCAGCAATGCAAACCACACATTGAAGGGCATTTCCTCACTGAAAGATGCAAACAACAATTCCTACTATCTCACAGCAAGCAACACAGAGGAACTTACGAAGCTCTATCAAGGCATCAGCGGCGACATTGTAAAGCCCACCAACGCAGGAACAGTAACAGACCCGATGGGCAAGTTTATAGACCTCAAGGCAAATAGCTTTAGTGTCATGGACGGTGTAACGGTGGCGGATGACGGCGAGTCCTTTACATGGGACGTTAAGCAGGCAACGCCTAGCAGTGAAGATACGACAGCAAAAACCAAGACCTACACTCTAAGCTATAATGTCACACTCGACACACAGGCAGAGGACTTTGTGAATGGTGCAGTGTACAAAACCAATGGCGACACCACCTTCACCTACAGACCTGATGGTGATACTACAGATACAAGTGCAAACTTTGAGAAGATTCCCAGTGTCAGCGGCACAGCCGGCACAGCAGACTATACAATAGAGTATTACTTCGAGCAGACCGATGGCAGTTTCGAGAAGGATGACGACGAGACCGAGAATAAGGTCGGCACAATAGGTAGCACTGTAAATGCAGGCGGCAAGACCTTCCTAAACTACAGCTATGATACCAATAATGCAGGCAATGTACAGAGCGGCACAGTCACCGAGACTCCTGAGTTGGTTCTCAAGCGTTACTATAAGCTGGATACAGCAACGGTAACGGTTAACCACTACAGAGTCGATGAGACTAAAGGCGATACGACAAATACATCTTCCTCATCGCTGATAGTATCTGAATCAGCGAGCGTAAAAATCGGCGACGATTATCTTGCAGATGTATTGACTGCGGAAGAACTGGCAGCAAAGGGTGCAACAGGCTTCACAGTAATCAGCGGCACTTACGAAGCAATTGACGGCATAGATTACACCAGCAATGACCTAGAAGTTAATGATGTCACATCAAGTGGCGCAACTATCAATATTTACTACAAGGGCACAGTTGTTGAAGGCAGAACACCTGTTGAGTACAAAGTTGTGCACGAGTACTACGACCAGACTTGGAAGCTTGTAGACGGCGACTATGTTGTAAGCACGAATGCAACGCCCACATATACTACAGGTGGCGATGTGATCAGTTCTTTCCACGGCATGACCGCTTCCGGCACAGTTGCTCCTGAAAACGGCTATGTGTTTAGTGCGGACTTGACAAACGGCGCTAACGCTAACATCATGCTTGACAAGAGTGCGCCCAATGCGGATGACAATGTCATAATCTTCCGCTACATCAAGCCCAACGGCGCACCGAATGAACCTACAACTACATTTAAGGTGACCAATATCTATCGTGAGAAGGTTGTTGATCCTAATGCTCCCGACCAGTGGACATATAATGTGATTAACTCCATGACTACGTACTACGTGCCTGCAGACGGTGAAGTTTGGTACGAGGGCGAGAGCATTAACATTTTGGATGCAAGTCAAACTGTAAATGGCAAGCTGTTCTCGGGCGAAGCCAATAACACGATAGGCACAGTTGCACTGACAAACGGTGCAAATGAATATACCAACTACTACACCGCTGATGCTCGTGTATCCACAACGGTCACTGTTATCCACAGCTTTGTAGCTTACAAAGAGGTTATCGGTGAAGGTGGTGTCGTGAGCGTAGTGGAAGACCTCGACGCAAACAACCCCACTACCGTGACAGAAACCCCCGCAGCAAACGTTGGCGAGAACTTCAGCGTCACTCAGTTCAAAGATCAGAACGGCTATGTTAAGAATGACGCAATGAGCGATACCTACACCAACGTAACAGTTTTGGCAAATGGCGCAACTGTCATCAACATCGTCTATGTAAAAGCCGCTACACCGGGTGACTTTGGAGACGTGACTGTTGAAAGAACTTATACCATATATGACAGCTACGTTGACGTAAATGGTATTGTACAAACAAACATTGAGCGTACCCTACCTTCGATTAACGATGTTACGATTTATGGCGATATCAACGAAGTGGTTAACGTTGCAGGCGGCGAGCCTAACGGTGTAACCACTGAGGGTGACGGCTTTGAAATCAACAGCTTCTCGAACACCCTGACACAAAGTGGTAATGACTTTACTTTCAAATTGGAAGCAACAGGTCAAACTGCACAGATTCACTATGTAGATTATTACAGCACCCTAGGCACAGCACTACCCGTAACAGTAGTCAGCCACTTCGGCACATATGAGCAAGTTCTTAATGCAGGCCGTTGGGAGTTGTCCGATACATGGACAGAGGATCTAACGCTGACAACAGCACCTGTAGCACTTGCAGGCACATGGTATCTGAACCAGGCAGTCAGCGTAAACGTGAACGATTTTGATGCTGAAGGCTACAGCCATGACAGCACAGTTCAGGCAGCAAACTTTGATATTAGCAATCTACGTGTAAGCGAGAGCGGTCTTGAAATTCACCTCTACTACTCAAACGAAGAGGCGAAGCCTGCAGTGGCAAGCGTAAACGTAACAGACACATATTTGACCTACAACTATGAAATTGTCAATGGCGTTGCAACATGGGTTGATCGCACAGAGGACACAAGCAAGGACGTTGCACGCACAAACTTGGGCACATGGTATGTCGGCGAGAAGTTCACGGCAGATGCAGCGGATCTCACAGGCACAGCTTACACCAATATCACAGGTGTGACACCTGAGAATGCTACAGCGACAACAAGTGTGACTATCGATCCTCTTGCAGCGACAAATGATACCATAGAGTTTGTATACGAGAGGCGCACAAACACACTCGCAACTGCAACTGTAACGGTTGTTCACCAGTATGCTACCTATAACTGGGCAGGCGAGATGGTTATACTCCCCGAAAAGACAGTGGCAGAGCTACCGGTTAGCTCCTATGCAGGTGCGCACTTTACCGCAACCCCCAAGGGCACTCCGATAAGCAAAGCGGTATCGGGCGGAACATGGAAGAGCGAAGAGAATCTGGCAATAGTTCTCGCAGAGGGTGAGAACGTGATTACCCTCATCTATGACGCACGTGAAGCTACACAGCTCACCGTGACACATGAGTACTACTACGTGGCTGAAGATGGAAGCGAAGTCATGGAAGGCTCAACTCAGGAAACCATCTCCGGCATTGCGAACAAGGCATGGGTAGGCTTGGAGTACGTTGCAACAGCAAAGACTGCCTATGACATGAACGGCACACCCAACGATGCAACAGACGATGTGAACTATGTAGCGGCTGCAGGAAATGTCTACAGCAAAGTGTTGGTAGCAGATCAGGCAGAAAATACTATCACACTTAAGTACACACGTGACATCACGGAAGTACCCTTTGTTTACGAAGTACAGTATTTCAGCGTAACAAACGGCAGTGCAGAAGTGTATCTGGGTGAATCAGCAACCGACGCAAACGGAAATGCACTAAAGGCAAACTACGGAATAACACTTGATGCGGGATACATTTCCACACAGCTCGGCGATAGCTGGTTGGAGGCATACAATCCCTCCACGGGCTTTATGACCTACAGCTCGGGTGTACCGACATATGTAACAGTTAGCAGCTCTGTGGAAAATAACATCGTTAAGGTTGTTTACACCTATACCAACACAATAGTACCTCCCGTAGGTGACACCTACTATAATCTAACAGTAAACTACGTTGACGTTGATGGCGCTGAGCTTGCAGCTTCCGATAGCACGAGACTCATAGAGAACAGCAACTACAGTGCAAATCAGAGAACATTTGACGGTTATACTTTCCTTCGTTCGGAAGGCGATGCAACGAGCGGTGTTATGAACGGCGATAAGGAAGTAACTTTCGTCTACTCGGCAGATACGGTAATCGAGGAGTCTGATCCTCCCCTGAACCCGACACCGGCAGTGACGGAGACACCTCCTGCAACGACGACACCTCCTGTGACGACAGTGCCTCCTGTGCAGATAACGGACGCACCTCCTCCCTTGGTGGCGGTACCGTCTGACACACCGGCACCGACGGATCCTGCAGATCCCACAGATCCCGTAGAGATCCCCGAGCCGAGCACACCTCTTGCAGGTGGCGAAGAGACACCTGAGGTAACAATCACAGAGCCGGAGACACCTCTGGCAGCAGGCAACGGCGCAGCATGGGCACTTGTTAACCTAATCCTAACAGTGTTCACAGGCATCTTGAGTGTAGTACTTCTCATCGGTTACTTCCGCAACAAGCGTGAAGACGAAGAGTACGAGGACGAGGATGTAAAGCGCAAGGGCGCAATGAGACTGTTCAGCATAGCACCTGCAATCGCAGCAATCGTAGTGTTCATCCTCACAGAGGATATGAGCCTACCGATGACGATGGTAGACCAGTGGACGATACTGATGGCAATCATAGCTCTTGTACAGTGCGGAGTGACTTATATGTCACGCAAGGTACGTGAAGAAGAGAGCGAGAACGCTTAAGTTAAGTCAAAGAGCAAAGCTCAGAGCAAAAAAATAATAGGAAACACCCCTCAAGTCACGGCTTGAGGGGTGTTTTTTGCCCTTTTAGAATAAAAAACCAGAAAGTTTTGTTACGATTTCGCAACAAAAGTAATTGGGTGCTACAATGCAACCGCCATGCAACCATTAAGTGTTATAATAGGTATACATTAAATGACAATCAAAGCGGATAGTAAATAAAAGTTAAAAGGAAGGGTGAAAAACATGAAAAAGGCAAGCAAGAAAGTTGCGCTGAACACAAGGATACTTAGTTTAATAATGATAGTATCTTTGCTGGTGGTGAACGTAGCGATGATCAGCCCTGCGTTTGCAGATGATCAGGGCACTGAGCCTGTAGAGGAGAGTGGCGGTTTAGGCGTACTCGACTTAGGCGACGTAGACACAGGCGAAGGCGAAGGCGAACAAGGCGACGCAACACTCCCGACAGGAGAGGGCGAGGATCCTCTTAGTAACACAGACACTTACATCACATGGACAATAAACTACTACAATGAAACATGGGGAAATGTAGCGAAGTCGGAGACAGTGTCAGGACCGTCCGGTACTACATATGAGATATATACTCATTTTGAGGCCATTGCGAACGGACTACATTACAATGGGCTTGAGCAGTACAACTGGTATGTGGATTCAGATTGGGATAATGACTATATGACAGCCGTTAACAATTGGAGTGGTATTAGCTTCGGGTCAGAGATAACATTACCTGACACCCAAACGACAATCAGCATTTACCCAAACACGGAAGGAAGTTCAGCAACGTATTTCTATAAACTTGTAAAGTTTTTCGATGTAAACAACAATTTAGTAGACTTTGAGTATGTAAAGACTAGTACAGCTGGCGCATATATTGGTAACACCATGACAGCGTTGTCGGCTGACATGGCAGGATTAGCGGACGATCAAACTTTCTCCGCTTGGGAGTATACATTGCAGACGAATGCAGGATATACTTTCCAGATTGACGCAGGTGTGGAATTCACATCATTGCAAATCGATCAATTAGAATGGGTGAACAATGTCTATCCTGCATATACAACGAATGGTAACCCAGGTGTTGGTGCAGGTGAAGTTGCAGGCAACTACACCGTGAACTACATGGACGGCAACTGGTCTACACCGGCTGTGTCTGAAAGCCAAGCCAGCACTACCAATAAAATTGCAGTATGGAATAAGTTTGAGGCACAAGCCGAATATGGATTCGTGAACGGTGTACAGCACGTAAATTGGGTTTGGGATATTGCGAATGATGGTATTGACATAGCAAACGATGTGCTCGGCACTGACTATGTGACAATTGCCTTTGGAACAACCTATACTTTCGACGCAAGCAAGATTGTTGACGATACAATCACCCTCCAGCCGAATTTCTACACGGGTGAAGGCGCTGAAGGCATGAAGGTTGCAATATTCTACGATGACAACGGAAATATGATTGACTTCATTTACGGTGGCAAGAACGAAATGCTTGTTGCCGGAAATGTAAACCCGTTTGCATATCTGCCTGTATTGAGCGGCGATGCAGGCGAGTCGTTCGCAGGATTTACATACACGGATAAGTACGGCAATCAATACTTCAAGTATGAAGAGCACACGTCAAAATACAATACATGGATTCGTTTTGGCAATATCGACGCATGGAGTGTTGATATGACACCGGTCTATCACTACGATATCGTTGTAAAGAAAGACGATGGAAGTTTATTGAACACTGCAGTTGCATCTTACGAAGCTACTTACAGCATTGCAGCAGCTTCGCAACCCGCAACAAACACACTGGGACCTTACGGTCAGATCGGCAATGACCTTGGCAAGTATGTGCTCCCCGAAGCTCATGCTTGGGTAATTGAAGGCACAAATGGTGCTGAAGATATCATCATCGGCAACCATGCAGATTTGCAGTCATATAGCTTTACGGCTCCGACGACTGTTGTTGCTAAAGAGCTGGCTAACACGGTTTTCAGCATCACAGATGGCACAAATGATTACGGAACCGTCAAGGTAATAAACGGAGTTTCAATTGACGTAGCTGGCGTTAAAGCAGCTATGCTGAGAAATGCTCCTAATGCGCTTGACAATCACTGGATTAAGAGCTTCAGCATGGAAGAAACAACACTAAACGTAGTGTTGGAAGAGAAAATTGAACTTACACTTTATCTGAGTGGCTCAACTACCATCAATAACTCAGGTAGTGTTTCAATGGGATACAGCTTCCTTGATGAGGAAATGAAAGAGCTTTATGCTGACTATGGAATTGGAAATCTAATGGTTAGCGCAGGGCAGATGTGGTCTGCATACACAGCAGAAACCGTAAATGCTACAGGCTCAAATCGATTTAAGCCCTTCGTTGAAGGCACCTATACCTACGCAGAGACGATCACAGCTGAAACAACAGGTCTTGTGTTCTCTCTATACAAGAACGCTACAAGCATCGCTCCCGGAAAAGAGCTCACCATAGCTGAAATGGTTGCACCTTTCAAGATTTCGGGTCAGGACAGCGGAGCGTCATATAGTTACGATATGACGGATCGTTTTATTCTTACAGCGCAAGTCGGCGATATTGAGGTAATCGACCCCGATGCAGCTCCCAAGCCTACGGGCGAGATGATCATTCGCTATAGTGATTACAGCAAGGACTATGATGGCAAGGCGGTCAAATTCGGAGCAGACTGGACGGATATCCCCGAAGAGTGGACAGCGGGCGATAGTGATACCTCTACAAGAGAAGACGTTTTGAATGCAGAGAACATAATGGACTTCACTATGTCCATAGTGCTTGACAAACCGGACTCGAACGGAAATACGGAGATAGTCATTTGGAAAAACGGTGAGTTTGTAGCAAATGATTACTTTAGAACCACCTATAACACTGACGGCATTTGGACAACGACCAGCCCTTCCATGTATTTCCAGCCTTCGCCGAATGGTACATTTGTTCCCGGTACTGATGGAATATTGGTGGATGTTTATAACAACGCGCTAGAATTGGATATGGGTAGCGGTACTACACTGGGCAGCTATCTATTCACCTATAAGAATGTGGTCGACACAACAGGCGACTATCAGAATGCCGGTGACATCTACTGGAGCATCAATGGTATGTCAAATCTACTTGCATTGGCAGGAACAACTACTCCTAACGTAACAGTTTATGAGAATGGAAACCTGGTTTCCGCACAATTTGGAACAACCTCATCTAACCTCACGGGCTGGGAAGGCAAGATAGTTAGTACTTACCTCATAGCCGACAGCGGCGATGACGCAGGTGTAATAAACGTTGACATTGCACCTATCCCTGTAGAAGTAGAAATCAACGACGACTCCAAAACTTGGGGCACAGCTGATACTCAGGGCTACGAAGGATTTAATGTAATCGGCGGCGTGCTTGCCGGCGAAGATGCACAGGTGAATATTGACATCTTCCGTATACACAGCACAGATATCACGCAGATACCCGAAGAAGAAGTGGGCGATTACCTAGAAGTTTTGGTAGCGGGCGAGATGACTACAGTCGGCAACAGCAACTACTACCTTGGCAATGTAATACCCGGCGACTTTGAAATCACACAGCAGACGGTAGTACCTCCCGTAGGCGACACCTACTATAATCTAACAGTAAACTACGTTGACACAGACGGCGCAGCGTTGGCAGCATCCGATAGCACGAGACTTATAGAGGACAGCAACTACAGTGCTGATCAGAGAACGTTTGACGGTTATACTTTCCTTCGTTCGGAAGGCGATG
Organism: uncultured Oscillospiraceae bacterium; assembly: GCA_964367935.1. Lineage (GTDB taxonomy): Bacteria > Bacillota > Clostridia > Oscillospirales > Oscillospiraceae > Scatomorpha. The sequence goes on from CAYIYZ010000010.1 coordinate 59,371, forward strand.
CAACGAGCGGTGTTATGA
>CAYIYZ010000011.1:0-11893 GCA_964367935.1 uncultured Oscillospiraceae bacterium
TCCCACTCTATGGTTGCGGGTGGTTTACTCGTGATGTCGTATACTATCCTGTTTATTCCACGCACTTCATTTACTATACGTGTTGATACCTTGTCTAACACATCATAAGGTATTCTCGCCCAGTCCGCTGTCATGAAATCGCTTGTCGTTACCGCCCTCAGTGCCAAAGTATAGTCATAGGTCCTGCCGTCACCCATGACACCCACCGACCTCGTATTCGTCAGCACTGCAAAATACTGCCCTATCGACCTATCTAAATCCGCTTCCATTATCTCATGCCTGTATATCGCATCCGCATCTCGTAAAGTATCAAGCTTCTCCTTCGTGATGTCACCTATTACCCTTATCGCAAGGCCCGGTCCCGGGAATGGCTGTCGCATCACCAGATACTCAGGCAACCCAAGCTCACGCCCTAATTGTCGTACCTCATCCTTAAACAACAAACGCAAAGGCTCTATTATCTCTCTAAAATCAACATGATCAGGTAATCCACCCACATTATGATGACTCTTTATCACCGCCGCATCACCGGCCCCCGACTCAATTACATCAGGATATATCGTGCCCTGAACTAAATAGTCCACGCTGCCTATCTTCCGCGCTTCCTCCTCAAACACACGTATAAATTCTTCTCCGATTATCTTTCGCTTCGTCTCAGGGTCCGTGACGCCTGCAAGCCTCGTAAGAAAACGCTCCTCTACATCAGCTCGCACAAAATTTATCTCCCACTTAGAAAACGCTTCCTCTACCTCATCGCCCTCATTCTTGCGCATCAAGCCATGGTCCACAAACACGCAGGTAAGCTGCTTACCCACAGCCTCAGCCAACAAGGCCGCCGCCACCGAACTGTCTACGCCACCCGACAAGGCAAGCAAAACTCGTCCCTCGCCCACCTGCGCACGTATCTCCTCTATCGCCCTTGTCTTATAATCGCCCATGCTCCAGTCGCCCCGCGCCTTGCACACAGCATACAAAAAGTTGCGTATCATATCCCCGCCATTTTCCGTATGATTTACCTCCGGATGATACTGCACACCATAAAAACCACGCTCTTCATCACAAATAGCCACATTCGGACACGCTTCAGTATGTGCCACCAACTTAAAGCCGTCAGGCACCTTCTCCATATAGTCTCCGTGACTCATCCACGTTACACCCCTATCGGGCAGATCCTTAAACAACTTACAGCTCGTGTCAAAAAATGTATCCGTTTTACCATACTCACGTGCCGTGTCATCCTGCGCCGGCGTCACACGACCTCCCAAAGTATGCGCTATCAACTGACAACCATAGCATATGCCGAGTATCGGTATCCCCGCCTCGAATATTGCCTTATCTATCTTCGGCGCTCCCTCCTCATAAACGGAGTTCGGACCGCCTGTAAATATTATGCCCACTGGCTCTCTCGCAAGTATCTCCTCTACAGACTTAGTATACGGCATTACCTCGCAATACACCCCACACTCACGCACTCGACGTGCTATGAGCTGATTGTACTGTCCACCGAAATCCACTACTATCACTATCTCATTTTTCATATAAGCCAACTCTCCCAGTATATTTAGTTATTCTATTATCAACATGTACCGTCAACTTGTCAACCATATTCGACATTTTATCCTAACAACTCTAGCTTCTCTCGCAGCCACTCCGACATCTTCTGCAGCTGCTCCCTATCATGAAAATAATGCTCACAATCATCCAAGTAGCTAACAGTACCTCCATAGCGAGTAACAAACTCCTCCGCCTCACCACTTTTTGACATTGCGTCATGCACTCCATACACTATGTCAATTCCACAATGAGGCTCTAAACTATCAACAGCGTGCCGCAGCACGTACTGCTTATAGTCCCAGTCCACTGTTTGACCCTTTGGCAGGGGGATCTCACCCACCTTGTGCCTCTGCTCGTCTGTTAAATATATTGTGCCCACTTGATTTAAGTACTCATCACTTATGCCGAGCACCGCCTGCAAGCCCTCCACCATACGTATGGCATTTAATATAGGAGCAAGAAACATTATGCGCTCCACACCCTTTAAATCAGGATAAGCAAGCATTGTATAAAACGCACCCATACTCACCGAGAACATACTAATTTTCTCTGATTGTGCCTTAGCGTGCTCATAGACTGCCAATAAATCATTTTTGCAATGATGTGGTATACAAAGGTATGAGTCACCTCTTCTATTGCCATGTTGCGGCTGGTCATAGCTCAGTACTCCATAGCCCTTAGACACTGCCACCTCTGCCAATGCCGTAATATCTAAGTCTTCCTTATTAGACATATTACCATGCGTGGCTATTATTACCTTTTCTCTCTCGTCTCCCCACCATACGGCAGGAATAACAGTACTTCCCGTTTCTATTTTAATGTGTGTCTTATTCATTTCTTCTTCCTCAACTACTAACATATAATATATATTAGCAAAGTTTACCTCATTACGCAAGTACAAGAAAGAAATAGACCGAGACGGATGTCTCGGTCTATTTCTAAATATCTTAAGTTTATAGGTATCCGAATGCAGCGTAAACGCCCAGTAGTATGAGTAATGAAATAATGGGGATAACCACCGTAATCATGCCAACACCAAAGTATGAACGCTTATGGTCGTTGCCCGTATAGTTAAGTACGGTAACAACAAGTCCGTTATGTGGTAGTGAGTCCAAAGTCAAGCAAGCCAAACCGGCAGAACGTGCCAGGGCTTCTACTTGCAGAGTGCTCATAGACGGCACAAAGTGTTCCCCGATAATCGGCATCGTTATACCCAAAGCGCCCGAACCGGAGCCACTGACACCGGCCATGAGTGCAATGGAGATCAGTGAAATTATTACAGGGTTACCGGAGGACTCAGTTACCATACCGATGATATTTGCAAATGCAGGTGTACCCTGTACTACAGTACCGAAGCCAACGACCGCCGCTGTATTAAACAGTGCAGTAACGCCACCCATAAGGCCAACACTCAATGTGCCCCAAATTTCCTTCAGATTTAAGTAAGGGATGAAGCACACGAAGGCAACTAGGAAACCTACACTCAAAGAAGCAGCAGCACCTACAGATGTGAAGTTAAGTACAAGCAATAGTACTATCATAGGTAGGAAGGAAACAATAAAGTTCGGACGCTTCTTATCGCTCTTTGCAGCTATGGCAGCATCGTCGCCCTCACGAGCCTCAAAATGCAGTCCTTTTTTCTTGCTGTTAGCAAGCCACCAATATACAAACGCAACCACTATCACCATCTGGATAGCACCACCGATTAGTCCCGGTACCAAAGCGGAGCTGTAAGAAACTCCGAGCATATCAGCCGGTATGGTGTTCTGTATCTGCGGTGAGCCCGGTATCCAGCACGCCGCTGTGCCTGCACCGGCAAAGTATACACCGGGTATCAGGGTTCTTGATATATCTGCACGCTTAAACATTGAAAGCATCAAGGGGTATAGTGCAAACAAACACACGAAAACGGAAACACCGCCGTATGAAAGTAAAAAGCCCGCTAGTATTATCGAAGGTATTATCGCTTTTTCGCCAAGCTTATCCACAACGCCATTCGCTATAGATTCAGCGGCGCCCGAAGTCTCATATAGCTTACCAAACAAAGCTCCGGGTATGAACAACCAGAAGAAATTACCGAAATATCCTGACAATCCCGAGATAAAGCTACGAGACGCAGTCGGATCGGATATAGCAGCAGTACTGAACATCCCGTCCAAGAAACTCATTCCTCCCGTAACAAACTGCGCTGTTATCAAGCAAAACAAAGCAGCAATTACAGATGAGAAAAATATCGGCACTCCTCTAAACACAAGGAAAATCAAAATTGCCAAACTAATCAACAATAGAATAATATCCACGCTAACACTTCCTTTCAACATTACCTTTTTAATTTAAAACTAAGTACGCGCTCTGCTCCACTTCCCACTCCTTCCAATTTTTCGCTAAGTTGCATTTTCTTACCTCATTCGAATTCTAATGCAATAATTCGACCTTTATAGTTTATATGATTATTTCATTATTGTCAAGCTTTGGTTACTGTTTTCGAGCCGCTTTTTTGTTAGTTTTACATATTTCCCAAAGCCGATTCTCGCTTTTATCTGTATAACATGAATATATTTTCTATTAATTCGAAGATGGGCAGCAACTGTTGTAATGCCCAAAAAAATAAGCTGTATTGAGCGAGCTCAATACAGCTTATTCAAATAAAAACTAATTAATTCTTACTCAATGCCGGTGTAGTCTATCTTGTTAGCATCAAGGTACTTCTTGCTGATCTTTCTACCACCGAGTATGATAGCAGGCAGTATGATGATCGGAAGGTTCAAGTAACCTATGATTCTGTAGCCTACAGAAACAAGTGCGGTGATACCGAACTTAGAACCTGCTGCACAGACAATAAGCATAACGCAGACGAAGACAGCGTCACGCACAGTGTGGCTTGCGCCCTCGCCCTTGGAACGATAGTACTTGCTGAAACGTGCCACGCCGCCGAAAGCGAAGCTTACAACAGTACTCAGAACGCCAATGAAGACTATAGCTATGTATACAGTTGTCAGCCAGTCCATGCCAAGGCGCTGTAGTACGGAGTAGATGGGAAGACTCTCAGATGTGATGTCATATACGTTAGTGAAGCTAAATAGCATGGTGCAGAGTACAATCAACATTACTGTGTTGCCGACCCAACCTGCAATCGCTGCCTTCTTGCTCTCACTACGACTGGGCAGTGCATCTGCAACAGATGTGATACTCGCAACAACAGTTGCCTGGAAGGAACCATAAATGATAGCACTCCACAGTGCTGCGCCCCAGCTCATCTCAGGTAGATTTGTTGCCTGATTTGCAATAGATCCTGCGAGATCTGCATCGCCTACTGCAACAACAAGTCCAACAATTACAAACAACATGCCTACAACAACAAACATCATGTATGCTGAGGCACGACGTACAAGGTCAGCTCCGAATGCACAAAGTAAGGTAGCACACAAAATTAGTATGCCGACACCTACCCAGTAGTTCAAACCGACAAAGTTCTCAAGTAGTGTAGCGATAGCATTAATACTACCACCGAGCGCTGTAAATATCGTAATAAGGAAGGATATGTCAAATAAGTACACAACCCACTTCATTCCGAATAGCTTCTCAACCCAAGACTGATAATCATAGGTCTTGTAAACACGGGAAAACTCCATAGAGTAATAAAGTGCAGTGGCGAGCAATGCCATCGCCAAAACAGTTACCACGATACCGGGAATACCGAACTTTACATAGTATACGTTAAGCTGTGTGCCGCTCGCAACACCGGGACCAAAGTGTGTTCCCATCCATACGGATGCTACACTGATGAAAATGGGTAGTCCTTTTTTCTTAGTCTCTGCCATTTGATAACCTCCAAACATAATTTTTGCATGAGTATTATCTTAGCTGCCGCTTCGCCAACACATCATGCCCACATCAGTCTTTCACATTCGCCTTCCTCACCCTTCGGCAGGAGCAAGAATTGCTGAACCTGAATACATAGGCATTCTATATGAACAAACTATGAATGTCAAGAATGGTTAAATATATAACACATTAATTGTCATGATTATAGTGCACATTTTGCAAATATTGTTAGTTTTGTAACAAAAAACAGTGCATAGTTGCGTTCCCTCTTGACGTTTGCTTTAGTTTGTTATAAAATTAAAGTTGCGTGTACTATATAAATTTTTGGGAGGATTACACATGAAAATAGCAATGATAGGCAGTGGCGCTGCCGGTAGTGTTTTCGCAAGTTATTTGACACTTGGCGGAGCAGACAACATCTGGTTGGTTGATCCTTATAAGGCTCACATGGATAAAATCGCAGCGGACGGCCTAAAGTTCAAAGATCCCTCCGGTGAGTATGTCACTACCGGTTATAAGACAACAACTGATTCTACTACCGTTGGCATTGCCGACATAGTCATTATCATGGTTAAGACAACTCATACACATGCTGCTATGAAGACAGCAGAGCCTTGCATAGGCCCCAACACAGTTGTTGCAACCTTGCAAAACGGTTTGGGTAACGAGGAAGTCGTTAAGCAGTATGTGCCTGCAGACCGTGTTATTTTCGGTTGCGGTAACATGGGTACTGAGATGCCCGAGCCGGGCTCTTGCGTATCTAAGCCCCAAGCCGGCGTTAACATGTATTTTGGTCCTGCCGAAAAGAGCGAGCTAAACGACGCTGCCGGTAAGTATCTTGAAAAGTGCTTTAAGTCTGCAGCTTGTGTACCTGAGTACTATGATGATGTACGTCCTAAGATGTGGCGCAAAGCTACCTCTAACAGTGGCTTTAACACAACTTGCGCTATCCTCAGACTTCAGATTGGCGAAGTTCATGACGATCCCAACGGTTTAGCTCTTGTATGGGGTATATGGAATGAAGCTGCAGCTGTTGCTGAGGCTATGGGTATCCCCGGCATAGCAGATCACATGAAGGGTGAGCTGCCGGCTATCAGAAAGAACATTGGTAACTACTACCCCTCCATGGCTCAGGACACCATGGCACACAGGCAGACAGAAGCTGACAGCCTGACCGGTGCTATAGCTATGTACGGCGCTAAGTACGGCGTTGCTACACCTTACTGCGAAGTTTTGACTAAGGTAGTTAAGGCTATCGAGGCAAACTACGACAAACAGTACAAGGATAAGTAAATTACTCTAAATACATACTTTAAGGGCTGATACGCTTTGTATCAGCCCTTTACTGTTTTCTTATGTCAAATACTTCTGAGTAACATATATTTGATTTGCAATCGACAAAACCATCGCCCTGACTAAAATCGTCTGCTCCGTTCTCTTTGTCTCTATACAGGGTAAAGCCTTGCCTGTAAAGTCAAATGCCTCTTTAAGAGAATTTTCAAGCTCTCGACAAAAAAAGTTAAAGGCAATGTCAAGAGGGTAGGTCATGCGCTGGATATTAAAAAACTTGGATATCTGCTGAACTGTAAACACCGGCTTCGCCAAAGCTATGACTATTAAATAGCACAAATGCTCTCTGTCATACTTTTTCTTGTTGGGCGCCGGCAACGCCCCATGCTTGATATAGTTACTTATCATCGCACCTGTCATCGGCTCCTGAAGCACAGGCTCCAGTATCTTATTTACAGTAGTTAGCACCTGTTCCAAATATAAAGGCATATTTGGTAATTCATCAAAATACGGTACTGTGAAATTACGAGCGTTGCTCATTTTTTCTTCTTGCATCTATGCCTTCACCCCTTTTTGAAATAATATCACAGCAAAAAATAATTGTCAATTCTCAATAAATGCTTTACAAGGTAATTGTGATGTGCTAATATAATCTTCGACATTCTATCAAGGGGTGTCAAACATTATTTCGAGAGGTGTTTTATGTTAAAAAAGAATTTTAAATCGAAGCTTTCCCTATTGGTATTGGCGTCAACTTTGTTGCTGTCTGCATGTTCAAACGATACTCCTGCGCCGTCAGCGGAGGTGAGTGCACCTGCTGAGAGTGCAGCCGCTGTCAGTGCAGAACCCTCAGCCGAGCAAGAAGTTGCAGTTGAATCAGCTGAGAATCTCAGTACTTTCGTAACAAACCTGCAGTCTGATTACATAGTACAGGAAGGTCGTTTTGAGGACGTCGATACACTCGCTATGGCAAGTGCCGGTCAGCTCACTTCCTGCTTCGGTAATAACAACGGCTCCTTCTATCAGACGGCTTATCTGCCGCCTGCACCGGAGCAGAACTTTGCGACAGGTATCCCCCAGCTTAACTGGGCGGACGAGGCGCCGACAGCATTCGATGATCCCGAAGTGGAGAACTACCCTGCTAACCCCTACTTCGCACCTATCGGTTGGACCTACAAACTACGTGCAGATGAGGCTATCGTACTGCTTTACGAACTTCCGCCCGAGAGTGAGTACTTCTCCATCGGTGCATATGCTCTGTTGGCAGGCGCACAGGAGGGAATGGATCTCTCCTACGACCCCTACAACATCAACCTAAAGGGCACCGAAGAGATCGGCGAGTACAATGTCGTATTCTCTTCTTTGGGCGATCAGCTAAATCAGATGCGTATAGAGTCCACAGCCGCTGAGGGCGAAGCACATTTCGGTGAAAAGGCTGTCATCGTTATCGGCGGCGACCAGTCTACCAACGAAGACATGGTTGCGCAACTCATAGAAAGCGGTATTTCCGAGAGTGTAATAAATGTCATTAACCTACCTTCACAGGCTCTCAACATGGGTCTGCAGACAGGTGGCGACACCTTCACTCTGTTAGGTCGCGTTTCTCAGCCTACAGGTGGCGAAGAAGCATATCAGGAGTTTGCAGCTAAGCTTCTTTCCGACGCAGAAATCTACCGCATCACCCCCATGGTAGAGGACGAAGCTGTCACCATGCCCTTAGATCAACTTGTAAGACGTGGCACGGGCATCAGCGAAATGTCCACGCTCGGCTACTCAAGGCAGGACTTAGACTCCATACGTCAGTCGATAATTGATAAGTACACAGCTGAGGGCTACAGCTACATCGAGCTATATCCGCATATCTCCGTGCCTGATGGCATTACAAGCATCTACGCTACGCTCAACGGCAAAGGCGATAACCGTGACGCAGCTTACCTCAGCACCGACTACTTCCAGTTTAACTCACCCGATGATCTTGTCGTCATGTACGGTGTAAACCACACAGAAACAGGTAAGGCAACTTACTCCAACTCTGTTTTGTACGGTGTAGATAAGCTAAACGGCGTTGCAAGTGCCTATGATGCACAGTACGTGGGCTCAGCAGATGCATATCTTGCCGAGGGCTACCATGACAGTGAAAACTACTACGTATATAACTTCGACCGCTACGGCACAGAGCCCTACAGCACTCAGGTTGAGTACAGCACAGACAACGAAAAAGGTAAATACTACGGCGTTGACGACGGTCAGGACCTTCGTATAGCCTTCCGTGCATACGTCGAGCCCGAGACAGGTGTAGGCCCTGCCTACGACGAAATCGTCTACGATCGCGCTATCTTGTTCTACAAAGAAGCTGAATAATAAAAAATGCGGAGAGCGATATACGCTCTCCGCATTTTTACTTTTTAGGCTACTATTAATTGGTATTGCGCCGCTTAGCTCCTATACGTCAGCAACTCAGCCACCGGCTTTCTCTTGGGCGCATTCGGGATCTCCTCAGGATAACCCATACAAATAAGTGCGCCTATCTTTTGGTTCTCAGGTAGCTCAAGCAACTCTATTATTCTATCCTCGTCAAAATATCCCGTTATGACCGTACCCACGCCTTTATCATAGGCCGATAAGCAAAAGGTTTGCGCTGCCGCTCCGGCATCGAACATCTCAAACCCGTCGCCCTTAGGCGTTGAAATGCTGCCGTCACGCTCATAACCCGAGCGCTTCGTCACATACGATAGCACCATAACAGCCGCACAGCTCTTGAGTGTACGCTCGTTCATGGTAAAATCAAGTATCATGCCCTCCGCTATTTTATTTATTATTTCACGACTCTCTATCAAGATATAGCGTGGTATTTGAGTGTGCTTCCACGTCGGCGAGTAGGAGGCGTCCTCCACTATTTGCTCTATTATATCATGTGTAATTGGTTCGTCTTTAAATTTCCTTATACTTCTTCTACCCTTTATTGCCTCTGACACGCCCATATTCCATTTTCCTCCTATTTCTATACTATAAGTAGTATAACATTTCAGAGTCACCATTTCAACAGCGAGAATATTATGTTATAATCATACAATCAGCATAGGTCGGAGAGTATTTGTATGAAAGAGATTATTGCAAAGAGCTTGGTGTCCACTAAGAACAACATGAACATATACAGAGGCTGTACTCATAACTGTATTTACTGTGACAGTCGCAGCGAGATCTACGGCAAGACATACACCTTTGAGGATATAGAGGTTAAGGTGAACGCTGCGGAACTCTTGGAAAAAGAGCTTGCTAAGCGTCGCAAACCATCTATGCTCGTAACCGGTTCCATGACAGATCCCTATATACCGCTTGAAGAAAAGTTGCAGAATACGAGAAAATGCCTTGAGATAATCGAAAAGCACGGTTTCGGCGTGGCTGTGCTTACTAAGTCCGATCTTGTGTTGCGAGATTTAGATATACTCAAGCGGATAAACGAGAAAACAAAATGTGTGGTACAGATGACACTCACTACCTATGACGAGGCTCTGTGCAAGGTAATAGAGCCTAAGGTCTGCACTACTAAGCGTCGCTACGAGGTGTTAAAAGCGTTACAGGAGGCAGGTATACCCACGGTGGTCTGGATGACGCCTCTGTTGCCGTTTATCAACGATACCAAGGAGAATGTCACCGGAATATTAGATTACTGCAAGGACGCCGGAGTGAAAGGCATACTCACCTTCGGTGTCGGCATGACACTGAGGGCAGGTAACAGGGAGTACTATTTCAAGAAGCTCGACGAGCATTTCCCCGGTCTTAAAAGAGAGTATATGCGACGCTACGGTGGCGCCTATGGGCTAAAAAGCCCCAACAACGCCAGTCTCAGCAGGCTTATTCGCAATTTCTGTAGAAAAAACGATATGCTGTACGGCGAGAAGGAAATCTTCTCGTATGTTTGGGAGTTTCCGGAATACAATGAGCAGATATCTATTTTCGATTGCATGTAGTCCTTGACTATGCGCGCCTATCGGGCTACAATTAAACAGTTCCATTTTATGAAATGGTATACTCTAAGCATACGGAGGGTTAAAATGAAAACTGAAACACCGACTTCAATTAATGTAAGCGAGATAGAAACATTAAGTCGTAAGGCAGCTAAGCTCAACACTATCGGCTTTAGGATAATCATCTTCGCATTTGTACTCACTGCACTTTTGTACTTATTCATGTATCTGGGTGACAACGCCGACACTTACATGTACAGCCTCGATTCGCCCGGTGTCCTTATCTCCCTAGCTGTAGTGAGCGTCGGCCTAGTGGGTGGCGGCCTAATCGTACTCAGCGGTAGCTACAAAAAGAAACTTGACAGCTATATCAGCAATCATTTTGCACAGGACATTCTGGCGAATTTTTTCACAGTGGATACCTACGAGAAATTTGAACACATAGACAAACCCACAGTCAAGGAAACGAAACTCATAGACGGTTGGAATAAGCTGAGGGGCACCGACTATGTCAAGGGCAGATATAAATCTGTGCGTATGCGCATGAGTGACTTACAGCTAGTTAAGGTGGTACATTCACATGATGAGGGCACCACCTCACGCGAGGTAACAGTGTTTAAGGGTCAGTGGATAATCTGCGAATTTCATAATGATGTTAGTGTAGATTTCGTCATAAAGGAAAAGGGTGTACCTGCAGACTATAACAGAAACGCTTTCGGAGCTGATAGTTTGGCATTTAATGCGCGTTACGATATAGAAACAAGAGACGCAGAATCTGCGTCACAGATTTTAACACCGCAATACATGAATAGCATTCACGAGGCAAGCGACATTTTAGGTGGTAACTTGCGCTTGCGCTTTCACGATGGGCGTGTCCATATAGCTTTGAACAGTGGTTTGGATTTATTTGAAGTTAGCAATAATGAGTCTGAGTTGACGGAGCTCACCGCATTGAGTAATCGTTTTTATAACGAGCTGGAGCGCATAGCAACAGTCTTAGACTTGCTTACAAATAATGAGCAATTATTCGGCGCTTAGTTGTGTGTATTATAGGTATTTTGTCTTTTTATTAAAACAATGTATTGACAAACTCATTTCTTGTGGTATACTGTAAAACACTTGCGAGAGTGCTGGAATCGGCAGACAGGCAGGCTTGAGGTGCCTGTGTCACTTTATTGGCGTGTGGGTTCAAGTCCCATCTCTCGCACCAGTGTGAGTGTTCTTATAGGATTTGAGTATCCTAATAAGAACACTCA
>CAYIYZ010000012.1:0-9295 GCA_964367935.1 uncultured Oscillospiraceae bacterium
AATAAAAATGCCTCCTTAAAATAAATTGTACATTTATTATAAAGGGGGCATTGATGTTGAAATATTGAATTCTACGAATTCATTGAACGTACGAAATTTTTTAAGTTATGCCTCAAAATTCCATCAATGTTAGTTCGATACTTTTCTTCTTCAAGAGATTTATTTATTTCCCGTTTCTGTTTTCTGACTCCATGTTCGTTGGCATTATTGTAGATTGCTGAATATGAATATTTTCTTTTTACTATTGTTGCCATAAGGGCTCCTTTCGATTGTTTTAATATTTCTTTTTCGTAAGAATACTTTTTGAAATGTGCTTATATTTTAATAATAACATAATTCTGCTATTAATCTTAATGAAGTGAAGTATGCATATTATTGAGTGTAATTTTTAGATTAAGCTATTAAGAGAAAAATAAACCCAAATACTTTTGATTGCAAAATGTTTGCAAATTTTAAATTTTTCCTTGAGATTTTTGTTTTTTTAAAGTATAATATAATGTATAAAATCAAATGCTTGCATTAAAGTGCAAAGAAAAGGAATTCTAAAATGTTTTCAAATAAAGAAAAAAATATAAATATGATTTTGGGTGCTTATAAAAAATTAAAAACATATTTTTATTATGATAAAACAATTTTATATAATAAAGTAAGGCTATCCACCTGGGAAGCAGATATTGATAACATGAATATTAGAATTGATAACTTGGCGACTTTTATGACTACATTGGATCAAAATATTGACAATGAGTATCTCGAAATGTTATTAAACGGAATAAGCTTAGTGCCAGTCCCTAAATCATTTCAATCTGATATAAATAATAATATCCTTGATAATACGTTGTCATTAAACATGCCTTTAGAAAAAATCAATTTTTTTATTAAAGCACCCGTAGAATTACTAATACTAGATACGATATGGATGCTAATGATCGAAAAAATTGCATTTGAACAAAAATCAATTTCACCTGATGCGTATGCAAATAAGATAAAACGTGAAGTTATACAAGAATCACATGATTTATTTGAAGGTATTGACTTTAATTCAAACAGGTTATTTGTTCCTTATTTCAAGCAGTATACTAAATGGAAAAATAACGCATTTGAAAAAGTACGACAGACCTATGATTCTGAAAAAGATTGTATCCTAATTTCTTTAGATATTAAAAGTTATTATTACTTAATATCGTTTGATTTTAAATCGTTAGATACATTATTATCTGATGACAATCGATTAATTTCATTAAAACCACTAACTAACATTATCGAAAAAATGTTTCTTTCTTATACTATGGAGGTAAAGAAATTTAGAAATGATATACGTGCCGATTCTAATATAAACGAGTGCTTACTTCCCATCGGACTATTAAGTAGTATGGTTATTTCAAACCTTTATTTAAATATATTAGATGTATCTATTAAGGATAAAATTAACCCAATATATTATGGCAGATATGTTGATGATATAATGATTGTAATTGAGCGCACTAACGATATTGCACTATCTATAGAAAGTATTATGTACGAAACATTTATTAAAAATGGTATCATGAAGCTTATTAATGAAAATGAATATCAATTACTTATCCCTGACGGTTTACTATTGCAACAAAGTAAAATCAAATGTATAAACTTTAATCACTTAGAATCAGATGCAATGATAAAACTATTAGATGAATCAAACAATTTAAAACCCAGTGGTATAGAGATGATGCCTGATATAATTAGTACTCAAAAGACATTTGATGAAAGTGCATATAGAATGGGCACCCAAGATGGAGCACTTAAAGTACGTAGTTTTACCTGCTCTACTAGTAATTATTCAGCAACGCTTTTCTTAAATGACTTAATACGAACAAGCAAAAATATTGAACTAACGGAACCTATTTATAGGGAAAATATCAATACCCAAATTAATCAGATATTAAATTTTTATAAAGGGATGCAAGCAATAGAGTATAGAAGTGCTTGGATAAACATCTTCACGTTATTATTAGTAACAAATAATTATGAGCAGTTTTGCGAATTTTATAATCAGCTGAAATTCACTATAAATAAAATTAATGCTTCGTCATTAGAATTTATAGAATCCAATAAAACTGAAATATTAATAAGTAAAATAAAGGAGTCAATGATTGAACAACTAAATGTATCTGCATCAGTTGCATTAGCTCCTAACCCAACTGTTTGTAAATCAAATATAAAAGATGCTTTTCTTAATCTCAATATAGATATCGATACAAATGCCATTTACCAAGACGCAATTGATATACGTAAATCAAATATGTTTAATTCTCATATAGTTTCTTTTCCTCTTGTTAATTATATGGAATTAAATGACAATATTTCATTGTATGAAGTATCTCCAAGGAATATTTGTGAAATAGCATATAACTCTAGTAATGCTTTGGAAAGAGATGCTGTTTTAGTGCTTAATGCTAATAAAATAAATTTAACACCAAGATTTATTCATTTTGATGAAATTTGTATGTTTGACTTTTTGTGTAATTTTTATAATGGTGGTAATCCATGCAACAATAAAATTAACTTGTTATTAAGCAAGTTTTATCAAATAAACAATATATCCAAATTTGCTTCAGAATATAAAATTGAAGTTGAGTCAAAAGTAATTCAAGGGAGCTTAAACTTGCAAAAATTATCAATGCCATTTAATATCAGAGAAAAATTGTTCACGGATTTTAAAGTAGCAATCGCCAGCATAAACTTAGATGAAGAGAGAGATGTTCTACCCTGTGTTACTAATAATAAACACGGAGTAACTCCTGAGAAAAAAACAGAACTATATAAAATGCTAAATCAAGCTATAGAAAACAAAGCCAATATGATAGTTTTTCCAGAATATTTTTTACCTATTGAATGGTTGCAAGAAATATTTACTTTTGCAAGAAAAAATTCTATAGCCGTGATAACTGGTTTGCATTATATTCTGAATGACAGTCAAGCTTTTAATTACTTAGCAGTTATTCAACCATTTTCTTTGGGTAATAATTTTAAATATACATTACCATTAATCAGAGAAAAAAATCATTATGCACCTGCTGAAAAGAAAATACTTCGTAACAAGGGGTTTAATTGTAGAGACACCGTTAATCCATATACACATATAGTTAAGTGGAAAAACTTACACTATAGTGATTTATTGTGTTATGAGCTAACAAATATAGAGTATAGGTATAAATTACGCTCAGAAATTGAATTACTAATTGTACCAGAACTTAATCCTGACACAGATTACTTTTCAAATGTTGTTGAATCTACATCGAGAGATCTTCATTGCTATGTAGCTCAAGTTAATACGTCTAAATATGGAGACTCTAGAATAACAGGTCCTTTAAATTCTATGTTTAAAGATATTGTGAAAATAAAAGGCGGTAATAACAATATTATATTGATTGGCACAATACCTTTGCAAAAGCTAATCGATACAAGAACAGACGCTTCAGTCAAAAATCAGGCACCGATTGAGCCAAGAATTAAAAAACCTTCAGCGGGATTCTACATGAAAGGAGATAGTAAGAATGAATAATATTAATTATTGGGAGTCTATATTAAAACAATTGAGAAATCCCGAAAATGCTGATAATGAATATTTGCTTTCGCTAAAAAGCATTAAGTCACCAGATCAGATAGGTCACATTATAAGTGCACTTGCGAATACAGCTGTGTTAGAAAAAAAACAGTATTTATATGCAATAGTTGAAAATGATGCAGAAAATCAATCTTGTATTGATGGCTTTAAGCGCGAAGATAAAGATTTTCTTACTTCAAATGTTAACTTTCAAATACAATTTTTAGAGTCATCATGTATATTAATAGAAGTACAAAGTGCAATTAATACAACTGTACAATATAAAGGTATTGAGTATATTCTAGTTGACAAGCAAATAGATACTTTAAGTAAATATCAGGACAAAGAGAAAATAATATGGAGAAATCTTGATAACCCACAAGCTTTTGAGGAAGAGATAGCTTTAGAAAATATATCTTTTGAATCTATTGAAAAATTGTTAGATTGCAGGAAAATATTTGAAATTTTGAAATTTTCGTATCCTAACACTAATTTAGGTGTTATAAATTTATTAATAAAACTCCGTTTTATCAAGGAGCAGAATACAGGAAAGTACTGTATCACAAATCTTGGAGCTATTTTAGCTGCAAGAAGACTTTCTTTATTCCCTGCACTTCAATTCAAAGCAATAAGAGTAATAACTTATAGTGGTGACAATGTTACTTGCTCCGCAAGTGAACAGATAGGTGGTAAAGGTTATTTACTTGGGTTCGAAGGTTTAATTAATTTCGTAATGAAGCAATTGCCTACTAAGGAAGTAATTGATGGGGCAATACGAAAAAATACACAAGATTTCCCAATTTTATCCATAAGAGAATTAATTGCAAATGCACTAATTCATCAAGATTTTAAAATTAATGGCAGTCCTGTCATAGAAATTTTTGTTAATCGAATTGAGATTAACAACCCAGGTATACCACAAATAAAAATAGAGCGTTTTATTGATCATCCTCCTATCTCCCGTAACGAAGCATTAGCTGCCATCATGCATAAGGCAGGAATTTGCGAAGAGCGAGGCAGCGGATATGATAAAATTATCGATTATGTAGAAAAACATAATTTACCTGCACCACAAATTACGGTTTATGATAAGCGTATAAAAGTAACACTTTATGCAAAAAAAGATTTTAATGATTTAACTAAAGAAGATAGAAAGTTAGCTTGCTATAATCACACTGTATTAAATTATGTACAAGGAAAAGTAACTAATAATTCCACATTAAGGGATAGATTTCAATTAGATAAAAAAGATAGTTATAAAATTTCCAGGATATTTACCGATACTTTATCTGATGGTTTAATTAAAATAAAGAGTGATAGTGGAACAAAAAATAGAGAATACATTCCAACGTGGGTGCATAGATAAATTTCTTTGCAGCTATTTGCATTTTAATAATATTAGTTGAAATAAAACACTATATACAGTATTAATAAAAGTTTAATAACTATATATAGTGTTTATTTTCTTTGAATTTGCTTGCAGCATAAAAATATATTATCGAATAAGGCAAGTAACTCTGTATCATAATTTCAATATTTTTCTTTGTAAACACATAACACTCAACGACATCAAATCTTACTGCAAACAAATATATAACGTTTTTTTAGTTATACTCCATCATAAAGTAAAGCTATCAGATCAATTAAACTCCTAATTTATCATAATATATATTTTAGGTGACCTATTTAACACCACTAATACCGTGTTTATATACTCTATTTGTGTTTTTTTATTTACAACATTACTTATCGACTGCAAACCTGCACAAACACAGGTTTTTTCTAAGCCCCTTATGAGGCTTCGCACCAGTCGAGAGCCTCGACACGCATTTCGCGTGGTGAGGCTTTCTTTTTTGCAAAATTATTTCTTGCGTCTTAGTGATAGCTTTTTTGGT
This sequence comes from uncultured Oscillospiraceae bacterium, assembly GCA_964367935.1. Lineage (GTDB taxonomy): Bacteria > Bacillota > Clostridia > Oscillospirales > Oscillospiraceae > Scatomorpha. The sequence continues at coordinate 5,482 of CAYIYZ010000012.1, forward strand.
AGGTAATCACATATTGACGCTGAACTCCAAGGTTTTGAGTTCAGCGTTTTTGTGTTTAATTTTAGCAAAATTCATTCTATTATTTTTACAAAAAGGGAGTTTCATATGAAAAAAATCGTATCATTATTAACTACTGTTTTGCTTTTGTTTTTAGTAGCTTGTGAAAAGCAAGCCGAAGACACTCCTGCGTCACCGCCTCAAGAAGAACAACAAGCCGCAGACGCTCCTGCGTCACCGCCACAAGAGCAACAAGAGGTTATAGAATCGGATTTTAAAATGACCGTAGATTCGGTTTTTACAATATCAGGTCGTGGCGAGGCACTGGGTGGAGTAATAGAAAGCGGGCAAATCAGTGTCGATGATTATGTTGATATACTCGATAATGCCGGCAATCTAATTGTTAATGCACGAGTTGCAAGCATAGAATCAGAAACAAAAATTGTAGATAGCGCCTCTGCCGGTGCCACTGTCGGACTATTGATAGCAGATGTAGAAAGAGACTCGATTGACAATGCGCACACATTAGTCATGGGCACCTCAGGCGAGCAAGAAGAAGCAGCAGATGACGATAGTACAGGCTCATACGAGACTGTAATAAATGAAGTGATGGCACGAGAAAATGTAAATGCTTTTCCTGCTATAGCTCATGCCCTATCAGCAGAAGATGAGGGATATAGACTCCTTTTAGATCCTTACGATATGCCGGTTGAGCCTGCGGGAAACTTTCAAAACAGTGATGATGAAGACAAGGTGCAATTTATTTTAAGCGAAGAGCAAGCTGACGAATTAATAATTTTTGTTTTAGACCATGAAACAGGTGAGCTTAAACAATTAAGCTTAGAAGAGTTTTTTCCCTCAGCCGCAGCATATCTTGTAAACACTTATTACTACTATACAGTAGATGATGAGCTTGTCATGATGGTGCCCTACAGCAGTTTTCACGACGATATAGCGTAATTTGATTTCGGACATCTATTTTGCATAACCCACACAGCCTTACACTGAATTCAATTCGTTTGGGTCGGGTAGCATTTTTGCCCTCACCTCTAAATGTTGGGATTAGACGGATAGTTTTGTGCTATCCGTCTTTTTCTATGCCATTTTACGCTACTACTTGTGGTAATTCCTCATTTTTCAGCTATCTGGCGAGAGTGCTGTCGAAAAACTAATCAAAAAAGCAGTGCTTGCGTTACTTACAAACCTTGCTGATGAGAAAATATTAGATTTTGTGTCTGCTACAAGAAAAGGTGAGAATAAAATATATTAATCATATTTTAAAGTAAGTTTAAGGTTTGTGGTATAATATACTCTGAGAGGTGACGATTATGAGAATATTACTATGTGAAGATGAAAAAGAGCTTTCTAATGCTCTTGTGAAAATACTTAAACACTATAACTACTCCGTTGACGCAGTTTATGACGGCGAAGAAGCACTTGTGTTTTTAGATGCTGAAAATTATGATGCTGTGATTTTGGATATAATGATGCCAAAAGTTGACGGGCTTACAGTGCTTAAAAAAATCCGTGCGACGGGCAATCTAATTCCAATTATTATGCTCACAGCTAAATCCCAAGTAGATGATAAAGTTGCTGGACTTGACCTCGGTGCTAACGATTATCTTGCAAAGCCATTTGAAACAAAGGAACTACTGGCAAGGCTTCGTGCAATGACAAGAAATGTGAGTGACAGTAGCTCATCAGTTTTAACTGTCGGTGATGTGAATTTAAACCGAAAAACCTTTGAACTTTATACCGACAAAACTTCATTTAGACTTGCAAGCCGTGAGTTTCAAATGATGGAAATGCTTATGATAAACAAAGGGCATATTATTCCTACCGAGCGTTTTATGGAGAAAATTTGGGGTTATGATAGTGATGCCGAAATAAATGTTGTGTGGGTGTATATTTCATACCTTAGAAAAAAGTTGACACTGCTTGAAACCGATGTGAAAATCAAAGCCACACGAAACACCGGATACTCATTGGAGGTGTGATATGCTCAAAAAACTACAAAGAAAGTTTGTGATACTCACCACTATCATAAGTGTGGTTGTAATGCTACTTATCGCTGTTTCAATAAATGTGGCAAACTATATATCAATTGTTAATGGCGCTGACGAAATCCTTAATTTACTTGTACAAGGTGATTTGAAGATCGGTGAACCTCTTAGTCACCCTGAAAGATTGCCCAAGGAAATTTCTTTTACTACAAGATTTTTTGTTATGCAAACAAATGAAAGCAACGAAATAAACCATATTGATACAAGAAATATTAGTTCTGTTTCAACTGCTGAAGCAATGGAATATATAAATATTGCAAATCAATCTGATGACTACATCGGAATAATAGATAATTTTAGATATATAAAAACTGAAAACGGGTATGGTCACACATATATTTTTCTCGACATAGAGGAAGATTTAATTGCTTTTGAAAACTATATGCTATATTCGGTAATCATAGTTTTTGGAGCGTTTATATCAATATTTATTCTATCAGTTTTGTTATCAAAAAAAGCAGTGGCACCTATTGCAGATAGCTTTGAAAGGCAAAAAAGTTTTATCACAAATGTCAGCCATGAGTTTAAAACACCCCTTGCAATAATCAAAGCTGACTGTGATGTTATTGAAATTGACAACGGTGAGGGGGAGTGGACGGATAGCATTAAAACGCAAATTTCAAGACTAGATACACTTGTTGAAAACTTAATCTCGCTAACAAAACTTGACGAAAAAATAGAAATCATCAAAACTGACTTTTCCCTTTCCGATGCGATAATAGATACTGCCGGTGAATTTTCATCTGCACTTAAAAACGCCGAGCGAAGCTTAGTTTTAGATGTGAGTTCAAACATTACCTATAATGGCGACGAGATTCTTATAAGAAAAGTTATTACAACGCTTATAGAAAATGTACTTAAGTATTCTTTACCACAAACAGAGCTTAGAATATCTCTAAGTGCAAGTGGAAATAAAAAGATTTTCAACATAGAAAATGCTTGTGAGAGCATAGAGGTTGGTAAACACAACGATTGGTTCGAGCGTTTTTATCGTGGTGATAAATCACGAAACAGCGAAACAAAGGGATATGGTATTGGCTTATCCATTGCCAAAAGCATCTGTGATTTGCACGGGGCGAAAATAACAGCTGAAAGCAAAACAGGAAAAGAAATAGTTATTGCTATAATTTTTTAAAGTAAGTTTAAAGTTCATGCTATAAAATCACCTCACAATTGCTTGTAAGGTGATTTTTTTATACGAAATTAATTTCAGATTTTTAAGTAAGTTTAAGGTTCGGAAAATATAATGAACTTGTAAAATGCAAAAAGGAGTGATTTATTATGACCCAAACAAACTTTAAAAGGTATGAACTTAAATATATTTTAACTACCGAGCAATATGAAAAGCTACTTCATCAAATGCCCGCTGACATGAAATTTGACGATTATGGCAGGCATAAAATCTCAAATATTTACTTTGATACTGAAGATTACAGGATTATAAGGCATTCGCTTGAAAAACCAAAGTACAAAGAAAAACTTCGTGTTCGCTGTTACGGAGAGCCAAGCGAAGATGCCACTGCTTTCATTGAACTAAAGAAAAAATTTAATGGTGTGGTCTACAAACGTAGGGTTTATTCAGAGCAAAGCAAAGTTTTTTCTTATCTAAACTATGGTGCTGATACAGTAGAACAGTCGCAAATACTTAGTGAAATTGATTATTTCAAAAATAGCTATGAGGATATAAAACCTAAAGTGTATTTATCCTACGAACGAGAAGCATTTTTCTCTACACTTGATGAAAACTTTAGGCT
>CAYIYZ010000013.1:0-2907 GCA_964367935.1 uncultured Oscillospiraceae bacterium
CCCTGCTGCGCTATGGCGAGCGGGCACTGCCCTATAATTGGCAGAGGGTGGAGCTCCAGGGGATTGACTTCACTTCGCTGAGTTCCAACACGACGCCATACTCCGCCCTCGGGTCATACTATTCGAGCGCCACCTATTCTTCATTCGATAATTCGCTATTTTCTTCCGCAGAGTCGCCTCGCTTGGCACTTGGCGGCACTCGCACCATTGAGTACGACCCCTTGGCTCAACGTAGCGAGGGTTTTCTGTCCTCCTACCTCTCCTCACGCATCTATTCCCACGGATTGGGAGCGGGGTATAGCCTCAACAATGACGGAGAGTTTGGAGCATCCATATCTGCACTACGCCGTTGGGGGCACTCGCTTAGCACACAAGGGGTGTGGAGCGATAATTGGGATTTTTCTATTAGTTCCTCCGTGATGTTGGATGAGGGACGAGGGGGCAAGCTCACCTTTTTGGCAATGGTGAACCCCACCACTCGTGCACTGCCTCGCACCGCAACTCTGGAGGCCTATGATTTAGCTGGCACTACACTCTACAACCCTGCGTGGGGAATGATGGGCGGCAGGGAGTATAGCACAGGTGTGAGGCGGACAGTCGAGCCACTATTGGTGGTGAGTCACGATATAAATCTCGGGGAGGAACTCAAGTTAAAGAGCGGGCTCGGGGTGCGCTTTGGGCAGAGCGCCTACTCCACGCTAATGTGGCAGGGCACTCCTAACCCCCTACCCGACTACTACGCCTATATGCCCTCCTATGCTACCACGCCCTCGGCGGCCAAGGCAATAGAGCAGGCGTGGGCAAGCGATGTGAATGCACGCCAGCTGAATTTTGACGCAATGTTGCGCGCTAATATGGATGGGGACAATAGGGCAAACTCTATGATAGAGGATAGGGTCAGTGAACCACTTTTTGCACGCCTCGCCAGCGAGATAACAGGCAAAAACTTCTCGGTGGGGGTGAGCCTTGCCGCCCAGAGCGAACTTTTCTATAAGCGTGTAAATTCACTGCTTGGCGGGGGCTATTGGCTCGATGTGGACACATACTTGGAGCAGGACTCCGACCTCAAGGATGTGACCCAAAATAATGTGCTAAACCCCTCACGCCACGCCCTTGAGGGGGATGTGTTTGGCTACAACTACCGCATCAATAACCTCGCTGGCGAGGTGCACGGAGCATATCAACGGAGCTTTGGGGAATTTAGCCTCGGGGCGGCGGCACGGGTTGGGGTGCGTAGCTCACAGAGGGAGGGATACTTCCAAAAAGAGAATTTCGAGAAGGGGGATACATACGGGCCCAGCGGTGTGGATATTCGAGAAGAGTGGATGGCAAAGGTACAGGGGGAGTGGAAAGGCGGCAGAGGCTTGACCCTCGGGGTGGCGGCCGCCCTTAGCTCGATGGCCCCCTCCACCTCGCAACTATACCTCAGTCCCGAATATCGAGGCACCTTTGTGGAGCAGGTTGCAAACCCACTGACTCTGGCACTGGAGGCACGCCTCGACTATCGCACCCCACAACTAAGAGCACACCTGGGCGTGTATAACTACAACACTTGGGGAGATAGCCGCGTGCAAGACCTCTATGACGATATGCTCAATGCCTATGTCCACTACTCGATGCAGGGTGTAGCCTCTGTGCGCCAAGGCATCACCGCCTCGGTGGAGTTTCCTCTTGTTGACAACATCTGGTTGCGCTCCTCTGCTATTCTGCAAAACAACCGCTACACCAACAATCCCACCGCCACGGAGGTGGTGCAAAACACTGGAGAGGTGTTAGTAGAGGGCGAGGAGCTCTTCTATGACGAGAGGTTTTTGGGAGGCACGCCCCAGAGCGTTGCAGCACTTTCGCTTAGCTACGAGCCACGAGGATGGACAGTGCGCCTTTCGGGGGTGTACAGCGACGAGAACTACGAAACTCTCTCCCCTCTGCGCTACACTCGCCGCATACTGGACTACACCTCCTCCGCCCACTCTGCAGTGGTCTACACCCAGGCAAAAATCCCCGAAAGCTTTTCGCTCGACCTTTTTTGCGGCTACACCCACTATTTTGAGCGGGGTGGTTCGCTGGGCGTGTATCTGAGCGTGGGCAACATTTTGGGTGCCGAGATTCTGCGCTATGGCTACCAAAACTACCGCTTCTACAGCGATGGCGGGGTGCTCACTCCCCAACCCTCACGCTATAGCTACGCCCTGCCGCAAAATTTTTCACTGAGCGTGAAATTTAATTTTTAGGACCCTCGCTTTAGATTTTTTTTATATCTTTGTGCTTTAGTATATAATTATCAAAAAAACATAAAAACAATGAAACTACTTGAAGGAAAAGTCGCTCTGATTACAGGCGCAGCACGTGGCATTGGGAAGGCAATTGCCCAAGAATTTGCACGCAATGGTGCAGATGTAGCATTCACCGATATGGCTCCACAAGAGGCCATTGACGCCACTGCACAGGAGCTTGCAACCTACGGAACAAAGGTTGTGGGGTATAGCTCGAACGCTGCTGATTTTGCAGCCTCGGACGCAACAGTAAAGCAAATTGTGGCTGAATTTGGCCGCATCGACGTGCTTATCAACAACGCTGGTATCACTCGCGATGGTCTGCTTATGCGTATGAGCGAAGAGCAGTGGGATTTGGTTATTGGGGTGAACCTCAAGAGCGCATTCAACCTCACCAAAGCGGTTGTGCCCATTATGATGAAGCAAAAAAGCGGCTCGATTATCAATATGAGCTCGGTGGTGGGCGTGTCGGGCAACGCTGGACAGGCTAACTACTCGGCATCTAAGGCTGGTATGATTGGTCTCACTAAGAGTGTGGCTCAAGAGCTTGGCTCGCGTGGTGTGCGTTGCAATGCAATCGCTCCAGGCTTTATCGTTACGGAGATGACTCACCAACTGCCCGAAGAGGTGCGTG
>CAYIYZ010000014.1:0-2572 GCA_964367935.1 uncultured Oscillospiraceae bacterium
GCATGGACGACGGCACGCTAAACCCGCAGGGCGAAGCGACACGTGCACAAATGGCGACCATGCTCATGAGATATCTCACAGCAGAATAAGTAAACATAGTGAAAGGCGGTCACCTTCACGGTGACCGCCTTTTTGTATCTCACTCCCCCACTGCATCTATTTTGACTGCTCTCTCCAAAAAGCCGGTGTTTAAGCTGTTTTTTCGCCTTAGACGCTTTTTTGCAAACTAACTTTGAGAAAAGTCCAACCTTGTAATGTACTGAAATTATAACACGATTGACTTTGCAAATAAGTGGGAGTATAATTATTATAAAGAATAAAGTTATAAATCCGCTTTTAACAAACACCAAGAACCTTATAGTTTTTGGACAAAAACATAAAGAATTCTGCTACAACCAACGAAGATTTTTTGAAAGGAATGTTCATTATGTTAAGAAGGTTTTTTTCATGTTCTCTTTGTGTTTTATTGTTGCTGTTAAGTACATCTTGTGTAAGCAGTGAAGATAATGTGCCTACACCTAATCAAAAACCTGAGCCACAGATATCAGAAAGTGGTAATATGCAAACTGTCGCTGTTGAAATTGACTTTTGGACATTTCCTATAGGCGATTTTGGAAATGAAGATGTAGTGGAAGGTTTCGTTGAAGAATTTAATAAATTGTATCCTAATATCACCGTCAATGTAAAGATACTTGATTTTGCAACAGGTGATGCCCAAATTGAAGAAGCCATTGAAAGAAGAGATGCTCCGGACATTGTGTTCGAAGGTCCTGAACGCTTAGTAGCAAATTGGGGTTCGAGAGGACTTATGATTGATTTAAGTGATATGTGGGACGAAGAAACCACTGCTAATATCGCGGGAGTTTCACAAGCGGTTGTTAATGCTTGTATGGCTCCTGATGGTGCATTTTATCAATATCCATTAGTAATGACGGCTCATGTTATGGCAATTAACTATGAAATTTTTGAAAAAGCAGACGCCTTGCAATATATTGATGAGGAAAACAAAACTTGGACAACCGATGATTTTATTGCCGCTATGGAAACTATTCGAGATAGCAATCTAATTAAATTTCCCGGTGTGGTTTACACAGGAGGTCAAGGGGGCGACCAAGGTACCAGGGCCTTAGTTACTAATTTCTATGGAGCATCTTTCACGAATGAAGACCACAATGCTTATACAATTAATAACGAGCTTGGCATAAAAGGCTTAACTTTATTGCAGGACATGGTTGAAAATGGCTCATTAAGTCATAACCCTAATATTGCAGCCGCAGAAGAACTGCAAATGTTCGCTTCGGAGGAAACCGCAATTACTCTTGCTTGGAATGCTGCAAATGAATCTTTATATGCACAGCAAGTAGATTTCACTCCCTTTGCTATGAATTTTCCTTCTGATGATGGAATTGCGCAGTTGCAAGGCGGAATTTGGGGGTTTGGAATTTTCAATAACGGAGATCCCAATAGAGTAAGTGCGTCAAAGTTATTTATTGAATTTTTAGCAGATGACCCGGTACAAAGAGAAAAGAGCATTCTTGCAACTCAATTTTTTCCTGTAAACAGTCTTTATAGTGGTGTGTATGTAGGAACGGAATTTGAAGAAAGAATGATGGGCTATTTTCCGTTTATGAAAAATCTCGGAGATTATTACCAAGTAACGATTGAATGGACAGAGCAACGAAGTGCATGGTATGAAATGCTTCAAAAGATTTTAAGTGGCGAAGATGTGACAGAGTACGCAGACGAATACGTGAATTATCTTAATGAAAAAATAGACGCTTAAAATTGATATGGTTTTCAAAGAAATGAAATGGTGAAAAAAGAAGCTGATGATCTCTTTTTTCATCCATAGTGTTTGTGCCGATGCGTCACAAACATTATTATCGCTGAGCAGAATTTGAAATTCTACTCATGTACCCATACAAAAAACACATCAGTATGGAGGGTAAAATGAAGAATTTACTAAAAAATCAATTCTTGCAAGTCATTGCTGTCATTGCGGTTGTTATACTTTTGATTTTTTCGACACTTATTTATAATTTTTTTATCAGAGATGAAATTAATGGATTGTCTAATCAAAGCATTCAACAATTAATGGATAACAATGTAGACACATTTAGACTAGAGTTTGAATCAAATATTAATCTGCTTGAATCGACAGCGTCTTTACTGCCTGTTTGGGATTATTTAAGATATGTTGATTTTGAATCAGGTGAGTATGATTATATTTCTGAGAGCTTTGACTATGTAATGGTAATAAATCCATATGGCTATGCAGTGGGAAGTGACGGGAATGTTGGTGATGCTTATGAAGAAGCATATTTCCAAAATGCCATGAGTGGTGAAACTACAATAAGCGACCTAATTGCTACTGACCAAAACGGGATTAGCACTATAGTTATTTCAACGCCGATGATTGCAAAGGGCGAGATTCGTGGAGTATTAGCAGGCCTTAATTATGTGGATACTCTTAATGGCATTTTCACAAACCCCCTTGATGGAATTTTTGCAAATCTCTTGATTGATAGCAAAGGTAATATAATCTCAAACGGCGTCGATAATACGTATTTTA
>CAYIYZ010000015.1:0-2174 GCA_964367935.1 uncultured Oscillospiraceae bacterium
TGTTTATGATTAGGGGCGGCATACTTGCTTGCCCCTTTTCTAATTGTTACAATACTGTGAGAATTGATTTTGAAATTGAGAGGTTTTCGTAACATTTGCTTTTTATAATTAAGACATAACATTTGAAAAGGAGATTTAGAATATGGATATACTTCATACAACGGACTTAAAAAAATATTATGGCAAAGAGCCAAATATAGTCAAAGCACTTGACGGCGTAAACTTAACTGTAAAAACAGGTGAGTTTATTGCGGTTGTCGGAACTTCGGGAAGTGGAAAATCCACTTTACTAAATATGCTTGGTGGGCTTGATACACCGACAAGCGGTACTGTTTCGGTTGGTGGACACGAACTCTCTGAATTGAAAGACGACCGCCTAACTATTTTCAGAAGAAGAAATATAGGTTTTGTATTTCAAAACTATAACCTTGTTCCGATTTTGAATGTTTATGAGAATATCACGCTACCGCTTGAACTTGACGGAAATAAGGTTGACGAAACATTCTTGAACGAAGTTGTTAAATCGCTTGGACTAATTGACAAACTATATAATATGCCCTCTGAGCTTTCGGGTGGGCAACAACAAAGAGTTGCAATCGCAAGAGCAATACTTTCAAAACCCGCTATTCTTCTTGCTGACGAGCCTACTGGAAACCTTGATAGCAGAACAACAGAAGATGTCTTAGGACTTCTTAGAGTAACAAGCACAAAGTTTAATCAAACTGTCGTTATGATTACCCACGATATGCAACTTGCAGGAATTGCAGACCGTATCATACGCATTGAAGATGGGCGTATTACTGCGTAAGGAGGTGCATAACAATGAGCGATATTCTTTTTGGAAACAATAATAAAAAAGTGATAAAAACAATTGCTGATAGAAGTTATAAAAATCAGCGACAAAGAAACTTATTCATTATTTTAGCTATTGCTATAACAGCATTTATGTTAGTTACCACAATCAGTATGGGACTTAGTTACGGTGAAACTTATACCGAAAATAGCACTAAATCTATGGGTACTATCGCCCATTTTGCGGTGACTAATTCAAATATCGAACAAATTGAACAGCTAAAAGAGCAATATAACGGCATAGAAAATGTTGGTACACAAATTATCGCCGGATCTGTCACCGAAAATACGAAGTTGGGGCTTGTCTGGTTAGATAATACCGAATGGGAAAATCATAGGATACCGACGATAGATGATATTCACGGCACATATCCCACAAATGAAAATGAAATTATGCTTCCTACTTGGGCTATTCAGAGTATGGGGATTTCCGAGCCAACCATAGGAATGAGTATTACTCTAAGTTATCGCCTTAACGGAATGCCCGAAGATACAATAAAAGACTTTACATTATCTGGATATTACACCGACTATTTACAAACTCGCACAGGCGATAGAGGTACTGCATATATTTCAAGTGAGTTTTTACAAACAGTGCAAGATGTAGAAGTTATCGCAATGGTGTCTTTGCAAAATGTGAGTGATATAGATATGGTAACGGCAGAATTAAATCTAAGCAAAAATCAAGAAATATCGCTTGTTCCTACCTTATCGCAAAATAAATCAGTCACATACACTGCAATAGCATTAATTGCCTTAATCGCAATAACGGCTTATTTACTTATTTACAATGTTTTGTATATTGGAGTTACAAAAGATATAGCACACTATGGGCAACTAAAGACATTAGGAACAACAAAAAGACAAATTATAAAAATTATCTACATGCAAGTTATGAAGTTGTCTTTTATTGGGATTGTGGCAGGACTAATTTTAGGAACACTCACATCTTTTGTAATCGTTCCACTTACAATGAATTTCTTTTTTGCCGGAGAAGTTGAAGCTGTTGTATCCTTTTCGCCGTATGTTTATATCGGTGCTACTGTATTTACTTTTGCGACTGTAATGTTAGGCAGTTTTAAGCCCGCAAGAATAGCAGGGAAAATATCCCCTATTGAAGCGGCGAAATATACAGACTACAAAGGAAAGCAAAAACACTCTAAGAAAATTCGTATATTCGCCTTATCTGCAAGAAATGTGTTTCGTAATAAAAAAGGAGCATTTTATACATTCGCATCCTTAATACTTGGACTGGTGGCATTTATGTTAGTCAGCGTACTCACTACAAGTATGAACCCAAAAGTGATGATTGAGAATGAGGG
>CAYIYZ010000016.1:0-2106 GCA_964367935.1 uncultured Oscillospiraceae bacterium
GCACAGGTGAAGTATCCATTCCGTTTGCATAAAGTTTCAGTTTTAAGCCGTTTATCCCAAAACGATTTTCCAGAAAATCGTCAGGGGCATTTGCCAGTTCTCCTATGGTGTTTATGCCACAATTTGTAAGAACTCTATTTGTCGCACGTCCAACACCCAAAAGTTCACAGGCAGGTAAATGCCAAATCTTTTCTCTGAAACTTTCACTTTTTATGATTGTTATTGCATCAGGCTTTTTCATATCTGAACCTAGTTTTGCGAAAATTTTGTTAAAACTCACACCGATTGAAACGGTTAAACCGAGTTCAAATTTTATAGCTTGATGGATTTCCTCGGCGATTTCCTCGCCAGTACCGTAGACTGAATTTGTGACGTTTAAAAAACATTCATCCATGCCATACGGCTCAACTTTGTCGGTGTATCTGAGATAAATCTCCTTTGCAAGTTTGGAATATTTTAGGTATTCCTCATAGTGTGGAGGCACACAAACCAAGTCTGGGCATTTTTGTTTTGCCTCCCAAATTGTCTCGCCTGTTTTCACTCCGAAGGCTTTTGCTTTTTGATTTTTTGCAAGAATAATTCCGTGCCTGTCGTCGGCTGAACCACTGACTGCAAGGGTTAAATCTCGCAATTCTGGGTTTAACATACACTCAACCGAGGCATAGAAATTGTTCATGTCACAGTGTAAAATAACTCGTTCACTCACTTTTTTCGCTCCTTCCTCTTGACTTAATAAGTATTTAGTGTTATGCTGTTTGTAGTTTAAGTATATCTTGATTATAATATACTTTGACTGGGAATGTCAAGAGTTATTTTATAGTTAAACTACATATAATAAAGAGGTGTCAAATTATGACTTTTGCCGAAAAAGTAAGAACAGAGAGAAATAAACTAGGATTGAAGCAAAGTGAACTCGCAACTAAAATGGGAGTTACTACCAAAATAATCTCCTCGTATGAAACAGGGAAATCCAGACCACGTGGCATGAAAAATTATGAGCGTTTAGCAAATGCACTCGAAGTAAATGTAAATTATTTACTTACAGAAAACGAGCTATTTATTGCCACATCAGAGCAAAACTATGGTTATAGAGGAAAAATTGGCGCTGAAAAACTTGTAAATGAACTTACAGGACTCTTTGCCGGAGGTGAAATGGCAGAGGAAGACATGGATGTTTTGATGCTTGCCGTACAGGAAGCATATGTCATGGCGAAAAAAAATAACAAAAAATATACCCCGAAGAAATATCTAAAAAGCGACAGCGAATAGTTTTATAATAGATACTTGATTGGGGGGATTTGATGAAAATTTGTGCCGATAGTGCCACTGAAAAAGCCGATAAACTTTTTCTGAAATTTGGTACTCGAGATGCATATAAACTTGCTAATGATTTGGGAATTGCAGTTTCAGAACAGCCTTTTGTTAAGCAAAAAGGTGTATATAAAGTGATTGATAAACACAGGTTTATTTTTATAAAAGAGGACTTGGACCCCATAACAAAATCCATAGTTCTGCTGCACGAAATTGGACATGACCAACTTCACCGACGTGAGGCAATTCGTATTGGAGGTTTTCATGAATTTAACATTTTTGACATGCGTGGTATCAGGATGGAGTATGAAGCGAACATTTTTGCTGCAAATATTTCACTGCCTGACGATGAGGTTTTGGAGCTAGTTTATAGGGGATATGATGTGGCTCAGGTCGCAAGCACGCTAAACTCCGATATAAATCTTGTGGCACTGAAAATTGCAGATTTGAAAACTAAAGGTCATAATTTCAAAGAGCAAAATGTTAATGCAAAGTTTCTTGCATAGCTTGTTTTGAATAGAAAATACCCACTATTGAAATTTGATTCAATAGTGGGTATTTTGCAACTTCAATTAGGAGTTTCTTGGCTATTGGTTTTGTTTAGTTCATTTGAATCAGCAAGTGAACTTGCCAAGCGACTAATGATATCTTCTGCTGACGGTAGAGCATCTTCAAGGTTCTCAGGTAATGCACCTGTTAATTTATACTCACTTATCCCCATTGGTTTTGTCATATCTTTTAAAGAATATTCAGCAACTATGTTATTTTTCTTTTTGCATAAAAGTATACCTATAC
>CAYIYZ010000017.1:0-2015 GCA_964367935.1 uncultured Oscillospiraceae bacterium
TGCAAATCTTTTGATTGATAGCAAAGGTAATATAATCTCAAACGGCGTCGATAATACGTATTTTATTCCGCATGAAAATGTGTTTGATGTCATATCTAATTTTAATCTAGTAGATTATGACCAATTTGACTTGCTTAAAACAGATGTATCAAACGGAAGTGCAGGAGAGCAGAAAATTGAGTTTAATGGAGAAGTGTATCGCGTAATTTATACGTCTGTTGGTGTAAAAGATTGGTCCATTATGTCGATTATCCCTGAAACAATCATTCAATCTACTACAAACCATATTATAATTGTGAGTGCAATTATGTCTTCTTCTTTGATATTAATTATATGTTTGTTTGCTTATTTTATCGGGCTAAATCGCCGTAAGCATCTTAAAAGCCTTGAAGAAATTGCCTATATTTCACCGCTTACAAAAATAAATACTTTGCTGAAATTTAGATTAGATGCGCCTAAGTTTATAAATAGCCATCATACGAAGAAGTTTTTGCTAATAAAATTTGATATAGAAAACTTTAGACTAGTCAATGAAACCCTTAGCGTTTCAGAAGGGGATAAGATATTAAAAAGCATGGCGGCTTCTATTCAACCCGAAGGCAAGTATGATTGCTTATCTTCACACATATATAATGATGAATTTTTGACTTTGATATCATACTCAAAAGACGAAACCGAGAATTGGTATGACGATTACAAGCGTAGATTATATAGAAATTTAGGCGAAAATTTTAAATATAATCTACAAATCGTTTCGGGATTTTATTACATAAACGATAGTGACCTACATGACATTCAAACATGTATAGAGAAAGTAAATATTGCTCACCATAAGGCAAAGGAAGAAAAATTACACACTAGTATTTTTACAAACGAATACTTAAGCGATGCAATAAAAGCGAAAGAAATCGAAAATACTATGGAAAAAGCACTTTTAGATGGTGAATTTAAGATGGTTTTGCAACCTGAATTAAGTTTGAGATCAGGCAAGATGATTGCAGCTGAGGCCTTAGTAAGATGGATAAGTCCTACGGTAGGAACAAGAGCTCCAAATGAGTTTATTCCACTCTTTGAAAAAAATGGCTTTATATTAAAACTTGATATGTACATGTTTGAAAAAGCTTGTAGTTTTTTGAGTTTATGGGAAAAAGAAGGAAGAGAGCCTTTTGCCATCTCGGTTAATTTTTCAAGAAAGAATTTATACTCTTCAGACTTTGTTTCAAATCTAACCGCGATATGCAAGAAATACGATGTTAATCCCAAGTACTTGGGAATAGAAATAACGGAAACAAGTATGCTCAGTACTGATTGTGATTTAAATTCCTTTATAAATGATTTGCATAAAGAAGGCTTCAAAGTCTTTATGGATGATTTTGGTATTGGGTATAGCTCATTAGGGCTGTTGAAAAACACACCGGTTGATGTTTTGAAATTAGATAGGAGCTTTTTTGCTGCATCACAAAGTCGCGAACGTGGTATAGCTGTTGTAGCCAGCGTAATAAGATTGTCGAAAGACTTGAATATAAAAACGGTTGCCGAAGGAGTAGAAACCTTAGAGGATTTAATTATGCTAAAAGAAATAGATTGCGACATCGTACAAGGTTATTATTACGCAAAACCAATGTCGGAAGATGATTTTAGAGAATTTTGTGACAGCGAAAAAAGTATAATAAAATTATAGCTCAAAATTGCGATAGCAAATTGAACAAAAATATTATCAATTGCGCTCATCCTCTGCCTAATGGTAGCGGTGCTCTTGCCCATAGCGAGTGTCACAAACACGGACAATCAATACGGCACGTTCGGCGAGAGCAACATTGCAACCATGCTAATGAGATATCTCACAGCAGAATAAAGTAAGTCAAGCAAAAGGCGGTCACCCTAAGGGTGACCGCCTTTTGTACCGCCGTAAATATTAGTATTATTCATCATATATATGCTCTTTTCACATTTATTATGCTTGAAAAACAATAAATTAGTGATACAATAAAAAGAGAATGTGTAATGGTGTAAAT
>CAYIYZ010000018.1:0-1433 GCA_964367935.1 uncultured Oscillospiraceae bacterium
AATAGTGGCAATAGTCTTTATACTGCCAGTATTTATAAAATTCAGAGCAAAATCGACAATTACGGCAAATCATAGACCATAAAGGGGTGCTCCTCGGTGGTGGAGCAAAGATAGATTTTACCACGCGCCTCGTCTACTGTGAAGTAGCCCCAGCCATCAAGCCTATACTTCGCCACCGGAGTGCCATTCCAATCATACTTCTCGATAAAGATATGAGCATTTCCTCGGCTATTATCCCTGCCAACATCCACAGGCGTACGGCCGCTATATAGCAAATAGAAGTGGTCATCCCCATTGGCCGACTTCCAATAGTGAGTTACGCTTTGATCCATCGATCCATTCTTCAGCCCGCTCTGCGCTGTGTCAAAATCCAAGACCTTAAACTCCCCACTATTTATGTCACATACCACCACTCGTTTAAAGTATTTATAAGCATAATATGCTCTACCCAGCTTTTCATTCACGCCAAACGAGCCAATATATGCTGGCCAATTCTTATACTTTGGGTTAAAGGTCAAATCGGCAACAGCGGTTGTCGTCACGCTATCCCCCACCACCTTATTTACCAAAATTTCATTCTTCTTTTTTTCGTAATCCTGCTGCATATAGACAAGATTAGGGGCGTTGTCCAGTGTTCCCCACTGTCTATTGTAGGATGAAAACTGCTCTTGATTGCCGTCCACCTCTCCTTGGTGCGCAATACTCACGCTATAGTCCGATTTGAGCGCGTAAATTCTGCTGCTACTGCTCTCATATAGGTACAGTAGCGTGTCCTTGGCATTAGATTTTATAATGTCAGGGAATTGGAACTCCCCAGGGCCTCTACCCTTGGGAGCAGCCGTGGCAACGAGTTTAAAATCTGGCAAGCTGTAAACTCGGAGCAGTTTGTCGCCTTGTATGGTTTTTAAAAAGAGTAGTGAATCTCTCACCAACATCTGCGCCTCGCTAATGCCGAATATATCGTCCGTGGGGACACTCACTCCTTTGAGCTCGATGACCTCGCCAAAGACCTCGTCGGTGAGCTCTCCCTGGGTTTCGTTGCTTAAGGCTGGCAGGGCAACTTGCTCGACTATTGTTGCAGTGGTGGAACTGTCGGATTTTGCTGTAGTCGTACTTTTTGGGGCAGGTGCGCCACAGCCAACAAAGATGGTAGATAATAATAGCAATAAAAGTGACTTACTCATAGTTGCATTTTGGTTTTAGTGGTTAATTACACTACAATGTTAATAAAACTTCACAACTAAGCAAATTCGTTTGCAGCCACTAATTCACAGAAACAGAAAATAGAGCCTGTTAGAATATGTATAGGGAAAGGGCGTTTTTACTTGGGGAAAATGACCATAGCTTGAATCTCGCAAATAACGCTGTAATTCGCTTTCCCGATTTATCTGAACACTGCACGTGCGTGAAAGAGATTAGGGCAACGATTATGT
>CAYIYZ010000019.1:0-1200 GCA_964367935.1 uncultured Oscillospiraceae bacterium
TGAACTATGTGCAACATCTCATAGAGCCGATATTTAGTAGCCAGTGTGATAAATTTAGGTTATTTGACTTAGTTGTAACGAAAAAATAGTACCTTTGTCTATGAGTCTGCGAGAAATGAAAGAAAAAAGAAATAGACTCAACTTTTAAGGAACTAAATTTATATCAACTATGAAGGGAATTGTGTTGGCAGGGGGGAGCGGAACAAGGTTATATCCCGTAACTCGTGGAGTTTCCAAACAAATGCTTCCTATATTTGACAAACCGATGATTTTTTATCCTATCTCGGTGCTAATGTTGGCGGGGATTCGTGAAATTCTGGTTATCTCCACCCCGCACGATTTGCCGGGCTTTAAGAGATTGCTGGGAGATGGTAAGGACTATGGCGTGCGCTTTGAATATGCCGAGCAGCCCTCTCCCGATGGACTGGCACAGGCCTTTACCATTGGCAAAGACTTTATTGGGGATGACACAGCGTGCCTCGTGCTTGGCGATAATATTTTCTACGGTCACGGCTTTCCAACAATGCTCGAAGATGCTGTGAAAAATGCAGACAAAGGGCTTGCCACAGTCTTTGGCTACCACGTCAGCGACCCGGAGCGCTATGGAGTGGTGGAATTTGATGGGGAGGGCAAAGCCATTTCCATTGAAGAGAAACCAACCAAACCAAAGAGCAATTATGCCGTGGTGGGGCTATACTTCTACCCCAACAAGGTGGTGGACGTGGCGCACAGCATTAAGCCATCAGCGAGGGGGGAGTACGAAATTACCACAGTAAATGAGTGGTTTTTGAGGGACAATGAGCTCAAAGTGCAGACCCTCGGGCGGGGCTTTGCGTGGTTGGATACGGGCACGCACGACTCGCTCTCTGAGGCCTCAACATTCATCGAAGTCATCGAAAAGAGGCAGGGGTTGAAAGTTGCGTGTTTGGAGGCCATAGCCTATGAGTATGGCTGGATAGATGAACAGAAACTCAGGGAATTGGCAGAGCCTATGATTAAAAATCAGTATGGTCAGTATTTGCTAAGTAGAATTAAAACGAAATAATGGGAAAATTTAATGTGATTGAGACCCCGATAAAGGGGTTGTTGGTAATAGAGCCAGCGGTTTTAAAAGATAAGCGAGGATTTTTTATGGAGAGTTACTCGAAAAGAGATTTCCAGGAAATCGGCATAGATGTGGAATTTGTTCAGGACAACCAC
>CAYIYZ010000020.1:0-1198 GCA_964367935.1 uncultured Oscillospiraceae bacterium
TGGTTTATACTGACTATTCCTACTTTCAAGTGCTTTTATAATAGCATAGTAATAATCTATAGCTCTTTGTATGCTACTTGTAACAACCATAGCACGAGCTTTCCCACCAACCTTATTTTGATTAATAACTTGTTCATGAAAATGTTCTACAATAATTTGTGCCTTTTGGGAAATTGCAAAAGAATTACTTTCCACAAAATATCTAAGTTTCTTTTGCGCTTTCTTCTTATCAAAAAGCGGATCATTTTCAACAGTTTTCGCCAACTTATAGTAACTGTTGTATGTTATATAATTCTTTAAAACATCTTGTATAAAACCTTCCTCGATCGCTTGTTTCATTGTGTATATATGGAATGGTTTATGTTTAATTTCCCCACCATCTTCATAAGTCACACCAAACATTTCAAGAGTTTTATTTTTAGGTGTGGCCGTAAATGCAAAATAGCTTGCATTAGTAAGCATTTTTCTGCCTTCCACAAGCTTGTTTATTTTATCTTCTATATCTTCTTCATCATCAGTTGAATAATCACCTGATAAAGCCATATTCATTTTTGCTGACATAGACCCACTTTGACTGGAATGCGCCTCATCAATAATTACTGCAAATGATTTCCCCTTATGGCTAGTACCCATATCTTCTAAAATATACGGAAACTTGTGCACAGTAGTTATAATAATCTTTTTTCCTTCTTCAATTCCCTTCTTTAAATCCCCTGAACGCTCTGCCCAACAAACTGTACTGGATACTTGCATAAACTGCTTTATGGTATCTCTAATTTGCTTATCAAGATTAATTCTATCTGTAACAACCACAACAGTATCAACAATTGTGTTCCCATCTTTTTCAAGCCCTACTAATTGATGGGCAAGCCAAGCAATGGAGTTGGATTTTCCGCTTCCGGCGCTATGTTGAATTAAATATTTTTGCCCAATACCCTTGTCATAAACATCTTTAATCAGGGACTTTACAGCGGCTAATTGATGATATCTGGGAAATATTTGAGTGTAGCTTTTCTTTTTCGTCTCTGGATTTATGGATTCTATAACCTGAGCATAGTTTTCTATAATGTTGGCAAGTTCTATTTTGGTGAAAACCTTTTCCCAAAGATAGTCAGTCATCATTCCTTGTGGATTTGGAGGATTACCACCACCATCATTATATCCTTTATCAAAAGGCAAAAACCACGACTTTTTACCG
>CAYIYZ010000021.1:0-1117 GCA_964367935.1 uncultured Oscillospiraceae bacterium
TGGTACCGGTGGTGGGGGTCGAACCCACACGGTATTACTACCACGGGATTTTGAAAATTACACTTTGGTATGAATATACATTAAGCTAAATTAAATAGAGTGTAATCATTCACACATATAAGTGGAAAATCACCAGTTTGTTGTGAAGTTAAGTGAAATCATATATATTCACTAATTGCCAATAGTTATACAACTATTCGTTAATTTTCATTTCTGCCTTGCCAATTAATTGCCAACTTTTCGCCAACCAACATCAAATAATCATTAAATTGTAAACATTTATTTTGAACCAAGATTACATATGATATAATCAGCTCCCCCAGGCATTGTCGTGGGGAGCTGTTGCTTTATCAAAGAAAAATATTCTTATAATAATCAACTTAGCGTTAAGTTTAATTACGCTTTAATATTCCAATATTTCCGGAAGTAAAACCTTGATATTTCCGGAAGTAAAACCTTGATATTTTCGGAAGTTATGGTTATACTATAAGTGTAATTTGTACATACTACTATTAAGAGGTGAATAAAATGAAAAGTTCATACAGGAAAAGAATTGCCGATAGAATTTTAAATGATAGACTCCAAACCAGTGGAGCAGTACTTATAGAAGGTGCAAAATGGTGCGGTAAAACACGAACTGCAATGGAAAATGCTAAAAGCCATCTGTTTATGCAAGACCCTGACAAACGCTCATCTTATCAGCAAGCGGCAGCCATTAAGCCCTCACTACTATTAAATGGTGAAACCCCAAGATTATTAGACGAATGGCAAACTGCCCCTGTTTTATGGGATGCCGTTCGACACACAGTGGACATGAGAGGTGAAATGGGGCAATTTATACTAACCGGTTCCGCTGTCCCTAAAGACAATGTGGTGGAGCACACCGGTACAGGGAGAATTTCCCGAATGATTATGCGCCCTATGAGTCTATTTGAATCCAACGAGTCAAACGGTAGTATTTCACTGCAAAGTTTATTCGATAACCAAAACGATGTCAGTTCCATAAGCGAACTTACCATTGAGCACATTGCCAGAGCCATAGTTCGTGGTGGATGGCCTGCATCAATAGGGCAAAGTGAAAAAGCAGCATTTCGTCATCCAATAGATTATGTGGAAG